>NZ_JBITIZ010000017.1:0-157385 GCF_044459525.1 Streptosporangium sp. NPDC050284
AACACACTGTTGAGTTCTCAAGAAACGGACGCGTACACCATCACCCACACCCGACCAACCGGTCCGGCAGAACTCCGGGGCGTTCCATTTCGTATTTCAACCGTACAAGCCTATCAAGATTGTGTCAAATTGCTGACCGGCAGCTGTATTGTCACAAAACCTGTAAACTCGCTAGGATTCTCTCTGCCTCACTCTCGAGGCAACCCACTGAACCAACCCTGCCATCCAGGAAACAGCGAACTCAACCGGTTTTCCGGTGACCTACGCGGAGTCCGAACGCTCAGGTTCGTTCAGGTGGAGTGGCCCTGGGCCCGTCCGCCGATCGGCGTCCGGCTCGCTCCGGGGCATTGAAAAGATTATGCCCCCTTCGAAGCATCGTCAAATCAGCTGCTCCCGACAAAACCGCAGGTCAGCGCGGTTGCTTAGGAAAACCAGAAGCGTTCGCTACCGGAATGTTACTCAACAAGACGGTCGGCGCCCCGACCGGAGCCGGACGCCGACCGCTCGGGATCTTCCGCGTTGACCTGGCCAAAGGCCAAAAGCCAACAAAGGCCAGGACAACGCGGAAGATCCCCATCGCACCAGAGACCCGGGGAGCGGTGCGGATGTGCGGAAGAAAAGTCAGGGCGCGAGGATCTCGACGCCGCCGACGGAACGCTTGCCACGGCGCAGCACCAGGAAACGTCCGTGGAGCAGATCATCGGCGGACGGCACGTACGCCTCGTCGGTGACCTTGACGTTGTTGAGGTAGGCGCCGCCCTCCTTCACCGCTCGGCGCGCCTCCGACTTCGACTTGACCAGGCCACTCTCGGCGAGCAGGTCGACGAAGGACGCCCCCAAGGTGGGAACCTCCGCGCGCGGCACCTCGGCGAGGGCCTCCCCCAGCGTGCGCGCCGGCAACCCCTGCAGGGAGCCCTGGCCGAACAGGGCCGCCGAGGCGGCGATCACCGCGGCGCACTCGTCGGCGCCGTGCAGCAGCGTGGTGAACTCCTCGGCGAGCGCTCGCTGTGCCTCGCGCCCGGCGGGCCGCTCGGCGGCGGCCTTCTCCAGCCCTTCGATCTCCTCACGGGACCGGAAGCTGTAGATCTTGAGGAACTTCACCACGTCACGGTCGTCCGCGTTCAGCCAGAATTGGTAGAACGCGTACGGGGAGGTCATCTCCGGGTTGAGCCAGACCGCGCCACCGGCCGTCTTGCCGAACTTGGTCCCGTCGGCCTTGGTGATCAGTGGCACGGTAAGGGCGTGCACGTGGCTGCCCGTCACCCGGCGGATGAGGTCCGTTCCCGCCGTGATGTTGCCCCACTGGTCGCTGCCACCGATCTGGAGCGTGCAGCCGTGGCGCCTGTTCAGCTCCAGGTAGTCGTTGGCCTGCAGGATCTGGTAGCTGAACTCGGTGTAGCTGAGCCCTTCTCCGCCCAGTCGGGCCGAGACCGACTCGCGGGCGAGCATCCGGTTGACCGGGAAGTGCTTGCCGACATCGCGCAGGAAGTCGATCGCGGACATGCCCTCGGTCCAGTCGAGGTTGCTGACGAGGATCCCGGTCTTCTCGTCCGAGAAGTCAAGGAACTTCTCCACCTGGACGCGGATCCGCGCCACCCATTCGGCCACGACGTCGGAGGAGTTGAGCGAGCGCTCGGTGCTCCGTCCGCTGGGGTCGCCGATCAGGCCCGTCGCGCCGCCCACCAGGCCGATGGCCCGGTGGCCCGCCCGCTGGAGGCGGGTGAGGGTGAGCAGCGGGACCAGATTGCCGACGTGCAGGGAGGGGGCGGTCGGGTCGAAGCCGCAATAGACCGTGATCGGACCCTCGGCCATCGCCGCACGCAGGGCGTCGATGTCGGTGGACTGCGCGATCAGGCCGCGCCAGGCGAGGTCATCCAGAATGTCGGTCACGATCCTTGCTTTCCAATGCTCGAAGGGACATTTAGCGCTCTTGTACACCCTGCCCGATCACGGCACCACCACGCCACTCGAAACCCTTCTCGCGCACGAGGACAGCCGGGAGGAAGACCGACAGGGGAGAGCACGCGCGGCCTACCGGCGGCGTGGGACATGCGGGCGGTGGGGTGAGACCGTGGGCTCGCCGTCGATCCAGAAGCGCCACGGCGTCTCCTTTCCTGACGAGACGCCGGTGCGTGGCCCCGACAGGATGGACGACGCCTTGGCCGGTTCACCCTCGATCACGGAGAGTGATCCTGGGGCGCAGGCGTCGAGCCCGTTGTGCTCGCGGGTGAAGGCGAGCGCCACCGCCAGTCGCGCCGGCCCCCTGGCGAGATCGACCTCCCTGACGGGCTTGGTGCTCCCCGCGCCCCGGCGGGCCAGGGCGGTCTCCACGCCGGAGATCACCTCTCCGGCCCGCAGCAGCACACCGGAGCCGATCATCTCGGGAAGGCACGTGAGGTTGGCGCAGAAGTGCATACCGTACGTGAAATAGACGTACAGGTGGCCCGGTGGGCCGAACATCACCGCGTTACGTGGCGTCCGGCCCCGGTAGGTGTGCGACGCGGGATCCTCACCCGGCAGCCCGTAGGCCTCGACCTCGGTGAGGCGCAACGCGACCGGTCCGTGTACGAGCACCCGTCCCAGCAGGTCGGGGGCGACCTCGTGGGCGGGCCGGTCGAAGAAGCCGCGGGCCAGCGGCGCGTCGGACCGGCCCTCGTCCTGCATCAGCTTCCGCTCGCCCAGGCGGCCTGAGCGTCGACGATCTCTCGCAGCGCGATGAGCTGGCCGCGTACCCGGTCGGGTGCCGTACCGCCGTGCGCCTTGCGGGCCGCCAGGGCGCCGGGCACCGAGAGGACCTCACGGGAGTCGGGTGTGAAGTGCGGTGAGACCTTGGCCAGTTCCTCGTCGGTGAGCTCGCCGAAGTCCTTGTCGTTGACCTGGCACCAGACGACCAGATGCCCGACCGCCTCATGAGCCTCACGGAAGGCGACCCCCCTGCGGACCAGCAGCTCGGCCAGGTCGGTGGCGAGCGCGAACCCGTCGGGGGCCGAGGCCTCCAGCTTGGCGGTGTTGACGCGCATGGTCGCGACGAGCCCGGCCATCGCGGGAAGGACCAGCAGCAGGCTGTCGACGGAGTCGAACACCGGCTCCTTGTCCTCCTGCAAATCGCGGTTGTAGGTCAGCGGCAGGCCCTTGAGGGTCGTCAGCAGCGCCATGAGGTTGCCGATGAGACGGCCGCTCTTACCTCGGGCCAGCTCGGCCACGTCGGGGTTCTTCTTCTGCGGCATGATCGACGAGCCGGTGGAGTAGGCGTCGTCCATCTCGATCCAGCGGAACTCCTGCGAGGCCCACAGGACGATCTCCTCGCCCAGCCGCGACAGGTGCACGCCGATCATCGCCGCGTCGAACAGGAACTCGGCGGCGAAGTCGCGGTCGGCGACGGCGTCCATCGAGTTGGGCGCGGCGGAGTCGAAGCCGAGCTCTGCGGCCACGGCCTGGGGGTCGAGCGGCAGGGAGGACCCGGCCAGCGCTCCCGCTCCCAGCGGGGAGACGGCGGCGCGCCTGTCCCAGTCGCGCAGGCGATCGATGTCGCGGGCGAAGGCGTGCACGTGCGCCAGGAGCTGGTGGCCGAAGGAGACCGGCTGCGCGTGCTGCAGGTGGGTCATACCGGGGGCCGCGGTCTCCGCGTGCTCCTCGGCCTGGCTCATCAGCGCGGTCTCCAGCTCCACCAGCCTGGACACGATGTGCCTGACGTGGTCGCGGAGGTAGAGCCGTAGGTCGGTGGCGACCTGGTCGTTGCGGCTGCGACCGGCCCGAAGCTTGCCGCCGAGCGTGCCGAGGCGTTCCAGCAGGCCGCGCTCCAGCGCGGTGTGGACGTCCTCGTCGGCGACGGTCGGCCGGAACTCGCCCGCCTTGCAGGCGCGCTCCAGGTCGTCCAGGGCGCCGATCATGCGCGCCAGCTCGTCGTCGCTCAGCAGGTTCGCGCGGTGCAGCACCCTGGCGTGCGCGCGCGAGGCCATCAGGTCGTACGGCACCAACCGCCAGTCGAAGTGCACGCTCACCGAGAGCCTGGTCAGCGCGTCGGCCGGACCTCCTTCGAACCGGCCGCCCCAGAGCCGCATGGGCTTGCCACCATCAGTCACCGTTGTTCTCCCTCCCAGTTCAATCCGCGACCTTAGCCCAATCAGACCGATCGGGCGTCACGAGCGGAGGCAATCTTGGAGGGCAGGCTCCACAGCTCGACGAAACCCCTGGCGAGGGACTGGTCGAAGGTGTCGCCGGTGTCGTAGGTGGCGAGGTTGAAGTCGTACAGCGACGCCTCGGAGCGGCGCCCGGTCACGGTGGCCCTGCCGCCGTGCAGGGTCATCCGGATCTCGCCGGTGACGTGCTCCTGTGCCTCGGCGATGAAGGTGTCGAGGGCCTTCTTGAGCGGGGAGAACCAGAGGCCGTCGTAGACGAGCTCGCCCCAGCGCTGGTCCACCGACCGCTTGAAGCGGGCGAGGTCGCGCTCGACGGTGACGTTCTCCAGCTCCATGTGGGCGGTGATCAGGGCGATGGCGCCCGGCGCCTCGTAGACCTCTCGGGACTTGATGCCGACGAGCCGGTCCTCGACCATGTCGAGGCGGCCGACGCCCTGGGCGCCCGCGCGGCGGTTGAGCTCCTCGATGATCCGGAACGGGGTGAGGTGACGCCCGTCCAGCGCCACGGGGACGCCCTTGACGAAGCTGATGATGACCTCGTCCGCGTCGCGCGGCTGTGCCGGGTCGGCGGTGTAGGCGTAGATGTCCTCGATCGGGCCGTTCCAGATGTCCTCAAGGAAGCCGGTCTCGATGGCCCTGCCCCAGATGTTCTGGTCGATGGAGTACGGGTTCTTGTTGGACGTCTCGATCGGCAGGTTCTTCTTCTCGGCGTAGGCGATCGCCTTGTCCCGGGTCCACGCGTAGTCGCGGGCGGGAGCGATGACCTTGAGCTCGGGGTACAGGGCGGCCAGGCCCGCCTCGAAGCGGACCTGGTCGTTGCCCTTGCCGGTGCAGCCGTGCGAGACGTGGGTGCCGCCGAACTCCTTCGCCGCCGCGGCCAGGTGCTTGACGATCAGCGGCCGCGACAGGGCGGAGACCAGTGGGTAGCGGTCCATGTAGAGGGCGTTGGCCTGCAGGGCGGGCACGCAGAAGTCGGTGGCGAACTCCTCGCGGGCGTCCACGACGACGGACTCCACTGCGCCGCAGTCGATGGCGCGCTTGCGGATGACCTCCATGTCCTCGCCGCCCTGGCCGACGTCGACGGCGACCGCGACGACCTCGGCACCGGTCCTCTCGGCGAGGAAGGGAATGGCGACGGAGGTGTCGAGTCCTCCGGAGAATGCGAGTACGACCCGGTCGGTCATGATGGATATCTCCAAGATCTTGTTGGCACAGTGTCAGATGTTGCCAGGGATGACCGCCTGAGCAGGTTAAATACGTCGGTCGGCGTGCCGCAGCAATCCCTCGGCGACAGCTGCCCCGCCCATCGGGTCGCGGCTGATGACGAGAATCGTGTCGTCTCCCGCGACGGTACCGAGGATGGACTCCCAGTCGGCGTGGTCGATGGCGGAGGCGAGGAACTGCGCGGCGCCCGGCGGCGTACGGACGATGACCAGGTTGGCGGAGGCCTCGGCGGAGACGAGAAGTTCCTCCGCGAATCTGCTGAGCCTGGCGGCGGGCGACTCACCGGTGCCGAGCCTGGCGAGTCCTATCCGGCCGCCGCCCTCCCCCGGCAGGGCGTAGACCAGGGAGCCGTCCTCGGCGCGCAGCTTGAGCGCGCCGAGTTCGTCCAGGTCGCGGGAGAGGGTGGCCTGGGTGACCTCGACACCGCTCTCCAGCAGGAGTTTGGCCAGTTCTGGCTGGGATCTGACCGGTTGCCGCTGCAGGAGGTCGGCGATCCGTGCCTGGCGGGCGACCTTGGTCATCGGGATCGTCATGCGGGTCACCCGCCTCCGGGCGTGTCACCCGCGAGGTCGGCGTTCTGGGCCCCGTCGCGGCCCGCCATCGAGACCAGCCAGTACAGCAGGGCCTTCTGGGCGTGCAGCCGGTTCTCCGCCTGGTCCCACACCAGGCTCTGCGGGCCGTCGAGGACCTCGGCGGAGATCTCCAGGTCGCGGTAGGCGGGCAGGCAGTGCAGGACGACGGCGCCGGGGGCGGCCCGGCTCATCAGCGCGGCGTTGACCTGGTACGGCATGAGGTCGGCGATCCGCTGTTCCTTGCCGTCCTGCCCCATGGAGACCCAGGTGTCGGTGGCGATCACGTCCGCGCCCGCGGCGGCCTCGGCCGGGTCGGCGAGGACGGCGACGGATCCGCCGGTCTCGGCGGCGACCTCGCCGGCCCGCCGGAGGATCTCCGCGTCCGGCAGGTATCCGGCGGGGGTGGCGATCCGCACGTGCATGCCGGCGACGGCCCCGCCGAGCAGGTAGGAGTGGGCCATGTTGTTGGCCCCGTCTCCGAAGTAGGCCAGGGTGAGCCCCGCCGTCCTGCCGAAGTGCTCCCTCACGGTCTGCAGGTCGGCGAGGATCTGGCAGGGGTGGAACTCGTCGGTGAGGGCGTTGACCACCGGCACCGAGGACTCCGAGGCCATGGCCTCGATCCTCTCCTGGCCCGAGGTGCGCCACACGATCGCGCCCACCTGGCGTTCCAGGACTCGGGCGGTGTCCTCGATCGACTCGCCCCGGCCCATCTGGGAGGACCCGGCGTCGAGGATGAGGGGGAGCCCGCCGAGCTCGCCGATACCGACCGCGAAGGAGACGCGGGTGCGGGTGGAGTGCTTGTCGAAGAGGACGGCGACGGTCTGCGGGCCCTCGAAGGGGCGGTAGGCGTAGCGGTCCTTCTTCACGGCCTCGGCCAGGTCGAGCACCTGGGCCTGCTCTGCGGGCGAGAGGTCGTCGTCCCTCAGGAAGTGCCTGACGTGCGCCTGTCCGGCGAGGTTACTGGGCATCTGCGGCCTCGTCGAGGATGGCGGGAAGCGCGGCCACGAAGGCCGCGACCTGGGCGGATGTGATCACCAGCGGGGGCGCGAGCCGTACCGCGTCGGGCTGGAGGGCGTTGACCAGGAAGCCCGCGCGCTGCGCGGCGGCCTGGACCTGGGCGGAGCGGTCGTCACTCAGCACGACGGCCCGCCACAGCCCCCGGCCGCGGACACCGGCGAGCAACGGGTGGTCGATCGCGGCGATGCCCTCCGCGAGTTCGGCGCCGAGGGTCCGGACGTGCTCCAACAGGCCGTCCCTGTCAATGGTGTCGAGCACGGCGAGCGCGGCGGCGGCGGAGACGGGGTTTCCACCGAAGGTGGAGCCGTGGTCTCCCTGGGCGAGGACGGTGGCCGCCGTGCCGAAGCCGATGCAGGCGCCGATCGGCATGCCGCCTCCGAGGCCCTTGGCCAGGGTGAGCACGTCGGGCAGGATGCCCTCGTGCTGGTGGGCGAACCAGTGCCCGGTGCGGCCGATCGCCGACTGGATCTCGTCGGCGACGAGCAGCGCGCCGGTGGCGTCGCAGATCTCCCTCGCGGCCGTGAAGTAGCCCTCGGGCGGGGGCACGACGCCCGCTTCGCCCTGGGTGGGTTCGAGGAAGACCGCCGCGCACTCGCCGGTGACCGCGTTCTTGAGCGCGTCCGCGTCACCGTAGGGGACGAAGCGGACATCGATCGAGAACGGGCCGAACTGGTCGCGGATCGAGGGCTTGCCGGTCAGGGCGAGCGCGCCGAGGGTACGGCCGTGGAAGGCGTTCTCCGCGGCCACGAAGTAGGTGCGGCCGTTCGACTTCCCGTACTTGAGGGAGAGCTTCAGCGCGGCCTCGTTGGCCTCGGTACCGGAGTTGCTGAGGAACACCTTGGCCGGGGCTCCGAGCAGGCCGAGCAGGCGCTCGGCGAGCAGCACCTCGGGCTCGTGCAGGAAGAGGTTGCTGGTGTGGGCGAGGGTGGCGACCTGACGGGAGACGGCCTCCACCAGCGCGGGATGGGCGTGGCCGAGCGAGCTGACCGCGATGCCGCCGATCAGGTCGAGGTACTCGCGGCCGTCGACGTCCCAGACCCTCGCGCCCTCGCCTCGGGCCAGCGCCAACGGGGGCACGCCGTAGTTGGCCATGAAGGCGGCCTCGAAGCGCCTGGCGAGCGCCTCTCCTGCGGGGCTTTCCTGCGTGCTCACTCGTCGTTCCCCTTCAGCTGGGCGGGGGCCGCGGGCCGCCGCCTGACCGGCTCCGGCGCGGCCGCCGCCTCGGAGGCGTCCGGCAGCACCATGGTTCCTATGCCCTCGTCGGTGAAGATCTCCAGCAGCACCGAGTGGGGCACCCTGCCGTCGAGCACGTGGGCCCGTGACACGCCGCCCTGGACGGCGGTCAGGCACGCCTCCATCTTGGGGATCATGCCGCTGGACAGGCTCGGCAGGAGCTTCTCCAGCTCGGTGGCGGACAGCTGCTCGATGATCTCGTTCTCGTCGGTGCCGGGGCGCCAGTCGCGGTACAGGCCCTCGACGTCGGTCAGGACGATCAACTTGGAGGCCTGGAGCGCCACGGCGAGCGCGGCGGCGGCGGTGTCGGCGTTGACGTTGTAGACGGTGCCGTCGTCGCTGCGCGCGACCGAGGAGATCACCGGGATCCGCCCGTCGTCCAGCAGGGCTCGCACGGCTCCGGCCTCGACCTTGACGATGTCGCCGACCTGGCCGATGTCGACGCCGACGCCGTCCACGAGGGCGTGCTTGCGTACGGCGGTGAACAGGTGGGCGTCCTCGCCGGACATGCCGATCGCGAACGGCCCGTGCCGGTTGATCAGGCCGACCACGTCGCGGTTGACCTGGCCGACGAGGACCATCCTGACGACCTGCATGGCCTCGGGGGTGGTGACCCTGAGCCCCGCGGTGAAGGTGGACTCGATGCCGAGGAGGTCGAGCTGGGCGTTGATCTGCGGCCCTCCCCCGTGCACGATCACCGGCTTGAGCCCGGCGTAGCGCAGGAAGACGACGTCGGCGGCGAACTTCTCGCGAAGGTGCTCCTCGGTCATCGCGTTGCCGCCGTACTTGATGACGACGGTCGCGCCGTGGAAGCTCGCGAGCCAGGGCAGGGTCTCGATCAGCGTGGTGGCCTTCGTCAGTGCCTCGGCGCGTCTCATGTGGAGTACGCCGAGTTCTCGTGGACGTACTCCGCGGTGAGGTCGGTGGTGTGGATCGTCGCCGTGTGCGGTCCCGCCGACAGGTCGATGGTGATCGTCACCTCGCGCGGGGTGAGGTCGACCTTGGAGCGGTCGTCGCCCGCGGCGCCGCCCCTGCAGATCCAGATGCCGTTCATCGCCACGTTGAGCCTGTCGGGTTCGAAGACGGCGTCGGTGGTGCCGACGGCCGACAGCACCCGGCCCCAGTTGGGGTCCTCGCCGTAGATGGCGCACTTGAAGAGGTTGGAGCGGGAAACGGCGCGGCCGACGGTGACCGCGTCGTCCTCGGAGGCGGCTCCGACGACCTCGATGGCGATCGCCTTGGAGGCGCCCTCGGCGTCCATCAGCAGTTGGCGGGCGAGGTCGGCGCAGACGACGAGAAGGACCTGCTCGAACTCGGCGAGGTCGGGAACGACCCCGGAGGCACCGCTGGCCAGGAGCAGAACGGTGTCGTTGGTGGACATGCAGCCGTCGGCGTCGAGGCGGTCGAAGGTGACCCGCGTCACCTTACGGAGCACCTCGTCGAGTTGCTCGGCGGGCAGGTCCGCGTCGGTGGTGATCACCGACAGCATGGTGGCGAGGCCGGGGGCGAGCATGCCCGCGCCCTTCGCCATGCCGCCGACCATGTAGCCGCCCGCGCCTTTTCTGAAGGAGATCTTCGAGACGGTGTCGGTGGTGCGGATGGCGTCGGCGGCGGCCAGACCACCGTCCCTGGCGAGCTGGGAGACCGCGAGGTCGACCCCGGCCAGCAGCGAGTCCATCGGCAGCCGCTCGCCGATCAGGCCGGTGGAACAGACCGCGATCTCCCCCGCCGAGTCTCCCAGCGCTTCGGCGACCTTCTCCGCGGTGGCGTGGGTGTCCTGGAAGCCGAGCGGCCCGGTGCAGGCGTTGGCGCCGCCGGAGTTGAGGACGACGGCGTGAACCCGGCCTCCGGCCAGCACCTGGGCGGACCACAGGACCGGCGCGGCCTTCACCCGGTTGCTGGTGAAGACCCCGGCCGCGGCGCGCGAGGGGCCGTCGTTGACGATCAGTGCCAGGTCGCGGTCGGCGCTGGACTTGATCCCGGCGTCGACACCCGACGCCCGGAAGCCGAGAGGTGCGGTCACGCTCATGGGGCGACTCCATTGAGAGGTAGGCCGAACTCTTCCGGCAGGCCGAGGGCGAGATTGGCGCTCTGGATCGCGCCTCCGGCCGTGCCCTTGGTGAGGTTGTCGATGGCGACGACGGCGACGACGCGGCCCGCGCGCTCGTCCAGGACGACCTGGAGAGCGGCGGTGTTGGCGCCGAGGGTCATCGAGGTCGCGGGCCACTGGCCCTCGGGGAGCAGCCGCAGGAACGGCTCGTCCTTGGTGGCGGTCTCATACGCCTCGCGCAGGACCGCCGGGGTGAGGCCGGGCCTGGCGGGGGCGGTGCAGGTGGCGAGGATGCCACGGCTCATCGGCGCCAGCACGGGGGTGAAGGAAACGGTGACCGGCTCACCCGCCAGGGGGGAGAGGTTCTGCTCCATCTCCGGGGTGTGCCGGTGGACGCCGCCGACGCCGTACGCGCTGGCGGAGCCCATCACCTCGCTGCCCAGGAGGTTCGGCTTGGGCGCCCTGCCGGCCCCGCTGGTGCCGCTGGCGGCGACCACCACCACGTCGGGTCCGACGAGTCCGGCGGCGAAGGCGGGGAACATGGCCAGGGTGACGGCCGTCGGGTAGCACCCCGGCACGGCGATCCTCCGGGTGGCGCGCAACTCCTCGCGCCGCCCCGGCAGCTCGGGCAGTCCGTAGGGCCAGGTGCCCGCGTGGACGCCACCGTAGAAGTGCTCCCATGCGGCGGGGTCGGCGAGCCGGAAGTCGGCGCCGCAGTCGACCACGAGGGTGCGGTCGCCGAGCTGCTCGGCGACCGCGGCCGACTGCCCGTGCGGCAGGGCGAGGAAGACGAGGTCGTGGCCGCCGAGGGTCTCGGGAGTGGTCTCCAGCAGGATCCTGTCGGCCAGCGGGGCCAGGTGTGGCTGGTGGGCGCCGAGGGCGGTGCCCGCACTTGAGGCCGCCGTCAGCGCGCCGATCTCGATGCCGGGGTGGGACAGCAGCAGGCGCAGGAGCTCACCTCCGGCGTAACCGCTGGCACCCGCGATCGCCGCTCTCATCCGACCCCTCTCGATTTCTGCATAGTCATGCACTACTTCTCATGGACTTACTAGAAAGATTATGCATCTTGGAGGATTGCCATGCAAGCCCGGCGCGGCAGAGGCTCCCAGCCCCAGAAAAACCCCATCCAGGCGGAAAGATCAGAAAATCACGCTTCGCGACTTGTGAATACGGGCACGAGGTCATCGGTAATGTTTCGGCACTGTTGCACGTACCTACCGGTCGGTATCGTGACGTTTCCGGTCCCTCGTTCTCCGGGAGTGCGAACGCATGACTGTCACCCATGACCAGCTCCAAGCCCGGCTCACCGCGCCGGGGCAGCTTTTCGAGACGGAAGAGATCCTCAGCCACGGCGGGACCGTCAGAACCTGGAAGCACGCGCCCCGCGACTTCCGGGCACTTCTCGAGACGAGCAGGTTCCACGGCGACAAGGTCTTCCTGGCGTACGAGGACGAGCGCATCACCTACGAGGAGCACTACCGGCGGACCGCCACGCTCGCGCGACGCCTGGTGGACGACTACGGCGTGGTCAAGGGCGACCGGGTGGCCATCGCCATGCGCAACTACCCCGAATGGGTGATCGCCTTCTCGGCCGCGCTGGCCGCGGGGGCGATAGCCGTTCCGCTCAACGCGTGGTGGACACCGCAGGAGCTGGAGTACGGGCTTTCCGACTCGGGGGCCAAGGTGCTGATCGCCGACGGAGAGCGGGCGGCCGGGCTCGCCGGGCCGGGCCCGGCGCTCATCGTGACCCGCGGCGAGACACCCGAGGGCGCCCGCTCCTTCGAGGACGTGATGGGCGAGGTGGAGGCGGACGTGACGCTGCCCCCGGTCGACCTCTCCCCCGAGGACCCGGCGACGATCTTCTACACCTCCGGCACCACCGGCCGCCCCAAGGGGGCGCTCGGCAGCCACCGCAACCTCGGGCAGTCGCCGATGACCGTCGCCTACGGCATGTACCGGGGTGCGATCAGGGCGGGCAAGGATCCGGGTGAGACCTCGGGGCAGCGGCGGATCACCCTGCTCACCGTGCCGCTCTTCCACGCCACCGGCTGCTTCGCGGCGATGACCACCACCATGTTCAGCGGGGGTGGCCTGGTGCTGATGTACAAATGGGACCCGGGCCGTGCGCTGGAGCTGATCGAGCGCGAGCGGATCACCGGTCTCACCGGCGTACCCACCAACGTGTGGCAGCTCCTGTCGCACCCCGACCTGGGCAAGTACGACATCTCCAGCCTCAGTGGCCTCGGGTACGGCGGCGCCCCCGCCCCGCCGAAGCTACTGGAGCGCATCACCGCGCAACTGCCCAACCGCTCCTCCTCCAACGGGTACGGCATGACCGAGACCACCGCGCTCGCCATCAGCAACACCGGAGCCGACTACCTGGCCAAACCCGACAGCATCGGCCTGCCGATGGCCGTGGTCGAGGTGAGGATCACCGACCCGACCGGCGCCGAACTGCCGGTCGGCGCGATCGGCGAACTCTGCCTGCGCGGCCCGAACGTCATCCTGGGCTACTGGAACCGGCCCGAGGCCACCGCGGAGACCATCGTCGACGGGTGGCTGCACACCGGAGACCTCGCCAGGGTGGACGAGGAGGGATTCGTGTTCATCGTGGACCGGGCCAAGGACATGGTCATCCGCGGCGGCGAGAACGTCTACTGCGCCGAGGTCGAGGCCGCGCTGTTCGAACACCCGGCGGTCGAGGACGCCGCGGTGATCGGGATCCCCCACGAGGAACTGGGCGAGGAGGTCGGCGCGGTACTCCGGCTGTCGTCCCCGGCGAGCGACGAGGAACTGGGGGCCTTCCTGCGCGAGCGGATCGCCCCCTTCAAGATCCCGGTCAGGTTCTGGGTGCGCGAGACGGAGCTTCCCCGCAACCCCGGCGGCAAGATCCTCAAGACCCGGCTGCGCCAGGAGGTCCTGAACCTCTGACGCCCGCTCCACCCCCGGGCCCCGCACCCGTCGTCTCCCGCGAGGGCGGAAACGGTTTTCCGATACCCCACCACGGCGGTGACCCGTTCGGAAAATGATTTGCCCCCGCACGGGTCGCCGCCGAAACTAACTGCTCGTGCCGGAAAACGCCGATCGACCGATCAAATCCCTGCTTCGCCGCCTGGTGATGGATCTCAGCCCCCTGCGCGACTCACGTGACTTCCGGCTGCTCTTCGGCTCCGGCGTCATCACGATGTTCGGCACCTTTCTGACACTGGTCGCGGTCCCGCTGCAGATGAAGGAGCTCACCGGCTCCTACCTGGCGGTCGGCCTGGTCAGCGTGGCCGAGTTCGTCCCGATGGTGGTGTGCGGGCTCTGGGGCGGGGCGATCGCCGACGCCCTCGACCGGCGCAAGATCATTCTTCTCACCGAGGTGGGCCTCTGCCTCACGGTCGCGATCCTGACCCTCAACGCGCTGCTGCCGAAACCACAGGTCTGGGTGCTGTACGTGGTCGGCGCGCTCTCGGCCGGGCTGGGCAGCCTGCAGCGGCCCAGCCTGGAGGCGCTGCTGCCGCGCGTGGTCAAGCACGACCAGCTGACCGCGGCCGCCGCCCTCAGCGCCTTCCGGTGGAACCTGGGCGCCATCGTCGCCCCGGGTCTCAGCGGCCTGATCGCGGCCTGGTTCGGCGTCGCCGTCGCGTACGGCATCAACGTCGTGACCTTCCTGGCGTCCCTGGTCCTGCTCTGGATGGTCCGGGCCCAGCCGCGCTCGGAGGACGGCCCCGAAGCCTCGATCAGCTCCCTGATCGAGGGGGTCCGCTACGCCGTGGGCCGTCCCGACCTGATGGGCACCTATCTGGTCGACATCGCCGCGATGATCTTCGCGTTCTCCACCGCGCTGTATCCGTTCCTCGCCGACGAACTGGGGGCCCCCGAGGCTCTCGGGCTCTTCTTCTCCGCCTCCGCCATCGGCTCGCTGATCGCCTCGGTCACCTCCGGATGGACCGCGCACGTGCACCGGCACGGCCTCGGCGTGATCGTCGCGGCGGCCGTGTGGGGGGTGGCGGTGGCGCTGGCGGCGCTGATGCCCAAGGTCTGGGGCATCTTCGCCTTCCTGGCCGTGGCCGGGGCAGCCGACATGATCAGCGGTGTCTTCCGCTCGACCATCTGGAACCAGACCATCCCCGACGAGTTCCGCGGCCGTCTGGCGGGGATCGAACTGCTCTCCTACACCAGCGGCCCGATGCTCGGCAACGCCAGGGCCGGCCTGATGGCCCAGCTCGGCGGCACCCGCTTCTCCCTGGGCGCCGGCGGGTTGCTGTGCGTCGGCGCGGTGGCCGCGATGGCCGCGCTGCTGCCGAGGTTCCGCACCTACGACGCCCGCACCGACGAGTACGCGGTCAGGGAGCGCGCCCGCCGTGAGGAGGCCGCCCGCGCCTGAGACGGACACCGGCGAATATCCTCACGGAACGGAATCACATTGCTACCGTAAGGGCATGACGATCGACGTACGGAGCCCCGAGATGACGGAGTCCTCGCTGCCCGCCTGGGCCTTCCCCCCGCCGGAGGGGTTCGTCGCGGCGGACCTCGATCGCATTTCGCAATTGCCCGCACACACAGAGTTAATTGACGGAAGCCTGGTCTTCGTGAGTCCTCAGGCTTCTTTTCACACGAGCACCATGTATCTCCTGGAAACGGGTCTTAACCGGACCATTCCAAAAGATCTTCGAGCGCGCCGAGAGATGAGCGTCGTCCTGGGCGAGCGGCAGCGGCCCGAGCCCGACATCAGCGTCATCCATGCCTCCGCCGAGCACAGTCCGGAGCAGACCTTCTACCGGGCCGAAGACGTCGTGCTGGTGGTGGAGGTCATCTCCCCGACTCCAAGGAGCGCGACCGCGACCGCAAGCCGACGCTGTACGCCGAGGCGGGCATCGCACACTTCTGGCTGGTCGAGAACCAGTCGGGAAAGCCCGCCGTCTACGTCTACGAGCTCGACCCGGTCGCCAGGTCCTACGTTCTCACCGGTATCCACCACGACCAGCTCAAGATCTCGGCGCCGTTCGACATCGACATCGACCTGACGGACATCGACCGGCTCTAAAGCCTGGTCCCGCGCCCCGGACACCCCGAGGCGGGCTCCGCCGCACCGGCCGGACATATCCCCCGTCCCTGGCACCGGTCGGCGCCGCGTCTCACCAGCGCCTCACCCACTCTCGTGCCAGCCCTCGTGCCTCTCGGCCAGCGCCTCCAGCCGGGCAACCCCCTCCGGCGACAGCGCGCCGGAAGGGTCTTCGACCACCACCAGCCACTGAGCGTCCTCGGCGTCGTCCTCACCCGCGAGAGTCTCCCTCACCACCTCGGGCACCCCGACCACCGGGAACTCCCCTGCCACGCTCTCGGCGACCTCCTCGGCGGCGTCACGCTCGGCGAACACCAGCAGATGCCTCATCATCCCCTCCTGGGGAAAGCTCTTCTCCGCTCCGGGCGGGCGATCCGCCCCGAGCGACCGGCGAGGTATGCCATCGCCACCTCCCAGAAAACAGGCATCCCGGCCCGATACGGCGAAAAGGGGGCCCGGGACACACCCCGAGCCCCCTGTGAACCGGTCAGGCTCCGCGCTGTCGCGCCCCGGTGCGCTCCCCCGCCAGAGCCACGGCCGCGTCGCGGGCCGCGGTGGTCTCCTCCGCGGTGAGCGTCCGGTCGGACGCCCGGAAGCGCAGCGAGTAGGCGAGGGATTTTCCGCCCTCGCCCACCTGGGCGCCGGTGTAGACGTCGAACAGCCGGATCGACTCCAGCAGCGGGCCCGCGCCCTCGCGCAGCGCCGCCTCCACGGCGGCCACCGGGGTCGCCGCGTCGACGATGAGTGCGACGTCCTGACTCGCGACAGGGTAGGCGGAGATCGCCGGAGCCTGCGGCGAACCGGCGGCGAGCGACTCCAGCCGGGTCAGCTCCAGCTCCATCGCGCAGGTGCGCGGCGGCAGGCCGTACGCCTCGACGACGCGCGGGTGCAGCTCACCGGCGTGACCGACGAGCACGTCACCGGCGTACAGCGCGGCGCAACGGCCTGGGTGCCAGGGTTCGTGCCGGTCCGCGCGGACCTCAAGGGTGACTCCGGCCTCCGCGGCCACCACGCGGGCCGCCTCGACGGCGTCCGCCCAGCCGGCCGGGCGACCCTTGCTCCACCAGCCGGACGGCTCGAACTCCCCGGCCAGCACGACCCCGACCCGAAGCGGCTGGGCGGGTAGCGCGGACTCGATCGAGGCGAGCTCCTCCGGGCTCGGCCTGCGGTCGACGCCCAGCACGGGAGCGACGGAGGGCACGTCGGACGAGGGCCGGTAGACCAGACCCACCTCGAACAGCGCCACGTCGCCGAATCCCCGGCCCACGTTGCGTACCAGCGTCTTGAGCAGGCCCGGCAGCAGCGTCGTCCGCATCAGCGGCTCGTCCTCGCTGAGCGGGTTGGCCAGCCGTACGGCCATGCGGCGCGCGTCATCGGCGGGCAGCTGCAGGTTGTCGAGATCGTGCTCCCCGGTGAAGGGATAGGCGAGGATCTCGACGTACCCCGCGGCGGCCAGGGCGCGACCGACCCTGCGGCGCAGGCGCTGGCTCTCGCTGAGACCGGCGCCCGCAGGGGCGGCGGGCAGGATCGAGGGCAGGTTCTCGTAGCCCTCCAGCCTGATGACCTCCTCGGCGAGATCGTTCGGGTCGGTCAGGTCCGGCCGCCATGAGGGTGGGGTGACCGCCAGCATGTCGTCACCGGTGACCGCGAGTTTCGCGGCGATTCCGGCGGAGGCCGGGTCGCCCGTGGCGGCGGTGCCGCCTGCCGTGCCACTCGTCACCGACCCGGTCGCGGCGGCGGGGCTCTCCACCGTGCAGCCGACCTGCTCCAGGCGGCGGATCACCGTCTCGCGGTCGTAGGCGGTGCCCGCGACCCTGCCCGGGTAACCGCTCGGGACGGCGATGTGGACCGGTTCGACCTCCACCTCGGCGTGGGTGACGCCCGGCTGGATCGTACCGCCGCCGAGCTCGGCCAGCAGCTCGGCCGCACGCCAGGAGGCGTACAGCGGGAGCTCCCTGTCGACGCCCCGCTCGAAGCGCTTGGAGGCCTCGCTCACCAGGTTGTGCCGGCGCGACATGCGCGCGGTGCCGCTGGCGGAGAAGTGGGCCGCCTCGATCACGATGTCGGTGGAGGTGTCGGAGATCTCGGTGTGCAGGCCGCCCATGGTGCCGGCCATCGAGATCGCACCCGACCCGTCGGTGATCAGGATGTCGTCCGGGTGGAGCTTGCGGACCACGTGGTCCAGTGTCTCCAGCGTCTCGTCCGGCTCGGCCCTGCGCACCACGATCTCGCCGGTCAGCTTGGCCGCGTCGAAGGCGTGCAGCGGCTGGCCCATCTCCAGCATGACGTAGTTGGTGACGTCGACGGCGAGCGAGACCGGGCGCATACCGGCGCGGGAGAGCCGGGCGCGCATCCACAGCGGACTCGGCGCCGACGGGTCGAATCCGCGGATCTCGCGAAGCACGAAGCGGTCGCAGGCCGACGGGTCGGCGATCGAGGCCGGATAGGACGGGGCCGACGCGGCGGGCGGGGAGACGTCGGCGGGGTCGATGAACGCCGAGTCGAAGGCGGTGGCGGCCTCGCGGGCCACACCCCGGATCGAGAGGGCGTAGCCGATGTCCGGAGTGATCTCCAGCTCGATCACGTCGTCACGCAGGCCGAGCAACTCGACCACGTCCGCGCCGATCG
The DNA here is from genome assembly GCF_044459525.1 of Streptosporangium sp. NPDC050284. Taxonomy (NCBI): domain Bacteria; kingdom Bacillati; phylum Actinomycetota; class Actinomycetes; order Streptosporangiales; family Streptosporangiaceae; genus Streptosporangium; species Streptosporangium sp. NPDC050284. The sequence goes on from NZ_JBITIZ010000017.1 coordinate 17,914, forward strand.
GCGTGCCGGCGGGCAGCACGAGGATGCCGGGTGAGGAGTCGGCCATGCCGAGCTCCGCCTCCGAGCAGATCATGCCGTCGGACAGGCGCCCGTAGGTCTTGCGCGAGGCGATCTCGAATCCGCCGGGCAGCACGGCGCCGGGCAGCGCGACCGGAACGCGGTCGCCGGCCTCGAAGTTGGTCGCGCCGCAGACGATCTCACGCGGCGCGGCCTCCCCCACCTCGACCTGACAGTGGCGGATGGGCTTCTTGAAACCCTCCAGCGTCTCGAAGGAGATCACCTCGCCCACGACGACGTTCTTGATGTCGTGGCCGTAGGAGGTGACGGATTCGAGCTTGAGCCCGGCGGCGGTGAGCTTCTCGGCGATCTCGTGCGCCGTGACGGCGGGGAGATCGACATACTCCCGCAGCCATGAAAGCGGGACCTTCATCAGATCTCCATTCCGAAGGGAAGCGTGAAGCGGACGTCTCCCTCGACCATGTCGCGCATGTCCTCGACGTTGTGACGGAACATCAGGGTGCGCTCGACGCCCATACCGAAGGCGAAGCCGCTGTAGCGGGCGGGGTCGACGCCGCAGGCGACGAGCACCCGCGGGTTGACCATGCCGCAGCCACCCCACTCGATCCAGCCCTCCGACTTGCAGGTGCGGCAGTGCGGGTTGCCCGGCAGCGCGGAGGCGCCACGGCAGACGAAGCACTTCAGGTCCATCTCGGCGGAAGGCTCGGTGAACGGGAAGTAGTTGGGCCGGAAGCGGGTGGTGATGCCCTCACCGAACATCACCTCGGCGAACCGGTCGAGGGTGCCCTTGAGGTGGGCCATGGTCAGGCCCTCGTCGATCGCCAGCCCCTCGACCTGATGGAAGACCGGGGTGTGGGTGGCGTCGAGCTCGTCGGTGCGGAACACCTTGCCCGGCGAGATCACGTAGACCGGGAGCTCCCGGGTGAGCAGCGCCCGGATCTGGACGGGAGAGGTCTGGGTGCGCAGCACCTTGCCGGAGTCGACGGACTCCACGAAGAAGGTGTCGTGCTCCGAGCGCGCCGGGTGGTCGGGAGAGATGTTCAGCGCGTCGAAGTTGAACCACTCCCCCTCCAGCTCGGGCCCCTCCGCCACCTCGTAGCCCATCGCGACGAAGGCGTCGGCGATGCGCTCCTGAAGGGTGGTGAGCGGATGCCTGGCGCCGCGGGGGGCGCGGGTGGAGGGCAGTGTGACATCGACGGTCTCCTCGACGAGGACCCGCTCGTCGCGCTCGGCCTCCAGCTGTGCCTGCCGCTCGGCGAGGGCGTCGGCGACCGACCGGCGGGCGCCGCCGATGCGCTTGCCCGCCTCGGAGCGGGCCGCCGGAGGCAGCGCGCCGATCTCACGGTTGGCCAGGGCGATCGGCGAGCGGTCACCGGCGTGCGCGAGGCGCACCTGCTTGAGTTCTTCGAGGTCGCGCGCCGCCTTGATGGCGTCGAGCGCTTCGGCCTGCATGCGCGCCATCTCGTCGGCGTGCAGCGGGGTCACCTCGACCGGGTCGTAGTTTGACAAGAGAGAGCTCCGAATCCAGGGCTTGAGCGGCCATGAGTCTAGTCGGGTAAGCCCACCGGGCCGACATTCGCGATCAGGCGAAGTCGGGGGTGCCGGTGGGCACCATAAATCGAAACTCGGCGCCGCCCTCGGGCCCGCGCTGCACGGAGATGGTGCCGCCGTGAGCCTCGATCAGCCCCTTGACGATGAACAGGCCGAGCCCGGTGCCACCGCGACGGCGGGCGTTGCCCCGCCAGAACTGCCGGAAGACGCGCGTGACCAGCTCGGGCGGGATGCCCTCCCCCTGGTCGCGGACGGACACGCTCACTCCCCATTCACTCGGCTCGACGACTATTGTCACCGTACCGCGCCCGTGCCGCACCGCGTTTTCCATCAGGTTGGCGAGCACCTGATCGATCTTGTCCTGGTCGAGCCAGGTCTCGGGCAGCTCACCGCGCACCTGGAGCACGAAGCGGTCCTCCGGCTCGCCCGCGGCCACCCGGCCCGCGATGATCCTGGAGATCCTGGCCGGGACGTCGACCACCTGGCGGTGGATCTCCAGCCGCCCCGACTCGATGCGCGAGACGTCGAGCAGCTCGGTGATCAGCCGGGTCACCCGGTCGGCGTCGGCGTTGACGGTCTCCAGCATGACGAGCTTCTGATCGTCGGTGAAGCGGGTCCACTTGGCCAGCAGGGTCGCGGTGAACCCCTTGACGCTGGTCAGCGGGGAACGGAGCTCGTGGGCGACGGTGGAGACCAGGTCGGCGCGGCTGCGCTCCAGGCGGGCGCGGGCCCCGGCGTCGCGCAACGTGATGACCACCCGGACGACCGCGCCACCCCGCCTGGGCTCGCGCACCAGCCGGGCGGCCACCAGCAGCTCCTGGCCGCCGGAGGTGCGCAGCGGCAGCTCGGGCTGGCGGGCCCGGCTGGACAGGCCACCGTAGGGGTCGAACCACTTCCACCAGTCGCGCCCGTCGTGGTCGTGGAAGGAGAACACGTCGCGCAGGTGCCGCCCCGCGGCCCGCTCGCGGGTGACGCCGGTCAGACGGGCCGCGGACCGGTTGACGGTGAGCACACGGCCTTCACCGTCGGTCACCACGAGGCCGTCGGGAAGCTCGTCGACGTCGATCACAGAAGCGGCATCGGTGCTCCGCTCACCGGTGTGTTCGCCGTGCACGACCCCGCCTCCTCGACGCTACATCGCCGACAATAGCGGGTTTCTCACGCCGTACGGCAGCCTCGCCGGGCGGGCGGCGTCACCTGGGGCCGGGGCCGGTGCGCTGAGAACGGGCAGATGCATACAGACAGACCGCGGCGGCGGTCGCGAGGTTCAGGCTCTCCGCCCGCCCGTAGATGGGAACCCGGACGACCTCGTCCGCCAGCTTCAGGATCTCCTCGGGGAGCCCCCACGCCTCGTTACCGAAGATCCAGGCCGTCGGGCCCGACAGGTCCACGTCGTCCAGGGTCTGCCTGCCCGCGCCGTCGGCGGCGAGCACCCGCAGCCCGGCCCCCTTCAGGTGTTCCACGGCCCGCGCCACCGGGACGCCCGTGGTGACGGGAAGGTGAAACAGGCTGCCGGCGCTCGCCCGCACACACTTGCCGTTGTAGGGGTCGACCGAGGCGTCGGTGAAAAGGACGGAGTCGGCGCCCGCGGCGTCGGCCGTACGCAGCACGGTGCCCGCGTTGCCGGGATCACGGACGTGAGCCAGCACCGCCACCAGCGTGGAACCGGAGACGACGGAGGTGTCCAGGGGCACGTGCACGAAGCGGCACACGGCCAGCACCCCCTGGGGGGTGACGGTCTGGGCCAGTTCGGCCATCACCTCGCCACTGGCCCGATGGACGGGCACCCCCGCGGCGGTGGCGGCGGCGACGATGTCGGCGTGACGCGACTCGGCCTCGGCCGTGGCGAAAAGCTCCACCACGACCTCGTCCAGCGCCAGCGCCTCGCGGACCGCCTGCGGCCCCTCTGCCAGGAAGGAACGGTCGCGGTCCCTGAAGGCCCGCTTCGTCAGCCTCCGCGCGGCCTTGACCCGCGGCGACTTGATGTTGGTCAGCTCAGACCCGGCCATGCCCGTCCCCCAAGAATGCGAATGCGGCCCGCAGCGTCATCGCTGCGGGCCGCACGGTCGTCAGTACCTCGCTCAGCCGGCGACCGGCGCGTTCACGTCGGCGGGAAGCGCCTTCTTGGCGGCCTCCACCAGCGTCGCGAACGTGGCGGCGTCGTTGACCGCGAGGTCGGCGAGGATCTTGCGGTCGACCTCGATGGAGGCGAGCCGCAGGCCCTGGATGAGCCTGTTGTAGGTGATGCCGTTCTGGCGGGCAGCGGCGTTGATGCGCTGGATCCAGAGACGGCGGAAGGTGCCCTTGCGGTCCTTGCGGTCGCGGTAGGCGTACGTCATCGAGTGGAGCATCTGCTCCTTGGCCTTGCGGTACAGCCTGGATCGCTGACCCCGGTAGCCCTTCGCCCGCTCGAGAACGACCTTGCGCTTCTTTTTGGCGTTGATCGCCCGCTTCACGCGTGCCATGTGTATCTATCTCCCCGGGGGCGGTTACTTAGCGAGCAGCTTCTTGATCTTCTTGGCGTCGGCCTCGGAAAGCACGACCTCGGGCTTGAGACGACGCGTCAAGGTGGACGGCTTGTGCTCGTTGTAGTGCGCACGGTTGGCGCGGCGGCGCACAAGCTTGCCGGAACCCGTGAGCCTGAACCGCTTCTTCGCACCGCTGTGCGTCTTCATCTTCGGCATCTCAGCCGTCTCTCCCTCGATCGTGCCGATGTCCCGGGCCGGTAACCCAAGTCAAGGGCGTGCCTGACTACGAGACCGGACCCGGTCTCGGACTGATCTCGCGACTACCTGACGATCCAGGCTATGCGAGTTACTCCTGCGGAGCCGCCACCGCTCCGTTGACGGACACCTCGTCGTTGACGCGCGTCCCGTCCTCGGCCGATGACGCGTCCCCCGAAGGGTTCTCGTCATGTCGCGCCTTGGCGGCGGCCTTCTCGGCCTTGGCCTCGGCCTTCTTCTTGTGCGGCCCGATCACCATGATCATGTTTCGACCGTCCTGCTTGGGCTGGGACTCGACGAAGCCGAGCTCCGTCACGTCCTCCGCCAGCCGCTGCAGGAGCCGGAAGCCCAGCTCGGGCCGGGACTGCTCCCGCCCGCGGAACATGATGGTGACCTTGACCTTGTCGCCGGCCTTGAGGAACCGCACCACGTGACCCTTCTTGGTCTCGTAGTCGTGCGGATCGATCTTCGGCCGAAGCTTGATCTCCTTGATGATGGTGTACGCCTGGTTACGGCGCGCCTCACGTGCCTTCATCGCGGACTCGTACTTGAACTTGCCGTAGTCCATGAGCTTGCACACTGGCGGGCGAGCCGTTGCCGCGACCTCGACCAGGTCGAGGTCGGATTCTTGAGCCAGCTTCAAGGCGTCGCCGATGGAGACGATGCCCACCTGCTCGCCGTTCGGGCCGACGAGGCGGACCTCGGGCACGCGAATGCGGTCATTGATGCGGGGCTCGGCGCTGATGGGGCCTCCTAGGTTGCGATCCGCGGCCGTCCGGGAGGAGGCCGCAACATGCTCGATCGTGCCGGGAGGTCGTAGAACGCACACCCTGTTGAGGGCGTTCGAACGCAAGATGCCCCGCACGTCACGCATGCGGGGCCACATGAACTCGAAGGCTTCACGCCGTAAGCTCTGCCGGAGGTTTAACCCCGGTTGTGATCCTGACCTGTCAACCTTGCGGCCGACGAGGTGGGAGGACGACCTCCGCTTGCGCGTCCAGCAGGCACGCCGGACCGATCGAGTCGTTACTCTACCACAACAGCCTGCTCACACAGAATCATCCCGGCCCCGCGAGCGATCACTCCGCCGGAGCGGCACGCCTGACGATCTCGGCCTTACCCGCCTCGCGCATCGCCTCCACCGGCACGTCCGCGCGGCCGGTCATCATCTCGACCTGCCGGACCGCCTGGTGCAGAAGCATCGGGAAACCACCGACGACGATCCCGCCCCGCTCGGCCACGGCCACGGCCAGGCGGGTGGGCCAGGGCGCGTAGACCACGTCGAAGAGGGCGGGCACGCCCGCCAACGTCCCGGCGAAGTCGTCGGCCACACCGGAGGGCAGGGTCGAGACGACCAGGTCGACCTCGGTCGCGGTGTCGAGCTTGTCGAGGGTCCGCACCGAAAGGTCCATGCCCAGCCGCTCGGCCACCCGGGTGGTCTCCCCCGCCCTGGCGGGGTCGCGGACCACGAGGATCGCCTCGTCGAGGCCCAGCTCGCGCAGGGCGGCGAGCGCGGAGGCCGCCGTCGCCCCGCCGCCCAGGACGGTCGCCGCACGTGGCGGGGCCACGCCCGCCTCGGCGAGCGCCCGGACGATGCCGTACACGTCGGTGTTGTCCCCGTGCCGGACACCGTCGCGCAGGATCACGGTGTTGGCTCCGCCCACCTGGAGCGCGAGCTCCGAGACGGTGTCGAGCAGCGGCAGCACGGCCCGCTTGAGCGGCATCGTGAGCGAGAGCCCCGCCCAGTCTCCCTCCAGGCCGGCGAGGAGGGCGGGGAGTCCGGCCTCGTCGCACTCGATCGCCTCGTAGCGCCAGTCGTGCAACCCCATGCCCTCGTAGGCGGCGCGGTGCAGGTGAGGGGAGAGCGAGTGGACGATCGGCGACCCCAGGACCGCCGCCCTCAGCACCCGTTCACCTTGTTCCTCTCGTACTCGGCCTTGAGCACGAAGAAGTCGGACTCCGCCGAGGCGAACTTGGTGACGCGCTTCGCCGGACAGGTGGTCACGAACCAGACCCAGTCGCCCTTGGTGGGGTTGAGCGCCGCCTGGATGGCCTCGTCACCCGGGTTGGCGATCGGGCCGGGGGGCAACCCCAAGTGCTTGTAGGTGTTGTAGGGCGACTCGCTCTCAAGGTCCTTGTGGGACGCCTCGATGTTGTACTTGTTCAGCGCGTACATCACCGTGCTGTCCATCTCCAGCTTGCGGGGCGGGTTGCCGTCGAGCCGGTTGTAGATGACACGGGCCACCTTGCCCATGTCCTCCTTGGTGCCCGACTCGGCCTGGACGATGCTGGCGATCGTCATGATCTCGTGCGGGGTGTGCCCGAGAGCCTTCGCCTTGCCCCGCAGGTCGTCCTTGTCGGCGGTCTGGTTGAAGCGGTCGACCATCTTGGTCAGGATCTCCGAGGCCGTCATCTTGGGCGTGATCTCGTAGGTGGCCGGGAAGGCGTATCCCTCCAGCTTGCCCCTGGAGTAGGAGGGCAGGCCGAGCTCGCGGGTGTTTCTCGCGGCCTGCTGGAACTCCCGCAAGGGCTTGCCCGTCTGCTTGGCGAGCTGCTCAAGGGTGTCGCTCACGCGCAACCCCTCCTTGAGGGTGACCCTCTCCCGCAGCCGCTTGTCCGGGTCGAGGAGCTTGACGGCCTCGGCGGCCGCCATCTGCTTGCGCATGGTGTATTCGCCCGGTTGCAGGGAGGAGGTCTTGCCCGCGGCGGCGACGGCGTTGACGAATGCCTTCACGCTCTTCACCACCCCCTGCTCCTCCAGGGTCTGGGCGATGTCGGAGGCGCTGTCGCCGTCCTTGATCTCCACGACGACCTCGCCGCTCCCCTGGCCGGCATAGTCGTCGGGGGTCATCACGTCACGGACCCAGGTGTAGCCGTAGAATCCGGCGGCGCCGACTCCGCCGATCAGGACAATGATCGCGAGCATGGGGGCGAGGAAGCCGCCCCGGTTGCGGCGACGCTTCCTGCGGCGGCCTCGGCGGCCCGAGTCGCGGCCGGAGGACGCGTTGGAACCTCGGCGCGACCGACCTTCGTCGTCGGAGCCGACCAGGAAGTCCATATCGAGATCGTTCATAGAGGCGCTGGCCAATCTCCCGCTAGAGACGGCCTGGCGTCAAGCGGGTGTGCCGAACCGAAGGAGAGCACCCGGGAGGACGTCCCGGTGCTTCGGGAGCCGTCATCCGATCCGCGAGTGCGGGTCGCCGCCTGGGGCGGAACGAGGGGTATTCCGCCGGGCATCAACGCTTCCCGAGGTGTTTGTTCAGCTCTTCCCGGTATCTCACAAACTCACTCTCTGTGTCAGTGAATTTCGTGATTCTATGCTCCGGATCGATAGTGACAAACCAGAACCAATCACCTTGATCTGGCTGGAGTGCCGCGATCAATGCCTTCTCCCCGGGGTTCGCGATGGGTCCTGGTGGCAGGCCCGGTTTGAGGTAGGTGTTGTAGGGAGACCTTACCTCGGTATCCCTCTGCGAGACCTCCAGGGTTCTGCGTCCCTGTGCGTACAGCACCGTGGTGTCCATCTGGAGTGGCGTCCGGGCCCCGATCCTGTTGTAGATCACTCTAGCGATCTTCGGGTAGTCCGGATCCCGCCCACCCTCCGCCTGGACGATGCTCGCCACCGTGACGGCTTCCAAGGGAGACAACCCTTTCTTCTTTGCCCGTTTCCTCAGTTTCAGCTGAGCGGCCATCTGTTTGTAACGTTCCACCATCGCGGTGAGCACACCCGAGGCGGTCGTGGCGGGCTCGATCTCGTAGGTGGCGGGAAACAGGAAGCCCTCGGCGCTTTCTGCGTATCGGGGCAGGCCGAGCGCCCGTTCGTCGGCCGCGGCCCTGGCCAGATCGGCCCGGCGCATACCGGTCTGGTCGGCGAGCCTGTCGAGCAACTCGGGCAGGCGCAGCCCTTCGGAAACGGTGACCGTACGAACGATCCGCGACCCGGGCGCCATCAGCATGCCGAGCGCCGACAGTGCGTCCATGCCCCTGCGGAACCTGAAGCGCCCCGGGGGCAGGCTGGCCGTCCTGCCCTGCTCCTTCGCCACCGCGACGAACCCCCTGGCACTCGCCACCACCCCGGCGTCGGCGAGCACCAGCCCGATCTGGGCGGCACTCGCCCCCCTGGGGATCTCGACGACGACCGCCCCCGAGCCGGGGCCCTCGAAGTCGGCGGGCACGAGATAGGAGCGGATCATGACGAAGCCGGCCGTCCCCGTGGCGACGGCGAGCACGGACGTCCCGGCCACCAGCAACCACATCGGCCGCAGGCGATTCACCGAACGGACCCGCCGCCCGGTCTTCCGACGTCCCCTCCGCCCGGGGAGGGCCCGCCCGAGGTGGACCCGACGGGAACGCCCGGCGGCCTGCCGGTGGCGCGCTCGGCGTCCAGCGCGGCCTGGAGCAGCACGATGGCGGCCGCCTGGTCCACCACGCCACGTTGGTTCTTCGCCTTCACACCGCTGGCCCGCAGCCCCTGCTGGGCGGTGACGGTGGTCAGCCGCTCGTCGAACAGCCGCACCGGTATCGGCGCCAGCCGCAGCGAGATCCGGTTCGCGAAGTCGCGGGCGGCCTCCGCCGCCTGCCCCTCGCGCCCGGAGAGCGAGGTCGGCAGGCCGACCACCACCTCGACGACCTCGTACTCGGCCGCGATCTCCGCGAGCCGGTCGAGGTCACCCTTACCGCGCCGGACGGTCTCCACCGGCGTGGCCAGCAACCCCGAGGGGTCGCTGCGTGCCACACCGATGCGAACCGAGCCGACGTCGACGCCCAGCCGAATGCCGTTTCTCATCGTTTCCGTCCCCACCCCGGTGCCGGACACGGCGCGAGGGCGTCGTTCGTCGTCAGGTGAGCGTCTGCGCGATCGCCTGCTCGACGGCGGCGAGCGCCTCGCCGATCGCCTCGGGACGCACACCGCCGCCCTGCGCGACGTCGTCCTTGCCGCCACCGCCACCTCCGAGCGCCTTCGCGGCGACGCCGACCAGGCGGCCCGCCTTCAGGCCCCGGCCGCGCCCCGCCTCGTTGACCGCGGCCACCACGACCGGCCGGTCACCGGGGACACCGGCGACGACGACCACCGCGGCGCGATCGCCCGGGATCCGGCCACGCACGTCAAGCGCGAGCTTACGCAGGTCGTCGGGGGAGGTGCCATCAGGCGCGCGGTGCGTCACGACGGACACTCCGTGCAGATCGCGGGCCTTTTCCGCCATCTCCCCCGCACCGGCGAGCACCTGGGCCGAGCGCAGCGCGCCCAGCTCCTTCTCCGCGGCGCGCAGCCGGGTGACGATGCCCTCGATGCGCTCGGGCAGCTCCTCCCTGCGGGCCTTGAGCTGCTCGGACAGCTGGGCGACGAGCACGCTCTCCCTGGCCAGGAAGCGGAACGCGTCGAGGCCGACCAGGGCCTCCACCCGGCGCACACCCGCGCCGATCGAGGCCTCGCCCAGCACCTTGACCAGGCCCAGCTGCCCGGAGCTGGCGACGTGGGTGCCGCCGCAGAGCTCGCGGGAGTATTCGCCGACCTCGACGATGCGGACGGTGTCGCCGTACTTCTCTCCGAACAGGGCGAGCGCGCCCATCGCGCGGGCCTCCGCCTGGGAGGTGTGGAAGGCGTTGACCCGCAGGTCGTTGATGAGAACGGCGTTGACCTCGTCCTCGACGTCGCGCAGCACACTGGGCGGCACCGCGCCCGCGGCGGTGAAGTCGAAGCGGAAGCGGCCGGGGGAGTTCTCCGAGCCGGCCTGCGCCGCGGTCTCGCCCAGCGCGTTGCGGAAGCCGCGGTGCACCAGGTGGGTGGCGGTGTGGCTGCGGGAGATGGCCCGGCGCCGCTCGACGTCGATCTCCGCCTGGGCCTGGTCGCCCACCCGGATCTCTCCTGAGCGGACCTTGCCCCGGTGCACGACGACGCCGGAGACCGGGGACTGCACATCCACGATCTCCACCTCGGCCCCACCGGTGCGGATGACACCCTGGTCGGACAGCTGGCCGCCGCCCTCGGCGTAGAAGGGGGTGCGGTTCAGCACGACCTCGACCGCCGTGCCCGTGCCCGCCGCGGGCACGGAGACGCCGTCGACGAGGAGGCCGACGACCTCGGCCTCGGCCGTCACGTGGTCGTAGCCCAGGAACTCGACCTTGCCCGTCTTCTCCAGGAGCGTGCCGAAGATCGAGATGTCGGCGTTGCCGGTCTTCTTGGAGGCGGCGTCGGCCTTGGCGCGGTCGCGCTGCTCCTTCATCAAGCGGCGGAAGCCCTCCTCGTCGACCTGCAGCCCCTGCTCGGAGGCCATCTCCAGGGTGAGGTCGATCGGGAAGCCGTAGGTGTCGTGGAGCTGGAAGGCCTGGTCGGCCGCGAGCGTGGCCCGCCCCTTGCGCTTGGTCTCCTCGGCCGCCACGTCGAAGATCGCGGTGCCGGTGCGGAGCGTGCCGAGGAAGGACGCCTCCTCGGCGTCGATGACGCCGTGGATCTGCGGGGCGTCGGCCCTGAGCTCGGCGTACTGCTCGCCCATCACGTCGACGGTCACGGCGGTGAGCTCGTGCATGTAGCGCTCCTCGCCCGCACCGAGCAGGCGCAGGTTGCGGATGGCGCGGCGCAGGATGCGGCGCAGCACGTAGCCTCTGCCCTCGTTGGAGGGCAGCACCCCGTCGGCGACGAGCATCACGCCGGTCCTGACGTGGTCGGCGACCACTCGCAGTGACACGTCGGCGCGCTCGTCGCGGCCGTAGCGGGTCTTGGTGAGGTCGGCGGCCCGGTCGAGGATCTTGTACGTGGTGTCGATCTCGTAGATGTTGTCGACGCCCTGCAGGATCGCCGCCATGCGCTCCAGGCCCATGCCCGTGTCGACGCTCTTGGCGGGCAGCTCACCGGCGATGTCGAAGTCGATCTTGCTTCGGACCGCGCTGAGCTGGTACTGCATGAAGACGTTGTTCCACACCTCGAGGTAGCGGTTCTCGTCGGCGATCGGACCGCCCTCGCGCCCGTACTCGGGACCGCGGTCGTAGTAGATCTCGCTGCACGGGCCGCCGGGGCCGGGCACGCCCATGTGCCAGTAGTTGTCGGCGAGGTCGCGGCGCTGGATGCGCTCCTGCGGTACCCCCACCTTGCGCCAGATCTCGGCGGCCTCGTCGTCGTCGAGGTAGACGGTGGCCCAGAGGCGGTCCTCGGGGAAGCCGAACCCGCCCTCGGACTCGGGCCTGGTCAGCAGCTCCCAGGCGAACGGGATCGCCTGGTCCTTGAAGTAGTCGCCGAAGGAGAAGTTGCCGAGCATCTGGAAGAAGCTGGCGTGCCTGGTCGTCTTGCCGACCTCGTCGATGTCGAGGGTCCGCACGACCTTCTGCGCGCTGGCGGCCCGCCTGTAGGGCGGCTTCTGCTGGCCCAGGAAGTAGGGCTTGAAGGGCACCATGCCCGCGTTGACCAGAAGCAGTGTCGGGTCCTCGGCGATGAGGCTGGCCGAGGGCACGACGGTGTGCCCACGCTCCTCGAAGAAGCGCAGGAAGCGGCGGGCGATCTCTGCCGACTCCATGTCAGCGGCCATCCTTTACGTTGGAGTGATAGGAGTTTTCCACGCTGTCGAGCCCGAACCTGGAACGCAACTCGATTTCCCGCTCGGCCGCGCCTCGCAGGGCCTCCCCCGCGAGGTCACGTGCCTGGCCCAGGGCGCCGGTGGCGTTGTGCACGGCCCGCCGGGCCAGGTGGTTCGGGTGCAGTGCCTGAAGCTTACGCATGACCCACACCGCGCCGAACGCGCCCAGCCCCATGTAGAACAACCTGCGGATCATCGCGGGCGCCTCTCCAACGCCGGCGTGGCGAGCCTGGCGCGCCTGCGGGCGCCCAGGGCCCTGCGGACACCGTGGGTGAGGGCCGCGACCTTGATCATCGGTCCGGTGACCAGGTTCTGGGTGACGTCGCTGACCTTGGCCACGTGCCCGCTGACCTGCTTGACGTCCTTGGTGATGGCCTCGATCGCGACCAGCTGCCGGTTGGTCTCGCCGACCGCGGCCGAGACGTCCTCCAGCAGCGGCACGACACGGTCGCCCAGCTGGGAGACCATCTTGGTGGTCTCGGTGAGCAGCCGGGCCAGCCTGACCATGACGACGGCCATGAAGGACACCAGGATCGCCCAGGCCATCGCGGCGATCAGCCCCGCGACCTCTCCTGCGGTAAGCATGTGCGGACCCGCTCCCCTCACTGGTTCATAGGTGACCCCGGCCATGGTCGGGCGGATTGGCGAAACCCTATCGTGCCCGACATCGCTCATCCCCGCTCACCGCGCGCTTCGGAGGTGACCCTCGCGGGGGGCTACTCCCCGCGGAGGAAGGCCCGAATCCTGGACCAGCGGTCGGCGAAGCCCGCCTCGGCACCGTGACGGGTGGGCTGGTAGTAGCGCCGGTCCCTGAGCTCCTCGGGAGCGTATTCCTGGCGTACCAGGCCGTGCTCGAACTCGTGGGGGTATCTGTAGCCCCTGCCGTGGCCGAGCTGCTTGGCCCCCGCGTAGTGGGAGTCGCGCAGATGGTTGGGTACGTGGCCGATGTCGCCTCGCCGTACGTCCTCGGAGGCCGCGCCGATGGCGTTGATCACCGCGTTGGACTTGGGGGCCAGCGCGCAGTGGACGACGGCCTGGGCCAGGTTGAGGCGTCCCTCGGGCAGGCCGACGAACTCCACCGCCTGAGCGGCGGCCACCGCGATCTGCAGGCAGGTGGGGTCGGCCATGCCGACGTCCTCCGAGGCGAAGACGACGATCCTGCGGGCGATGAACCGGGGGTCCTCCCCCGCCTCGATCATCCGGGCGAGGTAGTGCAGCGCGGCGTCGGCGTCGGAGCCCCGCATGCTCTTGATGAAACCGCTGATCACGTCGTAGTGCTGGTCGCCCTGGCGGTCGTAGCGCACGGCCGCCTTGTCCACCGCCCGCTCCACCACCTCGACGGTGATCTCGCCGTCGGCGATCAGCGCGGCGGCCTCCAGGTAGGTGAGCGACCTGCGGGCGTCGCCGCCGGCGAGCCGCACCAGGTGCTCGGCGGCCTCGGGTGCGAGGCTCGCCCTCGCGTCCAGGCCGCGCGGGTCGGTGACCGCGCGCTCCAGCACCACCCGGATGTCGTCCTCCGACAGTGACTCCAGGGTGAGCAGCAGCGAGCGCGACAGCAGGGGCGAGATGACGGAGAAGAAGGGGTTCTCGGTGGTGGCGCCGATGAAGGTGACCCAGCGGTTCTCCACGGCGGGCAGCAGGGCGTCCTGCTGCGCCTTGTTGAAGCGGTGCACCTCGTCGACGAACAGGACGGTCTGGCGGCCGGACATGCCCAGCTCGCGCCGGGCCTGCTCGATGGCCGCGCGGACCTCCTTGACACCCGCCGAGACCGCGGAGACCTCCACGAAGCGGCGCTTGGTGACACCCGCCACCACGTAGGCGAGGGTGGTCTTGCCGGTCCCCGGAGGGCCCCAGAGGAACAGCGACATGGGCGCCTCGGCCTCGACGAGGCGGCGCAGCGGCGTGCCGGGGCCCAGCAGGTGCCGCTGGCCGATCACCTCGTCCAGGCTCCGGGGGCGCATTCGCACCGCCAGGGGCTCCTGGCCGCGATGGGCCTCCTCCGCCGCCGAGTCGAACAGGCTGTCCACGTCTGAGACAGTACCGCCGCCCGGCGGGGCCTCGGCCCTCGCGGGCGGCGGGACGCCGGCCCCCTCGGCGTCATGCGCCGTCATGCGACATCGCGGCCCCGGCCGGCTCAGCTCCAGACCGCGACGGCCCCGGTGTGCCCGCTCCGTACCACGTAGTAGATCGCCACGACGGCCAGGACCACGGTCAGCGCCGAGAGCGCCAATTCGGCCGTGCGTCCGAACCTGTCGCGGCGCGTGACGTGGACGAGAGCGGCCGAGGCCACCCCGAGGGCGAGGGAGACGAGCAGCAGCGGGACGCTGAAGTTCGCGTGTTCGGTGATGAGCTCGGCGAGCCGTCCCCCCGCGGAGGCGAAACGGCTCTCCTCCAGCGCCTCCCCGCTCTCTCGCGCCACGAAGACGCTCACCGGCACGACCGGGGCGAGTCCGACCACCGCCCAGGTGAGCACGGGCCGCGTGCGGGGCGCCAGCGCGTACACGGTGGCGAGCACCGCGAGGAGCGGTGTCAAGACCACTGCCGCGTGAACGACCAGGGGATGAAGAGGCAGGCCGAGGATCTCGTCGAACATGGGGGCGCTCCGGTGGTGCGTGGTTCATCATCTGCAGGTACGGATCCCACCATGAGCGGGTTATGGAGAGCGTGAAGAGGTCCCCTCTTTCCCTCCGTCCCCCTCTGATGAATTCCACCACTTACGTCCAGCACATCTTGGGGCCGGTACTCTTTTCGCCAGCCCATAACCATGGATCAGCAATCTTGGAGGACATAGCGGTGAGCGCCGAGGACCGCCAGAGCCAGCTGGCTCGGGAACACAAAGAGCGGCAGGCGAAGCGTGCTGCGCAGGCGACCACGTCGAAGCGCAACGTCGTCATCGGAGCGGTCGCCGCGGTGGTCGTCGTCGCGGGAGGATTGTTCGCCGGGGTGACCCTTCTGGGGGACGACGGTGACGACCCGAAGGTCAACGCCGCCGCCACCGGTTCGCCGTCTCCTTCGGAGACACCCGCCGCGACGCCCGAGCCGACCCCCACGGCCGCTCCGGCCAACACGAGGTGCACCTACCGCAAGGACACCAGCGGCAGCCCGATGAAGAACGTGGGCATGCCGCCGGCCAGGCCGAACCTGAAGCTGAAGACCATGACGATCGCCACCAACCACGGCAACGTCGTGATCGACCTGGCGACCCAGCAGGCCCCCTGCACGGTCAACTCCTTCGCCTTCCTGGCCAAGAAGCGCTTCTTCGACAACACCAAGTGCCACCGTCTGGCCACCCCGGAGAACTCCGGCGTGAGCCTGCTGCAGTGCGGCGACCCGCAGGCCAAGGCCGACGGGAAGAACCCCACCGACGGCCAGGGCAGCTCGGGGTACGTCTACGACAGCGAGAACCTCGACGGTGAGGTCTCCTACGCCAAGGGCACGGTCGCGGTGGCCCAGGCGATGGACGCCGTCAACGAGAACGGCAGCCAGTTCTGGATCTCGCTGGGGGACGACACCGAGCAGGTGGAGAAGGCCTACACGCCCTTCGGAGTCGTCTCCCAGGGCATGGAGATCCTCGACGAGATCGCCAAGGGCGGGTGGATCACCAACCCCGACGACATCACCGGTGACGGTGGTTCCAACGCCCCCAAGATCCCGGTGATCATCAAGAGCGTGCGGCTCTCCTAGCCGGACTCGCGGCGCATCGCCGCCACAGGACGCCCCGGCGGTCGGACGACCGCCGGGGCGTCCTCGCGTCCCGGCGGTCGTGGCCCCGGCCCTGCCGCCTCTGCCCGCGAACACGGGCGGCATGCGGCTCGCACAGGCCTCAGCGCGACCGTACGCGGATCGCGCCCCTCTCTCACCCCCTAGGGCGGAAAAACGCCATCGGCCGCCCAGGATGCCTGTGAGGGACGCACAGGACGACCTCCTCGACGATCGCCGGTCCGGGAATCGAGGAGGGTGAGGTCCTCTCTCACATCACCTCTTTCGCCGAGGACCGGCACCCCGGGCCCGCCCATGCCGGGCGCGCCACGACAGCACCACGACAGCACCACGACAAAGGCCCCCGGAACACCCGTCCGGGGGCCTCGTCACATCCGAATCAGGCGCCGGTCTTGGGCTTTCCGTCGACGCCAGCCTCCTTGCGCTGCTCCACCGTGATCGGGGTGGGCGCGCCGGTCAGCGGGTCGAACCCGGAGGCCGTCTTCGGGAAGGCGATGACGTCGCGGATGGAGTCGGTGCCCGCCAGAAGCATGCAGATCCGGTCCCAGCCGTAGGCGATGCCGCCGTGCGGCGGCGGGCCGTACTTGAACGCCTCCAGCAGGAAGCCGAACTTGCTCTCCGCGTCCTCCTTGGAGATGCCCAGCACGTCGAAGACGCGCTGCTGCATCTCGGCCCGGTGGATACGGATCGAGCCGCCGCCGATCTCCATCCCGTTGCAGACCATGTCGTAGGCGTAGGCCAGGGCCTCGCCGGGGTGGTCCTGGAAGGTGTCGGCCCACTCGGGCTTGGGACCGGTGAAGGGGTGATGGACCGCGGTCCAGCCGCCCTCGCCGTCCTCCTCGAACATGGGGGCGTCGACGATCCACAGGAAGTTCCAGGCCGACTCGTCGATCAGGCCGCAGCGACGGCCGATCTCCAGGCGGGCCGCGCCGAGCAGGTCGCGGGAGGCGGAGGCCGTGCCGGCCGCGAAGAAGATCGCGTCACCGTGCTCCGCGCCGACCTTCGCGGCCAGGCCGGATGCCTCGGTTTCCGACAGGTTCTTGGCGACCGGCCCGCCGAGCGTGCCGTCCTCGCCCACCAGCACGTAGGCCAGACCCCTGGCTCCGCGTGACTTGGCCCACTCCTGCCAGGCGTCCAGCTCCTTGCGGGTCTGCGAGGCACCGCCGGGCATGACCACGGCGCCCACGTACGGCGCCTGGAACACGCGGAAGGTGGTGTCCGCGAAGAAGTCCGTCATCTCGACGAGCTCCTGGCCGAAGCGCAGGTCCGGCTTGTCGGAGCCGTAGCGCGCCATCGCCTCCCGGTAGGTCATCCGGGGCAGGGGGGTCGGCAGGTCGTAGCCGACCGTCTCCTTCCAGATGCGGCCGATGAGCCGCTCGCCCAGGGCGATCACGTCGTCCTGGTCCACGAAGGACATCTCAACGTCGATCTGGGTGAACTCCGGCTGCCGGTCGGCGCGCAGGTCCTCGTCGCGGTAGCACTTGGCGAGCTGGTAGTAGCGCTCAAGACCGGCGACCTGCAGAAGCTGCTTGAACAGCTGGGGCGACTGGGGCAGGGCGTACCAGCTGCCCGGCTGGAGCCGGACCGGGACCAGGAAGTCGCGGGCGCCCTCCGGGGTCGAGCGGGTCAGCGTCGGGGTCTCGACGTAGGTGAACCCCTGCTCGTTCATCACCTCGTGGGCGAGGTAGGTGGCCCGGGAGCGAATGCGCATGGCGTGCGCGACCTGCTGGCGGCGGATGTCGAGGTAGCGGTACTTCAGCCGCGCCTCCTCCGAAATGCCCGTGGTGCCCTCGATGGGGAACGGCAGCGGCGCGGACTCGCTGAGCACCTCGACCTCGGAGGCGACGACCTCGATCGCGCCGGTCGGCAGCTCGGGGTTCTCGTTGCCCTCGGGGCGGACCCGCACCTCTCCGACGACCTTGACGCAGTATTCGGCGCGCAGGCCGTGGGCGTCGTCCTCCTCGCGGAAGACCACCTGGGCCGAACCCGAGGCGTCACGCAGGTCGATGAAGACCACGCCGCCGTGGTCGCGGCGTCGCGCCACCCACCCGGCGAGCGTCACCCGCTGCCCGGCGTGCTCCTCGCGCAGTGACCCCGCTTCGTGCGTGCGGATCATTTGTCCAGTCTCTCCTTCAACATCGTGACGATCTCAGCGAGCGGTACGGCGGTCTGGTCTCCGCTGGCCAGGTCCTTGACCTGCGCGGTCCCCTCGGCGATGTCTCGATCGCCGAGGATCACCGCGTAGCCGGCCCCCGAGCGGTCGGCGCCCTTCATCGCGCCCTTGACGCCCTTGCCGCCGAACGACATGTCGGCGGCCAGGCCCGCCCGGCGCAGCTCGGTGACGAGCAGGAACATCCGGCGGCGCGCCTCCTCGCCCAGCGGCACACCGTACACCCGCACGCGTGCCTCGGCGCTCTCGTCCCCGAACAGGCCCTCGGCCTCCATCGCCATCACCGTGCGGTCGACGCCCAGCGCCCAGCCGACGCTGGGCAGGGCGGGTCCGCCGAGCATCTCGCTCAGCCCGTCGTAGCGGCCCCCGCCCCCGACCGCGGACTGCGAGCCGAGCCCGTCGTGGACGAACTCGAACGTGGTGCGCGTGTAGTAGTCGAGGCCGCGGACCAGCCGGGGATCGTCGGTGTAGGCCACGCCCGAGGCGGTCAGCAGCGAGCGGACCTCCTCGTGGTACGCCTTGCACGCCTCACACAGGTGGTCGACGACCAGCGGCGCCCCGGCCAGCCGGGCCTGCACCTCGGGGCGCTTGTCGTCGAGCACGCGCAACGGGTTGATCTCGATCCGCTGCCGGGTGGGCTCGTCGAGGTCGAGGCCACGCAGGAAGTCCTGGAGTGCGGCCCGGTACACGGGACGGCACTCCTTGTCGCCCAGCGTGTTGATCAGCAGCCGGACCCCGGTGAGTCCCAGGGCGGCGTAGCCGTCGACGGCCAGCAGGATCAGCTCGGCGTCGAGCGCCGGATCCTCCGAGCCCAGCGCCTCGGCGCCGACCTGCCAGAAGTGGCGGTAGCGGCCCTTCTGCGCCCGCTCGTAGCGGAACTGGCTGCCCGAGTACCAGAGCTTCACCGGCAGCTGCCCGTTGTGCAGGCCGTGCTGGAGGACCGCCCGCACCACCGACGCGGTGCCCTCGGGGCGCAGCGTGATGGAGCGCCCGCCCTTGTCCTCGAAGGTGTACATCTCCTTGGAGACGATGTCGGTCGACTCGCCGACACCGCGGACGAACAGCGCGGTGTCCTCGAAGACCGGGGTCTCGATGTAGCCGTAACCCGCCCGGCGTGCGGGCTCGGTGAGCGCCTCGCGCACGGCGAGCGCCCGCTCGGAGCGTGGCGGAAGCCAGTCGAAGGTGCCCTTGGGCGCCTGCAAAGTCATTGTCTAAAGTCCCCTGCCGGGGCCGCGGTCGTGCCCGGAGGACGCGGAGTCCGCGCCCGCGGCCGCCCTCGCCTCCGCGAGATACGGGTTGGTGGCACGCTCGTGACCGATCGTGGTCTGTGGTCCGTGGCCGGGCAGGACCACCGTGTCCTCCGGCAGCGGCAGGCACTTGGCCGCCAGGCTGCGCAGGATGGTGGGGTAGTCGCCGCCCGGGAGATCTGTGCGGCCGATGGAGCCGGCGAACAGCAGGTCGCCCGAGAACAGCACGTCCGGGATCTCCTCGGTGCTGGGCAGCCTGAACGTCACCGACCCCCTGGTATGGCCGGGAGTGTGGTCGACGGTGAGCTCCAGGCCGGCGAGCCGCAGCACTTCGCCGTCGGCGAGCTCGCGCACGTCGTCGGGCTCGGTGAAGGTGAGCCCCCCGAACAGCTGCTGCTTCGTCGAGAGCGACAACCCCTTGCCGGGGTCGGAGAGCAGCTCGCGGTCCTCCGGGTGGATCCACGCGGGAACGTCACGCGCGCCGCAGACCGGGGCGACCGACCACATGTGGTCGATGTGCCCGTGGGTGACCAGCACCGCGACCGGTTTGAGCCTGTGCTCGCGCAGCAGGTCGTCGAGGGCGCCGACGGCGTTCTGACCGGGATCGACGACCACGCACTCCTCGCCCGCGGCGGGAGCGACGACGTAACAGTTGGTCTGGAAGGACCCTGCGGGAAAGCCGGCGATGAGCATCTGCCTCAGCTGATCTCGTCAAGAATGCGGATGGGAATGTAACCGAAGGGTACCGGTGCGGGTCGGCGGGCTGCGAACCATTACCCATTGGCCGATACGATTCGCCCACCTCATTAAGTACTACTCGGCACTCGGGAGGGCGAAGCGGTGAGCGGCAAGGAGCGCCAGAAGCAGTTGGCGCGCGAGCACTACGAGCGTCAGACGCAGCGACGCGTCGAACGCGAGGCCAAGGCCAAGCGCAACGCGATCATCGGCAGCACCGTGGCCGGTGTGGTCGTGGTGGCGGGCGTGATCGCCGCGACGACCCTGTTCGGGGGCTCCGACACGACGGCCGCGACCACCGACCCGGCCCCGTCGGACAACGCCTCCCCGGCCACGTCGGAGGCCGCGGGAGCGCAACCGAAGGCCTTCGACCCGGCCAGCGGCACCTGCGGCTACGTCGCGGACGCCGGCGGCGGTCCGGCCAAGAACGTGGGCCTGCCCCCGGAGAAGGCCGACCTGACGCCCAAGACGATGACCCTCAAGACCAGCCAGGGCGACATCGTCATCGAGGTGTCGGCGGAAAAGACACCGTGCACGGTCAACTCCTTCGCCTTCCTTGCGAAGAAGAAGTATTTCGAAGGTTCCAAGTGCCACCGGCTGGGTTCCGACCAGTTCCCGATGCTGCAGTGCGGCGACCCGCTGGCCAAGGCCGACGGCAAGAGCCAGACCGACGGCCAGGGTGGTCCCGGCTACCGTTTCGTGAACGAGAACCTGGAGGGCGCGAAGTACACGCGCGGCGTCGTGGCCATGGCCAACAGCGGTCCCGACACCAACGGCAGCCAGTTCTTCATCGTGTTCGGTGACGCCCCGCTGAGCCCGGACTACACACCGTTCGGTACGGTCACCAAGGGTCTGGAGATTCTGGACAAGGTGAACAAGGCGGGTGTCATCACCCCGGGCCCCGACGGCACGGGGGCGCCCAAGGAAACCGTGGAAATCAAAGACGTGACAATGTCCAGCTAGAGCTGACGTAATACATACAAGGGGCGGTAAGTCCCGAAAGGCTGATGAAAGTGCGGGAGGACACGGTGAGCACCGACCCGTGGGGCCGGGTAGACGACGACGGCACCGTCTACGTACGTACGGCTGAGGGAGAGCGGGCCGTCGGGTCCTGGAAGGCCGGCGAACCGGAAGAGGCGCTTGCCTACTTCCATCGCAAGTTCGACGAGCTGGCCGGGCAGGTCGCCCTGCTGGAACAGCGGGTTCGTGGCACCGACCTGCCACCCGCCCAGGCCGAGGCGACGATCGTCAAGCTCCGAGAGGCGATCACCGACGCGCACGCGGTCGGCGACCTCGACGCGCTGCTGAGCCGCCTCAACGCCCTCACGGAGCTGGTCGCCCAGCGCCGTGAGGAGGTCAAGGCGGCTCGCGACGTGGCCAGGGCCGAGGCCAAGGGCATCAAGGAACGGATCGTCGCCGAGGCCGAGCGCATCGCCGAGGACACGACCCACTGGAAGACCGGTGGTGAGCGGCTGCGCCAGCTGATCGAGGAGTGGAAGGCCGCCGAACGCATCGACCGGGTGACCGAGGCGGCGTTGTGGAAGCGCCTGTCGGCGGCCCGCACGGCCTTCGCCAAGCGGCGCAAGGCATACTTCGCGGGGCTGGACGAGCAGCGCGAGGGCGTGCGTTCCACCAAGGAGCGCATCGTGGCCGAGGCCGAGACACTGGCCTCGTCCACCGACTGGGGCGCCACCGCGTCGGCCTACCGAGAGCTGATGCAGGAGTGGAAGAGCGCGGGCAGGGCCTCCCGCGAGGTCGAGGACGAGCTCTGGGGCCGCTTCAAGGGTGCCCAGGACCAGTTCTTCCAGGCGCGTTCGGCCGTCTTCGCCGAACGCGACGCCTCGCTGGCGGCCAACGCCGAGATCAAGGAGCAGCTCCTGGTCGAGGCGGAGAAGATCCTTCCGGTCACCGACGCCCGCGCCGCCCGGGGCGCCCTGCGCAACCTCCTGGAGCGCTGGGAGGCCGCGGGCCCGGTTCCGCGCGAGCAGCGTGACCGCCTGGAGGGTGGCCTGCGCAAGATCGACGAGGCGGTCCGCAAGGCCGAGGAGACGGAGTGGAAGCGCTCCAACCCCGAGGCAAGGGCTCGTGCCCAGAACACGGTCGACCAGCTGCGCAAGTCGATCGCGCAGCTGGAGAGCCGTCTGGTCAAGGCGAGGGACGCGGGTAAGGACAAGGACGTCAAGGACGCCGAGGAGGCTCTGGCCGCCCGCCGTTCCTGGCTGACGGAGGCGGAGCGCACGCTCGCCGAGTTCTCCTGACACCCGGCGCCCTCACCGGCTGACGCGTCCCACGGGGCCGCGGGGAGCACTCCCACCAGGGAGTGCTCCCCGCGGCCCCGCCGCCTGTGGCGGGCGGGGCACGCCGAGCCGGCCGTAAGACGGACGAGACGGTTTCGAGGGACCGGAGTCGTCGAGTCTGCGGCCACACTCCATGAGGCGGCCTGAGAGGGCCGCAAGGGACAAAGCGGGCTGTTGCCCGGTTCTCGGATCCCATGCCCCGTGAGGCCGCCTGGGGCGCCGCAGGCGCCCCTTTTCAGGCCATATCCCACGAGGCGGCGCGCGTGGGGAATCTGCCCCCACCTCATGAGGCGATCCGAGAGGAGACAGGGGACGGAGCGGGAGAACCTCAGGAACTGGCGCCGCTGACCCGGTAGACGTCGTAGACACCCTGGATGTTGCGGACGGCCTTCAGGACGTGGCCCAGGTGCTTGGGGTCGCCCATCTCGAAGGTGAACTTGCTGATCGCCACCCTGTCCCTGGAGGTCGTCACCGACGCCGACAGGATGTTGACGTGCTGGTCGGAGAGGGTGCGGGTCACGTCGGAGAGCAGGCGGGGCCGGTCGAGCGCCTCGACCTGCAGCGCGACCAGGAACACCGAGTCGTCGGCGGCGGACCAGGCGACCTCGACCAGGCGGTCGGGCTCGGACTGGAGCTGGTCCATGTTCGGACAGTTGGTGCGGTGCACCGACACGCCGTGCCCGCGGGTGACGAAGCCGACGATCTCGTCACCGGGTACGGGCGTGCAACATCGTGAGAGACGCACCCAGACGTCGGAGTCGCCCGCGACGACCACACCCGCGCCGCCGCTGCCGCGAGGGCGCCCGCGCAGCTTGGTCGGTACGGAGGTCTCGGCGATGTCGTCCTCGGCACCCTCCACGCCCCCGATGGACGTCACGAGCTTCTGCACGACCGTCTGCGCGGCCACGTGGCCCTCACCGACGGCCGCGTAGAGCGCGGAGACGTCCGGGTAGCGCAGGTCCCTGGCGAGGGCCAGGAGGGACTCTCCGGACATCAGGCGCTGCAACGGCAGGCCCTGCTTGCGCATCGCGCGGCCGATCGCCTCCTTGCCCGCCTCGATCGCGGTCTCGCGGCGCTCCTTGGAGAACCACTGCCGGATCTTGTTGCGGGCCCGGCCGGACTTGACGAACTTCAGCCAGTCGCGCGAAGGGCCCGCGTCCGGCGACTTGGAGGTGAAGATCTCCACGGTGTCGCCGTTGCCCAGACGTGACTCCAGGGGCACCAGGCGACCGTTGACCCTCGCCCCGATGCAGCGGTGGCCGACCTCCGTGTGCACGGCGTAGGCGAAGTCGACGGGCGTCGCGTTCTCCGGCAGGGCGATGACCTGGCCCCTGGGGGTGAAGACGTAGACCTCCGAGACCGACAGGTCGAACCTGAGCGACTCCAGGAACTCTCCCGGGTCGGCGGTCTCCTTCTGCCAGTCGAGAAGCTGGCGCAGCCATGCCATGTCGCTGGCGGGCTTCAGCTTCGCCCCGGGAGGCCCCGAGATGGTCATGTCCTCCTTGTACTTCCAGTGCGCCGCCACGCCGTACTCGGCCCTGTGGTGCATGCCGTGGGTGCGGATCTGCAACTCCACCGGCTTGCCCTCGGGGCCGATGACCGTGGTGTGCAACGACTGGTACATGTTGAACTTGGGCATCGCGATGTAGTCCTTGAACCGGCCGGGGACCGGGTTCCATCGCGCGTGGATCGTGCCGAGCGCCGCGTAGCAGTCGCGGACCGAGTCGACCAGCACCCGGATGCCCACCAGGTCGTAGATGTCGTCGAAGGCGACGTCCCTGGCGATCATCTTTTGGTAGACGGAGTAGTAGTGCTTGGGGCGTCCCTTGACGGCCGCGCGGATCTTGGCGTCGCGCAGGTCACCGGAGACCTTCTCGATGACCTCCTGCAGGAACAGGTCCCTGCGCGGGGCCCGCTCCGACACCATCCGGGCGATCTCGTCGTACCGCTTGGGGTAGAGCATGGCGAACGCGAGGTCCTCCAGCTCCCACTTGATGGTGTTCATGCCCAGCCGGTGGGCGAGCGGCGCGAAGATCTCCAGAGTCTCCCGCGACTTCTGGTGCCGCTTGTGCTCGGGCAGGTAACGCATGGTGCGCATGTTGTGCAGCCGGTCGGCGAGCTTGATCACCAGCACCCGGATGTCGCGCGACATCGCCACGACCATCTTGCGCACGGTCTCGGCCTCGGCCGCGGCACCGAACTTGACCTTGTCGAGCTTGGTGACGCCGTCGACCAGCAGCGCGATGTTGTCGCCGAAGTCCGAACGCAGCTCGTCCAGGCTGTAGGCGGTGTCCTCGACGGTGTCGTGCAGCAGCGCCGCGCACAGCGTCTCGTCGTCGGTGCCGAGCTCGGCCAGGATCGTGGCCACCGCCAGCGGGTGGGTGATGTACGGATCACCGCTCTTGCGCTTCTGGTCGCGGTGATGGTAGGCCGCCACGTCGTAGGAGCGCTCGATGAGCCGCAGGTCCGCCTTCGGGTGGGTCGCGCGGACCGTACGAAACAGCGGCTCCAGGACCGGATTCATACCGCCACCCCATTGCCCCCCAAGACGTGCGAGCCTTCGCCTTACCGCCGGCTTCTCCTCAGCGGCTCCGGACACGGCGGAGCCGGCATCGCCTGCTGGGACGGCCGTCTCGGGACCGCCACCGTCGGCGGTCACGTCGGGGACGACCACATCGCGGGGCACTCAGACTCCTTACGTTCGAGTCCAGATCCCTACAGTGTATCCAGACCAGGTTGTGTGCTTTCGTTCGCGGGGGCGATCAGACGACGACGAGGGAGTGCAACTCCACGTCGGTCAGACGCTCCCGGCCCTTGAGGAAGGCCAGCTCCATGAGCACGGCGATGGCGACGACGTCGGCGCCCGCCCTGCGGACCAGCTCCACCGTCGCGCACGCCGTACCTCCCGTGGCGAGCACGTCGTCGACGATGAGAACGCGCTCCTGGGGTGCGAAGGCGTCCCGGTGGACCTCGATGACGGCGGAGCCGTACTCCAGATCGTAGGACGCCTCAAGCGTCTCGGAGGGCAGTTTGCCTTTCTTCCGTACCGGGACGAAGCCCGCGCCCGCCCGGACGGCGACCGGGGCCGCCAGGATGAAACCCCGCGCCTCGATGCCGACGATCTTGTCCACCTCGTACAGCCCGGCCAGTTCCTCGATCACCGCGGTGAACGCCACCGGGTCGCCGAGCAGGGGGGTGATGTCCTTGAACAGCACCCCGGGCTGCGGGTAGTCGGGCACGTCGCGGATACGGTCGAGGATCAGGCTGCTCAGTTCGGTCATGGGCGGCGCTCCTGTGGAGGTGTCGGGGCGGAGGACACCGGGGCGGCCCGGCGGTGTCCGGAGGGTGTCGTGTCGGAAGGGCTCTGACCGCGAGTGTCGCAAGGTCCGGGAAGAGCCGAAGGGGCTGGAGGGTAAGGAAAACGCCTCCGCTCCCTGCGAGGGGAGCGGAGGCGCGGACGTGCCCGTACTTACTTCTTCTTCCGCTTGCCGCCGGCGGAGTCGGCTCCGCCGACGACCGTGGCGGCGCCGTTGGAGGCCCCGGCGGCGACCGGCTGACGCACCGTCTTGATCCCGGAACTCCCCCCGCGGGAGGCGATCCTGCGGGCGAGCGCCTGGTAGCGCGGCTCGCGCTCCTTGAGCGTGACCAGCAGCGGTGTCGCGACGCACAGCGAGGAGTAGGTGCCGACGAGCATGCCGACGAACAGGGCCAGCGACAGGTCCTTCAACGTTCCGGCACCGAAGAGCGTGGTGCCGATGAAGAGGATCGCCGCGACCGGCAGGATCGCCACCAGGGTGGTGTTCAGCGACCGGATCAGCGTGTGGTTCAGCGCGTTGTTGGCGGCCTCGGTGTAGGTCAGCTTGGAGTTCGTGCCGAGCTTGGCGGTGACCTCCTTGATCATGTCGAAGACGACGACGGCGTCGTACAGCGAGTATCCGAGGATCGTGAGGAAGCCCAGCAGGGTCGCCGGGGTGACCTCGAAGTTGGACCAGGCGTAGACACCGGCGGTGATCACCAGGTCGTGCAGCAGCGCCACGACGGCGGCCAGCGCCATCTTCCACTCGAAGGCCATCGTCAGGTACAGGATGATCGCCAACATGAAGACGATCAGCCCGATGATGGCCTTGTTGGCCACCTGACCGCCCCACGAGGCGCCGATGACCTGCAGGTTGACCTGGTCCGCCGGCATCTTGAACTCGGTGGCCACCGCCTTCTGCACCGCGGTGACCTGGTCGGCCGGGAGGCTCTCGGTGGTGACCCGCCAGCCGTTCTGGGTCGTCTGCGCGATGATCTGGTGCGCACCGGCCTCGGTGAACGTGGCGCGCACCTGCTCGATGTTGGCGGTCGGGGCCTTGAAGGAGAAGACGGACCCGCCCTTGAACTCCACGCCCAGGTTGAGGCCGTTGACGACCAGACCGGCGATGGAGACCAGCAGCAGGATTGCGGAAAGGGAGTACCAGAGCTTCTGGCGGCCGACGAAGTCGACGTCGATTTCGCCCCGGTACAGCCGGCGCGCGATGCCGGACATCAGGCCTCCTGCGGAACGGTCTTGGGTGCGACGGTGGTCTCGCTCATGCGCTCGGCGTCGAGCCCGGAGAGCTTGTGCCCCTTGGCGAAGAACTTCAGCTTGGCCAGCATCGCGACGAACGGCTTGGTGAACATGAACACCACCGCGATGTCGATGAGCGTGGTCAGGCCCATGGCGAAGGCGAAGCCGGCCACGCCTCCGACCGCCAGGAAGTAGAGCACCACGGCGGCGATGAACATGACGGCGTCGGCGATGAGGATCGTCCGCCGGGCGCGAACCCAGGCGACCTCGATGGCCGTACGCAGCGAGCGCCGGCCCTCCTTCATCTCGTCGCGGATGCGTTCGAAGTAGACGATGAACGAGTCCGCGGTGATACCGATCGAGACGATCAGTCCGATGACGTGCGGCAGCGAGAGGCGGAAGCCCGCGAAGACGCCGAGCAGCACGACGGACTGGTAGGTCAGGATCGTGGCCACCAGGAGGCTCAGCACCGACACGACGCCCAGACCCCGGTAGTAGAGCATCGAGTAGATCACGACCAGCAGGAGGCCGATCGCGCCCGCGATGAGGCCGCCGCGCAGCTGGTCGGCGCCCAGCGTGGAGGAGACCTCCTCGATGGAGCTCTTCTCGAACTTCAGCGGCAGCGCGCCGTACTTGAGCTGGTTGGCCAGCTCGTCGGCCGTCACCTGGTTGAAGCTGCCGGAGATCTGCGCCCGGCCGCCGGTGATGGGCTCCTGGATGACGGGCGCGGAGATGATCACACCGTCGAGGACCATGGCGACCTGGTTGCGGGGGGCCTGCGAGTTGAAGGCGGTGGTGGTGACCTTCGACCACTGGTCGGGGCCCTGGCCCTTGAAGGAGAGCTGGACGAGCCACTCACCGGTGGTCTGGTCGACGCCGGAGGACGCGGTGTCGATCGAGGTGCCGGTGACGGCCGCCTTCTCCAGCACGAACTTGGTGCCGCCGTCCTGGCTGCAGCCCACGTACTGCTTGTCCGGCGCGTCCTGGGCACCGCGGCCCGCGTCCTTGGCGCAGTCGAGCGCCTGGAACTGTTTGAGCGCCTCCGGGTCGATCCCGGTGGGGTCGACGCCCGCCATCGGGTCGTCGGCCGCCGTCGGCGGAGCCGTCGGCACGGCGCTGGTCTCGGGCGCGGCACTCGCGTCCGGCTTGGCGGACTTGTCACCGCTCGGCTCGGCGGAGGGCGCGGCGGTGGCGCCGGGGCTCGGGTTGGTGAGTGCCGACGACAGGGCGCGACCGGCCGGAGAGGCGCCCGTGTCGGGCGCGGCGGTCGCGTCGGGCTTCGGAGTCACCGACTCGGCGGGCTTGGGCTCCTTGGACCCCTTACGCCCGGATTCGGTGCTCGAAGGAGACGGCGTCGGCGTCGGCGCCTCGGTGGAGAGCTGCCCCGGGGGCGGAGGTGACCCGGCCCCGATCGCCAGCACTTGGCGGAACCTCAGCTCCGCGGTGGTGCCGACCAGCTTGACGACTTCCTCCTGGCCTGCTCCGGGAACGGAGATGACGATGTTGTCACCGGATTTGGCGACCTCGGCGTCGGAGATGCCGCTGCCGTTCACCCGCTCACGGATGATGTTCACGGCGAGGTCGAGGCTCTCCTGTGAGGGAGCGCCCCCGTTCGGCGTGATGGGCTGGAGCGTCACGGTCGTGCCGCCGGCGAGGTCGAGGCCATACTCCGGCGTGTACGCCTTGTTGAGGAGCATCGTCCCGCCCATGGCGAGAATGATCGCCAGAAGCACCAGGAGCATGCGCCCCGGTCTGCTCTGGCCGCTAGTCGGTCGGGCCACTGGTCGTCAGTTCTTTCGGTTATAGGGGGTGGGAGGTGAGGCTACTCACGGCTTCTTGCTCGTCGTGTCGTGGTCTGCACCCTGCTGTTCCGCCGTCTCCGCGAAATCGCGGTCGGCAGCCTTGACATTCTCCTCCTCCGCGTCGTCAACGGGAACCAGGACACGGCCGATCGCCGCCTTGACCCAGCGAGTCTCCACACCGGGGGCGATCTCCAGGATCACGTCCTCGTTGTCGATGGCCACCACGGTCCCGAAGAGACCCGTCGTGGTCATGACACCGGTGCCCGGTGTGAGACTGTTCTGCATTTTGACCTGCTCCTGCTGCCGCTTGCGCTGCGGCCGGATAAGCAGGAAGTAGAACACCACGACCATGAGAGCGATCATGATCAGGCTCGAATAGTTGCCGCCCACAGGGCCGCTCCTTTTCTTGAAGATTGACCGGCGGAAACCGGACGTCACATACGACCACGCCGCTCAGCACGTCAGCCTACACAGCCAGCCAAGGCTCGGAGTTTAGGCGAGCTGTTAAGAGCGCGGCAACGAAGTCACGATTCGGCTCGCAGGGAAGTTCCCATTTCGATACAGTTGTCATCGTTCTGTGATCAACCCCGTACGACTTCCCTACCGACTCTCAACGTTAGATTTGCCCGGGATCATCCTCAAGATCGATGAGAAACGAGGCACCGAAGGCGTCGGGCGGGGGAACCAGACCCAGGTGGGTCCAGGCCGCGGCGGTCGCGACCCGGCCGCGGGGGGTGCGGGCGAGGAGTCCCTGCCGCACCAGGAACGGCTCGGCGACCACCTCGACCGTCTCGGGCTCCTCCCCCACGGCCACCGCCAGCGTCGACAGCCCCACCGGCCCGCCGCCGAACTTGCGCAGCAGTGCTCCGAGCACCGCCCGGTCGAGCCGGTCGAGCCCTTCGGCGTCGACCTCGTAGAGGTTGAGCGCGGCGGAGGCGACATCCCGGGTGACCACACCCTCGGCGCGTACCTCGGCGAAGTCGCGGACCCGGCGCAGCAGACGGTTGGCGATGCGGGGGGTGCCCCGGGAACGGCCGGCGATCTCGCGGGCGGCGTCGCCGGGGAGCGCGACGCCCAGCAGGCGCGAGGAGCGGTGCAACACCTCCTCCAGCTCGGCGACCCCGTAGAAGTCCATGTGCGCGACGAAACCGAAGCGGTCGCGCAGCGGCGCGGGGAGCATGCCGGCCCGGGTGGTGGCGCCGACCAGGGTGAACGGGGCGATCTCCAGTGGGATCGCGGTCGCCCCCGGCCCCTTGCCCACCACGATGTCGACGCGGAAGTCCTCCATCGCGAGGTAGAGCATCTCCTCGGCGGGCCTCGCCATGCGATGGATCTCGTCGATGAAAAGGACCTCGCCCTCCGAGAGGGTCGACAGGATCGCCGCGAGGTCGCCGGCCCGCTCCAGCGCGGGGCCGGAGGTGATCCGGATGGGTACGGAGAGCTCGGTCGCGATGATCATGGAGAGGGTCGTCTTGCCCAGTCCGGGGCCGCCGCTCATCAGCACGTGATCCGGCGGCCTGTTGCGTCGCAACGCGCTCTGCAACACCAGCGACAGCTGCTCGCGCACCCGTGCCTGGCCGATGAACTCCTCCAGCCGCTTGGGCCGCAGAGCCGCCTCGATATATCTCTCGTCGCCCTCGGCGTCCGGCGACACCAGATCACGGTCGGAACTCACGACACCCCTCCCTCGTCCCGCCGTACGGCGGAACCACCCGCACCCCTCATCGCACGCTCAGTGCGCGAAGGGCGGCCTTGAGCAGGGGCGCCACCTGAGGGGTGCGGCCCTCGGCCATCTCGGCGTCGGCCTGGGGCTCGACGGTGGCGACCGCCTCGTCGGCGTCTCGCGCCGAGTAGCCCAGACCGACCAGCCCCGAGTGGACCTGCCCCCGCCAGGCGGGCGCGACGGCCCTGCCGTCGAGTGCGGCGCTGACGGCCTCCTCGGGAGTGCCGAGCTTGTTCTTGAGGTCGACGATGATCCGCTGGGCACCCTTCGGCCCCACCCCGGGAACCCTGGTCAGCGCCTTGACGTCGGCGGAGGCCACGGCCACCCGGAGCGCGTTGGGAGTGTGCACGGCCAGCATCGCGAGGGCGACCTTGGGGCCGACCCCGCTCGCCGTCTGCAGCATCTCGAAGGTGCCGCGCTCGTCCTCGGTGGCGAAGCCGAACAGCGTGAGCGACTCCTCGCGGACCACCAGCGAGGTGGCCAGCCTGGTCTCCTCCCCCGTCCTGAGCGTCGCCAGGGTGCCCGGCGTGCAGTGCACGAGGACTCCCACCCCGCCGACCTCGACGACCGCACCGTCGGGCGCGATCGCGGTCACCTGTCCTCGCACCGAGGCGATCACTTCGCGGTTCCTCTCGGGTGTCCGGCCCTGCCACGACCTCGGAAGTAGGCGGCGGGGGTCGTGCCGGGACCACTGGCGGCCTTCGCGGCGGCCTCGGCCAGCCTGCTCTGTGCCCCGCCCCGCCACACGTGGCAGATCGCGAGGGCGAGCGCGTCGGCGGCGTCGGCGGGCTTGGGCATCGCGTCCAGCCGCAGCAGGCGGGTCACCATCGTGCCGACCTGCCGCTTGTCCGCCGTGCCGCTGCCGGTGATGGCGGCCTTGACCTCGGACGGCGTGTGCAGCGCGACCGGCAGGCCCCTGCGGGAGGCGCACAGGATCGCCACGGCGGAGGCCTGGGCGGTGCCCATCACGGTCCTGAGGTTGTGCTGGGCGAAGACCCGCTCCACGGCCACCGCGTCGGGCCGGACCTCGTCGAGCCACTGCTCGATGCCCGCCTCGATCGCCACCAGCCGGGCGCCGATCTCGTCGTCGGCGGGGGTGCGGACGACCCCCACTCTGATCAGGCTCAGCGGTGCGCCGGGCCGCCCCTCGACGGCGCCGAGCCCGCATCGGGTGAGCCCCGGATCAACCCCCATCACCCGCAACTCGGGCAATCGCACCGACACGCCTCCGCTCGCCGAACATCTGTTCGGTGGCAGACTCTACCGCGTGAGAGCATCCCGCGCACCGCTCTCCCACGGCCCGTCGGAAGGCGGAGCGGCGGGCGCCGGCTCACCGGCTCCAGGGGATCCGTCTCACAGGTGCTGGGTGGCGGGTTCGGCGTCACGGTCGTTCCCTGCCCTGTCGCGCAGCAGGTCCAGGCGGTTCATCACCGGCGAGGCCGAGATTCCGTGGATCACCAGGGAGGCCACCGCGGTGAAGGCGACCACGGCCCAGATCTCCTCGGCGGGTACGCCGAAGTCGGCCTGGCCGAGGGCGTAGGCGAGGTAGAACAACGAGCCGATGCCGCGGACACCGAAGAACGCCGCCACGGCGCGCTCGCGCGGCCCCGCCCTGCCTCTCAGCATGGAGAGCCACCCGAGCAGCGGCCGGATGACGAGCAGCAGCAACAGGCCGACCGCGGCGCCCCGCCAGGTGAGCGCGGACAGGCCTCCCACCGCGACGAAGCCTCCGAGCAGCAGGAGCAGCCAGGCGGTGAACAGCCGCTCGATCTGCTCTATGAAGCCGTGCAGCACCCCGTTGTAGCCGTGGCTGCGCTCGGCCGCCCTGATGGCGCAGGCGGTCACGAACACCGCGATGAAGCCGTACCCGTGCACCAGCTCGGTGAGGCCGTAGGCCAGGAACGTCGCGGCCAGCGCCACGAAGCCGTCGCGGTGCTCGGCCAGCCGCAGGTCGGGCTTCTCGGTACGGAAGAACAGCCGCCCCAGCCCTTTGCCGATCAGCAGGCCGCACACCACGCCCGCGACGCACCGGTAGAGCAGGTCCACCAGCGCCCACTCGCCGATCCAGTCGGTCCCCCCGCTGACGGCCAGCGCGATGGCGGCGTACACCAGAGGGAAGGCCAGGCCGTCGTTGAGGCCCGCCTCGGAGGTGAGGGCGAAGCGGACCTCGTCGTCGGCCTTCTCCGAGTCGACGGGCTCGCCGACCTGCACGTCGGAGGCGAGCACCGGGTCGGTCGGCGCGAGGACCGCGCCCAGCAGCAACGCCGCCGCGAGGGGCCAGCCGAGCAGGCCGTACGCGGCGGCGGCCACGGCGAGGACGGTGAGCGGGAGCGTCCACCCGAGCAGGCGCCAGGTCGAGGACCAGCCGCGCCGCCCGAAGGGACGGTTGATGGCCAGCCCCGCGCCCATGAGCGAGACCAGCACGCAGATCTCGGTGACGTGCTCGACCAGTGTCCGGTGGACCACCGGATCGGGATCGGGCAGTTCCAGGGGCAGGGCGTAGAGGACCAGGCCGACCAGCAGGCAGGCGAGGGGCAGCGAGAAGGGGCGGCGGTTGAGAAGTCGCGGCAGTGTGGCCGCGAGCAGCGCGGCAACGCCCGCCACGGCGAAGATGAGGTCAGGATTGCCCATTGTCCGCGTGATCTGCCCTGGACCACGCGGACAAACCTCACGAGCAGTGCGAGGTCCGAAATCTCGGACTACGCGTCGAGCTTCTCCATGACCTCGTCGGAGACGTCGAAGTTGGCCCAGACGTTCTGCACGTCGTCGCTGTCCTCAAGGGCGTCGATCAGCCTGAAGACCTTGCGGGCGCCCTCCTCGTCCAGCGGGACGTTCAGCGTCGGCATGAAGCTGGACTCGGCCGAGTCGTAGTCGATCCCGGCCTCCTGCAGGGCCTTGCGGACCGGGACGAGGTCGGTGGCCTCCGAGACGACCTCGAACTGGTCGCCCAGGTCGTTGACCTCCTCGGCGCCCGCGTCGAGGACCGCGACCAGCACGTCGTCCTCGGCCAGCTCGCCCTTGGGGACGAGCACGACGCCCTTGCGGTTGAACATGTAGGACACCGAGCCGGGGTCGGCCAGCGAGCCGCCGTTGCGGGTCAGCGCGACGCGGACCTCGGAGGCGGCGCGGTTGCGGTTGTCGGTGAGGCACTCGATCAGCACCGCGACACCGCCGGGGGCGTAACCCTCGTACATGATGGTCTGCCAGTCGGCGCCGCCGGCCTCGAGACCACCGCCGCGCTTACGGGCACGCTCGATGTTGTCGATCGGGACCGAACTCTTGCGCGCCTTGGTGATGGCGTCGTACAGCGTCGGGTTGCCGTCCGGATCGGGTCCGCCCGTCCGAGCCGCGACCTCGATGTTCTTGATGAGCTTGGCGAACAGCTTGCCGCGCTTGGAATCGAGCGCGGCCTTCTTGTGCTTCGTCGTCGCCCATTTGGAGTGGCCGGACATCCCCTAGAGCTCCCTCACCATCTCAGCGAAATATGAATGCACACCGACATCCCCGGTAAGTTCCGGGTGGAAGGACGTGGCGAGCAACGGTCCTTGCCGGACCGCGACGATCCTATCCCCAGGTTCGGCCAGCGCCAGCACTTCGACCTCCGAACCCACGGATTCCACCCAGGGGGCGCGGATGAAGACGGCCCGCGTGGTGCCGCGACCGGCGAAGTCGATGTCGGCCTCGAAGGAGTCGACCTGGCGGCCGAAGGCGTTGCGGCGGACGACCATGTCGATGCCCCCGATCGTCTGCTGGCCTTCGATCCCGCCCTCGATCCGGTCGGCCAGCATGATCATCCCGGCGCAGGAGCCGTAGGCGGGCATCCCCGCCTTGATCCGCATCCGAAGTGGTTCGAGCAGTTCGAAGGTCTCTGCGAGTTTCCACATCGTGGTGGACTCCCCGCCGGGGATGACGAGGCCGTCGACCGCCTCCAGCTCGCGGGGGCGCCGTACGGTGACCGCTCTCGCGCCCACCGCCTCCAGGGAGCGAATGTGCTCGCGCACGTCTCCTTGCAGCGCGAACACGCCGATCGTGGGGACGATGGTCACCGATGGTCCTTCCCGCTGCGGCTGGAGTGCCCCTTCAGCGTATGGCCACCCCTCGGACGGCCCCAAACCGGTTCGTGCTCCGGTTCGGCTCGGAAATCCGGGCCGTGACGGCCCGGCCCCGTTCCCCGGCGGCGGCGCCGTGCTCCTCGGGGCGGGATCGCGGAGCACGTGACCACGAGATCGGCCCCCTGCGGAGGAAGGGCGACCCCCATGACGGAGATCGCCCTTTTCCCGGAGTCTCATCGGGCTTCCCGAAGGCTCCCTGCCCCTCGAGGAAAGCCCTGAAAGCTCTGAAAGCCCTACCAGCCGCGCTCGGCCAGCCGGTGCGGGGCCGGGATGTCGTCGACGTTGATGCCGACCATCGCCTCGCCCAGCCCCCGGGAGACCTTCGCGATGACATCGGGGTCGTCGTGGAAGGTGGTGGCCTTGACGATCGCGGAGGCACGCTCGGCGGGGTTGCCGGACTTGAAGATGCCCGAGCCGACGAACACGCCCTCGGCGCCGAGCTGCATCATCATCGCCGCGTCGGCCGGGGTGGCGATGCCGCCGGCGGTGAACAGCACGACCGGCAGCTTGCCGGTCCTGGCGACCTCGGCGACCAGCTCGTACGGCGCCTGGAGCTCCTTGGCCGCGACGTAGAGCTCGTCTTCGGGCAGTGAGCCCAGACGCTTGATCTCGCCCCTGATCTTGCGCATGTGGGTGGTGGCGTTGGAGACGTCGCCGGTGCCGGCCTCTCCCTTGGAGCGGATCATCGCCGCGCCCTCGGTGAGGCGGCGCAGCGCCTCACCCAGGTTGGTCGCACCGCAGACGAAGGGCACGGTGAACTGCCACTTGTCGATGTGGTTGGTGTAGTCGGCGGGGGTGAGCACCTCGGACTCGTCGATGTAGTCGACGCCGAGCGACTGGAGCACCTGCGCCTCGACGAAGTGGCCGATGCGGGCCTTGGCCATGACCGGGATCGAGACGGCGGCGATGATGCCGTCGATCATGTCGGGGTCGCTCATCCGGGAGACGCCGCCCTGGGCGCGGATGTCGGCGGGCACCCGCTCAAGGGCCATGACGGCGACGGCACCGGCATCTTCGGCGATCTTGGCTTGCTCGGCGTTGACGACGTCCATGATGACGCCGCCCTTGAGCATCTCTGCCATGCCGCGCTTGACCCGGGCGGTTCCGGTGACGGTCGTCTCGCTGACTTCGGGCGTGCTGCTGGACACGGTCTTCTACCTCACGACGGCTGGCTGCGGACACGAGCCGTCCGGGGACGGCCAGTACGTCTTCCATCGTAGGCGCTGGCGGCCTGACCCCTTACACGACGCCCTGTCGCCCTTGGGCGATCTTCTTGGACAGTATGTAGGGCTTGCGCGTCAGGGGATGACGGGTTTGGCGGAGGCGAGCACGATCCAGACCTGCCCCGGGGCGAAGTTCATCGGCTCGCCCGTCTCGGTGGTGAAGACGGTGCCGTCCTTCTCGTCCGGCCGCGACCAGCGGGCCTTGAACGCCTGCCCGTCGCGGAGCACGATCGCCCTGCCCTTGCCCGTGCTGTGCACCAGCGGGGTGTAGCTCTGGTTCTTGTCGTGAAACTGCGAGCGCTCCGTCTTGGTGTACTGCACGACGATCGTGGGCGCGCCGAGCTGGCCGCCCTCGGCCGCCATGTCCTTCTTGCCGTCCTGCCAGATCAGCCACTTGCCCG
Source organism: Streptosporangium sp. NPDC050284 (assembly GCF_044459525.1). Taxonomy (NCBI): domain Bacteria; kingdom Bacillati; phylum Actinomycetota; class Actinomycetes; order Streptosporangiales; family Streptosporangiaceae; genus Streptosporangium; species Streptosporangium sp. NPDC050284. Next base: position 53,753 of record NZ_JBITIZ010000017.1, read on the forward strand.
CCGTCTCCGACCAGCCGAAGGTGAAGCGCGCCGCCGGGTACTTCACGCTGTACGTCTTGCGCGACACGCCGCCCTCGGGGGCCTCGCCGAAGGTGAACCCGACGTCCTTGGCCTTGCTCGCCTTGGGCGCCCCTGCCAGCAGATCCTTGGTGTTGGCGAACAGGTTGTAGGGGGCGTAGCGTCCCGGCTGGCGGAAGTAAGCGCCCGGCTCCCTGCTGTCGGAGACGTCGAAGAGCGGGGCCTCGGCGATGAAGGGGAGCATCTTGGTCTGCGCGCCCGAGTAGGCGAAGGCCGGCCTGCCGAACTGCGGGACGATGTGCAGGTCGGAGATGCGGGCGCTGCGGACCGGGCCGACCTTGGCCGGGATCTTCGAGGAGAAGATCGCCATCAGGCGGGTGAGGCCCGCCTCGACCTGCTCGACGTAGACGATGTCGGCGCTTTTCAGGCCGAGCTGCGGCTTGCCCGCCGAGGTGTTCTCGATCTTCACCGCGAGCACCGCCCTGCGCGCCGCGCCGGGCAGGCCGGTGAAGGGGTGCGTCGGCTCGGGCGTGGGGGTCGGGTCCGCGCTCGGCTCGCCTGCCGCGCCCGCGGGGCTTCCCGGCGAGGCCGGCCCGTCGGAGGAACAGGCCGCGGCCGGGGCAAGGATCGCGACTCCCGCCAGCGTGACGGCGATCATCCGGGACACCCGCACGGCTCATCTCCTCAAGTCGGCCACTCGGTCACTCGATCACTCAGTCAAGAATCGCCAAGAGCTTACCGGTGTCCGACTTGTCAGATACTCCAGTTTATGTGCGCCTTATTTATCCCTATTCAGCAGCCAGGGCCTTCGGGGGTACATCGTCGATCTCGAAGAAGGCCGGATACTCGGTGTGCCCCGCCAGCCGCAGCGTGCGGGCCAGCCAGCGGCGCTGCGCCGTCCGGGTGACGCTCACCGCGTTGTTGTAGAACCGCCGGGAGTACAGGACCTTCGCCACAGCGGCGTCCAGCTCCTCGATCAGCTCCGATCCGGCCGGGGTGTCGGCCAGCCGGTCACGGAAGCGCTCCTGGTCGACGACGGCGCGCAGGGCGCGCGACAGGTCGCTCTCGGCGTGCTCGCGCTCCTCGGGACCCGCCGTACGGGCCTCGTGGGCGGCCGCGGCCAGCACCAGGCTCGTCGCCGGGTCCAGCAGCCGGGAGGCCGCCAGCTCCAGGCTGACGGCGGTCCTCCGCACCAGGGCGGCGTCCAGGGACTCGCGGGCCAGCTCCAGCCGGATGTGCAGCCGGTCGAGCCGCCCCGCCCGCCAGGAGATGTAGACGGCGAGAAGCACCACGATCGCGCCCGCCACCAGGACCAGCGTGGTCGTCGTCACAGCGCGTCATTCCTCTCGGCCGGCGTACTCGCCGACTCTCCCCCGGCTCCGCCCCCGGCCGGGCCCACGCCCGCCACCGCGCCTTCCGCAGGGCCCTCCGCCGGACCTGTCACCGCGTCCTCCTCGACCCCGGCCGTGCTCGCCACGGTCTCGTAGACCCGCAGGACGTCGCGGGCCACCGTCGACCAGTCGTACTTGCGCACGGCGTGGCGGGCGGCCTGCGACAGCCTGGCCCGACGTTCGGGATCGTCGAGCAGCGCGGCGGCCTCGCGAGCGAGCGACGCGGCGTCGCCCGTCTCGAACAACGCCCCCGCCCCGCCGTCGTCGAGCACCTTGCGGAAGGCCGGGATGTCACTCGCCAGGATCGCCGCGCCCGCCGACATCGCCTCGGTCAGCACGATGCCGAAGCTCTCACCGCCCAGGTTGGGCGCGCAGAAGACGTCGACGGTGTGGTAGGCGCGCACCTTGTCCTCCTCACTCACCATGCCGAGCAGGCCGATCCGGTCATGAAACGCGGCCGGAACCCGCTCCAGCACCTCGTCGGCGTCGCCGGGCCCCGCCAGGAGCAGACGCAGCGACGGCCGCTCGGCGGCGAGCAGGGCGAACGCCTCCAGCAGCACCGGCAGGCCCTTGCGCGGCTCGTCCATCCGGCCCAGGAAGCCGATCACCTCGCCCTCGTCCCAGCCGGGGAGCCGCTCGCCCTCGGTGTAGCGGCTCACCGTCACCCCGTTGGGGATGAGCACGGCGTCGCCGCCCATGAACTCGACCAGGGTCTTCCTCGCGGCGTCGGAGACGGCGATCCTGCCGCCGATCTTCTCCAGCGCGCTCATGATGACCGGCACCCCCACCGAGAAGGAGCGGGAGTTGCCGTACGAGGCGTGGAAGGTGGCCACGATCGGCCCCCTCGCCACCCAGCAGGCGAGCAGGCCCAGCGAGGGGATCGCCGGTTCGTGCACGTGCAGCACGTCGAAGCGGCCCTCGCGCACCCAGCGGCGCACCCGGTTCGCCGACAGGAATCCGAACGACATCCTGGCCACCGACCCGTTGAAGGGCACCGGGACGGCGCGGCCGGCCGAGATCACGTACGGGGGCAACTCCGCGTTCTCCGCGGCCGGGGAGATCACCGAGACGTGGTGGCCGTCGGCCATGAGCGCCTCCGCCAGGTCGCGGATGTGCACCTGGACGCCGCCCGGCACGTCCCACGTGTAGGGGCAGACGATGCCGATCCTCATGCCCGGGCCTTCCTGGGCTCCAGGTCCTCGAGCCAGAGGCGCTGGAGCATGTGCCAGTCCTCGGGGTGCTCGGCGATGCCCTTCTCGAAGACGGTGGCGAGGCTCTGCATCACGACGGCCACCTTCTCCTGCCTGCTGCCCTCGGCCGGGATCGCGATCTCCTCGTGGAACTGCAGCCCCCAGCCGTTCTCCTCGAAGTAGGGGATCGCCGGGATGAGAGCGGCCCCGGTGTGCACGGCCAGCAGGCCGGGACCGGCGGGCATCCGCGTGGCCGCCCCGAAGAACTGCACCTCGACTCCCTTCGCGGTCAGGTCGCGCTCGGCGGGAAGGGCGACCGGCAGACCGGCGCGCAGGCGCTGCGCCAGGGTGCCGAAGGTGTGACCGTCACCGCCGGTGAGCGGCAGCACCTCCATGCCGAGCCCTTCGCGGAAGGCCGTGTAGCGGTGGAACAACGACTCGGGCTTGAGCCGCTCGGCGACCGTGGTGAACGGGTGGCCCGTACCGGCGAACCAGGCGCCCGCCTGGTCCCAGTTGCCCATATGCGGCAGGGCCAGGACCACGCCACGCCCCCTGGCGAGGTTGTCGTAGACGGGCTCGGCCCCGGCCACCCGCATGCGGGAGACGAGCTCGTCGACGGGAATCGAGGGCAGCCGGAACACCTCGTGGAAGTAGCGGAAGTAGGAGCGCATGCCGTCGCGGCTGAGTGCCCGGATCGCCGGGTCACCCGGCGAGGTGCCCTTGACCCTGGCGAGGTTGGCCTCAAGCCTGAGCACCGACTTCCCGCGACGCTTCCACAGCCGGTCGGCGGCGGCACGGAAGGCCCAGGCGGTGAGCCTCTCCGGCAGGCGGGGCACGATCGTCCAGCCGGCGCCGAACGCCGCCGCGACGAGACGATCCTGGGGGGAGGGCTTGTCGGTCATCGCTCTTTCCGATCGGCGGAGGGTCGGTGGAGGGTCCGTGGCTGGTCAGCGGAGGGTGCGTGGCGGGGTGGAGACGGCCTGCCGGCGCACGTGCAGCAGGCGCTGGCCGACCGTCACCGCGCTGGCGGCGGCGAGCAGCCAGAGCCCCGCGGCGAGGATGTAGGGCACGCCCAGACCGCCCAGGCCCGCGGAGACCAGGCCCACGACCAGACGCTCGGGCCGCTCGGCGAAGCCGACGTCGCACGTCATGCCCAGCGCCTCGGCCCTGGCCTTGACGTACGAGACCACCGCACCCGCGACGAGGCAGAAGAGCGCGACCCCCGCCAGCACCCGCTGCTCGCTCACGACGAACCAGAACACCAGCCCGGAGAAGATGCCGGCGTCGCCGACCCGGTCCAGGGTGGAGTCGAGGAAGGCGCCCCAGGTGCTTCCGGGGCCCGTCATCCTGGCCATCACCCCGTCGAGGAGGTCGGCCAGCACGAAAAAGGTGATCACCATCGTACCGGCGAACAGCTCGCCCCTCGGGTAGAAGAACAGGGCCGCGGCGACGGTGCCGAGCGTGCCGACGGCGGTGACCGCGTTGGGGCTGATCCCGTGGCGGGTGAGTGCCCTGCCCAGCGGGGTCAAGAGCCTGGTGACGGCGGGGCGCAGAAGTTTCAACATCGCGCTCCGATCGTAGGCCACCCGGCCCTCGCGCGTGCGTCGGCGGTGGGGGTGGCGTGCCCCGGAGAAACGGCGTTCGCGGGGGCGGCCGGGACGACCCCGACACTTAGCGATCCGGTCTCACTCTGGCAAGAGGATCGCCTCACCCCTCTTGTGATATTCGCCACATGGGTATTTGGTGAACAGACCGAGTCCACGCGACATGAGGACCGCAGGGACCGCAAGGACTGCGAGGGCTCGGTAGCGGACCCCGGGGGTGTGGCCCCACCAGGCCGCGGCCCCTTCGGCAACGACGCGGGAGGCGATGTGGCGGAAAGAGCGACCGGCGGAACAGCGGGAGCCGCGGGGAGAGCACCCACGGCCGACCGGCCGGACATGATACGAAACGTCGTGCTGGTCGGCCATTCCGGCTCCGGGAAGACAACGCTCGTGGAGGCGCTGCTGGCCGCGACCCGGACCGTCCAGCGGCCCGGCAGGGTCGAGGACGGCACGACCGTGAGCGACTTCGACGAGGTCGAGGTGCGCCAGCAACGCTCGGTGAACCTGACCGTGGCCCCCGTGGTCCACAACGACATCAAGATCAACCTGCTGGACACGCCCGGCTACGCCGACTTCGTCGGCGACCTGCGCGCCGGACTGCGCGCGGCCGACGCGGCGCTGTTCGTCGTCTCGGCCGTCGACGGCGTGGACGGCCTGACCAGGATGATCTGGGACGAGTGCGCGGCGGTCGGGATGCCCCGCGCGGTCGTGATCACCAAGATCGACCATCAGCGGGCGAACTTCGAGGACACCCTCGCCGCCTGCCAGGACGCCTTCGGCGACGGTGTGTCCCCGCTCTACCTGCCGGTGGTGACCAACGGCAAGGTGAACGGCCTGATCGGCCTGCTGAGCCAGAGGTTCTACAACTACGCGACCGGCACCCGGACGGAGAACTCCCCCGGCCCCGCCTACGCCGACCAGATCGAGCTCTACCGGGGCGCCCTGATCGAGGGTGTCATCCAGGAGAGCGAGGACGAGTCCCTGATGGACCGCTACCTCTCCGGTGAGGAGATCGACACCAAGGCGCTCATCGAGGACCTGGAGAAGGCCGTCGCGCGCGGCGGCTTCTACCCCGTGCTGGCCGCGGGGGCGGGCGTGGGCGCCCTGGAGATCCTGGAGCTCGTCACCCAGGGGTTCCCCTCGCCGCCCGAGCACCCCATGCCCGAGATCATGTCGATCGGCGGCGAACCCGTCTCCGGCATCACCTGCGACCCCGAAGGCCCCCTCGTCGCCGAGATCGTCAAGACCACCAGCGACCCGTACGTGGGCAGGATCAGCCTGGTGCGGGTCTTCTCCGGCACGCTGCGCCCGGACATGACGGTGCACGTCTCGGGGCACGGCCTGTCCGACCGCGGGCACGAGGACCACGACGTGGACGAGCGCATCGGCGCGCTCTCCTCGCCGCTGGGCAAGCACCAGCGGACGATCGCCAAGTGCGTGGCCGGGGACATCGCGGCGGTGGCCAAGCTGTCGCGCGCGGAGACCGGTGACACCCTGTCCGACCGGGACAACCCGCTGCTGATGACGGCCTGGTCCATGCCGGAGCCGCTGCTGCCCGTGGCGATCCAGCCCAGGTCCAAGGCCGACGACGACAAGCTGAGCCAGGCGCTGCAACGGCTGGTCGCCGAGGACCCCACCCTCAGGCTGGAGAACAACCCCGAGACCCGCCAGCTCGTGCTGTGGTGCATGGGCGAGGCCCACACCGACGTGCTCCTCGACCGGCTGAGCAGGCGGCACGGCGTGGAGGTGGAGAAGACCGAGCTGCGGGTGCCGCTCAGGGAGACCTTCGGCGGTAGCTGCCAGGCCCTGGGCCGCAACGTCAAGCAGACCGGCGGCCACGGCCAGTTCGCCGTCTGCCACCTGGAGGTCGAGCCCCTGCCGTCCGGCGGCGGCTTCGAGTTCGTGGACAAGATCGTCGGGGGTGTGGTGCCGCGCCAGTTCATCCCCTCGGTGGAGAAGGGGGTCCGCACCCAGATGCAGCGCGGCGTGCTCGCCGGGTACCCCATGGTGGACGTGCGGGTCACGCTGTACGACGGCAAGGCCCACTCGGTCGACTCCTCCGACATGGCGTTCCAGATCGCCGGGGCGCTCGCGCTGAAGGAGGCCGCGGCCAAGGTGCCCATGCTGCTGCTCGAACCGGTGGACGAGGTGTCCATCCTGATCGCCGACGACCACGTCGGCGCGGTGATGTCCGACCTGTCCTCGCGCAGGGGCCGCGTGCTCGGCACGGAGCCGGTGGGCGTCGGGCGCACCCTGGTCAGGGCCGAGGTGCCCGAGCTGGAGATCACGCGATACTCGATCGATCTGAGATCCATGTCGCACGGGACGGGGACGTTCCGCCGGGTCTTCCTGCGTTATGAGCCGCTTCCCCCACATCTGATGGACAAAATCACCGGCTGACAGAGCGGTGACGCGTGTGCCGGACGGTGCCCCACCTCACAGGAAGGGCGCACCGTCCGGCACGCGCGTCACAACATGCGCTCATGTAACGGAGTCATCACGAAAGGATTTCGTTTTTCCGGTCAGAGCACACCGGTGCTGGTGCCACACTGGGGAACCATGCGAAACGGACGCCCTCTTCTGGCCGCTGCCGCCCTCGCCGTCCTGACCACGGGGGCCGCCTACACCTTCGGTCCCGAGGCCGCACCCGCCCGGCCGAAGGCCGACAAGAGCTCGGCGGCCTCGTCCGAGACGGCCGGCGCGACGACCGCCGCCTCGGCGCGCTGCGACGTCGACGCGAAGTACCCCAAGCGGCAGCTGCGCGGAGTATGGATCGCCACGGTCAAGAACATCGACTGGCCCTCGCGCACCGGTCTGTCCCCGGCCCGCCAGCAGGCCGAGTACGTCAAGATCCTCGACGACGCGGTCAAGCGGCGGTTCAACGCGGTGTTCGTCCAGATCCGCCCCGCCTCCGACGCGCTGTACAAGTCGGACCTGGAGCCGTGGTCCCAGTATCTGACCGGCACGGTGGGCAAGGACCCCGGCTGGGACCCGCTGCCCTTCCTCGTCGCCGAGGCCCATCGGCGCGGCCTGGAGTTTCACGCGTGGTTCAACCCCTACCGCGCGTCCGCCGACGGCGACCTGTCCAAGCTGCCCGCGGGGCACCCCGCCCGGCTCCACCCCGAATGGATCGTGAAATACGGGGGTCTGGCCTACTACAACCCCGGCCTGCCCGCGGTCCGCGACTATGTCACCAAGGTCGTCAAGGACGTGGTGACCCGCTACGACGTCGACGGGGTCCACTTCGACGACTACTTCTATCCCTATCCCGTCGCGGGCGCGAAGTTCGCCGACGGCGCCGCCTTCGCCAAGTACGGCAAGGGCGCCACGCTCGCCGACTGGCGCCGCGCCAACGTCAACAAGCTGATCGCGCAGGTCGACAAGACCGTGCACGAGGTCAGGAACAGCGTGAAGTTCGGTGTCAGCCCGTTCGGGATCTGGCGCAACAAGTCCGAAGATCCCAGCGGCTCGGCCACCGGCGGCATGTCCGCGTACGACGCCATCTACGCCGACGCCCGTCACTGGATCAAGAAGGGCACGGTCGACTACGTCATCCCCCAGCTGTACTGGCCGCGCGGACTCAAGATCGCCGACTACGACGTTCTGATGCCGTGGTGGGCCAACGAGGTCAAGGGCACCGGCGTGCACCTCTACATCGGCCAGGGCCTTTACCGTGTCGGCGCCACCGACACCGCCGCCTGGACCAAGCCCGGCGAGATGTCCTCCCACCTGACGCGCAACCGCAAGTACGAGCAGGTCGCCGGTGATGTCTACTTCAGCGCCAAGCAGCTCGCCACCAACCCGCTGGGAGCGATCGACCGCGTCGCCAAGGACCACTACAGCCGCCCCGCGCTGCTGCCGCTGATGAAGGACCGCGGCGGCCAGGCTCCGGCCAAGCCCGCCGACGTGCGGCTCCAGGGCACCTCGCTCGCCTGGAAGAGCTCTCCGGACGCCCGTTCGTACGCGATCTACCGGATCGCCTCGGGCAAGCCAGGAGACTGCGCCATCGCCGACGCCCGCAACCTGGTCGCGGTCGTGCCCGCGGCGGCCGGCGACCGCCAGGCCTTCACCGCGACGGGTGGCGGCACCTACCTGGTCACCGCCCTGGACCGCCTGCAGAACGAGAGCGATCCCAGCACGGCCAAGAACGGGACCTGAGAACCCGATCCCCGCCGGTCTCCTGACCCGCTGGACCGGTGACACGATCTTGCCCTACGGTTCCAGCACCTGGCAGGAGCCTGAAGGGGAGGTCGTTCGTGAAGCGGACGCTTGTCGCGCTCGCGGTGGTGCTGGGCCTGCTGTGGCCGGGGGCCGCGCAGTCCGCCACTCGAGTGGACGGACGGGTGGTGCTGATCGGCATTCCCGGCCTGCGGTGGAGTGACCTCAGCCCCGCCGGCACTCCGAACCTGTGGCAGCTCGCCGAGCGGAGCGCGGTCGGGTCCCTCTCGGTCCGCACGGTCGGCAGGGTCACCTGCCCCTACGACGGGTGGCTGACGGTGTCGGCAGGGGTGAGATCAGCGGTCGGCCACGGCTGTGGACTCCCCCCGCTGCCCGAGCCCGACGAGGCGGGCGCGGTCATCCCCGGCTACGAGTACCTGCACCGGGTCGCCGGCCAGCGCAACGCGGGCGCCCTCGGCGAGGCCGTTCACGCCGCCGGTGAGTGCACACTGGCGATCGGCCCCGGGGCCGCGCTCGCGCTCGCCGACCGCTCGGGCAGGGTCGACGTGTACGCCCCCTCCCCCGCCCAGATCCGCGCCGACGCGCTCACCGGGTGCCGGGTGATCGCCGTCGACGTCGACGACCTCATCAGGCCGTACATGACCGGCGACCGGCTGCCCCGGGAGGAGGACAGCCTCACCGCGCGGGAGCGGGCCGCGGCGCTCCGTCTCGCCGACGCCAAGGCGGGGGCGGTGCTGAGCATGCTGCCCGAGGACACCCGGGTGCTGCTGGCGGGCCTGTCCGACCACGGCGGCAACCCGCACCTGCGGGTGGCGATGATGCGCGACGAAGGCGTCTCCGGCCGCTTCCTGGGCGCGGCCTCCACTCACCGCGACGACACCACGATCCTGCCGGACATCACCGCGACGATGCTCTCCCTGACGGGCGTCGCGGCGCCGCCGGGTGTGATCGGGGTTCCCTGGCAGGCCGCCGAGAGGCGTACCGGCGGCACCGAGACGGCGCGGGTCGCGCTGGATCGGGCCGACGTGGCCGGGGAGACGATAAGAGACGTGGGCGGGATCTTCTTCACCACCGTCGCGGTGCTGCAGGTCGCGTTCTACCTGATCGCCTTCCTGCTGATGCGCCGCAGGCGAGGGCTGAGCGGTATCCGCGTCGCCGCGGTCGCGCTGGCCTCGGTGCCCGTGTCGACGTACCTGGTGAACCTCACCCCCTGGCATCACGCGGGCTCGCCGGTGCTCGCGCTGGTCGGCGGAATCGCCGGATGCGCGCTGCTGCTGGCCGCGACCGCGCTGGCGGGGCCCTGGCGCCGGGCGCCGCTCGGGCCGCTGGCGATGGTGGCGGGGGTGACCGCGGCGGTGCTGGCGGGCGACCTGCTGACCGGGACGACCCTGCAGCTCAACAGCGTGATGGGCTACAGCGCCGTGGTCGGAGCCCGCTACTACGGGCTGGGCAACATCCCGTTCGCGCTCTTCGCCACCTCGGTGCTGCTGTTCGCCGCCACGATCGCGCACCGGCTGACGCGCGCCGACCGCGCCGACCGCGCGGACGCGCCGGCGGACCGGCCGGCCCTCGGCGATCACGCCGATGCCCCCGTGGAGGATCGACCCGAGCACGAGGGCGCCACGGTCGCCGTCGTGACGGCTCACCCGGCGGGCGGGAGCCGCGCGAGTGTGGTCGCGGCCGTCGTCGTGGCGGTGCTGGGCGGTTTCGCGATGATCCTGGGCGGCTGGCCGGGCGTGGGCAGCGACTTCGGCGGAGTGATCGCGTTCGTGCCGGGCATCGCGGTGACCGCGCTGCTGATCGCGGGCAGGCGGGTGTCGATCGTCAAGCTGGGCGCGTTCTGCGTGGCGGGCGGCGTCATCGTGATGTCCATCGCCTACCTCGACTATCTGCGTCCCGCGGGCTCGCAGACGCATCTGGGCCGCTTCGTCGGCCAGGTGTTCACCGGAGAGGCCCTGGAGGTGATCGGCCGCAAGTTCGGCGCGATGCTGGGTACGCTGCTCAACCCCAACCTGATGCCCGTCGTGATCGCCGCGGTGGCCTTCCTCGTCTACGCGCTGCTACGCCCGGAGCAGGCGAGCGCGGGGGTGCTGCCCGCCGCGTTCGCGCACTCCCCCGCGCTGCGGGCAGGGCTGATCGGCACCCTGGTCAGCGGGGTGGTCGGCATGCTGGTCAACGACTCGGGGGCCGCGGTGCTGTCCATGGCATTGGCACTCGCCGTGCCGCTGACGCTGTCGGCGGGCATCAAGGCGCTGGACGAGGACGTGCCGCGCTACGAGGAGCCGGGCCAGCAGCCGGCGAGCAACTCCCTGGTGTCGCGCAGCAACTGAGGAAGCACCCTGGTCTGGCCGACGACGGGCATGAAGTTGGTGTCGCCGCCCCACCGGGGCACCACGTGCTGGTGCAGGTGGGCGGCGATCCCGGCGCCTGCCACGCCTCCCAGGTTCATGCCCACGTTGAAGCCCTGCGCACCGCTCGCCTTACGCAGGGCCACCAGCGCCCGCCGGGTGAAGTCGGCGAGCTCGAAGGTCTCGGCCTCGTCCAGGTCCGTGTAGTCGGGCACGTGCCGGTAGGGGCAGACCATCAGGTGGCCGGAGTTGTAGGGGTAGAGGTTGAGCAGCGCGAAGACCTTCTCTCCCCGGGCGACGACCAGGCCGTCCTCGTCGCTCATGCGGGGGATCTCGCAGAACGGGCAGCCGTCCTCGGGGCCGGAACCCGCCGGTTTGCCCGCTCCCTTGATGTAGGCCATCCGGTGGGGGGTCCAGAGTCTCTGGAACGCGTCCGGTGTCCCCGCTCCGTGCTGCGCCTCCGGCTCGTTGCTCATGGCCGCCAGCATATTGCCACGCCGATTACCGCCGTCTCGCGCCTCCCCCTGCGCCTTCTCGGGCCTCCCCGCGCCTCCGAAAGGCCCGGAAACCTCGCGGGGCCCCATGGCCCGTGGCGCCTCAGGCCCCCCGTGGAAAGGTTTCCGAGCCCTCCACGGGAGACCTTCTGCCGCCCAGAGGGCTCAGACCTGGACGCGGCGCTCGATCGCGTCGACGATCTCGGCGATCGCCTCGTCGACCGGCACCCCGTTCTTCTGCTCGCCGTTGCGGAAACGGAAGGAGACCGCGCCGTTGGCGATGTCGTCGTCGCCCGCCAGGAGCATGAAGGGCACCTTGGACTTCTGGGCGTTGCGGATCTTCTTCTGCATGCGGTCGTCGGAGGCGTCGACCTCGATCCTGATGCCCCGCTCGCGGGCCTTCTTGGCCAGGTCCTGAAGGTAGGGCGCGTGGGCCTCGGCGATCGGGATGCCGACCACCTGGACCGGCGCGAGCCAGGGGGGGAACGCGCCCGCGTAGTGCTCGACCAGAACGCCGAAGAAGCGCTCGATCGAGCCGAACAGCGCCCGGTGGATCATGACGGGCTGCTGCCGGGAACCGTCGGTCGACTGGTACTCCAGCTCGAAGCGCTGAGGCAGGTTGAAGTCGAGCTGGATCGTCGACATCTGCCAGGAGCGGCCGATCGCGTCACGGGCCTGCACGGAGATCTTCGGCCCGTAGAACGCCGCGCCGCCCGGGTCGAGCACCAGATCCAGCTTCTCGGACTCGGCGACCTCGCGCAGGGTCTCGGTCGCCTCCTCCCAGTCCTCGTCGTTGCCGACGAACTTGACCGGGTCCTTGGTCGACAGCTCCAGGTAGAAGTCGTCGAGGCCGTAGTCGCGCAGCAGGTCGAGCACGAAGCGCAGCAGCGACTTCAGCTCGTCGCGCATCTGCTCACGGGTGCAGTAGATGTGCGCGTCGTCCTGGGTGAGACCGCGCACGCGGGTGAGGCCGTGCACCACGCCGGACTTCTCGTAGCGGTAGACCGTCCCGAATTCGAACAACCGCAGCGGCAGTTCCCGGTAGGAGCGCCCGCGCGCCCGGAAGACCAGGTTGTGCATCGGGCAGTTCATCGGCTTGAGGTAATACCTCGCGCCTTCCAGCTCCATGGGAGGGAACATGCCGTCGGCGTACCAGTCGAGGTGACCGGAGATCTTGTAGAGGTTCTCCTTGGTGATGTGCGGGGTGTTGACGAAGGAGTATCCCGCCTCCTCGTGCCGCCTGCGCGAGTAATCCTCCATCACGCGGCGGATCACGCCGCCCTTGGGATGGAAGACCGGCAGGCCAGAGCCCAGCTCGTCGGGGAAGGAGAACAGGTCGAGCTCGGCGCCCAGCTTGCGGTGGTCGCGCTTCTCGGCCTCCTCCAGCAGGTGGAGGTATTCGTCCTGCTTCTCGCGCGACTCCCACGCGGTGCCGTAGATCCGCTGGAGCTGCGGGTTCTTCTCGCTGCCCCGCCAGTAGGCGCCGCCGGAGCGCATCAGCTTGAACGCCGGGATGGACCGGGTGGTCGGCACGTGGGGGCCGCGGCACAGGTCCTTCCAGCGCAGCTCACCGGTCTTGGCGTCGAGGTTGTCGTAGACGGTGAGCTCGGCACCGCCCACCTCGACGCTCTCCTCGTCGGCCGCGCCGCCCTTGAGGCCGATCAGCTCCAGCTTGTACGGCTCCGAGGCGAGCTCCTCGGCGGCCTGCTCGTCGGAGACGGGTCTGCGGGAGAAGAGCTGCCCCTGCTTGACGATCTCGCGCATGCGCTTCTCGACGCGCTTGAGATCCTCGGGGGTGAACGGGTCCTTGACGTCGAAGTCGTAGTAGAAGCCGTTCTCGACCGGCGGGCCGATGCCCAGCCTGGCCTCAGGGAAGATCTCCTGGACGGCCTGGGCCATGACGTGCGCGGTGGAGTGGCGGACGATGGCGCGCCCGTCGGGGCTGGCCGCGGGGACCGGCTCGATCACGTCGCCCTCGGCCACCGGGGCCGCGAGGTCCTTCAGCTCGCCGTTGGCGCGGGCGGCGACCACCGAGCGGCCGTCCGCCTCCAGCGCCTCTCCGTACGTCGTGCCTCCCGCCACCACACGCGCTGCTCCGGCGATGGTGACACGAAGTTCTGGCACGGCGGACACTGTTGCTCCCTGGGAGAGGTCGACGAATGGTCTGGGAATCGATGCTACCGGTGTCGGCAACGCGATTTCTCAGGCGTCGCGGCTCCGGCGGTAGCCCAGGGAGGTCAGCTCGGCCCGGGTGCCGCGGAAGACGTTGCGGTCGAGGGGCCTGTTCGAGTGCTGGTGGATCGTCCACCTGTCCCACGGCCTCGGCACCTCCGGCCTGCCCCGGGGGTGGTCGGGCGCGGCGATCCACAGCGGATAGGGCTCCAGCCCGGCGCAGTTGCCGTTCCGCGCGAACGACAGGAACGTGTAGATCACCGGCTTGACCCCGGCGAGCGCGATGACCGCCTGGCACCAGACGCGGGCGAACCGCGCCACCCTGTGCGCCGGCAGGTGATCGTTGGTCTCCAGGTCGAGGGCGAGCAGGTCCCCCCTGCGCAGCCCTGCCTGCCGCACGATCCGCAGGAAGTGCACCGCCTGCGCCTCCGGGTCTCCCGCGGGACGGGCGAAGTGGTAGGCGCCGCAGACGATCCAGCTCTCGCGCATGCCGTTCCAGTTGGTGGCGAACCACTTGTCGGTGAAGGTGCTCCCCTCGCTGGCCTTGGCGAACGCGAAGGAGACTCCGCCCTTCGCGTGCGCGCCCCAGTTGACGGCGCCCTGCCAGTTCGACACGTCGATCCCCTGCAACATGGCCGCCAGGCTAACCGTCGGACGGCGCGGGGCACACGCCTGACGCTCCCCTCGGCGTACTGCCATTGCGGCGGCTTTGGCTAGGCTTGGTTGGCGTGAACGCAGCAGCCCAGACCTCCGGCGCCTACGCGGCCGGCATCGCGACCATCACCTTCGGCGGAACAGTGCTCGACACGTGGTTTCCGTCCCCGCGGCTGGGCGAGCCTCCCTCGCCGGGCACCACGCGGCTGACCGAGCGGGAGGCGGCCGAGGAACTCGGTTCCGAAGTCGCCGCGCTCCTCGGCCCTGACGAGGACCGTGGCGTGGAGGTGGTCGCGGTGCGCACCGGTATCGCGAAACTGTCGGAGGCGCCCGCCGACGCCCACGACGCCTACCTGCGCCTGCATCTGCTGTCGTCGCGTCTCGTCCAGCCGCACGGCCAGAATCTGGACGGGCTGTTCGGCCTGCTCAGCAACGTGGTGTGGACCAGCCACGGGCCGTGCGCCGTCGAGGGCTTCGAGCAGGTGCGGCTCCGCCTGCGCGCCCGGGGTCAGGTGACCGTCTACGGGGTGGACAAGTTCCCCCGGATGGTCGACTACGTGCTGCCCACCGGCGTCCGGATCGCCGAGGCCGACCGGGTCCGCCTCGGCGCGTACCTGGCGAGCGGCACGACCGTGATGCACGAGGGCTTCGTCAACTTCAACGCCGGGACGCTCGGCACGTCCATGGTCGAGGGCCGCATCTCGGCGGGCGTCGTCGTGGGCGACGGGTCGGACGTCGGCGGTGGTGCCTCGATCATGGGCACCCTGTCCGGCGGCGGCAAGCAGGTCATCTCCATCGGGCGGCGCTGCCTGCTGGGCGCCAACAGCGGCGTCGGCATCTCCCTGGGCGACGACTGCGTCGTGGAGGCGGGCCTCTACGTCACCGCCGGGACCAAGGTGACCCTGCCCGAGGGACGGGTGGTCAAGGCGTCCGAGCTCTCCGGCGCCTCCGGTTTGCTGTTCCGCCGCAACTCCACTTCGGGCGCGGTCGAGGCCGTGCCCCGTACGGGGACGAGCGTGGAGCTCAACAGCGTCCTGCACGCCAACGACTGACCGCCCGGTCGTCGGCTCTCCGTCCGGGAGCGGCTCCGGGGAGCGCGTGGCTCGCCGCCCTCGCGGAGCCGCGGGGACGCCTCTCCGGGGCCGCCCCGCGAGGGCTCGGATGTTCGTCCGCGGGCCCCTCAGCTGACAGGGTGGCCCCACGGGGCCGACGGGGCCGACGGGGCCGACGGGGCCGCTGGGGTCACAGCCCTCATGCCTAAGCGGGTGCGGTCCGCGCTGGAAGGATTCGGATGACCGGTCAGGGGATGGCGGGCGACGGTGAGATCGGTGAGGGCGGTGAGAGCACAGCCGGGGCGGTGGCCCGGTGGGTGACCGGGCTGTTCGCGCCGCAGGTGCTGGTCATCGGGCTGCCTCCGCTCGTCGGGCTGACGGCAGACGGCTGGCCCGGTGCCGTCTGGGGCCTGGTGGCCTCGGCCCTGTGCGGTGGGATCCCGGCCCTGGTGATCCTGAACGGGGTCCGTTCCGGGCGCCTCGACTCCCACCACCTGGTCGACCGGGCGAGCCGTACGGTTCCGCTGCTGGTCGCGGTCGCCTCGGTGGTCGTCGCGCTGACGCTGCTGATCCTGCTGGGTGCCCCCCGGCTTCTGGTGGCCACGGTGACCGCGATGCTGGCCGCGCTCGCGGTGACGGTCCCGATCACCTTCCGGTGGAAGATCTCCTTCCACGCGGCCGTGTCGGCGGGCACCGTGGTGGTGCTGGCCCATGTGCTGCCCGCCGCGCCCACGCTGGTCGCGGGCGCGCTCGTCGTGGCGACGGTGTGCTGGGCGCGGGTCAGGCTCACCCACCACACACCCGCCCAGGTCGCAGCGGGGACCGCCGTCGGGGCGGGGACGGCGTGGGCGGCCCTGAGCGCCTTCGGCGTCTGAGCGGGCCCCCTACGTGGGTGGCAGGGGAGAAAGAGCCCTCGGAGGATCGACGTCACCGGCGGCTGCTCGCGGGGCGCCGGGCGGCAGGGGCGTAAGAGCCTTCACAGGAGGCTCTTGAGGAACTCCCGCGTCCGGGTGCCCGGGGAGTACTCGGCGGCGACGAAGTCGGTGACCCCGGCCTTGGCGAGCGCCTCGATCCGCGCCGACACCTCGTCCTCGTCTCCGACGATCGCCACGTCCGCCGGCCCTTCGGCGCCCTCCCTGTCGAGCATCGCCCGGTACGACGGCAGCTGGCCGTAGATCTCGAATCGCTCGGCGGCCAGTGCTCTCGCCGCCTCGACGTCGTCGGTGACACAGACGGGCAGCGCGCACACGATCCTCGGCTCGGGGCGCCCCGCGGCCCGAGCGGCCTCGGTGACGGCGGGGGCGACGTGCTCGGCCACCGTCTTGGCGCCGGTCATCCACAGCACGGTGCCGTCCGCCACCTCCCCGGCCAGCCTGAGCATCCTCGGGGCCAGGGCGGCGATGAGCACGGGCATGTCCCTCGGGCCCGGCGTGTTCAGGCCCAGCCGTGCCGTGAGGGTCTCCCCCTCGAAGGAGACGTTCTCCCCGCGTACGAGCGGCATCAGGATCGACAGGTACTCGCGCATGTGGCGGGCGGGCCGCTCGAAGCTCATGCCGTAGATACCCTCGATCACGATCTGGTGCGAGAGGCCGATGCCGAGGGCGAGCCGCCCGCCGAGGGCGGCGTTGACGGTGAGCGCCTGCTGGGCGAGGGCCGCCGGGTGGCGCGGGTAGGTCGGGACGACGGCGGTGCCGAGCTCGATCCCCGGCACCTGGCTTCCGGCCACGGCGAGCGCCGTCAGGGCGTCGAGGTCGAACGTCTGGGACATCCAGACGGAGGAGAAGCCGTCATCGGCCCCGCGGGCGATGCTTTCCCGCACGTCGCCGAGCGCGTCCGGTTTCTGGGAGCCGCTGAGGAACAGTCCGAATCGCATCGCTACAGAACTCCATTCTAGTAAGTTTCCCCCAGTCTAGATCGATCGCGGCGAGCACACGGTGACCCGGACACGGCGAGTCACGGGCGCACGGCGCGAACGGCCGGGGAGGGCTCACGGGAGTTCGGTGAACCGCTCCACCTGCTCGATCTTGCCCGCGATGACGATGACGTCCCCGTACCCCAGCACGGTCCCCGCGTCGGCGTAGGTGAACTCGTCGTACTGGCCCTTCACGCACACCACGGTCACGCCGTACTTGCGCCGCAGGTTGGACTCGCCCAGGGGCACGCCGACGTACTCGCGGGGCGGGCGGGTCTTGACCACCGCGTAGTCGCCGTCCACCTCCATGTAGTCGAGCATCCGCCCGTTGAGCAGGTGGGCCAGCCGCTCACCCATGTCGTGCTCGGGAAGGATCACGTGATGGGCGCCGACCCGCTCCAGGATGCGGCCGTGCTCGCGGCTGATCGCCTTGGCCCAGACGTCCTCGATCTCCAGCTCGACGAGCAGGGACGTGGTGAGGATGCTGGACTCCAGGTCGGTGCCGATCGCGACCACGGCCCGGTAGAAGTCGGGTACCCCTATCTGCCGCAGCGCCTCGATGTCGGTGGAGTCCGCGACGACGACGTGGGTGAGCTTTCCCGCCAGGCTCTGCACCACCTTGGGGCGGTTGTCGATCGCCAGCACCTCGGTGCCCCTGCGAAACAGCTCGACCGCGAGGGAGCTGCCGAAGCGGCCGAGCCCGACGACCACCACCGGATCGTTCCTTCTGTCAGCCAACGATCGTCCTCTTTCGGGAGTCCGCGGCCACGGGGGTCCGCCAATGCGAGGAGCCCGGAGGCGGACGACAGCCTCCAGGCTCCTCTATGCGTCTCACTGGGCGGGCCCTCAGGCCCGAATTCGCCCGATTCTATCTCAGGGGAACTCCAGAAGGGTTTCCTCGCCCTCCTCGGCCTCCCCCGCGGATCCCGCGAGGGTGTCGAGAACCTGCCGGCCGTACTTGGCCAGCTTGTTCTCCCCAACCCCGCTCACCGTGCCCAGCTCGGCCAGGGACGATGGTGCCCTGGTCGCGATCTCACGCAGGGTCGCGTCGTGGAAGATCACGTACGCGGGCACGCCCTGCTCCTTCGCGGTGGCCCCGCGCCAGGCGCGGAGCAGCTCGAACGCCGGGATCGCCTCCTGCGGCATCTCGACGGGCTCGGCCCGGCGCGAGGTGGAGGTCGCCGAGGACCGGGAGGCCTTGGCGGCGCGCGGCGCCCTCTCCGGCTCACGCCGCAGCGGTACCTGGCGTCTGCGGCCCAGGACCTCCGCGCTCGCCTCGGTCAGCACCAGCGTGCCGTAGTCGCCCTCCACGGCGAGCAGTCCCTGCGCCAGCAGCTGGCGCACCACGCCGCGCCACTCGGCCTCGCTCAGCTCCGTGCCGATGCCGAACACCGTCAGCCCGTCGTGGTCGTGCTGGATGACCTTCGCCGTCTTCCTGCCGAGGAGGATGTCGATGATCTGACCGGCGCCGAACTTCTGTCGGCGTTCGCGCATGAGCCGGAACACGGTCGACAGGACCTTCTGCGCGGCGACCGTGCCGTCCCACGACTCCGGAGGCGACAGGCAGGTGTCGCAGTTGCCGCAGGCGGTGCCCTCCTGGCCGAAGTAGGCGAGCAGCCGCACGCGGCGGCACTCGACCGCCTCGCACAGGGCGAGCATCGCCTCCAGGTGGGTGGCGAGTCGGCGCCGGTGGGCGTCGTCGCCCTCGGAGGTGTCGATCATCTTGCGCTGCTGCACGACGTCCTGGAGGCCGTACGCGAGCCACGCGGTGGAGGGCAGGCCGTCGCGCCCGGCCCTGCCGGTCTCCTGGTAGTAGCCCTCGACGGACTTGGGCAGGTCGAGGTGGGCGACGAAGCGCACGTCGGGCTTGTCGATGCCCATGCCGAACGCGATCGTGGCGACCATGACGAGGCCGTCCTCGCGCAGGAAGCGCGCCTGGTTGGCGGCGCGGACGCGGGCGTCGAGCCCCGCGTGGTAGGGCAGCGCCTCGATGCCGTTCTGCACCAGGAACTCGGCGATCTTCTCGACCGAGTTGCGCGACAGGCAGTAGACGATGCCCGCGTCGCCCGCGTGCTCGGTGCGCAACAGCTCCAGCAGTTGCCGCTTGGGCTCGTTCTTGGGAGCGATGCGGTACTGGATGTTGGGACGGTCGAAGCTCGCCACGAAGTGGCGGGCCTCTTCCAGGCTGAGGCGGGAGGCGATCTCGGCGTGGGTGGCCCTGGTGGCCGTCGCGGTCAGCGCGACGCGCGGCACGTCGGGCCAGCGCTCGTGCAGCGCGGACAGGGCGAGGTAGTCGGGCCGGAAGTCGTGCCCCCACTGGGCCACGCAGTGGGCCTCGTCGATCGCGAACAGCGAGATCACTCCGCTGTCGAGCAGCCGCAGCGTCGCGTCGACCCGCAGGCGCTCCGGCGCCAGGTAGAGCAGGTCCAGCTCTCCGGAGAGGAAGGCCGACTCGACGGCGCGGCGCTCCTCGAAGTCCTGGGTGGAGTTGAGGAACCCGGCCCGTACGCCGAGGGCGGTCAGGGCGTCGACCTGGTCCTGCATGAGCGCGATGAGCGGTGAGATCACCACTCCCGTGCCCTTACGCACGAGGGCGGGGATCTGGTAGCACAGCGACTTGCCACCACCGGTCGGCATGAGCACGAGGGCGTCGCCTCCGGAGACGACATGCTCGATGATCTCCTGCTGGCCCGCCCGGAACGAGTCGTAGCCGAAGACGCGCTGCAGGACCCGCGACGCGTCGCTCGCCTCGGGGCCGTTCTCGGGGGAAGCCATCGGGACAGTGTACGAGGATCTTCCCGCCGGTCGGCGACGAACAGGCCGCGAACGCGGGCGTCGCCCGGCACCACACCAGGCCATACCCGGCTGTATGAGGCCAAGGCATCGGCGCGGGGCGGGGGTGTACCGGTTCCGGACCGGTTCGGCGGAAGTGGAAGCGGAAAAGGCGTCGCCGGGAGGGGCGGACCTCCCGGCGACACCGCTTTTCCTACTGTTCTCCCCCGGCCCTCCTTCGGGTCTCCTGGGGGATCACGGGTTGACGTTGATCGTGAAGGTCGACGTCGTGTTCTTGACGTTCTGGAAGTTGTCGCTCATCCGGAGGTTGTTGAACGTGGCCGAACCGACCGCCGGGCCCTGGCCCGGTTCGGGCATCTCGTTCGCCCAGACGGCCCAGCCGGACTTGGCGTCGAAGGCGTCACCGCTCTTCCTGGCACCGGTGATCGAGACGTTCGTGAAGATCGTGTCGGTGACCGGGTTCTGCGGCTGACCGCCGACGTAGTTGGTCTGGAACATGATGCCGCCGTAGGTCGGGTCCACGATGTCCACGTTGCTCACGCGGATGCCCTGGAAGACCTTGGAGGCGGAGAAGACCCAGATCGCCGGGAAGACCTGCTGTCCCCAGAAGTGACCGCCGGCACGGACGATCGAGATGTTCTCGAACCTGGTGGGCGGGCTGGCGCCGAAGCCGTTCATCGGGTAGCCGAAGTCCAGCGAGCTGATCGTGATGCCGGAGTAGACGAGGGTGTCGGCGATGTAGATGTTCCTGAAGACGTTGTCGTACCCGCCGTAGACCGCGACGCCCGCGGCCCGCCAGGTCAGGATCGACGTCAGGTTCTCGTAGACGTTGCCGCGCATGTCGGCGCCGCCGGCGTCGATGGCGGAGAACAGCGCGAAGCTGTCGTCTCCGGTGGCACGGGCCTCGTTGTTGCTGACGAGGTTGTCGGTGCTGCCGTTGGTCATGTTGATGCCGTCGGCGAACATGTTGCGGATGCGGGAGTTCTTGATCGTCACCCGGTCGGTGTTGGCGCCCCAGTAGAGGCAGACCATGTGCTCGTTCCAGATGTTGTCGATCACCACGTCGGCGACGTTGGCGAAGTCGAACACCTTGCCCGGCCCGTCGATGCGGGAGGTGTAGTTGCCGAAGTAGGCGAAGTTCGCGAAGGACGAACCGTTCGCGCTGGCCTCGGCGCGGAAGCCGATGTCGGTGTTGTCCTGGTTGCCGGGCGCCCGGAACTGGGTGTACCAGGGGCCGGCGCCGACGACCTTGACGGCCTTGCCGTAGACCTGGAACTTGCTCGCCGTCTGGTAGGTGCCCGCAGGGAGATAGACGCCGACCAGGGTGCCGGTGGTGTCCATCCGCACCCGGTCGAGGGCGTTCTGCACGTCCTGGTGGGTGAAGCCGGTGGGGGTCGTGTACCTGGCGGGGTCGGGGTTCGCGATCGGCGAGACCTGCTCGGTGTTGATGAAGTCGATCGCGTACGTCGTGGTGTTGGCGGGGTCCTTCTGCAGCCTGATCCTGCTGCCTGCCGGGACGGTGGTCCCCAGCATGACGTTGGCCTCGTCGTAGATGTGACGTGGCCCGCCGGAGCCCGGCGAGTTGTTGGGGCCGGCCTCGGGGCCGTACAACCAGGCGTACTTGGACGTCAGGTTGATCGGTTTGAGGAAGGTGCCGTTGACGTAGATGTTCAGCGTCGAGTCGATGCCTCCGCCGCCCGGGGCGTCGGGGATGGAGAAGCGGGTGACCAGGGTGTTGGTGCTCGCCTTGGTGGTGAACTCGACGTAGCTGCCCGTGCTGTTCAGCGTCACGGCCCTGCGGCCCGACGCCTCACCCGCCACGTCGCCGATGGTGCGGTTGGGGCCGACCACCACCGCCCCGCCGCCGACGACGGCGTCCTCGGCCTCGTACATCTCGTACGGCATGTTGGCGCCACGACCGACGAAGAGCGGCTGGGTGGTGGTGTTGTTCGCCCGCTTGACCGGCAGCTCGTTGGCGTCGTCGGCGAGGACCGTCCTGACGGTGAACTTGCCGTTCGCCGCCGTCCAGGTGCCCAGGTTCACCGGGCTCGTGGTGGCACCCGGTGCGATCACGCCGGTGTGGGAGCCGGTCAGGGTACGGACGACGGTGCCCGCCTCGTTGAGCACGGTGAGCGTGATGCCGTGGGCGCCGCTCGCGGAGGCGAGTGTGCCCTGGTTCTTGATGGCCACCGAGAAGGTGACGACGTTGCCTCCGGCCGGGTTGCCGGGGGTCCAGCCGGTCGTGGCGACCAGGTCGGAGGTGTCGACCGGCCTGACCACGAGCGGGGCGGAGCTCGTGAAGGTGTTGTTCGACTCGTTCTGCTCGATGACGGTGTTGTCCTCGTCGACCTTGGCGCTCAGCGGGTAGCTGCCCGCGTCGCGGGGACCGGCGACGGCCGAGACCGTGGCGGACGCTCCGGCGGCCAGCCCGGCGACCGGGGCGGTGCCGACCTTGGTGGTGCCCAGGTAGAAGTTGACGTTCGTCGCGCCGGAGGCCGCGGAGCCTCCGTTGCGCACCGTGGCCGAGAGCGTGACGGAGTCGGTCTCGACGGGGGACGCGGGGGACGTGGTCACACCGGTGATCGTCAGGTCCGGGTTCGGCGCCGGGGTGCCGATGACCTGGAACTCGGCGACCTGCCCGGCGGGAGCGCCGCTGTTCGAGGTGAACCTGAGCTGGACGTCGGCGTAGGCACCGCTGACCGGGATCGTCACCGTGTTGCCAGAGGCGGGGTCGAAGGTGTGGTTCGTCGCGGCGGCCAGGGTGGTGAAGGTGGTCGAGCCCTGTCCCCGCCCGAGAACCTGGATGTTCTGCGTGCGCGTCGCCCAGACGCTGTCGGGGTTCAGCTTCACCACGACCGAGCTGAGGGTGGCGTTCGCGCCGAGGCTCACGGTCAGCGTGTTGGGGTAGCTGCCGCCGTTGCCCTCCCAGTAGGTCGCCGTGTTGTCGTCGTTGGCGTTGGCGGCCACGAAGGTGAAGACCGAGGAGGAGGCGGTGATCGCCTTGCCGACGGCCAGGTTCGACCCCGGCGGGGTGCTGCCCGTACGGGTGACGGTGTTGCTGTTTCCCGACTGGTTGCCCGCGGCGTCCTTGGCCTTGACGTGGTAGGAGACCGTCGCGGTGGCCGGCTGGGTGTCGGTGTAGGTCAGGACGTTGCCCGCCACACTGGCGCGCAGGGCGTTGTTGGCGTAGACGTCGTATCCGGTCACGCCGACGTTGTCGGTCGAGGCGTTCCAGGTCAGCCTGATCTGGCCCGAGCCCGGCTCGGTGTGGGCCAGGTTCGACGGCGTGCTCGGCGGCGTCGTGTCACCGCCTGAACCGGGTCCGTACACCTCGAACTCGGAGAGCTGACCGGCGGGCCAGCCCGTGTTCGCGGTGATGTTCAGCCGGAGGTAGCGGGCGCTGGTCGTGGCGAAGTCGATCGTCACCGTGTTGCCGGTCGCCGGGTCGAAGGTGCGGCCGGCGGAGCCGGCGACGGTTGTGGTGGGCGTGGCGCTCGTGCCCGCCAGCACCGACAGGGTCTGCGTCCTGGTGTTCCAGGCAGCCACGGGCGGCAGCTTCAGGACGACCTGGTTGACGCTGGTCACGGCTCCGAGGTCCACCTGAACCCACTGCGGGAAGGTGTTGTTGCTGCTCTCCCAGTAGGTGGTGGCGTTGCCGTCGGTGACGTTGCCCGCGCCGTAGGGGGCGTTGACACTGCTGGAGGAGGCCGCCTTCCCCACCGCCAGGTTGGGGCCGGCCGCCGCCGAGGCCGGTGCGGTGACCGCCCCGGCCAGAGCGAGCAGGCTGGTCGCGGCCATCGCCGCCATCAGCCGTAACGCCAGGTACTGCTTTCTCATCGCGTTCCTCTATCTCTCGTCTGGAACGACAGGGTCGGGAGGGAGGCCGCGGCCTCCGCCGCGCGACGCGCTCGGCACCCGGGGGTGGTCTCGCCCATGAGGCGCCGATCCCCGGTCCTCTTCTTCCGGGTCCTCGGAATCCGGCGGGCCGGCCGTGGGAGCCGTGTCGGCCGAGCCGCGAGCCGTGCCTCGTTCGTCGCTGGGGGTGCTGGTCGCCGTTTGCGCCGGTGTCCCTCTTCTCGAGACGGTCGGCGGGACGAGCGACGGTGAACGTCGGATCTGTCGGTGAGTCCCGGACGGGAGGTGTCCGGGACGGCGGGCCCTGACCGGTCGCGGCTCGGGACGCTCCGCCGGGCGCGGGCCACGACGCCCTGTTGTCGACGGCCGTTCAGCGTCGGCGCGGGGGGCGATGAGTGTCGCAACCGGGACCGCCAGGGCGGCGATCGGCCGCGCAATGCCGAGAGCGACATCACCTGGGACCTCTCCGAAGGGGTGGGAGAGATGCGCCGAAGCAGCACATCACTGCCGCAAGTTGCAGAGAACAGAGAGAATTTAACGGGAGTTTGCAATATTTTTGCACTGCGCTGGCCAAAGGTTACATACGTGCTACGGCCGCGTCAACGGGTCGAGAAGGGCGTCTCACCTCGCCCCGAAGCCTCCTGTGCCGCCCGGCCCGCCCTCCTGCCCCGGAGGCCGAAGAGGACCGCCCGAGCGGCGGCGACCGCCTCCGGCGCCGTGCTCCCCCGGAGACCGGACGTCCGCCCGGTCCAGGAGACCGGGGAATCCGGCGCCGAGACACTCACCGAGGGACGGCCTGGGGCGCCGAAAAGACCTCTCCGGCGAGCGACCCGGTTTTCACCGGAAGTGAAAGAAGTGGAAGAAGCAGAATGAGGCGGCATGTCGAACAGCGGTCGGCGCCGGCCATCGGCCACCTGTGGTGAAACCACTAGTCAGTTATCGCGTGCGACTCGATAAGGTCAAATCCTGTGGGCCGCAATGTGATTGAGCGCCGAGTCCTGAGTCAGGATCCGGCAGACAATGGCTGAGCCAACGACGTGTCCGATGTCGAATTTCGGCTCCGGATGTGAAGACCGTCGATTACCGCTATTTCAAGACGCCGGAAGACTCGGGTTAACGAATGTCGAGGCGGACAAGTCGAAAGGACGGGCGTAGCCATGACTCTGGTGGTACGGGATCCCACTGCACGAATCGAGCGCTTCCGCGTCGACGGTTTCGTTCGGGTCGGACCGATACTCGACCAGGACGTGGTCAGCCGGCTCAAGGCGGGCGCCACGAGGTTGATCTCGCGTTTTACCGACCTGGGTTATGTCTCCGACGACTACTGGCACTTCGACGTCGACGGGCAACCGCCGGTGCTGTATCGCATCCACAACCTGGAGAAGCAGGACTGGCCAGAAGCCGAGTTACTCTACCGACCCGAACTCGGCCGTCTCGCCGCCGAATTCATCGGAGAGCCGGTCGTTCCCACGGCGTTCGCCCTTGTGCTCAAGGAACCACGGCGCGCGGCCGGTGTGCCGTGGCACCGTGACCGTCCCCACCTCGCTCCGCACACCGTGTGCAACATAAGCATCTGCCTGGACGCAGCGGGCCCCGGCAACGGTTGTCTGGAGGGCGTTCCCGGCTCCCACCTGCTGCCCGTCGACGTGGCCGTCGAGGCCGTACGGGACGCCGGCCCACGGGTGCCGGTGCCCTCCGAGGAGGGGGACGTCGTGGTGCACGACGTCCGGCTCGTGCACGGATCCGGCCCGAACCCCAGCGATCGATGGCGCCGAACCATCGTCATCGAGTTCGCCGATCCAGCGATCTCCCTCGAGCCCTGACGTCGCGGTGGCCCGTCCGCGTCGGGAAGAAAGGTCGGACAGCTTGAAGCCGAATGCCGCGGCACGACCACGCGACGCGGTGATCCCGGAATGTCACATCCGCATACCGTACGAGGAGTGCCGGCGGTGGTGAGCCTGCTGGATTGGGTGTCTGCGGTGGGTAAGAAGTCGCGCTTGGGTGGCCGACCGGCCACCGCGGCGGAGCCCTCGCTCCACGAGGTCATGGCCGAGCGTTTCCGCGAGCGGACCAGGCCGCGCCGCGGAGACTGGGCCTACGTCCACTTTCTCGACCTCCGCGAGGCGCTCGCCGAGGCGCTGCGCGACGCTTCCGGCGTCTGGCTCGACTATGGCTCGGGCACGTCGCCGTACCGTGAACTGTTCGCGGTGGCCGAGCTGCAGACGGCCGACATCCCCGGCGGTGAGTCCTACCGCGCCGATCACGCGCTCGACCGCGACGGCAACTGCCCGGCTCCCGACGGGGCCTTCGACGGCGTGCTGTCCACCCAGGTTCTGGAGCATGTCACCGACGCGGACGCCTACCTGCGCGAGGCGTTTCGGCTGTTACGGCCCGGCGGCCGGCTGGTGTTGTCCACCCACGGTGTGTGGGAGGAACACGGCGGTCAGGATCTGTGGCGCTGGACGGCCGACGGCTTGGCCCTGCAGGCCAGGCGAGCCGGGTTCGTGGTCGACCGGACGGTGAAGTTGACCTGCGGTCCGCGCGGGCTGCTGTTCCTGCTCCGCTGGTACGGGCGCGACCACGGCTGGCCCGGTGGCGGCCCGGTCGGACTGGTCCTCCGGACGCTGTGGCTGGTGGACCGTCTCCTGCCCAAGGCGATGGATACGTACCTCGACCGGGCGTTCGGAGATCTCCGCCACCGAGAGGGCCCGGAGAGCACCTTCTACCTGGACATCCTGCTCATCGCCGGAAAACCCGAAAGCGCGGCAGCCGACGCGAGGGACACCGCTGTGGCGAGAGAGACCGGTACGTGAGCCGACCTGCGACGGTTCACGGCGAGGACGTGCCGCGGTTGATCACGGCTCGGGCCTCCACCGGGATCTTCTCCTTGATCGTCATACCCCGCGTCGAGGAAGCCGAGCCCTGGGCGTTCCCGATGAGTCGATCGCAAACCCGGAGGTGCGCATGCCGATCCACGCCCGACCACAGATCCCGCTCATCCAACGCCTGCTCTCCTTGGCGGACGCCCCCGACGCCGCCGCCCGGCTCGCGGCCGAGGATCCGGAGTCGGTCGTGGCCGCGACCATCGGCGAAGTGTCCGGCCGCGCGGGCCTGTACCCCGGGCCCGGGTCACCGGTGATCGTCCAGTTCGAAGTGGACGTCCCGGGCTCGGGACGGATTCCGTACCTGCTGACCGTCGGTCCCGGCGGTCAGCAGGCGCGCCCTGGCCGGGTCGACGACCCGTGGGTGTGTCTCAGGTACGACCTGCCGGCGCTGGTCCGTGACGTGTTCGGGCCGAGTGACCCGCGCGCCGGAGCCGACCGCGAGGTGGTGATGAAAGACGAGCCCGGGCCGGCCGAGTACAAGCCCGACGATCCGTGGATGGTTCAGCGTGACGAGGCGACCCGAGCGGCGTATCAGGTCCTGCAGGCGTGCGGCCCGTACCGCGGGGACCTGACTGCTCTGGCCGTGCGCTTCGGCTCGGACAAGTGGGGCGGGCACTGGTACACCTCACACTATGAGCGGCATCTGGGCAGATACCGCGATCAGCGGATGACCGTGCTGGAGATCGGCATCGGCGGCTATCACGACCCCGGCGCAGGAGGCACCTCCCTGCGCATGTGGAAGCACTACTTTCACCGAAGCATGGTGTACGGGCTCGATGTGTACGACAAGTCGCTGTTGGACGAGCCGCGAATCATCACGATCCGCGGGGATCAGGCCGACTCGGCGTTCCTCACCGACCTCGCGGCGCGGTACGGCCCGTTTGACATCGTGGTCGATGACGGCAGTCATGTCAGCAGCCACGTCATCACCGCGTTCAACGCGCTCTTCCCGCACGTAGGTCCCGGCGGCATGTATGTGATCGAGGACCTGCACACTTCGTATTGGCCCGAATGGGGAGGAAACGGCGTCGACCTGGCCGATCCCGCCACGTCGGTCGGTTTCCTGAAGACGCTTGTCGACGGTTTGCACCATCGCGATCGTCTTCATGAAGGCCCCTACGAGCCGTCCTACACGGACCGAGGCGTGACCGGGATCCATCTGTACCACAACCTCGCGTTCATCGAGAAAGGCCGCAACACCGAACAGGCGAATGCCGGGTGGCGACCGCGGCATGACCCGATGCGCGACCTGCCCGCGCCGTACCGGAGTATGGGGAAGTGAGAAGCTGATGCGCGTCGTACTGGTAACCATGGCGCTACGGCTGCCGACCGATCCAAGCCAGTGGATCACCGTTCCGCCGCAGGGCTACGCGGGAATCCACTGGATCGTGGCCAACCACATGGACGGCCTGCTGGAGCTCGGCCACGAGGTGTTCCTGCTCGGCGCGCCGGGCACCACGCCCGCCTCACCGGCGGTCACCGTGGTGGACGCCGGCGAGATCGAAGACATGTACGCCTGGCTGAACGGCCCGGAGGCGTCGACCGTGGATGTCGTGCACGACTTCTCCTGCGGGCAGATCGACCCTGACCGGCTCCCGGCGGGAATGGCATACCTCTCCACCCATCACCTCACCGGCCGGCCGACGTATCCGCGCAACTGCGTGTACGCCTCGTACGCCCAGCGCGCCCAGGCCGGAAACGACATCGCGCCGGTGGTACGCATCTCGGTCAATCAGGCGCGCTACCAGTTCCGGGCCGACAAGGACGACTACCTCCTCTACCTGGGGCGCATCTCGGAGTGGAAAGGCGCTTACGAGGCCGCCGCGTTCGCATCCGCCGCCGGGCGCCGTCTGGTCATGGCCGGACCGTCCTGGGAGGAGCAGTATCTGCGGCGGATCGAGCGCGACTTCGGGGACACCGTCGATTTCGTCGGCGAGGTGGGGGGTGAGCGACGGCTGGAACTGCTTTCCCGCGCGGCCGCGATCATGGTGCTGTCCCAGAGCACGATGGGCCCCTGGGGTGTGGTGTGGTGTGAGCCCGGGTCGACCGTGGTGTCCGAGGCCGCCACGTGCGGCACCCCGGTCATCGGTACTTCCAACGGCTGCCTGGCCGAGATCGTGCCGTCGGTCGGGGTCGTCGTCTCTGAAGGCTCGTCGTTCACACCCGCGCAGGCTCGTGCCTCGTTGGCCGGTCTGCCCGAGCCGAGCTCCGTCCGGGCCGCAGCGCTGCGGCAGTGGGATCACGTCGTCGTCGCCAAGCAGTTCGCGACGATCTACCACGAGGTGCTCGCGGGTCACACCTGGTCCTGACCGCCCCCGTGTCCGCCACCTGGGCGGTGCGAACGGCACGTCGAGCGGCGGCGCCCGGCTGCACGGCGGCCCGATCGGGCAGGCGCGCGGCCGGCGAGGGCTCATCCGGGTCGCGGGAATCCGCGAATCCGAGAATCCGAGAATCAAGGTCACGCCAATCCATGATCCGTTACCCGGAAGGACTCATTGCGGCAAGTGCGGCACAGCGACCATGTGAAATTCGACTCTCACGCGGTTTGTCGTGAAATTATAGGCAATCCCCTAATTTACACCCCGGTCTAGTGCTCACGGTGAACCGGTCCGCGTATCCTGTGCATCGGGAGACGTCCTTAGGAGAGGAGACGACTTGAGCGGGGCGAGCACCATCGACCGTCGTACTCTGGAGGAGTTCCGCCGTAATGGATTCGCGATCTTACCCCAGGTGGCGAACGAGTCCGAAGTGGCGTGGTTACGGGAAGTGTACGATCGCTTGTTCGTCCAGCGCGGAATTCCGGGCGCGGAGAACTACTACGACATCGCAGGCCAGGCCGACCGCGAAGAGTCGCCATTGCTGCCACAGATAGTCCGGCCAGAGAAATACGTTCCAGAATTGCTGGAAAGCGCGCATTTCGCACGGTGCCGGGCTATCGCGTCGGCCTTTCTGGCCATCCCCGAGAACGAGTTGGAATTCTACGGACACGCCATTTTGAAAC
Source organism: Streptosporangium sp. NPDC050284 (assembly GCF_044459525.1). Classification (NCBI taxonomy): domain Bacteria; kingdom Bacillati; phylum Actinomycetota; class Actinomycetes; order Streptosporangiales; family Streptosporangiaceae; genus Streptosporangium; species Streptosporangium sp. NPDC050284. The sequence goes on from NZ_JBITIZ010000017.1 coordinate 83,301, forward strand.
CGCCCCGGTACGGTGCCCCGACACCCTGGCACCAGGACGAGGCGTACATGGACCCGCGGTGGAGCCGTCGTGGGCTGAGTATCTGGACGACGTTGGACGATGCCACGGTCGAAAGCGGCTGCCTGCACTACCTGCCCGGCGGCCACCTCGGTCCGGTGCTCCCCCACCACCACATCGACAACGACGACCGTATCCGCGGTCTGATGACCGACGAGGTGGACCCGGCTGCCGGGGTCGCATGTCCGCTGGCGCCCGGCGGCGCGGTGATGCACGACTTCCGGACCCCGCACTACGCCGGACCGAACCAGACCGGCCAACCACGGCGCGCGTACGTACTGGTGTTCATGAGTGCCCCGGTCGAGGTCACCGACCCGGAACATCGGCCCTGGATGACGTGGGCGTGACCGGCATGCCGGTCACGCCCCCGGGGCGTACGCCTCACGCCCGGCCCCTCGGCATCACGGTGAGGTGACCCGCCACGGTCTGGCCGAACCCGGCGTGCCGATGGAGGTCTCCGGCGACGAGGACGCGGGCCCACGTCATCAGGCCACCCCACGCCCCGTGCGCAGCACCCGGTGGCTGCGCCGACGCTCCACGATCGTCGGTGCGTGGCCCGCCAGCCACTTGAGCGCCGCCACGGTCTCGCGCGCGCCGGTCGCCGCGTCGACCCTGCCGACCACACTCTTGCCGAACAAGTCCGCCACCAGCCAACGGGTGGCCAACCGGGCCGCCTTGACCGGACTCCAGTCGACGTCGGTGAGCAGGTAGTAGTAGCGATTACGTCGCATGTGCACCCGGGTATAGGCGCTACGAGTGGTGGCACCGCCGCCACCGTAGTGCTGGATGCCCTCGTCGAGCAGCAGAGCCACCCGCCAGCCCGCCCACCTGGCACGCCGGCAGAGGTCCACCTCCTCGTAGTACGTGTGAAAGACCTCGTCGAGTATGCCGATCTCGCGTAACATCGCCGCCCGCGCGAACAACGCCGCCCCCTGGATATAGGCGTGCTCAAGGGTCCGCGGCGCCCGCCCCTCGAAGCTGCTCGCCGGAGACGGGTGATCCAGCCGGTCACCCGCGAACGCGTGCTGCTCCCCCAGCCACAGCGCGATGTTCGTCCAGGCGTTGAACTCGACCAGTTCGTCCGACTCGGCGTCATAGCAGTACTGCAGCGGCCCGATGATGCCGTACTCCGGCCATCGCTCGGCGAATTCGACCATCGTACGAATCAGCCGTGGCGGGGTCCAGGTGTCCGGGTTGACGAGGAAGACGTAGTCGGCGCCGTCGGCGAGCGCCGTCCGGATGCCCACGTTGTTGGCCCCGGTGAACCCGAGGTTGGCGGGATTGCGGGTGATCTTCACCTGCGGGAACTCCCGCGCGACCATATCGACGCTGCCGTCGGCGGAGGCGTTGTCGACGAAGTGGACGTCCAGGTCGAAGCCTTCGGTGTCGCTGTCGAGCAGCGACGCGAAGCAGCGGCGCAGCCATTTGATCTCGTTGGTGCCAACCGTGATCGTCGCAACACGCCTGCGTCCCGATGTCATCGGCCCGCCTCTCTACTTCAGCACGTCGAGGACGTCGGTGGGCAGGGGCATCGCGGCGATCTCATCGGCGAGGTCACGGGCCCCGGTGGCGTAGACCGGGTCGGTCAGCAGATCTCCGGCCGCCCGCGTTACGGCGTCCGGGGTGTCCTCCCCGGGCGGCAGCGTGATCGCGACGCCCCTGGTGGCCAGCGAGCGAGCCCAGTCGATCAACCGGCTCTCCTGCGGGATGATCAGCTGCGGGACACCGGCGTGCATCGCCGTCAGCGCGGTCATCGTGCCGGAGTGGTGCACGATCAGGTCGCAGGTGGGCAGCACCACGTCCAGCGGCATCCAGCCCGCGTTGGCGACACCGCGCTCGCCGCGCAGCAGGACACCCACCTCGTCGGGGGCTGCGACGACCAGTTCGACATCGAGCTCCGCGAGCGAGGCCACCAGGTTGCGCAGCAGGCCGGTGCCGTGTGTGGGCGTGGCCAGGCTGCCCGCGGTCATCAACACCCGGCGGCGCTCGCCCGGGGCGAGCATCCACGGTTCGAGCGGGCGTTGCTCGTTGACGGGCGTCCACCGCATGGGCTGCACCGGTGCGCCCTCGGGCCGGATGCTCTCCGGGAATATGTCGATGGCCAGGTCGAAGTCCGGAACGCGGTCCAGGCCAAGCGCGCACAACTCGGGCTGTAGCTCGTCGTCGACGCCGGGGTGGGTGCCCTCCCGATCCGCCGGTGTCCCGGTGAGCAGGTGGCGCACACAGGGCAGGTCGAAGTGGGCGGCGAGGACGGGCCCTGCGTAGGCGTGCGGCCCGCAGACGAGGACGTCCGGCCGCCAGGAGGTGATCAGGGTCCGCAACCGGTCGAGGCTCGCGGCGGCCAGCCTGCCGAACATCCGGCCGACGAAGATCGACAGCTCGGCGCCGTCGCTGGGAATTCGTAGCGGATCGCCCACGCGATCCGTCGTCATCAGCTGCGTCAACGACAAAGGGCTCGTCATCATGGCGGGCACGCCGACACTCGCCGCCGCGGCGACGGCCTCCTCCGTGGAGGCGAGAATGACGTCGTGACCGCTTGCCCGTGCGGCGATCGCCAGGGGAGCAAGACCAAATACGTTTGATTTCGCCGGCCCCGGGATAAACAGCATCTTCATGAGACCTCCACTCGAAGTCGAGACAATGTAGCGGCGCCGACGGCGTGCACACCATACCCATCGACTAAAGTCCGGTCAGTTCGAGTGATTCGACTAGACTTGGTCGCCGACTCTCGTTTGACGCCTTACCGGTAACTCTTGTTCATATATCTTGGCTTTGCATATCGAAAGAGCGGGGATGTGGTCACGGACTCGCGCCGGCCGTCGGGAGCCGAAAATGAAACGGGCGATATCAAGCGACACTGCGTATTTGAGTACGTCAGATCTCCGGACACCGATCTCACCTGAGGGCGAGATGATGGTGGACCTGCTGACCGGTTTCACCAGCGGAATCCGGGCAGAGGCTCGCGCGAACGACCAGAACGGCGTTTTCCCGGTGGACACGTTTCGCGGGTTCGCCAAGGTCGGCCTGATGGGCGCGGCCGTGCCCGCCGAACTGGGCGGTCTCGGCGTCAACCGACTGTACGACCTGGCGGTGGGATTGCGCGTCCTGGCCGAGGCCGACGCCTCGACGGCCCTGGCCCTGCACGTCCAGCTGAGCCGCGCGCTGACGTTGACCTACGAGTGGCGCCACGGCGCCCCTGCCGCCTCCGCGTTGGCCGAACGGTTGCTGCGGGCCATGGCCACCGGCGAGGCGGCCGTCTGCACCGGGCTGAAGGACGCCCCTGGCGTGGTGACCACGCTCACCAGGGACGCCTCGGGTGGCTGGCGGCTGTCCGGCCGCAAGACACTGGTCAGCATGGCACCGATCGGCACACACTTCTTCGTGCACGCGCTGCGGCGCGACGGCGATGTGCCAAGACTTGCCGTCCCCCTCCTGAGCCGGGACACCCGCGGGCTGACCGTACGGCCGGACTGGGACGGTCTCGGCATGCGGGCCTCCGGCACGCTGGACGTCGATTTCGACAACTGTCCGGTACCGGAGGCCGACATCCTCGACCGGGGTCCGGTGGGATCACGCCGGGACGCGGTGCTGGCCGGGCAGACCATCAGTTCGATCACCATGCTGGGTATCTACGCGGGAATCGCCCAGGCGGCCAGGGACATCGCGGTCGAGCATTGCGCCAAGCGCGGCCCGGACGTCTCCTCGGGCGTGCGTTCCACCATCGCCGAGTCCGATGCCCGGCTGTACGCGCTGCGCACGGCGACCGCCGCCGCACTGCTCAACGCCGACCTGCTCAACGACAAGTACACGATGGACCTCGACGAGCGGGGACGACGGATGATGACGCCGTTCCAATGGGCGAAGATGACGGTCAACGACCTGACCTTGCGCGTCGTCACCGACAGCATGTCGATGGTCGGCGGTCAGGCGTACTCGGCCGGCCACCCACTGGCACGCCTCTACCGCGACGTACGGGCAGGCGGGTTCATGCAGCCCTACAGCTACGCCGACGGCGTCGACTATCTCAGCGGTCAAGCACTGCGCCTCGATCGAGACAACGACTACATGAGTGTCCGGGCAGTCCGCTCCCAGACTCAGTCCTAGGAGAGGCAGAGACATGGCAATTCGGGTGTGGGACTACCTAGCGGAGTATCACCAGGAGCGGGCCGACCTGCTCGACGCGGTTGAGAAGGTCTTCCGGTCCGGCAACCTCATACTCGGCGAGAGTGTCGACGGGTTCGAAAACGAGTTCGCCGCCTACCACGGCATGCCCCACTGCATCGGGGTGGACAACGGCACCAACGCGATCAAGCTGGCCCTGCAGGCGATGGGCGTCGGACCGGGCGACGAGGTGATCACCGTGTCCAACACGGCGGCACCGACGGTGCTGGCCATCGACGCCGTCGGCGCCAGGGCCGTCTTCGTCGACGTTCATGAGCAGGACTGCCTCATGAACGTGGACCGGGTGGCCGAGGTGATCACTCCGCGGACCAAGGCGGTGTTGCCCGTACACCTCTACGGCCAGTGCGTGGACATGACGTCCTTGACGCGGCTCGCGGCCGACCACGGCCTGCTCATACTCGAGGACTGCGCCCAGGCGCACGGTGCCCGGCAGCACGGCAGGACGGCGGGCACCATGGGCGACGCCGCGGCGTTCTCCTTCTATCCCACCAAGGTGCTGGGCGCCTACGGGGACGGCGGTGCGGTGGTCACCGCCGACGAGGCCCTCGACAGCAGCCTTCGGCGGTTGCGCTACTACGGCATGGAGAAGGTCTACTACGTCGTCAAGACACCCGGCCACAACTGCCGCCTCGACGCGGTGCAGGCAGAGATCCTGCGGCGTAAGCTCACCCGGCTGGACGCCTACATCGAGGCCAGGCGCGCGGTGGCCCGCCGCTACGCCGAGGGGCTCGGCGACATCCTCGACTCCACCGGCCTGATCCTGCCGTCGGTGACCGCCGGGAACGAGCATGTCTACTATCTCTACGTCGTGCGTCACCCGCAGCGCGACACCATCATCGAACGGCTCAGGGCCTACGACATCACCCTGACCATCAGCTACCCCTGGCCGGTGCACACGATGACCGGGTTCACGCAGCTTCGCTACGCCGACGGCTCGCTCCCGGTCACCGAACGACTGGCCGGAGAGGTCTTCTCCCTGCCCATGTACCCGTCGATGCCGCAGGACCTCCAAGACAAGGTGATCGGCGCGCTCCGCGAGGTCCTGGAAACCCTTTAGCGGTTCGGCTTCGAGCCGGTCGGCCGCAGGTCGTCGGTCCCGGTTTCCCGGAACGCCGGTTTGAAATTCACCCCTGCGGACCTGACTTTTCGACAGGCCGGCAACCGCCTCTTCGGTCACCGCCGTACCGTTGTTCCATTCCCCCAACGAGCCCTGGGCGTACCCGCGGCCCATCGGCATTCCTCACTCGTTTATTCCGGCACGACAGCGATCACGACAGAAAATCGCCCGGTGTGCGAACGCTCCACTAAAGCTCCCACTAGACATTCCCCCGAATTGTTGAACGCCATTTTCCGCCCGCCGTAGGGTGTGGTTCGGTAAATTATCCCGCCTCTCGATGAGGAGATTCATGGTCACCAAGGTCTTGGTCATCGGTGGCGGTCCGGCCGGGTCGACCGCGGCGGCACTGCTCGCACGTGCGGGCCTGTCCGTGACGCTGCTGGAGAAGGAAAACTTTCCTCGCTACCACATCGGCGAGTCCATCGCGTCGTCGTGCCGGACAATCGTCGATTTCGTCGGCGCGCTGGACGAGGTCGACGCCCGCGGCTACACCGAGAAGAACGGTGTGTTGCTGCGGTGGGGCAGGGAGGACTGGGCCATCGACTGGGCCGAGATCTTCGGCCCCGGCGTGCGGTCCTGGCAGGTCGACCGCGACGACTTCGACCACGTACTGCTGACCAACGCCGCCAAACAGGGCGCCCGGGTCATTGAGGGCGCCGAGGTGAAGCGCGTGGTCTTCGAGGGCGACCGCGCCGTGGCTGCGGAGTGGTCCGAGTCGCACACCGGTGAGCCGCGCACCACCCGTTTCGACTTCGTCGTCGACGCCTCCGGCCGGACCGGTCTGATTCCCGCCCGGCATTTCAAGCACCGGCGGGCGAACGAGACGTTCAAGAACGTCGCCATCTGGGGCTACTGGCAGGGAGGATCTCTGCTTCCCAGCTCGCCGAAGGGCGGGATCAACGTCATCTCGGCCCCGGACGGCTGGTACTGGGTGATCCCGCTGCGCGACAACCGCTACAGCGTCGGATTCGTCTGCCACCAGACGCGGTTCCTTGAGCGCCGTTCGGGGCACGCGTCCCTGGAAGCGATGCTGGCCTCGCTGGTCGAGGAGTCTCCGTCGGTGCGCGGTCTGCTCGCGAACGGGACCTACCAGCCGGGCGTCCGGGTCGAGCAGGACTTCTCCTACGTCGCCGACAGTTTCTGCGGCCCGGGTTACTTCGCCGCGGGCGACAGCGCGTGCTTCCTGGACCCGCTGCTGTCCACCGGCGTACACCTGGCGCTCTACAGCGGCATGCTCTCCGCGGCGGCCATTCTGGCCACCGTCAACGGCGACGTCGACGAGGAGCAGGCCCGCGCGTTCTACGAGACGCTCTACCGCAACGCCTTCGAGCGCCTGTTCACACTGGTCGCGGCCGTCTACCAGCAGCAGGCGGGCAAGGACAACTACTTCGCCCTGGCCGACAGGCTTGTCGGCGACCACGCCGAGACCGACTACGAAAAGGTGGACGGCTCCAGGGCCTTCGCCCAGCTGATCGCCGGGCTCGCCGACATGGGCGACGCCGTGGCCGGCCGCGCTCCCGAGCCGCAGATGCCCGACGGCGACGCGGACAACTCCGTCGACCGCCTGTTCGTCGCCGCCGAGCAGGCCCGCAGGATGGCCGAGACGCACACCCCCAAGTCCCCGGTCAGCGAGGCGCTCAACAGGCTCGACGGACATGAGCTGTTCGACCCGGACACCGGCCTGTACCTGATGACCAGCCCCCGGCTCGGCATCGGACGAAGCCGGCCGGCGGAACCCGTGACCCGGACCTCGCCCCCACCGCCGTCCCAGGCCCACGGCGAGGAACCCTCGACGTGAGCGGGCAGCGGGTGATCGACCCCCTCGATCGCAACGACGAGTACGACCGGCTCACCATCCAGATCATCGAACAGGTCTGCACCACGACCGCCGGGTGCGTCGACCTCGGCGCGGGCGTCGGCGAGATCACCCAGCACCTGGTGCGGGTGGCGCCCGAGGGCAGGCACTTCGCGATCGAACCGCTGCCCGCCTTCGCCGACGAGTTGGCGGCCAGGTTGCCTTCAGTCGCGGTGATCAGGGCCGCCGCCGCCGACACCACGGGCTCACAGAGCTTCGTGCACGTGGTGTCCAACCCGGGCTACAGCGGCCTGCGCAGACGCCCCTACGACCGGCCGGCGGAGACCCTGCGCGAGATCACCGTCGACACCGTGCGCCTGGACGACGTCATCCCACCCGATGTGCGCATCGACCTGGTCAAGCTCGACGTCGAGGGAGGCGAGGTGCTGGCTCTGCGAGGTGCGCGCCGCTCACTGCGTCGCGACAAGCCGGTGATCGTTTTCGAACACGGCGGCGACCATGTGATGCGCGAGTACGGCACCACAACGGACGATCTCTGGTCGTTGCTGGTCGACGGGCTGGGGTACCGGGTGTTCACCCTGCCGGCCTGGCTGGCCGGGCAGCCCGCGATGGATCGCGCGTCATTCGCGAGGGCGTTGGAGCGGGACTGGTATTTCGTGGCGGACTGCGCTGGTCCGAATTCACCACCGCCGAACGGAAGGGGTTCAGGTCATGAATCCTGTCACTAAGGTACGCACCGACAGCAGGGTTCCCGAATGCGACATCCGGCGGACCGGACTGTTGCCCGAGCACGTCACCGCCTTCCGCCGGCAGGGAGTGCTCGCCGTTCGCGGGCTGCTCACGCAGGAGGAACTCGCCGACGTACAGCAGGCCGGGAAGACGCTGATCGATCGGGCATGGTCGACGCGGTCCATGGACGACACCGTCTGGACCCTGGAGCCGCACCTGCCGGACGCCGCGCCGGTACGGATCGAATACGTGGTGGACAAGGCCCGTCCGATCGCCATGCTGGCCGGTCACCCGTTGCTGCTACAAATCATGGAACAGCTCGTCGGGCCCAACCTCATCCCGACCTGGGACAGCATGGTCTTCAAAACCCCGGCCGGGGCTCCCCGGCTCGCCTGGCATCGCGACGCCGGGTTGTACGCCGACGCGGTCGGCGTCACCGGAGCGGGTCGCGTCATCGACGCCGGGATCTATCTCGATCCCGCCCCCGAGGACAACTGCGTCTGGTGCATCCCGGAATCCAACTACTGGGACGACGAGCGGATCAGGACCACCGCGGATCGGCTCAACGCCAGCGAGTGGGACACCACCGGTGCGGTACCCGCCGTGATGCGGCCGGGGGATGTGCTGCTGCACAACATCCTCACCCTGCACGGCGCCCCCGCCGTGGTCGGCAAGCAACGCCGCGTCGTCTACTTCGAGTTCCGGCCCGCCGAGGTGGAGTGGCAACTGGGCCCGCACACCGAGGACTACGTCGGCCTCAAGCAACAGGTCCTGCGTTCCTGCGTTCGGATGCGTGCGGCCGAATCGCGATTCCGCGACGAGGAACCGTTCGACTACCGCCCCGCCCACTCCTTACGGCACTGGGCGCGCAAGCCGGAGCTCGCCACATTCCGGGTTCCGCATGAAGAGTACTGGCGATGGTGAGCCGAGGGGCGTTTCCATGAGTACTGAAGTCAACGGTGACGGCGGCGCCACGGACAAGACCTTGTGCGTCCTGCCGTGGATTCATCTCTGCGCCTCCATCGACGGCGTCTACGGCCGGTGCTGCGTCGACAACGCGATGTACCACAACGAGTTGTACGACCAGCAGGAGGAGCCCGTCTTCCAGCTGAACGACGACGCGATCGGCTGTTCGCCTGGTTCGCGATACGCCGAGGACAACCCGGATCGGGTGATGGGACTCCAGGAGGCGTTCAACAGCCCCAACATGAAACGGACCCGGCTGGCGATGCTGAGCGGCCAGCGCGTCGACGCATGCAAATACTGCTATTTCCGGGAAGACCACGGCGCCCAGTCCTATCGGCAGAACATCAACCAGCGATTCGAACATGAGCTCGACACTCTCGCTGCCCGCACCGCCCAGGACGGCACCGTCGAGGACTTTCCGTATTTCCTCGACATCAGGTTCGGCAACACCTGCAACCTGCGGTGCGTCATGTGCACCTATCCGGTGAGCTCGGCGTGGGGCGCCAAGCAGCGGCCATCATGGTCCTCCGCGGTGATCGACCCCTACCGCGCCGACGAGGAACTGTGGCGGACCCTGCGGGCGAACGCACACCTGATTCGGCGACTGTACTTCGCGGGCGGCGAGCCGTTCATGCAGCCGGGTCATTACGCGTTGCTCGAACTCCTCGTGGAAACCGGGAACGCGGGCAATGTCGACGTGGCCTACAACTCCAACCTCACGGTGTCCCCCGACAACGCGATCAGCCTCTTCCCGCACTTCAAGAGCGTCGGCATCGGTGCCTCCTGCGACGGCGTGGGCGAGGTGTTCGAGCGGATCAGGACCGGCGGGAAGTGGCAGGTGTTCGTGGACAACGTGCACAGGCTCAAGACCCAGGTGGACGTCTGGCTCCAGGTGTCGCCGCAGCGGGACAACCTGTGGGACCTGCGAAACCTGCTCGAGTTCGCTCGCGCGGAGGGACTGGACATCGACCTGGCCAACGTCGTGCAGTGGCCGCGGGAACTGTCGGTCACCAGCCTCACCGACGAGGAGAAGGCGCGTGCCACCGGGGAGCTCACCGAGCTGATCGCCTGGTGCGCCGAGCTGAGCTGGGACAAGCCGGCCGCCCACCTCGGCGCCCTGCGTTCGTTCATGAATTCGCTGGATCCGACGAACCTGGTCGACGAAGGAGCGTCATGACCGGGTAACGGGGTCCGCCGGGCAGGCGCCTACGGCATCAGGAAGCCGATGGAGTGCGGCACCCGATTCGGCGGGCGCCCCTTGGGCATTGACCGCCCTTTCCAGGAAAGCGGTGTCGCGCTACATCGGCGGCCATGTCATCAGCCGGTACGTCGCCACCCGATCGACGTCCAGTCGATGTGCTCGATCGTGTCGGTGATCTTGTTGGTCTCCCGGAACTCCCTGATGGCCGCCCGGCAACCGGGCAGGACGTGGTCGTCCACGATGACGAAGCCACCGACCGAAAGCTTGGGATACAGGTTGACCAGCGCGTCCATTGTGGACTCGTACAGGTCTCCATCCAGGCGCAGCACGGCGAGGGAGCGCACCGGCGCGGTCGGCAGACTGTCCCTGAACCAGCCCTCCAGGAAGACGACTTGATCGTCCAGCAGGTCGTACCGCTCGAAGTTCTGCCGCACCTGCTCGATGGACACGCCCAGCACCGAGTTCTCGTTGTGCAGCCCGAGTTCCACGTCAAGCGGGTGGCTGGAGCGGTCGGTGTGCGGGATGCCCTGGAAGGAGTCGGCCACCCATACGCGCCGGTCGGTGATGTTGTTCGCGCGGAGGAAGGAACGCATGAAGATGCACACACCGCCACGCCACACTCCGGTTTCGATGAAATCGCCCGGCACCTCGTCTTCGATGACCTGTCGCATGCAGCGCTCGAGGTGGTCGAGCCGAATCCTGCCGACCATGGTGTGCGCGACCGAGGGCCAGTCCTTGCCTTTTTCCCGCAGCGAATCCTTGTAGCCATCGGCCTGCTGCTGCCCTATGGGAAGCGGCGCGTCCTGGTAGATGGTGTTCGTCAGCGTCTTCTTCATCAGGTCGAGATAAAGTTCGGCGCCTGTGTTCATGGTTTCCTCGCACTGTAGATTTCCGAAATTCCATGGCACTATCGGGTCTCCGCTTACCGGGAAGCGTGTCCGTCCCCACTCCACCGCGGCCCCCGCGAGGACTCGGTTCCCCCGTGGTTCGCCCTTTTTCGACAACGGCGAGACCGCGGTAGAAGCGAATGGCTTTGAACTCGGCGCCCCCTGGCCCGGCGGTCGCCCTCGGCGAGAATCTCTTCGTGGCCGGTACCGTCCAGCGGCTTCTTCGAGAAGCCCGTCTCGTCCACCGCGATGGCGGCGACCTGCCCCAACTCGATGCCTGCGATGCCGGCGTCGAGGCCGCTCCCGAGCAAGACGCCATGCAGGATCCGCACATACGCATGGTAGCGATGCGAATCTCAAGGAATCCCTAGATAATTCGCGAAATCCGCGAGATAGCGCGGATCCGCCGGCGTCACCGGATTGCCACCAGAACCACTCTGCGACGATCTGGCCGGCGAGCGCTATTTATAGGGAAATCATGAACCTTTTCTCGGTACTCTCGCGGAGAGCCCAGTCATCGACATCAAGTGAGCGGTAAGTAAGGGAGATTTCGATGCGGATTCTGTTCACCGTGTCCAACTGGGCCGGACACTACATGTGCATGATCCCGCTGGCCTGGGCGTTCCGGGCGGCCGGACACGAGGTTCGGGTCGCCTGCCCGCCGCAGCAGGTGCAGGGAGTCATCTCCACGGGGTTGATGCCGGTGTCGGTGCTCGACGCGGCCGACATGATGGAGAGTGCCCGGCTGGCGTACTGGGTGCAGGCGATCAACACCCCGCCGCAGAGCGGCGAAATGCCGCTGCCACTGCACCCGTTCACCGGGCAGGCGCTGGACTCCGTACGCGACTTCGACACCGGCACGCTCAGCGACTTCTGGAAGAAGACCATCGCCGCGGTCCAGCGTAGCTACGACAACGCCGTTGACTTCGCCGCTTCCTGGCGCCCCGACCTGGTGGTGCACGACCTCATGGCCTCCGAGGGCGCGCTGATCGGCGCGCTGTACGAGGTGCCCAGCGTGTACTACGGGCCGGGCTTCATCGGCACCGTGGAGACCGAACCCGGCCTCGACCTGGTGTCCTCCGATCCCCTGTCCTGCTTCGCGAAGTACGGCGTGAACTGGACACGCCGCAGTATCGGGTACGCGGTGGACCCGTCGCCGGACGTGGCCATTCCCCCGATGGGCGACGCGCTGCGGATTCCCATCAGGTACCAGCCGTACAACGGATCCCAGGACGTGGATCCGTGGTTGCTGGGGCCGGTCAAGGGAAAACGCGTCTGCGTGGTGTGGGGGAACTCCGCGACCGGGGTGTTCGGCGAGCGGCTGCCCGCGCTCCGCCACGCCGTCGAGTCCGCCGCCCAGCTGGCCGCCGAGGTGGTGCTCACCGCCGCGGTGGCCGAGGTGGACGGTCTGGGTTCCCTGCCCCCGAACGTGCGGGTGCTGCGTAACTGCCCGTTGGAACTGATCCTGCCCGGCTGCGACCTGATCATTCACCACGGCAGTGCCAACTGCCTGATGAACGGCCTCGCGATGGGCGTCCCGCAACTGTCCCTGGCCCTGAACTACGACGCGCAGATCTACGGCAGGCGGATCGACCCGCAAGGCGCGACCAAGACGCTGCCCGGCCTTCTGATCGACAGCGAGGCGATCGACAAGGCCCTCGCCGAGGTGCTGTTCGACCACAAATACCGGCGTCGCGCGGTCGAGCTGAGCCGGTCCATGGCCGCCGCGCCGACCGCCGCACAGGTCGCCGACCTGCTTACCACCCTGGCCCGCACCGGCGAGTTGACCGCCGCCGACGTCGCCGGTCTGGTGGCCGGCCGGTGACGGTCACCGGACCGGCGACGTCCGGGTCGTCCACGCCGCCAGGACATCACACGAGAAACCACGAGGGAGGCCGTATGAACAACACGGAAGGCACGGCGACCGTCAAGGCGAAACCGCCGCTGCAGAGCATGGGTGACCTCAACCTGATATGGGAGTGGAACTCCCCGGAGGAGATGCAGGTGCAACTGGCGGGCACCCAGGCTCGCGAGGAGTATCTGCGCGACCGCGTCGACCGGGCGAACTGGATCGCACAACGGCTGCGGCTGACCCCGGACTCGGAGATCTTCGAGATCGGCAGCGGTGAGGGAATCATGGCCAACGTGGTCGCCCCTCAGGTGCGACGGCTGCTGTGTACCGACGTGAGCCAGTCGTTCCTGGCCAAGGCACGACTCACCTGCCGGGAACACACCAATGTCGACTACCACCACATCCAGAACGACTTCCTCGCGACACTGCCGTCGGCGAGCTTCGACGCGGGGTTCTCCCTCAACGTCTTCATCCACCTCAACGTCTTCGAGATCTATCTCTACTTCCGGCAGATCGCCCGGATCCTGCGCACCGGCGGCCACTTCGGTGTCAACTTCCTCGACCTCGGCGCGTCGACCCAGAGTTTCTTCCACTTCTACGCGGAGCGCTACGAGCAGGCGAATCCCTTCGAGTTCAAGGGCTTCCTGGCCTGGCACGGAGTCGACCTGATCGCCAAGATCGCCGTGGAGGCCGGACTGACGCCGCTGCTGGACGAATTCGTCAACGAGGACGGGGTCTGCTTCCTGATTCTGCGGCGCGACGAGGAGCCCGCCGCATGAGCCGTCGGCCGCTCGGTCCGGAGTGCCGCTGATCTCCCGCTCTGCCTGTGGAGCGGGCGGCCCGAGCCCCCAGGCGTTCGACCTGGGCCGAGCGGCGCCGGACGCCGGTCAGGCCCCGGTCGACCAGGTTCGGGAGCGGGCGCTGACGCCGCGGACGGGTCAGCGGCCTCCCGTCAGGAACGGAGAGCCGATCAGGAGGCAAGGGTGAGTGAGGGTCGCATCGTCGTGGTCGGCGGCACCGGATTCCTAGGGCGCCGGATATGCAAGGACCTCGTCGCGGAGGGACGGGACGTGCTCGTCGTGGCGAGGAACGCGGCCCGGTCCGCTCCCGGGTACCGGTTCAGGGCCGTCGACGTCTCCGAAACACCGACCGGGGAACTGGCGGCCGTACTGGCCGCCGAGCACCCGGACACGGTGATCAACGCGACCGGCGGCAAGTGGGGCCTGACCGGCCGCGAGCTGGAGGCCAGCTGTGTCGGGGCGACCCGGCACATCCTGGCGGCACTGGAAAAAACCCGGTTGGTGCCCCGGCTGGTGCACCTTGGCTCGGTGTTGGAGTACGGGCACCTCGCGCCGGACGGTACCGAGTCCACCCAGCGATCGCCTGGGCCGGCCTCCGACTATGACCGGTTCAAGTCGGCCGCGACCGAGGCGGTGCTGTCGGCCGCTGCGGTCGGGACCGTGGACGCGGTGGTACTGCGGCTGGCCAATGTCGCCGGTCCGGGTGCACCTCCGGCGAGCCTGCTCGGCCGTGTGGCCGACCGCCTGGCCGCCGCGGCCGGCCGCGGCGAGGCCGCGATGATCGAGCTGACCGCGCTGCAAGCCCGCCGGGACTATGTGGATGTCCGGGATGTCTCCGACGCGGTCCGCGCCGCGACGCGGATCACCGGTCGGCACACCCCGATCGCCATCGGCCGCGGCGAGGCCGTCCCGGTGCGTACGCTGGTCAACATGCTCGTCGAGGTGAGCGGGGTGCCGGCCACCATAGTCGAGCGTCCTGCCCCGGACCTGTCCGCGGACACCGACGACTGGACACGGGTCGACCCCCGGCCCGCGCGTGACCTGCTCGGCTGGACACCGCGAAGGACGTTGCGCGACTCGGTCCACGAGCTCTGGCGCGAGGTGATGGAGCGGACGCCCTTCCCGCCGTCCCGCACCGGAAGGAGAGCGTAGTGCGGACAGGAAACGGGCATGAGGGGGCGGTTACGACGTGCCGAACTCGTGAGTCCGCGAGCTGAAGATCACCGGGCTGTAGACGGCCGCAGGACCGTCCGGACCGATCCGCGCAAAGGAGGAGGCGCCGTCCCACAGGGAACACGCGCCGGGCCGGGCCGTTCCATCGCGATCTCCTCAGCGGAAGAACGCCAGCAGATCTTTGAGCAACCGCGGGTAGCCGTACGCCTCGCGGAGCGTGTCCTGGATGTCGCCCACGATGCGCGCGTGGCGCTCGTAGTCCACGCTCATGCGGGCGAGCGCGGTGGCGGGATCGGAGCCGAGCCTCAGGTGCTCAGCGGCGTCGCCGTATACCGAGACCATGAACTCCGCCTCGGGCGGGACGGCGGGAAGGCTTCCCGACGCAAGGGTCTCGAACAGCCGGGCGGTGAGGAGGCCCGTACCGCTCACCAGCGAGCTGACGAGAATCGGGGAGATCAGTGACCGCCCCATCTCCTCGATGACGTGCCCGAAGGGCACGGGCGGATGGACCTCGACACCTTGACCGCGCAGCCAGCCGGGCTCGCTGAGGGTGATCTCCTCGAAGCCCGGGCAGGTGTCACCGTCCCACCAGCGGCCGCAGACCCGCAGCGACTTCAGAGGCGGTTCCGCCCGCTTCGCCGCCGCCATGACCTCGGCCAGCGGTTGCCAGCGGCCCCAGTTGCTGCCGATGTACTGCAGGTCGTAGTCGGGCTTGCGGTCCGGGCTCAACGGGTGCCGCACCGGGGGCAACCCGAAGCACTTGAAGAACTCCGCGCCGGGGGGCAGCGGTCCGGCCACCTTGGGCTGCAGGATCAGGTCGCTCAGCGTGGAGTAGAGCACCTGCCAGCTCTCGGCCGAGTATTTGCGCGCCTCCACCTGGACACCGTCGGCGATGCCCCAGTGCCCGTCGAAGTCGACGATCAGCCGCCGGTCCCTGGGGACCGAGCAGGCCATCTCGATCTGCTCGGCGGACAGGAATTGCCGGGCCTCGAACATGAGGACCAGATGCGTGCACCAGCGCACGTCATGCTCCACCGGCAGGTGCCTCGGAACCTCGTCGTCCATCCGCGACAGCGGACCGCTGATCCGGATGTCGCAGCCGGCCTCGTCGGCCGCGCGCACGTAAGCGGCCACGGTCTGGCTGAATCCCGCCTGCCAGTGAAAGTTCCCGGAGATCAGGATCCGCGGGCGAGTCACCGTTCCTCCGCCTTTCGCGTCCGCTTCGACGTCCCTCGTGCGGCTCCTCTCGCTGCCTTCGTCAAATCCGCCCCCCCTGCGGATACGCGGTGGCCCACCAGCCGAAGGTTCGCCGTAATCCCTCGGAGACGGATATCTCTGGCTTCCAACCGAGAAGTGCTCTGGCCAGCTCGATGTCGGGACAACGCCGGTTCGGCTCGTCTGTCGGCAACTGCTGGGAGACCGTGCGGAGTTCGGCCCCGGCCTCAGCGGCGATCAGTTCGGCGATCTCCCTCACGGTGAGTTCCTGGGTGGCGCCGATGTTCACCGGCCCGGGTACCGTGCTGCACATCAGGGCAAGCAGGCCCTTGACCGTGTCGTCCACGTAGCACAGGGATCTGGTCTGTTCGCCGGAGCCGTTGATGGTCAGCGGCTCGCCGGCCAGGGCCTGGTCGATGAAGGTCGGCACGACGCGGCCGTCGTTGCGGCGCATCCTCGGCCCGAAGCTGTTGAACAGCCGGGCGATGGCCGTGTCGGCGCCGAGCGTCCGCCGATAGGCGGCCGTCAGCGCCTCGGCGTAGCGCTTGGACTCGTCGTACACCGCTCGCGGCCCCACGGGATTCACATTGCCCCAGTAGGACTCCGGCTGGGGGTGCTGGGCGGGATCGCCGTACACCTCCGAGGTGGAGGCGAGGACGAAGCGCGCCCTGTGCGCAGCGGCCACCCGCAGCGCGTTCTCCGTTCCCGCCGACCCCACCCGCAGCGTCTCCAGCGGCATGCGCAGGTAGTCCAGCGGCGACGCCGGCGAGGCCAGGTGGACGACGTGGTCGACCGGCCCGTCTATGGTGAACGGCTCGGTCACGTCATGGCGGATCAGGCGGAAGCTGGGCGACCGCTCCACGCCCGCCAGGTTGCCCGGCTCGCCGGTACACATGTTGTCCACACAGATCACGGAGCAGCCCTGCGCGACGAGTGCCTCGCAAAGATGGGAGCCGATGAAACCGGCCCCGCCCGTGACGACCGCGCGAGCGCCTTTCAGGCTCCTCATCGGGCCACCAAGAGTTCGTGAACTCGATCACGATGGTTCTGCGCCACCTGGCTCACTGGACCGGCTCCTTCCTGCACGCGGCGACGATGTCGCACACCTCCGCCGACACCCGCTCGTGCAGGACCTCGATCTCGGTGAAGCCCGCGTTCTTCAACGCCGCGAAAAGCGACGGGCGATCCAGCCAGCGCACGTCCACGCTGAGCCCGCGGGCCTGGGGTTCGGGATGTCCCTCGCGGACGTTCTTGACCGCGTACCCGGCCAGCGCGTCCAGCCCCTCGGAAGTGCCCCAGTAGTGGGTCGAGAGGTACAGGCCGCCGGCGACGCTCGCGATCTTCTCCAGCAGGGCCCACGGTTCCTGGACGTGGTACATCAGCCCCGCACACAGCACCACGTCGAACGCGCCGAGCTCGGCGAAGTCGAGGCGCTCGACGTCGGCGAGCCTGAGTTCCACGTTGGTCAGACCGAAGACCTCCACCACGAACTCGGCGCGGCCCAGGTTCTCCTGGCGCCCTTCCAGCGCCAGGACGGAAGTTCCCGGGCGCCGTGCCAGCGCCACGGTGTCGGCCCCTTCCAGCGCGCCGAGTTCGAGAATTCTACCGGCCTGGGGAAAAGCGGCGAAGAATGCCTTGGCCCGCTGCTCCGGGTCCTGGCTCAGCAGATAGTCGTGGGAAGATCCTTCGGCATAACGCACCCCGTTGTATTCAAATCCGTTGACCCATGGCTCCAGCTCGCGCACGCGGCGCTGAATTTCCTCGGCGTCCATCACAATCCTTATCGGTTCGCCCGGTGCAAAGTGCCGGTGTTTTCCAGTCTCTTCTCTACCAGCCGCGCCCATTCCGGAACCCGGTCGCCGCCGATTTCCAGGTCGAACGACGACTGCAGTTCCGCAGGACCGACGGATGCCGCCCATTTCGCGGTCCGCGCGAGCCCTTCGGTCAAAGGCGTGTCCGCCCAGTTCCCGAAGATGGAGCGCGCCTCTTCCGTGGCGGTGTAGGCCACCGTCACCTCGTTCCTGGACGGCAGGTGGGCGATGGGATGCTCGGGCACCCCGGCGGCCGACCGCACGGCCAGCGCCAGCTCCAGCACGGTGTTGGTGCTCGCCGATCCCACGTTGAGCACCCGTCCCCAGGCACTCTCGGTCTCGGGGGCCCGGCTCACCACGTTCACCACGTCCCCGATGTAGGTGAAGGCCCGCACCTGGCCGCCGTCGCCGTACACCGTGATCGGCTCACCGCGCATGATCTGGTTGAAGAAGATGGCCACCGCGTTGCGGTAGGGGTCGCGCATGTTCTGCCACTCGCCGTACACGTTGTGCATGCGGAAGGCGGTGAACGGAAGCCCCTGCATCCGCATCGTGATCTCAAGCTCGCGCTCGATGACATGCTTGGCGTTGCCGTAGCTGTCCACCGGCACCGGAACCGAGGACTCCCGCATGGGGGTCTGGCCGTGGCCGTACACCGCTACCGACGAGGCGAAGCAGAAGAACGACACCCCCGTCTGCAGTGCGGCGTTGATCAGGGTGATGCTGCCCATCACGTTCGTTCCGTAGTTGAGGCTCTTGACCGAGTGGCTGATCGCCTCGGCGGCGAACGCGGCGAAGTGAAACACCCGATCGAAGCGGCGCTCGTGGAACAGGGTGTCCACGAGGGCGGTGTCGGTCACGGAACCGACGACCAGCTCCGCCCCGGCCGGAACGCGGCTTTCGCTGCCTCCGCTGAGATCGTCGAGAACGGTGACCGTGTGACCGTTCTCGAGCAGACGCTCAGCCAGGTGGGAACCGATGAAACCGGCTCCCCCGGTCACCAGGCAGTGGGTCATCCAGCCTCCTCGGGCTACGCGACGGCGCGCGATTGCTTGAGCGGTTCCCACAGGTCACGGTGGGCTTCGTACCAGCGGACGGTCTCGATCAGGCCGTCCTCGAAGGCGACGCGCGGCTCGTATCCCAGCCGCCGCAGTTTGGCGTCCGACAATGAATATCGGCGGTCGTGTCCCTTTCGGTCCTGGACGCGCTCGACCCGGTCCCAGCCGACTCCGCAGGCGTCGAGCAGCCGCCGGGTAAGCTCGATGTTGGTCAGCTCGGCGGTGCCCGCGATGTGGTAGACCTCCCCCGGCTCGCCACGCTCGGCGACGAGTTGAATGCCACGGCAGTGGTCGTCCACATGGATCCAGTCACGGACGTTGGCGCCGTCTCCGTAGAGGGGCACCGTCAGGCCTTGCAGCAGCCGGGTGGCGAACAACGGAATGATCTTCTCTGGGTACTGGTACGGGCCGTAGTTGTTGCCGCAGCGAGTGATGCTGACCGGTAGCCCATGGGTGCGGAAGTACGCCCGGGCGATCAGGTCGCCACCGGCCTTGGCCGCCGAATAGGGAGAGTTGGGTGCCAGCGGGCTGTCCTCGTCCCACGAACCGGTCTCGATGCTGCCGTAGACCTCGTCGGTGGAGACCTGAACGACGCGGATGCCACCCGCGTCCAGACACGCCTTCAGGAGGCACTGAACGCCCAGCACATTGGTGCGCACGAACGCGGCGGAGTCGGCGATCGACCTGTCGACGTGCGACTCGGCGGCGAAGTTGATCACGACGTCGTGACCGGGCACGAGGTCGGCGAGCAGGTCCTCATCGCAGATGTCGCCCTGTACGAAGACGAGCCGATCCTTGACCGGTTCCAGGTTGGCCGGGTTGCCGGCGTAGGTCAGCCGGTCGAGGACCGTCACCTCGGCCCCGCGCCAGGCCGGATAGGCGCCGGACAGCAGCGCGCGGACGTAGTTCGAGCCCACGAAACCGGCGCCACCGGTGACGAGAAGGCGGGGCATCAGTGGCCTACCTGCACGTCGCTGTGGTCGCCCAGGATGAACCTGTGGGTCTTGGAGACGTCCTGGGTGGCGACCACCCGCGTCTCCCTGCCGATAAGTGACCGCTCCAGGCGGGCGACGCTCTCGATGTGGGCGCCGCGCAACACGATCGAGTGCTCGATCTCACTGTCGATCACCACGCAGTCTCGGTCGATGGAGGTGAACGGCCCTACGAAGGAGCCGTGGACCACCGATCCGGCGCCGAGGACGACCGGGCCAACGATCTTGGAGTCGGTGACGACGGCGCCCGCTTCCACGACGACGTGGCCGATCAGTTCGCTGGCCGTGTCCACCTCGCCCGCCACCGCAGGCTCGATGCCCTCCAGGACGAACCTGTTCACCGCGAGGATGTCCTGGACGCTGCCGGCATCGCGCCAGTAACCCGAGGTGACCACCGAATCGACCCGGTGGCCGTGATCGATCAGCCACTGGATCGCGTCGGTGATCTCCAACTCGTTCCGCCCGGACGGCGTGATCTCCACGACCGCCTGGTGCACGGTCGAGTCGAAGGCGTAAACGCCGATGAGGGCCAGGTCGCCCTTGGGATGCCGAGGCTTCTCCTCGACGCCGACGATGGCGCCGTCCTCGCTCAGCTCCGCCACCCCGAACGCCTGCGGGTCGGTCACCTTCGTCAGCATGACCTGCGCACGCGGGCCTTCGCGGCGGAAGCGGTCCACGAAATCGTTGATGCCGCCGACGACGAAGTTGTCACCCAGGTACATGACGAAGTCGTCGTCCGCCAGGTACTCGCGTGAGATGACCACGGCGTGCGCCAGCCCGCGCGGCTCAGGCTGGAAGATGTAGGTCACCTCCAGCCCGAACATCGAGCCGTCGCCGACCGCCGCCTCGATCTCTTTCCCGGTGGTGTCACCGACGACGATTCCCACCTCACGGATGCCCGCGTCCCGAATCGATTCGAGACCGTAAAACAGTACGGGCTTGTTGGCGATGGGGAGAAGTTGCTTGGCGAATGTGTGTGTGATCGGACGTAAGCGTGAGCCGATTCCGCCCGCCAGCACAAGCGCCTTCACGAGTCGACTCCGACGGACGGGCCGACAGTGGCAGGCTGTTTCACGTAGGCTCCAGTGGTGTCGGCGATCTGGATTCTTCGCAAAGCTACCAAATTCGGATTCATAATTTCCCTACTATCGTCCTCCGGCCCGACGGAAAGATCCGGACGTCACTGATTTCACCGTCTTCCAATAACCGAAAGCGCTTATTTTTCGGGAAATTATCTTCTGCTGCCGTCAGACCTCTGCCAGCAGCCCGGTCAGATAGTCGGCGATGCCCTGGACCGTGGGCCGCTGCCAGAACAGGGTGGCCGGCAGGCTCTGCCCCAGACGTTTTTCCAGCCTCCGGCGGATCACCACCGTCATGACCGAGTCGAGTCCCTGCTCGGCGAGTGGGCGCCGGAGATGCAGGTCCGCGGCGGACAGCCGCATCTCCGTCGCGATCTGGTCTCGCACCTCCTCCAGCACGTGCTCGCGCAGCCGCTCGGGCGGCAGGTCGGCGAACGGCACTGCCTCCTCGGCCGTCCCGGGACCGTCCTCGGCCGACGCGGGCGCGTCGATCACCTGGTAGCGCAGGCCGACCACGCTCGCGAGCACATGCCCCGCCTCATCGACGACCACGGCGTCGACCACGTCGGGCCGGTTTTCATCGAGCACCACCTCGATGGTCGCGGTCTCCGGCGGCGCGCCGGCCGTGACCATCTCCTCGATGTGGACCGCCATTCGCAGCAGCCGAACCCCTGGGAAGGCGACCGGAGCTATGGACATCACCGCGTCCAGCGCCGACGCCCAGGTGCTCGCGTCGGCGAAGCACACGCGTGCTCGCAGGACACGGTTGCCCGACAGCAAACTCTCGATGGTCCATTCGAAACCGGTCGACGGCACGCCGACCTCGGTCAACGCCCGGCGCACCAGGCCGGGGTCGGCCGGTTCGAGGCGATACTCCGCGGCGTCCACCAGCGAACCGGGCGCGTGCGCGGGTTGCTCACCGACCCTGGCCTCGGCGTGGACGAGCCAGGCGGGATCCTCCCCACCGTCGTCACCGGCCATGCGTGACGCCAGCCGTACGGCATTGCCGTCCTGGACGACCTGGACCTCCCTGAGGTCGGCCGTGATCAGCGGGTGGTGCATCGCGAGCTCGGCCAGCACCGGCGATCGGCCATCGCGCACGGCCACGTCGAGGAAGGTGACGGCGAACACCGCGGCGGGAACGATCTCCACGCCGTTCAGCGCATGGCTGCCCGGATACGGGCGGCTCGCGTCGTCAAGCGCGGTCTGCCACACCAGCAGCGGGCTTCCGGCGATGCTGGTTCTGGTGCCCAGCAGGCTGGCCGAGGCCACGCTGTGGCCTCGGCCCCTCACCCGCGTCCGCGGACCCGGGCGGTGCCAGTGCGTACGGTGCCGCCACGGATAGACCGGCAGCGTGGCCGGCTCGCCCTTCGGGTGCAGCGCCCGCCAGTCGACGGCGATCCCGCCGCAGTGGGCCTTGGCCACGGCGGTGAGGAAGGTACGGGCTTCCGGGGTGTGCCTGCGCAGAGTCGAGCCGACGAAGGCGTCCTCCACACCGAGCTCGGCCAGAGTCTCGTGGATGGAGTGCGTCACCACCGGATGCGGGGAGATCTCGAGGAAGGCGCGGTGGCCGTCGGCGACGGCCTCACCGACGGCGGCGGCCAAGCGCACCGGGTTGCGAAGGTTCGCCGCCCAGTAGGCGCCGTCGGCCGTCATCGCCGCCCGCGGATCGTCCAGGGCGGTGGTGTAGATCGGAATACGGGCCTGCTTCGGCGTGAGGTCGGCCGCCGCGGCCGCGAGGTCGTGAAGCAGCGGGTCCATGTGCGGGCTGTGGAAGGCCACGTCGGAGGAGACGCGGCGGACCCCGACGCCCTCTCGCGGCCACTGCTCGATCAGCGCCTCGATCGCGTCCCGGTCGCCGGACACCACCGTGGAGTGCGGCGAGGAGGCGATCCCCGCCACCACGTCCGTCCGGTCGCCCAGTCGCGCGGCGGCCTCCGTGAACGGCAGCGTGACCATCGCCATCGCCCCCTTGCCGGAGACCCGGCGCAGAAGCGCCGAACGCCGACAGATCAGCCGGGCCCCTTCCTCCAGCGTCAGGACCCCCGCGGTGACGGCCGCGGCGATCTCGCCGACGGAGTGCCCGATGACGGCGTCCGGGCTCACCCCGCGAGAACGCCAGAGCGCTGCGAGCCCGAGCTGCATCGCGAAGATCATGGTCTGGACGCGGTCGACGTCGTCGAGCGCGTCCTCCAGCAGCACCTGCCTCGGGGAGAACCCGATCTCCTCGCGGTAGATGGGCTCCAGAGCCTCGATCACCTGCGCGAACGCCGGCTCGGCCAGCAGATCGCGGCCCATGCCCGGCCACTGGGAGCCGTGCCCCGAGAAGACCCAGACCGGCCTGGCGTCCTCACCGACAGGTGAACCCGCGACGACACCGTCCGTGGACTCCCCTGCGGCCAGCGCGCGCAGTTCCCCGACGAGCTCGTCGCGGCCCGCGGCCACCACCACCGCTCGCTCGGCCAGGTGCGAGCGGCGCAGGGCCAGCGTGTGCCCGATGGAGGCCAGGTCCCCACCCTGCTCGATCTGGTCGGCCAGGGCCTCGGCCATGGGCTGGAGCGCGGACGGCGACGCGGCCGAGAGGGGAAAGAGCGTCTCGGCTTCGCGCGTGTCCTCTCGCTGTGGCGTCGCCCGGGCCGGGGCCTGCTCCAACAACACGTGCGCGACGGTCCCGCCGTACCCGAAACCGGACACGCCCGCGCGGCGCGGATGGCCGCGCTCGGGCCACGGGATCCGGCCGGTCACCAGCTCCAGCCCCAGCCGATCCCACTCGATCGCCGAGTTGATCTCGGTGGCCAGCACGGTGGACGGGATCTCGGCGCGGTCCAGTGCCAGGACCGCCTTGATGACACCGGCGACGCCGGCCGCGCCCTCCAGGTGGCCGATGTTGGACTTCACCGAGCCGACCAGGCAGGGATCCGTCTGGCCGACGCCGTAGACGGCGCCGATCGCCGCCGCTTCCATCGGATCACCGAGCGGGGTTCCCGTCCCGTGGGCCTCGATGTAGTCCACCGTGCCCGGCTCGATCCCGGCGGCCCGCAACGCGCTTGTCATGACATGTTCCTGCGCCTGGCCGCACGGCGCCATGATCCCGTTGGTCCTGCCGTCCTGGTTGACCGCGCTGCCGCGCAGTACGGCCAGCACCCGGTCACCGTCGCGCTCGGCATCGGCCAGGAGCTTCAGCACCACGACACCGCAGCCTTCGCCGCGGCCGTAGCCGTCGGCGGAGGCGTCGAACGACTTGCTGCGCCCGTCAGGGGCGAGCGCTCCCGCGGCGTCGAGTGTGAGCGACTGTCCGGGCGAGACGAGCAGGTTGACGCCGCCGGCGAGCGCCACGGTGCTCTCCCCCAGGCGCAGGCTCTGCGCCGCGAGGTGCAGGGCCACCAGCGAGGCGGAGCACGCCGTGTCCACCGTCATGCTCGGCCCGCGCAGGTCCAGGGCATGCGAGACGCGGTTGGAGACCGCGCAGTTCGCGGAGCCGATACCGGTCCAGGCGTCGAGGCTCGGCAGGTCCTCCATCTGCCGGCCGCCGTAGTCGTAGGTGCAGATGCCCGCGAAGACGCCCGTGTCGGTTCCGGCCAGTGCGCGGGGCGGGATGCCCGCGTACTCCAGCGCCTGCCAGGCCACCTCAAGGAAGATCCGCTGCTGCGGGTCCATCAGTTCGGCCTCGCGCGGGGAGATACCGAAGAACTCCGCGTCGAAGCCGTCGATCCCGCTCAGGAAGTTGCCCGCCCTGATGACCCGCCGCAGCATGGTCTCGAACTCGGGCCCAAGGTCCCCGTAGGCGTCCCAGCGGCCTTCCGGCACCTCTCCCACGGTGGTCTCGCCACGGGTCAGCAGGTCCCAGAACGCGTCGGGCGAGTTGACGTCTCCCGGGAAACGGCAGCCGATGCCGATCACGGCGAGCGGTTGGTGGGCCGCCTGAGGCGACTGGAGCACGGTGGACTTCACGGATATCCTCTGCTGTCGGCTTTCTAGGCCCATGCGGTCTGCTCCAGGACCTGGACGATCGCGCAGGACAGGACGAGGCCTGGCGCGGTTCCGAGCATCAACATGTGCTCTCCCGGCCTCAGTTCGCCGGTGCGGACCAGATGCTCGAAGGAGAGAATGTGGTCGCTCGCCCCGCAGTGCCCGACGGTGCGGCCGAACTCCCAGGTCGAACGGTCCATCGGCAGGTCCCACGCGGCCATGACGCGCTGCTCGACGACCTCCTTGGAGTAGTTCATGAAAGCCACCCGGGCGATGTCGCCCATCTGGATGCCCGACTCCTCGAGCGCCCGGCCGATCAGGGCCGTCATCTGCTCGGGCATCGTGGCCATGGCCGCCGCCGCGGGGCTCTGAGTGGCGAACTGCTGGCCGATCCTGGCACTGAAGTCCGTGGGCCGCCCGCGGGTGATGCTTGGCGGGAACAGCGGCTCGTCACCGCGGTGCAGCGCCTCGGCCTCGGGGATCGTCTTGGAGCACACCGAGCGAAGCCTCGCGAACCCCGGTCCCTTGGTCAGTACGAGGGCTGAGGCGGCGTCACCGCCGATGAATCCGGGCCCCATCCGCCAGCGGTTGACCAGCGGCGTGCCGTAGTTGTCCGCGGCGACGAGCAGCGCGCTACTGCGCTCCGGTACGGCCAGCAGACAGCCGGCCGCGAGTTCCATCGCGGCCATCATGCCGTTGCAGCCCTGCCGTATCTCCAGCGCGAGCAGGTCGCCGCCCACCAGGTGCCTCTGGAGATAGGAGTGCGGCGGCCAGCCGTCCGGCCCCTGGTGCCAGGTGCTGGCGTACAGGAGAAGGTCGAACCCCAGAGGTGAACCGCCCCATCGCTTGACCGCCTGCTGCGCGGCACGCAGGGCCATCTCCGGGGGTGGGATCTCACCGGCGATCGCGGTCCCGCCGAGTTCGTGCATCTCGACGTCCTCGGAGGGATAGTGGCCGTTCGCGACGGCCCACTCCACGCTCACGGTCGGGGGTATGAAGGTCCCAAGCGCGCCGATGAAGATACCTGGTGTGCGCACGAGTCCGTCTCCTCAGGGGATGATCTCCATCTGGGCCATCATTCCGAGCGCGGAATGCTCGGGGAAATGGCAGTGGTACATGTAACGGCCCAGGTAAGGGGTGTCGAAGGTCATCTGGATGCGCACCGACCCCATCGGTGACACGTAGACGGTGTCCTTGAGACCCGCGTCCTCGGGCAGCGGCGGGCCGTCGTTCCTGCCGATCACCTGGAACTGCAGCAGATGAGTGTGGAAGGGGTGGTCGAAGGGAAACGGTGACACGTCGGCGTTGACGATGTTCCAGATCTCCGTGGCGCCCTGCTTGATCTGTGTGTCCACCCTGTAGGGGTCGAACGGCCTGCCGTTGATCAGGCCGATGGGGGGCCTGACCGACATGTCCATGCTCATGACCATCGTGCGTTCGACGGTGGCGGCGGCGAGCGCCGGCAGCGGAACCAGGTTGTCGGGCACGTCGCTGTGGTCGGAGCGGCCGTGCGCCCGCGACACGTCGAAGCGCAGGATCGGGTTCTCCCCGTCGTACAGATACAGCGGGCCGTGTCCCAGGTGGGGGGCGAAGTCCACGACGATCTCCACTCGCTCGCCCGAGGAGACCTCCAGTTCCGTCCG
Organism: Streptosporangium sp. NPDC050284; assembly: GCF_044459525.1. Classification (NCBI taxonomy): domain Bacteria; kingdom Bacillati; phylum Actinomycetota; class Actinomycetes; order Streptosporangiales; family Streptosporangiaceae; genus Streptosporangium; species Streptosporangium sp. NPDC050284. The sequence continues at coordinate 109,848 of NZ_JBITIZ010000017.1, forward strand.
CTCCACCGGTGCGGGCAGGAGCCCTCCGTCGGTTGCGATCTTCGTCATCGGCACGCCGCCCATGTTCAGCCGGAAGACGTGCTTGAGGGCGGAGTTCAGCAGCCGGAACCGGTACCTGCGCGCGGCGACCGGCAAGTACGGCTGCGCCTTGCCGTTCACCAGGATGGTGGTCCGGTTGTCGGGGTGGCCGAAGACCAGGGCGCCGTCCTCGTCGAACTGCGCGTTGCGCAGCATGATGGGCACGTCGTACGCGCCGTCGGGCAGGTTGAACCGCCGCTCGGCCCTGTCCTCGATCAGGTAGAAGCCGTGCAGGCCGCGGTAGATGTGGTCGGCTTCCAGGCCATGTGTGTGGTCGTGGTACCACAACGTCGCGGCACGCTGCGCGTTCGGATATTCGTAGGCCCTCGTCTGCCCGGGCGGGATGAGGTCCATGGGGTGGCCGTCGTTCTCCGGCGAGACGTGGCCGCCGTGCAGGTGCACGTTGGTCGGCCCGTCCAGCTCGTTCGTGAAGGTCACCCGCGTCCGGCGGCCTGTCCTGGCCCGGATGGTCGGGCCGACGAACTGGCCGCCGTAGGTGAGCACGGGGGTGCTCAGGCCCGGGACGAGTTCCGCCTCGGCGGCCCTGACGGGCAGCGTGTAGATGTCGGTGTCCGAGGTCCTCTGGGACGGCCTGAGCGTCGCGGGCACGGGCATCCGCTGAGTGAACGGGGTGAACGTCACGTTGGTGGCGTCCACCGCTGCGGCGCTCCCCCCGTGGCCGGCGTGATGTGCGTTCGCGGTGGGCGGTGGCGGAGAGAACAGGTCCCCGGTGAGCGGCAGGACCGCGGCACCACCCAGCGCGGTGGCCCCGAGGGTGACGAAACGCCGTCGATTCAGCATACGGATTCCTCGTTCAGCGGGTCCGGCCGATGCCCAGTGTGGGGACGGTTCTCAGGTACAGGCCGGTGACGGAGTCGAACAGGTCGTGGGCGTCGAGCTTGCCCGGCGCCTCACTGACAGGAGCCTTCGGCGTGTTACCCGTGGCCATGAGCCTGGCCTGTTCCGCCGCCAGGAAGAGCTGGTCAACCGAGTTGTCGGCGTGCGTGGAGGAGTCGGCCTGGCTCTCGTGCCTGCCTTCCATGGCGTCGTCCATGTCCGCGATTCCGGCGACGAGCTGGGCGAAGGCTCTGGCCCCGTCCACCTTCTCGTACTCGATCTCCCCCCTCTCGTTCACCAGCGCGTCGGCCAGGCCGAAGTACGCCTCCTTGCCCGCCTGCTGCTGGTAGACGCCGGCGACGAGGGTGAACAGCCGGTCGTAGGCGTTGCGGTACAGGGAGTCATAGAAAGCGCGGGCCTCTTCCTCGCCGACCTCGCCCTCGACGGTGGCCAGGATCGAGGCCGCGGCCAGCATGCCGCTGTAGAGCGCCAGATGCACCCCGGTGGACAGCAGCGGATCGAGAAAGCAGGCGCTGTCGCCCGCGGCGAAGTATCCAGGACCGCAGAAGGAGTCGGAGACGTAGGAGAAGTCCTGCTCGACGCGGACACCGGGCTGATAGGTCCCGTTTTCGAGCAGGCCGCGCACCGACGGGGACTCCTCGATCAGCGACGCCAGCATCGCCTCCAGCGACTCGTGTTCCTTGCGCCGTTCCAGGAACCGCGTCTGATGGCAGACGAACCCCACGCTGTACCTGTCGCCGCGCAGCGGAATGACCCAGTACCAGCCGTCGGGAGCGGAGATGACGTTGATGCCGCCCGACGGGGATCCGGGGAGCAGCGAGCCGCCCTGCCAGTAACCCCAGATGGCGACGTTCTTGAACGTTTCCGTCGGACGGCGGTGCTTGAAGTGCTGTGAGGGGATCAGCCCGGCCCGGCCCGACGCGTCCACGATGAAGTCGTACGCGCCGGTGCGCGACTCGCCCGAGACCGGATCGACCCATTCGGCGCCCACGGCCCGGTCGCCGTCGAACAGCACCTTCTTCACCGCGGCGCCCTGGACCACCGTGGCGCCCTGCTTCACCGCGTTGTTCAGCAGGACATGATCGAATTCATCGCGATCGACCTGCCAGGAGCGCACCCCGGTGCCGAAGATCTTCGCCCAGTCGATCGCCCAGTCTTCCTTGCCCCAGCGCAGCAGCACGCCGGTCTTCTCGGTGTAGCCGCAGGCGTTCACCTCGTCCAGCGCGCCCACGTAGTCGACGATCGTCCGGCACGAGGACGCGATGGACTCGCCGATGTGGTAGCGGGGAAACGTCTCCTTCTCCAGCAGGTGCACCGACAGACCCGCTCTGGCCAGCAGGGCCGCCGCCGTGGAGCCAGCAGGACCGCCGCCGATGACCAAGACCGTGCTTGGCATTGAGCTCCAATCATAAAGCCGAAACAATGTCATCCGACCTAATGACCACTCACTCTACGGTCGGCGAAAATCCAGATCAATGGTGCCGGAAACATCTAGTGGAACATCTAGTATGCAACTCGCCAACCGGCCCTGACAGCATTCTTTGCTATCGTTTTCTCGCGACCCCTGTGAGGATGGCCATGGACAACATGTATGACCGGAGTCCGCTTTGGGAGCGGTACGGAAAAACTCGGATGACAAAAGAGGCGGTAGCGGACCTCGCCAACTTCAAGTCGAACGAGGTGAACTTCAAACTCGCACTTTGGGATCCGCGAGTCAATGGCGTGCGATATTTGAAGACTTTGATTCACGCCTTGAGCTCCGAGCTGAGCGCGGCCAATTGGATGAGGCTCCGCAGAATCCGCAACCGGGAGCTGGGCAACCCCATCGCCATCAGGTACGACGGCGAGACGGTCTGCCTGGATTACCTACAGGCCGTGTTCGAGGTGGAGTTCATCTCGGCCGGCACCGAGCTGGACGGCGCGACGGTCGTGGAGATCGGCGCGGGTTACGGCCGGACCTGCCACGCGATGCTGTCCAATCACGATGTCGCCGGTTACCACATCATCGACCTGGATAATTTGCTGCCGTTGTCCCGCGGCTACCTACGCGCCGTTCTGGACGACAGGCAGTTCGCGAAGGTCCATTTCCATTCTGTGGATGACGTGACCACCCTTTTTCGCGACCACCGCTTCGAGCTTTGTGTCAACATCGACTCATTCGCGGAGATGAACGCGGAGACGGTGTACGCGTATCTCGCCCGCATCGCGGAAAGCTGCCACCACCTCTACGTGAACAATCCGGTCGGGAAGTATATGGACAGGAATCTGGACGGCCACTCCCAGGGGAACGAGGTGGTCACCCTGGCGCTGCGGACAGGACTTCTGCGCGACATCATTGATATTCACGACAACCAGGTGGTCGAGTCCCAGTCACGTAAGTTCGTCACCGCCTATCTGCCCGGTGACGACTGGCGTTGCGTCGCCGAGGGCCGGACGGTCCCGTGGCCGTACTACTGGCAGGCGCTCTACCGGAACGAAAGATGACCCGGCCGCTGATCACGGTGCTCGGCGCCTCCGGGTTCGTGGGTTCCGCGGTGCTGGCGGCGCTCGCCGAACGCCCCGTCACCGTGCGGGCCGTCGCGCGCAGGCCTGCGGCGGTGTCGTCGACGGGTCGGGCCGACTTTGAGACGCGCACGGCCGACCTGACCGTCCCCGGTAACCTCTCGGCCGCGGTGGCAGGGGCGGACGCGGTGGTCAATCTCGTGCTCGACGCCGCGGGCTGGCGCGGCGCCGACCCCTTCGCGAGCGCCCGGGTCAACGTGGGCGTGATGCGCGATCTCCTCGACTGCCTCCGGGCGTCCCCCCGGCGGCGGCCCCCCGTGGTCGCCTTCGCCGGTTCCGTCTCCCAGGTGGGCCTGGTGTTCAAGACGCCTATCGACGGCACCGAGCCCGATCGTCCCCAGACCGTCTACGACCGCCAGAAGCAGGCGGCGGAGAACCTGCTGAAGCGGGCCTCGCGCGCGGGCGTCGTCCGAGGGCTCTCCCTGCGACTGCCCACGGTGTTCGGCGGCGGCGGCGCCGACCGGGGGGTCCTGGCGACGATGGCGCGGCGAGCCCTGGCCGGCGAATCGATCGACATGTGGCACGACGGGACGGTGGAGAGGGACCTGCTCCACGTCCGCGATGTGGCCGACGCCTTCGTGGCGGCGCTTGATCACGCCGACTCCCTGACCGGCCGTCACTGGCTGCTCGGGCGGGGTCGTAGCGAGCCGATCGGCGAGGTCTTCAGGACCATCGCCGAGCTGGCGTCCGCGCACACCGGGCGGCCACCCGTGCCGGTGGTCTCCGTCCCGCCCCCCGCCGGCGCCCCGCGCACCGACTTCGCCAGCGTGGCGGTGGACGCCACCGCCTTCCGCTCGGTCACGGGATGGCGTCCCCGGCTGCCCCTGCGCGAGGCTCTCATCGCGATGACACGGGCTCTTGCCGAAACTTCGCCGTCAGTTCACGGCAACGCCGGTAGTCGGGCAGCAGGCCCAGGCTCCGAGCCTGTTCGAGGCTCGGTGCCGCCCGGTCGCGGTCAGACAGGATGACCTCGATACCCTCGGGCAAGGGGAGCCGCAGCGCGGGGTCGAAGGGCGACAGCGCCAGCTCGTTCTCCGGCACGTACTCCTGCGACAGGGTGTAAGACATCATGCTGTCGTCCTGCAGCGCGACGAACAGATGGCCGACGCCCACGGGAAGGTAGAGGGAGTCGCGGTTCGCGGCGTCGAGGGTGACGCAGTCCCACTGACTGAACGTGGGGGAACCGACCCGCACGTCCACGACCACGTCCAGCACCCGCCCCCGGGGACAGCAGACGAGTTTGGCCGTGCCCGGCGGGGTGGCCGTGAAGTGCACACCCCGCACGACGCCCCTGCGGGAGACGCTGTAGCTGATCTGGCCCACCGGGAACAACGCATGCCCGACCGTCTCGGCGAACACCGACTTCAGAAACGGCGAGAGAAAGAAGCCTCGCTCATCCGGGTACACAGCCGGGGCGAACACGAAGGCGCCCTCGACTGCCAGCTCACGCGCCTGCAATGTGGACCTCGGGGACATAGAGGATCCACTGCCCGCCCGCCCTGCGGAACTCCTGCTCCTTGGCCATGATTTCCTCGGCGTGGTTCCATGCGAACAGCAGCGCGTAGTCGGCGGCTTCGGCGGCGAAGGCGTCCGGCGACCGGACGGGGATGTGCATCCCCGGTGTCAGCCGTCCCTGCTTGGCCGGCGTCGTGTCGCACACCCACGCCACCAGGTCGGGGCCGATGCCGCAGAAGTTGGTCACGGTGGCGCTCTTGGCCGTCGCGCCGTACGCGACGACTGTCTTCCCCTCGTCCTTCAGCCGGCGCAGCAGGCCGACCAGATCGTCGCGGATGCCGTGGATGTCGGCGACGAAGCGGTGCAGCCGGCGCAGGTCCGACAGGCCGCGCGCGTCCTCCTCGGCGATCAGTCGCGCAAGGGCCTCCGAGGGGCGGCGCGCCCCGGCGCGGGCGATCGTGTAGCGCACCTCGCCGCCGTGCACCGGCAGCCGCTCGGCGTCGATCAGCTCGAACCCGAAGCGTGCCGCCATCGCCTGCACCGAGCGTGCGGTGAAAAAGAAGAAGTGCTCGTCGTAGATCTGGTCGAAGGACCTCTTCTCCAGAATGTCGCCCAGGTAGGGGTCCTCGAAGACGAAGACGCCGTCGGGGGCGAGCAGCGCGTCGACGCCGCGGAAGACGGACTTCAGGTAGGGGATGTGGCAGATCGTGTTGGCTCCGTAGATGACGTCGGCGGAGCCCTCGCTCTCATGAACCTCGATCGCGCTCACCTCCTCGAAGAAGTCACCGCGCACCCGCAGGCCGCTCGCCCGCGCCACGTCGGCCACCTTGCCCGACGGCTCGAATCCAAGGTGCCGGACGCCGGCCTCGTGGATGGTGCGCAGCAGCACCCCGTCGTTGGAGCCGATCTCGACGATGAAGGGATCTGGGCCGGTCAGCTCGGTCTTCAGAAAGCGGCGCGCGGTGTCCTCGAAGTGCTTCTGCATCACCGACGATCCGGAGGAGTAGTACGGGTAGTCCTCGTGAAACATCTTCTCCCTCGGCACCTCCTCCACGAGCTGCACCATCGTGCAGTCCTCGCACACGCCGACGGCGAGGCGGTAGAAGAACTCGCCGGGCAGGCCGGGTCCGCTTCGGAAATGGTCGGAAAGCGGCTGGCGGCCGAGGTCAAGGAACTCCACGACGTCGCCGTCGCACACCCGGCACGTGCTCATCACGATCTCCTTCGGTTTCACGGTGTTGTCAACACCTCACGCAGAGCGTCGATCACTACGACCTGGACATCAAGGGATATCGGTGGACACCGGCGGACGCTCCGCGGCCTCGCTCCGAATCCGCACCGAAGCCGGCAAACAGGCCGACCATGGTCCCGCCCTCCGGCCCGATCGACGCCCCGGCCCTGTCGTCGACATCGCACGTTTCCGTTTCCACAGTTTCGGCCGGTTATGCCGAGCCCTCCACGAAGCCCTGGCACAGAGCACCATAAAATATGTTGACGGACCGATTTGAAAGCATCCAATTAAAGATGATCAAGGAGTCTAGGAAAACACTTAATCTTTCCGGGGCGTTGTGCGGCGGCCGCCCGGTTGAATATACATTTAGCCGACCCGGATCGGAGGACTTGTGAAGATACTCTTTATCGCCGGACCGACGAAGTCGAGCGTATTCGGCCTCGCCCCCCTCGCGACCGCCGCCCGGGCGCGCGGCCATCACATCATCCTCGCCTCCTCACCGGAGGCCGTGTCCGCGGCCGTGGGCATCGGCGTACCGGCGTTCTCGATGACTGCGCTGACCCTGACGCAGCTGATGACACTGGATCGCGCGGGCAACGACCTGCGCGTCCCGCAGAACGAGGCGGAGATACCGCTCTTCGTCGGCGGCATGTTCGGGCGGCTGGCCGCCGCCGGCTTCGACCGCCTGCACGACCTGGTGACCGACTGGCAGCCCGACCTCGTCATCGGCGGCCCGCATTCCTATGCCGCGCCCATGCTGGCCGGCCCGCTTGGACTGCCGTGCGTACGGCACCTGCTGACCGGGAACACGGCCGACAGGGAAGGCGTCCATCCCGGAGTGGAGGAGGAACTCCGCCCCGAGCTGGACAAACTGGGGCTGGAGCACATCCCCGCCTTCGACCTGACCGTCGACATCTTCCCAGCGAGCCTCCGGCCCGAGGGCGCCGGCCCCGTGCAGCCATTGCGGTGGACCCCGACGAACGAGCAGCGTCCACTCGAACCATGGATGTTCAACCGGGGAGAACGCCACAGGGTGGTGATAACCGCGGGCAGCCTCGCGACCACCAACCACAGCCTGGCCTTCCTCCTCGGTCTCGTCGACGTCTTCACGGCCCTGGACGTCGAGGTGATAGTCGCGACGCCGGACGAGGTGGCGGAGAGGTTGCGCGGCGAGCACGGCATCGCCCACGCCGGCTGGTTCCCGCTGGACGCGGCGCTGCGCACTTGTGACCTGATCGTCCACCACTCCGGCACCATGACCGCGCTGGCCGCGCTGAACTCCGGGGTGCCGCAGCTGATCATCCCGCAGGAGAGCAGGTCCGTCGGGTGGGCGCAGATGCTCGCCGCCGCGCACGCCGCGATCACGCTGCCCCCCAGGGAGGACAGCCCTGACGTTCTGGCCGCCGCCGGCCGGGAACTGCTGAACAACCCCCTGTACACCCGGGGTGCGGGCGAGATCTCCAGGGAGATCGTCGAGATGCCCCCGCCCACCGACGTCGTCGGCGTCCTGGAAAAGCTCGTGGGAGCCTAGGAGTAGCATGCGCGTGCTCGTGACCGGTGGATGCGGGTTCATAGGTTCACATCTGACGGACGCGTTGTCCGAGCGAGGTGATGCGGTAACCGTTCTCGACGACCTGTCCACCGGCCTGGCCGGACGTGTGGACCCGCAGGTCGTCGTCCACCTACAGTCGATCACGGACGCCGCGGCGCTCACCGGGGTGGTACAGCGGGTCCGCCCGGCCGTGATCTGCCATCTGGCGGCCCAGGCCGACGTGCGGATCTCGGTCGCCGCGCCCGCGACGGACGCGGGGATCAACGTGGTCGGCACCGTCAACGTGCTGGAGGCCGCGCGCGCGGTCGGCGCCAGGGTCGTCTTCGCCTCCACCGGCGGCGCCCTGTACGGCACCGCCACCGAGAGCCCCTCCCCCGAAGGGCTCACGCCCAAGCCCGAGTCCCCCTACGGCACCGCCAAACACTGCGCCGAGCAGTACATCGGCCTCTACAACAGGTTGTACGGCACCGGCCACGCCGTGCTCCGGCTCGGCAACGTCTACGGCCCGCGCCAGGACCCCTCGGGAGAGGCCGGCGTCGTGGCGATCTTCTGCGGCCAAGTCCTGCGTGAGCAACGGCCGACCGTGTACGGCGACGGCAGGCAGACCCGCGACTACGTTTACGTCGGCGACGTCGTCGAGGCCTTCCTCGCCGCGATCGACCACGGGGGGCCCGGAGTATGGAACATCGGCACCGGGAAACCGGCCACCGTCCTGGACGTCCTGGAGGTCATCGGACGGGTCGCCGACCGTACCCCTGAGCCGTTGTTCGCCCACCCCCGCGCCGGCGAGTCGCTGCGCTCCGCCCTGGAGGTGAGCAGCGCGGCCGCCGAGCTGAAGTGGCGCGCCCGCACCTCCCTCGGCGAAGGGATCGCCCGGGTTTACGCGTGGGCGGCGGCCGGTAGTCCGATTCGCGCCCAGCGCTGATATTTGGGGTTCTCCTCAGTTTTCCGGAGATTTCCTCCGCGTACAGTGATGCCATGCCTTCATCGGGAAAGGGAGTTCCTTGACGAGCGCACCGGAACGATCCCGTCACCTTTATCGAGAGATGCGCCTGATCCGCGAATTCGAAGAGCGCTGCCTTGAAATGGCCATTTCCGGGGAACTCGTGGGTGGAATTCATCCGTACATCGGCCAGGAGGCGGTCGCGGTGGGCGTGTGCTCCAGCCTGGCGGTGAACGACGTCATCACCAGCACACACAGGGGACACGGGCACGTGCTGGCCAAAGGGGCCGATCCGAAGCGGATGCTGGCCGAACTGTGCGGCAGCACCGAGGGCCTCAACCGCGGCCGCGGCGGCTCGATGCACGCGGCCGACGTCGGCCTGGGGATCTTCGGCGCGAACGGGATCGTGGGAGCGGGCGCACCCATCGCGGTCGGCGCGGCGTGGGCGGCCAGACGGGCCGGCCGCGATCAGGTGGCGGTGAGCTTCTTCGGCGACGGGGCACTGAGCCAGGGGGTCGTGCTGGAGGCGTTCAACCTGGCCGCGCTCTGGTCACTGCCTGTCGTGTTCGTCTGTGAGAACAACGGGTACGCGACCAGCCTGCCGGTGACCACGGCGCTGGCGGGCGATCCGGTACAGCGGGCCGCCGGCTTCGGCGTCACAGCGCGCACGGTTGACGGCATGGACGTCGAGGCGGTGGCCGAGGCGGCGGCCGAGGCGGTCGACGGCTGCCGGCGCGGCGCCGGCCCCTACTTCCTGGAGTGCCGGACCTACCGCTTCAACGGCCATCACTCTTTCGAGCACCAGGTGGGACTCAACTACCGCGACGACGACGAGGTCGCCCGCTGGCGCGATCGCGACCCGCTGACGCTGCAGGCCGACCGTCTCCCGGCAGATGTCGTCGACGCCGCGGACGAGGAGGTCGCCGCGCTCGTGGCCGACGCCGTGACGTTCGCCCGATCAAGTCCCACGCCGGATCCGGGAGACGCGCTGCTCTACCTCTACGCCAACCAGATGAAGACACGAACCGGGGCGGTGCTCTGATGGCGCATCTGACGTACATCGCCGCGCTGAACCAGGCTCTGCGCGACGAGATGGGCCGCGACGAGCGGGTGTTCGTCCTCGGTGAGGACGTCCGGCTCGGCCTGACCGGCATCACGTCAGGGCTGGCCACGGCCTACGGCGAGGACCGCGTGGTCGACATGCCGCTGTCGGAACAGGGCTTCACCAGCCTCGCGACCGGCGCGGCGATGGCGGGCCAGCGCCCGGTCGTGGAGTACCAGATCCCGTCCCTGCTGTACCTGGTGTTCGAGCAGATCGCCAATCAGGCGCACAAGTTCTCGCTGATGACCGGCGGCCAGGTGAGCGTTCCCGTCACATACCTGGTGCCGGGCTCGGGCTCGCGCTCAGGCATGGCCGGGCAGCACTCCGACCATCCCTACAGCCTCTTCGCGCACGTGGGAATCAAGACCGTCGTGCCGGCAACGCCGTCGGACGCCTACGGTCTGCTGCTGTCGGCGATCCGCGACCCCGACCCCGTCGCCGTGTTCGCCCCCACGCTCCTGATGGGAACGGCCGAGGAGATCACCGGAGAACCGGGGCCGGTTCCGCTCGGCAGTGCCAGGGTCCACCGCGAGGGCACCGATGTCACTGTGGTCGCCATCGGTCACCTGGTGCAGACCGCCCTGCAGGTCGCGGCCGAGCTGGCCGACGAGGTCTCGATCGAGGTCGTCGACCCCAGGACCGTCTACCCGATCGACTGGGCGACGCTGGGTGCGTCCGTCGCGAAGACCGGGCGGCTGGTGGTGATGGACGACTCCAACCGCGCGTGTGGCCTGGGCGGCGAGATCCTGGCCACGGCGGCCGAGGAGTTCGCGCTGGTCGCCCCGCCGAAGCGGGTGTCACGGCCGGACGGGGCAGTCATCCCGTACGCGCTCGCGCTGGATCACGCGCTGCTGCCCAGCGCGCGACAGCTCACCGAGGCCCTTCGCGCCGTACTGAAGTGATACGCGTGATCGACGCGGCAACGAGGCCGGACAGGCCCGCGGCACAGGCCGGGGATGTACTGCGGACAGCCACCCTCCATCGTCGCGTCGTCGGCGTCGTCGGCGTCGTCCGGGTGCCGAGCCCCGGCGCGTCCGGCGCGGGTCCGTTCGTGCCTCGTCCTGGCGCCACCGGGCCGGCGCGCCCTACCTCGGCGGTCTCGAAATCGCGTGCCGTGGAATTCGGGTTCCTGCGCCGGAATTCCGCCGGTGAAGGTTCTCCCTTCACCCGCATTACTTCCCCCGGGGAAAGCTCCCGGCCACAGACGATACAGGGGGCCGGGAGACGAGTCGCGACTTTATGCCGGAGAATAGGGAATCAACTAGTTTTGTCGGAAAATCCATGGTCACAGTCGATTATTGAATAATAGCCGTGCAAGACTCGCCACGATGCCTTGATGATGCTGGAGCGAGTTGTCGTGACTGGATACAGTGCCACCGCGTTGGATGTCGGCGGAGTCATTTACTATGACGAGCCTTTCGAGCTCGCCTGGCTCCAGGGCACGTTCGAACGGCTGTGCGCCACCGACCAGGGAATGACCCTCGGGACTTTTGCCGAACAGGTCGAGCGGCACTACTCGGGGGATGAGATCCTTGCCCGTTCCGAGGAGGCGGCGGAGAGCTGGATACGCGTCCGTGGCGCCTGGGGCGAACTCGCTCAGGAGATTCCCGGCGCGGTGCGGGCCGTCGCCAGGCTGTCCAGGGAGATGCGCACGGTCATCGTGGCCAACCAGCCACCGGAGTGCGCCGGCGTCCTTTCTGCCTGGGGGGTCAGCGCCGCCTGCGAGGCGGTGTTCCTCGACTCGCTCGTGGGGGTGGCCAAGCCTGACCCGGCGCTGCTCGGGATGGCCCTGGACCATCTCGGCGTGCCTCCGGCCGACCTGCTGATGGTGGGCAACCGGGTCGATCACGATGTCCTGCCCGCGCTGGGCCTGGGATGCGCCGTGGCCTTCGTCATGGAGGACTCGGGTTACCGCCGCCCCTTCGGGGTGCATCCGGATCTGGAGAGGGCGTATCGCGCGATCCGCTCCTCCAGGCCCGTTCCCACCGAAGGAGAGCGGATCACGATCACCGCCTCCCTGGCCGAGTTGAGTACCGGCTCTTACTGACCGAGAGGAAGGAGCGCACGTGCGAAAGCGCCCGTCGGCAGTGATCGGGGCTACCGGATTCATCGGATCCCGGCTCGTGTCCGGGCTGCGCCGGGCCGGGCACGAGCCGGCCTCGTTCAACCGCACCTGCCCGCCCGTGGCCGACGGCCGTCCCGCTCCGGGGCTGTGTGAAGCCGAGATCGCCTTCTTCCTCGCGACGCGGACGACCCCGGCCCTCGCGGAGTACCAGCCCGGGGAGATCCTGGCGGAGCGGGCGCTGCTCATCAGCGTGCTGGAGGAACTGGCGAAATCGGGCCGCCGGCCGCTGTTCGTGCTGGCCAGCTCGGGAGGCACGGTCTACGCCCCGCACGCCTGGCCGCCGCACGCCGAGTCCGCCCCCACGGGGCCCACCTCCGCGTACGGCCGGGCGAAGCTGCAGTTGGAGCGCGATCTGCTGCGCTACGCGGACCGGGTGCAGCCGGTGGTGCTGCGGCTGGGCAACGTCTACGGACCCGGCCAGCGGCCCACGCAGGGCTTCGGCGTGCTCGCCAACTGGCTCGCGGCCGCGGCCCGCGACGAGCCGGTCCGCCTCATCGGCGACCCCCAGGTGGTCAGGGACTACGTACACGTGGACGACACCATCAGGCTCCTGGGGATGCTCCATCAGTGCGTCAGGGAGGACAGGGCCGACAAGGTGCCCTCCATCCTGAACGTCGGCTCCGGCGTGCCCACCTCCCTGGCCGGGCTGCTGGACATCGTCTCGGCCGCGGTCGGGCGCGAGCTCACCGTGATCAGGGAGCGCGGCCGGTACTTCGACCAGCGCAGCACATGGCTGGACTCCTCCCTGGCCGCCGCCTCGCTGGGGTGGCGGGCGACGATCAGTCTCAAGGAGGGCGTGCGCCAGTACTGGAAGCAGATACTGGAGGCCCAGTCCAGCGTGGACGTGATCGGCAGCCTGTGATCACACCTGGTCGGACCGGTACCGGGAGGACGTCGGCGTGCGGGGCCGACGCAGTCTCAGCAGGATCTCGTGGACCGCGCCGACGGCGGTGGCCGCACCGTACAGGCAGGCCAGTGGCCAGCCTGCGGTGCGGTGCCTGTTCCACTCTTTGCGCAGTCCCGGGACCGTCTCGTTCCTGCCGGCCTCCGTCCTCCCCTGCCAGTAAGCCCGCCGCAGGAGATAGCGCAGCCGCAGCCTGCCGCGGTCCACGTCGTGCACGACGGAGTACTCCGGCAGCAGCGCTTCCCGCCCGCCCGCCTGTTTCATCAGCTTGATGAAGGTGGTGTCCTCACCGGACTGGAGGCTTTTGCCGGTACGGCTGAGCTTCAGGTCGAAGCGGAGCCCGTGGGCATGGGCGAAGGCGGTGTCCACCGCCATACATGCTCCCCAGATCTTGATCTCGCCTTCGTCGCGGTGCCAGCCGACGAGGTGGAACTGCCCCGAGGTGAAGTACCACGGCAGGCGCCACGACGGCCGACACAGCCGGACGCCGGCCATGTGAGCACCGGCGCGCAGGGACTCACGGACGGCGGTGACGGCCGCCTTGTCGAGCCGGACGTCGTCGTCGGCGAACATCACATGATGCTCCGGCCATTCCGCGAGCACTTCGTTGCGGGAGGCCGACAGCCCTCGGGTGGCACCGACGACGCGCATGGTTCCGCCCGCCGCGCGCACCTCGGCGACCGCCTTCTCCGCCTCCGGGCTCATAGGCCGGTCGAGGAGCACGAAATACTCGTCTCCCGACAACTGCGCCAGGTTATGACGCACGTGTTTGAGCACGTTCTCGCAGCGGAAAGCGCAAATCGCCACCACCATCGGTCGGTCCCGCGGGCCGTCGTCTCGCATCGTTCAGTCTCCACCCGTTGGCGTTAAAAATTCGAGGCCGGCCTTGTCGTCGTTTTATAGGGGAATTCCCAGTGTATTGCCGAGCCGGTTACGCGCACGCCGGATAACATGAACGCACGCCTATTCCACCTGAAGGCCGGGCCTGTTTCCACAGGCATGCCGACCGGCTGCAGGAGATCCGCCGCCCACCTTCCGCGGCGCGGTGTCACCGCGGGAAACCGAGAACGGCATCGCGCCACGGCGGACACCTTTCGCCGACCACCGGTTTTTCTTCCCGAAGGTGGTATGGGCCGGGCGGCGACGCCCTCGGGAGCGCGGGGACGTTCGCTACCGACGCGAAACGACTGCACCGCCGTTACACGGTCGGGCCGGCACCCCGAGGCGGAGGGATCCCCGTCGTCGGGTACGTGAAGGTCACAGTGGGCCAAGACCTCGTGGCGGGCGCTGCGATCGAGACGAGGGGCGGTCCGCGGCTTCCCGATGGACAAACCACCCGTCGAGGAGAAACCAACAGAACCGAGACCGCCGCGCCTGAACCGGTTCGTGCTACAGGCGTGGACATGCCGGCCAACGCTGTCGTCCGGCCGGACATCTCATCGGCTCGCAGGGAGTGCACCACGGTTCTCCGAGTCACAGGGGCGGGGAGCCCTTCTCGCTCGGTCGCCCCCGACTCGCCACAGTCACCCGGTCTCCGAAACCGGATCCGGCCTCATCGGCCGTGGGAGCGGGCTGCCACTCACAGCCGCTCTACAACCTGCCGACGGATCTCATCACCCGCCGCGCTCGTCGACATCCACGGCACGCGCGGTCGCAACAAGTTCACCTACCAGACGCAGCCCGCAGGGCCTGCCCGACTTGTCCGGGACAAACATCCAAAAACTCCATTCGTCGTCGTGTCGCATCCCTGGTCACCCCGGCACAACCGCTTCGAGACCCCGGGCGTTTTCTCGGTGAGGCAGCTTTGGAGCACACCCGCCAGGTGGTGGAGCGGCTACGCGAGCACAGCGACGCGAATTTGTCCTGTCCAACGGTCCGGATGTGTCCGGAGCAGAATGGGAGAGCTTGTATTTGGAGTCGCGGGCGTCGACCCGGCGCGCTTCAACGGGTCGGCCACGACATCATGGCAGAAGCCTTCCGGCGATCTCGTTCCGGCTCTTAAGGAACGGTGAATCTCTCCAGCCGGGGCGGCGGGATGCGGCCGTCTTTCCGCGGAGCTTCGGGCGGCCACGTGCCGGGAAGTAAAATTCCCATCGAATACGCTTTGGCGACGAGCGCCGGACGGTTCGGCACCCGAAGCTGCTGCAAGAGCTTGCTGACGTGATATTCGACCCCTTGGCGACTCAGATAGAGTTTGCCGGCGATCTTGAGTGTTCGTTCACCTGCAGCGATACTTTCTATGATTTTGACGTGTAGTTCCGATAAGGGGGTAGTAGAGTTGGATTGCATGATCCTCTTATCTATCGGCCTTATCCATTCCTATCGACGCCTGTCGATGTGATCGACGATCTCGTCTCTAATTTGTTCTCACATGGCATCCCCCTCTCGCCGGACAGAGATCCGGTCATGCCGTATTACATAGTGATGTCGTGTCGCTACACAGAGAACACGGAACGCGTCCAGGCACGACTTTACAACCCATACCCCACAAGAAACTCATCTGTCAAGGTCTGGGTAACTAGGCCTAACTCAAGCAGTTAGGAATACATGGCAACAATAACACGGAAGACCGGGCCAACAATGATCTTGAAATCGCTCTAGTGGATTTACTAACATTGGTTGCGGAAAACCGAATCGGTCACTGATCCAGATGTGATGGAATCGGTGTTGATATGCCGGTTGGCGGCGGTGTCCGAGTGGCGCTCGACCTGGGGACCACGGCATCCGCCGGTGGTCGTCCGGTAATTACGTCACCGATGTGCCGGCCTGGCCGCCGCGGTACGGAGAACGCGCCCGGTCCCTGATCTGATCGACCAACCGCGACTGAACGCGGATCGCCACTTCCGCGTCGGCCGACGGCTCGGAAGCGCTCACAGCGCGAAGGAACGCGCGGAGGGTATTGGCGAACTGGTCCTCGGGCGGCAGGATCACCTTCCGCACCTCGTTCTGGCGCTCCAGCCGGATCACCGGGTGCCAGGTCGGCGGAGGCGTGTAAGCGCGGTCGACGAAGATCCGCCCTTGGCTGCCCCACAGCGCGTAATCGCAGCGGTAGACATGCTCGAACCCGAAGGCGATATGAGCCGTCCTGCCGTCGGGCGTGGACAGCAACGCGTTGCCCGCCACATCGACACCGTACTTCGGATCCTCCTTCAGCGTCGCGCCGACCACCTCGAGATCGGGGCCGAGGAAACGCTGGGCCGCGCTGAGCGGGTACACGCCGACGTCGAGCAGGGCGCCGCCGCCCAGGTCCGGCCGGTAGCGGATGTCCTTCGGGCTGAGCGGCGGGAAGCCGAAGGTGGCGCTGAGCATGCGCAGCTCGCCGACCTCCCCGCCGGCCACCAGGTTTTGGACGGCGGCGTGCAGGCCGTGCCGGAGAAATGTGAGGTTCTCCATCAGCGTCAGCCCTCGTGCCCCGGCCAGCTCCAGAACCTCGACCGTGTCGACGTATCGTGTGGTGAGCGGCTTCTCCACGAGCACGTGCTTGCCCGCGTTCAGCGTCCTGACGATCCACTCGCGATGTAGTCCAGCGGGCAGCGGGATGTAGACGGCGTCGATGTCCGGCCGTTCCAGGAGCGCCTGGTAGTCCTCCACGGCCTTGCCGCCGAAATGATCGGCGAACACCTTGGCCTTGGCCATGTCCCTGGCCGCGACGGCCACCAACTCGACCGCGGGCTCGCACTGGATCACCGGTAGGGTGCGACGCCAGGCGATGTCGGCGCAGCCCAGCAGGCCGAGCCTGATCGGATGCGTGGACATGACGCTCACCCCAGACTGTGCAGGCAGGTCAGCAGGCTGCGTGCTTCCACGTTGACGTAGTAGCCGTGCCGTAGCAGGGCGGTGAGCTGGTGGGCGGTGACCCAGCAGAAGTCCTCCGGTATCTCCAGCGGGAAGTCTTCGTCCGCTTCCACCAGCAGGTAGCGGTTCTGCGAGTGATGGAACCTGCCGCCCTCCTCGGCGAGGATCGTGTCGTACAGGATCCGCTCGGCGGAGACGCTCAGCACGTAGTCGAGGAAGATCGGCGGGCCCTCGGGATAGTTCTCAGGGTTGCACTGGACGGTGGGCCCCATCTCCATGGCGTCCAGCAGGCCCGCCTGGAAGCGCGCGTGAACGAGCAGGTGCGCCACCCCGTCGATGTTCTTCACCACGAAGGCGACCAGTCCGCGCCCCTGCGGGTGCAACAGCGGCTGGTCCCACTCGGTCACCTCGCGGTGGTTCGCGCGTACGGTGACCCCGATGATGCTGAAGTGCCGTCCGTCATCATGGGTGATCTCGTCCCCGGTGTCGCGCCAACCCGGCAGCCCGCGCAGAGGCACCCGGCGGACGGCCAGCTCGTGACGGCTCTTGGCCGAGGTGAACCAGCTCAGGACGCCCACCATGCCGTGATGGGCCGTGCCCTGCCCGTTGACGGAGCGGGCCAACGCCGCGGCCATCCCCTCCTCCTCCGCGAGCGTGCTGCCGACGTGGGAGAAGAAGGCGGGCAGGCAGGACAGCACGGTCCTGGTGTCCATGTTCACGAGCCCGTCGATCCGCAGTAGTTTCCTGATCTCCCGCAGGGACAGCCAGCAGTGCTCGTCGGAGACGGGCAAGTCCTCGTTGACCTGGACGACCATGTTCCTGTTGCGCTTGCGCAGGAACCAGGAGCCCTGCTCCGACTGCAGGACGTCGACCAGGACCCGCCGGGCGGGCGGGTGAGTGAAGTACTCGAGGTACTTCGTGCGGCTGCCGCGGTGGACGCGGGTGTAGTTGCTCCGCGTGGCCTGGACGGTCGGCGAGAGCTGCATCGTGTTGAGGTTGCCCGGCTCCATCTTGGCCTGCATCAGGCAGTGGGGCACGCCGTCCACCATCTTCACCAACAGGCCAAGGATACCGATCTCCGGCTGGTTGATGATCGGCTGGCTCCACTCGCGAACCGCGCCGTAGCTCGTGTGGACATGCAGCCCTTCGACCACGAAGAACCGACCGCTCTCGTGCGCCAGGTTCCCCGTGGCCTCGTCGAACGCCCATCCGCGCAGCTCGGTCAGCGGCGCGCGGTCCACGTGGCAGCCGGACATCCGGGTCCGCTCCGCGAACCAGGAGAGGAATCCCTCCCTTTCGCCACCTCCGTGGGCAGCAAGGTTACGGTGGCTATCCAGATCTGCTGAGGTCATCACGTGTCCTTAGGTCTTTGGGCCGTCCGGCACGAGGGCTCACCACGACGAGGCCACCTCGGGCACCTGAGAGTTGAGGTCGTGGCGCGAGTCCCGCAGCAACCGCATATCGCTGTCCACCATCATGGCGACCAGTTCCTCGAAGGGGACGGCGGGCTTCCAGCCGAGCCTCTCCCCCGCCTTCGCCGGGTCGGCGCACAACTGGTCGACCTCGGCCGGACGCAGCAGCAGGGGGTCCACGACCACGTACTTGCGCCAATCCAGACCGACGTGCGCGAAGGCCGATGCGACCAGCTCTTTCACGCTGTGCGTGACGCCGGTGCCCAGCACGAAGTCCTCCGGCTCGTCCTGCGCCAGCATCAACGCCATGCCCCGCACGTAGTCGCCGGCGAAACCCCAGTCGCGTTCCGCGTCCAGGTTGCCCAGCTGCAGGGAGTCGCGCAGGCCGAGTTTGATGGCGGCCACACCGAGCGACACCTTCCGTGTCACGAACTCGGCGCCGCGTATCGGCGACTCGTGGTTGAACAGAATGCCGGAGACCGCGAACATGCCGTACGACTCACGGTAGTTCTGCACCGTGTAATGGCCGAACGTCTTCGCCACGCCGTACGGGCTGCGCGGATGAAACGGCGTGAGCTCGTTCTGTGGCGTTTCTCTGGTCTTTCCGAACATCTCCGACGAGGATGCCTGATAAAAGCGCGGCTGCCCCGGCCCCGGAGTCTGGGAGGCGGTTACCCCGCTGACGATCCTGAGCGCTTCCAGACCGCGAAGAACGCCCATCCCGGTGATCTCCGCCGTGGTCGCCGCCTGCTGCCACGAGATGGGGACATATGACAGCGCACCAAGGTTGT
Source organism: Streptosporangium sp. NPDC050284 (assembly GCF_044459525.1). Taxonomy (NCBI): domain Bacteria; kingdom Bacillati; phylum Actinomycetota; class Actinomycetes; order Streptosporangiales; family Streptosporangiaceae; genus Streptosporangium; species Streptosporangium sp. NPDC050284. Next base: position 128,656 of record NZ_JBITIZ010000017.1, read on the forward strand.
AGACCTCGGCCGGCTGCACCTTCTCGATCGACGCGATCAGGCTGGACTGGTCCAGCAGATCACCGCTGACGAGCCTGACCTCCGGATTGGGCCGCTTCCTGTCACGGGTGGCAGGCGGCGCCTGACCCCGTATCATCCCGAATACCTCATAACCGGCCGCGAGAAGGTACTCCGCGAGATAAGTGCCGTCTTGGCCGGTAATCCCAGTGATCAGTGCGCGCTTAGTCAGGATAATCTCCAGCCATGAGGACATCCGCGCGAGGTATCACCTTACGCCGACGGTCAACTGTCATCCAGCCATAGTTGAAACGGGCACATTGCCCATATCACGGCTCACGATACGCAATATTCTTTCCGACATCACGAATCAGGAAAACAGTTTAGTGAATTTACTAGTGAATGCCGAGGCGCCTGGCGCGTCCGCCCTGGGCGGGCACCGCCACAGTCGGCCGGCGCCAAAATCTAGCATTTCCCTCAGCCCCAATCCCGCTAAGGCACGTTAACCTCGGTTACTCCTGTGCCCAGAGGAACGAGCCGAGTGGAAGTTGTATGAAAATCGAAGTCCTCAAACCGTCCTGCAACTTGGATACCGTCAGAGACGGGCGCGGCGGCATTTTCACCTGGGTGCCGCCCGACCCCATCTTGGAATTCAACATGCTGCACCTGCACCCCGGAAAGGTCCGCGGCCTGCACTACCATCCGCACTTTGTCGAATACCTGCTCTTCGTCGAGGGTGAAGGCGTGCTGGTCACCAAGGACGACTCCAACGACCCGAAGTGCCCCGAGGAGTTCATCCACGTCTCTCGCGGGGTGTGCACCAGGACACCGATCGGGGTCATGCACGCCGTGCACGCCATCTCGTCCCTGACGTTCATCGCCATGCTCACCAAGCCGTGGGACGAGTGTGACCCGCCGCTGGTGCAGGTCGAGCCCTTGCCACACACCCTGGAGCGCGTGTGAGAGTCGCCGTCGCCGGCGCGCGGGGCTTCGTCGGATCGGCCATCGTCCGCGCCCTCGGCGGCGCGGCGGTGCCCGTCGGTCGCGAGAACTACGAGGAGGCACGCCGCAGCGGCCCGTTCGACGTGCTGATCAATGCGGCCTGCCCGTCCCGCCGCTACTGGGCGCGCCACCACCCCGAGGACGACCACCGCGAGACGGTGGTCAAGACCGAGGCGTTCCTGCGCGACTGGGAGTGGAAGAGGTTCCTCCAGATCAGCACCATCTCCGCGCGCACCCAGCTGGACACCCCCTACGGCCGGCACCGGGCCGAGGCCGAGGAGCTCTGCGCGGGTCGGCTCATCGTCCGCCTGGGCCCCATGTACGGCACGGGCTACACCAAGGGTGTCCTACAGGACATCCTCGGCGACCAACCGGTTTACGCGGCGGGGTCGTCACGGCAGAGTTTCGCACCGGTCGACTGGTGCGGCCGGTGGGTGGCCGACCATCTCGACGCCGAAGGGCTGTGGGAACTGGGCGCGCGGACGACGATCACCTTGAGGGAGATCAGGGACGCCGTCGGCTCGCGCTCCACCTTCGACAGCGACCGGGTCGATGACCAGTTCCCCGTGGTCACCGAGCCCGAGGCCGACTGGCCGGACGCCTCGGACGTGGTCTGCTGGCTCAAAGATCACAGCCGAGCACGTCTTGGAGAGACATGACAGACCAGGCGCACATGACGGTCATCGACCGCTGCCGCATCTGCGACAACACCGACCTGCTGCCCGTGCTCGACCTGGGCACGCAGGCGCTCACCGGCGTCTTCCCGCGTACCCTCGACGAGCCTGTGCCACGGGTCCCGCTGGAGCTGGTGGTCTGCTCGCCGAGCGGCTGCGGACTGGTGCAGCTGCGCCACACCGCGGACTTCGGTCTCATGTACGGAGAGCGCTACGGCTACCGGTCAGGTCTGAACCGCTCCATGGTCGAGCACCTGCGCGGCAAGGTCGCCGCCATCACGGACATGGTCGAGCTCGGCGCCGGCGACATGGTCGTGGACATCGGCAGCAACGACGGCACCCTGTTGTCGGCCTACCCCGCCGACGGCCCCACCCTGGTCGGCGTGGATCCCGCGGCCTCCGCCTTCGCCGAGTTCTATCCCCCGCACATCGAGCGGATCACCGGTTTCTTCTCCCGCGACCTGCTCGGCGGACGCCGCGCCAAGGTCGTCACCTCCATCGCGATGTTCTACGACCTGCCTCGCCCGCTGGACTTCATGCGCGAGGTACGGGAGCTGCTGACCGACGACGGCATCTGGGTGATCGAGCAGAGCTACATGCCCGCGATGCTCCGTGCCACCGCCTACGACGTGGTCTGCCACGAGCACCTGGACTACTACGCGTTGCGCCAGATCGAGTGGATGGCCGAGCGCGCGGGGCTGAAGGTCCTGGACGCCGAGCTGAACGCGGTGTACGGCGGAAGCCTGTCGGTCGTCCTGGCCAGGCGTACGGCCCGCTCCCAGGTCAACGAAGCGGCCCTGGCGACCATCCGCGGCGGAGAGAAGGACCTCCCGCTCGCCTCGTTCGCGCGGCGGACCGTGGAGCACCGCGACCGCCTGCTCGACTTCCTCGCCGAGTCGCGGAAGAACGGCCTGCTCACCCTCGGGTACGGCGCCTCCACCAAGGGCAACGTGATCCTGCAGTACTGCGGGCTCGGCGAGGCCGACCTGCCGTGCATCGCCGAGGTGAACCACGACAAGTTCGGCTGCTACACCCCGGCCACCGGCATCCCGATCGTCTCCGAGGAGGAGGCCAAGGCACGCCGCCCCGACCAGTTCCTGGTCCTCCCCTGGATCTACCGGGAGCCGGTGATCGCCCGCGAGCGCGACTTCCTGCGCTCCGGCGGGAGACTCGTCTTCCCACTGCCCGAGCTGGAGGTGGTGAAGGCATAGGGTGACCTACTGGAGCGGTCGGTCGGGCTGAAAGACATCCCAGGTCATAACTGTGTCAAGTCGTAGCGATTCAAGGATGATGCGATCAGGCGGTTGCCTCCTCGGGGAGCCCGCCGGTTTTGAGGCGGCCAAAGCGGATGCCGACGAGCCGGCCCCCACGTCCTCGCCCGAGCGCTCCATTCTCCCGGCCAACCAGCGGGGTGCTGTCTTTCGGCAGGATTCAAGGCCCAGGACACAGAAGTGCCCACCCGCCGGACGGCTACCGACCAGCGAGCCGCCCTACGGCGACCCGCTACGACCGATGAGGACACACGTGCCGGCGATTCGGCGAATCACCACGCGCAATGCTCGGTTCCAGCAGTGGGAGTCTCTGCTCACCAACCGCAACAAGCGGACCCGAGCCCGCGAATTCCTGGTCCAGGGAGTCCGTCCGATCTCGCTCGCGGTGAAACACGGCTGGCCCGTCCACGCGCTCATCCACAACGAGCAGCGCAATCCTTCGAAGTGGCTGGAGGAGCTGCTGCGCACGGTGCGAGTCGACCGGATCGCGATGGATCCCGAGATGCTGGCGGATCTGGGCGAGAAGAACGAGGCGCCGCCCGAGGCCGTCGCCGTCGTGGGAATGCCCGACGACGACCTCGGCCGCATCGCGGTCGAGGACGACTTCCTGGGCGTCGTGTTCGATCGCCCGACGAGCCCCGGCAACATCGGCAGCATCATCCGCTCGGCCGACGCCCTGGGCGCGCACGGGCTGATCGTGGCCGGTCACGCCGCCGACGTGTACGACCCGAAATCGGTCAGGGCGAGCACGGGCTCGTTGTTCTCCCTGCCGGCGGTCCGGGTGCCCGCGCCGAGCGACGTGCTGGGCTGGGTGGTCGCGCAACGTAAGCGCGGCAAGCCGATCGTCGTGGTGGGCACCGACGAGCACGGCGACTGCGACGTCTTCGACTTCGACTTCACCCAGCCGACGCTCCTGCTGGTCGGCAACGAGACCAGCGGGCTCAGCAGCACATGGCGCGAGGCGTGCGACACGATGGTGAGCATCCCCATGGTCGGGGCGGCGAGCTCGCTGAACGCCGCGAACGCGGCCACCGCGATCCTCTACGAGGCGTCCCGGCAGCGGATCACCGTGGCGAGGACCGGCCGGCGGCAGTGAGGTCGGCGGCGGCGAAGAAGGCGACCGCTCTGGTACCGATCCGCAGCAGCTGACGGGGGCGGACGCCCGCCCCCGCGGGCACGCGACGGCCCCGGACGGCCACGGCGACCACCGTGTGCGGTGGCAGGACCTCCCCCAGCGCCGCCATCATCGCCGGCAGGTCCTTGTCCTGATGGCCTCCCTGCCAGTTGGTCTGCTCGTTGTAGGGCGGATCGGTGATCACGATGTCCGGCTCGTGACCGTCGATCGCCGCGCCCAGCTGGGCAGGGTCGAAGACGTCGGCCCGCCGGAGCCGGTGGGGCACCGGGCCGCCGCCCGCGGCCAGCCGGCGGGCGAGCCGCTCCGCCGCCTCGGCGGCCTGCGCGTAGCCGGGTTTGTCGAAGCGTTCCGCCTTATCCGCCAGTTCCGCCGCCCTGTTTTGCAGGCCGCTCTCGGTCAGCAGCTCCAGGTTGGCCCGTGCCGTACCGAGTGCGTCCTCAGAAAGGTCGGAGGCGAGCAGTGCCTTGACGCGCGGGCGGTGGAGGAGGGCCAGCACGGTCAGCAGGTAGCCGCTCCCGCAGCAGGGGTCCCACACCACGGCCGGCTCCGCGCCACCGCGCAGAGCCAGGGCTCGCTGGAAGATCTCCGCGGCGAGCCGTACCGGGAAGGCGGGCATGCCGGGGGCGGAGTGGAGAACGGAGCCGCTGGCGAGGTCGCTGTGATCCACCCGTGCCGTCTCGTACAGGTACACCAATCTGCCCGTCCTTGTCGTCGAGGCCCCCCAGGTTACCCCGGCCGCGCCTCGATCCAGCAGAAGCCGGTTGGCGGCAGTGGCTCGATCCCGGTCAGGGTGAGGCCGCCGCTGTCGCACAGCCGCTCGAAGTCGGCACGAGTCCGCTCCAGGCCGTGGCCGTTGACGAGCAAGTTGAGGTCGTTGAGATAGGTGAACGGATTCGCGTCCGGTGGTACCTCGTCGGGAAGAACGTGCTCGATCATCAGGATCCGTCCGTGGGGGGCGACGCTTTGCCGGCAGTGCCGCAGGATCGTCCCCGCCCGGTTGTCGTCCCAGCCGTGCACGATGCTCTTGAGCAGGTAGAGGTCGGCGCCGCCGGGAACGCCGGCGAAGAAGTCGCCGGTCTCGACCGCACAGCGTTCCGCCACTGCTGCTCTGTCAAGGGTCTGCTTCGCCGCTGACGCGCCCGCGGCGCTGTCGTAGACCACTCCTGTCAGCCCCGGGTGCGCCCGCAGCACGGCAGAGATCAGCGTGCCGTCTCCACCGCCCACGTCCACGACGGTCTCGAATCCGCTGAAGTCATAGCCTTTCGCGACCGCTTCGGCCACACTCAGCGTGCCCTGGCTCATCGCGGCGTTGTACAGCCGCGACAGCTCGGGGTGATCGGCCAGATAACCGAAGAAGTCGGTCTTGAACGTCTCCTCGAAGGCGGGGCTGCCCGTGCGCAGGCTGAACTCCAGGTTCTGCCAGGCGCTCAGCATTGCGGGCTCAGTGATCATCCGAGCGAGCGCGTACATCGACCCGGGCCGATCGGCGCGCAGGAGCTCGCCCACCTGGGCGACGCCGAAGCGGCCTGGACTCGCCTCCGTCAGGACCTCCAGCGCGACCAGCGCGCGCAGCAGCCGGAGCATCGCGTTCTCGCGCATGCCGTACTCGGCCGCGAGGTCGGCCGCGCCGCGCTCGCCGTCGCCGATCGCGTCGGGCAGCTTGAGCCGCGCCGCCAGGCCCACCACCTGCGTGGCCATGCCTCCGAAGACGAGCCCCACCAGGCTCTGCCACGGGGGATTCTTCGTCCGTTCTTCCATGGCGCTAACGCTCGTCCTCCCTGCCCAGGCCGAGGCGGATCGCACGCTCGACCGGTGAACACTCTCCATCCGCCCGGTCGAGGTCCAGCTCCCCGACCGGCAGCAGCGACGGCTGGGCCATGAACCGGGGGCGCAGGCCCGTGTTGGAGATGGGCGTGTGCACCAGGAACGGATGGCAGAGGTAGGCATCGCCCGCCTCGCCCGTGGCCAAGGTGAGCGGCCTGTGCGCTCCCACGCCCGCCGCCTCCAGGTAGGTCCCCTCCGGGCCGTACGGCGCGAGCAGCGGCGGCACGTCCAGATGGGAACCAACGCGCAGGAGCGTCGGCGCGTCACGCTCGCCCGTGTCGGTGTAGAGCAGGAGCAGCAGCAACGACCGGCCCCGCGAGGTCACGTTGCAGCGAAGGATCTTGTCATAGTTGGGTGGGACGAGCGCCAGTTCGCCCTCCCAACTCAGCGCGTTCGCCGCCTCCGCTTCGGCTGTCAGGAAACTGGCGTCGATGTGCCAACCGTAGTCCTCGGCCTCCTCCGGCGGCTTCGCCCGGGGAAATCGCACCGGAAATGTGCCGACCTTCTCGATGGGCGTCCATCGTCCGGGCCCGACCAATTGATCGAAAGCGGCGTGCAATTCCGGAGTGTTGGCACTGCGCACGAACGGCTCGGCCTCCTGGAGCCCCAGTCTGACCACTTCTCTGGTCCACGTCCCCGGGTCGTCCGGATCCATGTCGAGCTGCTTCCACAGCAGGCCACACGCCTCGGCGGCAAGATCTCTGGGGAACGCGCCCTCCACCTTCACGAATCCGTCCTGGACGAACCTTTCGATTTGCTCGTCTGTCAGCAACCGGGCACCCATCGCGCTCCTTACTGGAGAGGAGTATCCCGCTCGTTTATATCCACGGAATCGGCTCCGGGCGCGCGTTGACGATAAGAACTAGAATTTTCCTCAGACCCGTGACCCAATGCCGTTTAGATAGGGATTTTGACTGATACTTTCCCTTGATGGTGGGGGCATTGAGGTCGGCCGTCCGACTGACGGATCGGGTGGCGCTGCCGTCGTCTGCGGTGCCGAACCAGAACCGGCTTTACGGTCACGTCACGAGTTCCACGGCTTCGGGAAAGCCGCTCGGGACCCACAGCGCCGGACGGCCGGGAGGCCCGCCGCTTCACTCGCGGTGGCGATGCGGCGGGCTCGGATGCGAAACCGATGCCTTGACGACCTTGGATCGCGGGAGGTCGCTCTCGGCGTAGCCCGTGAACCGTCTTCTCACCCGAGCCGATATCCAGATCGGCACCGCGGCCGGATCATGGCGAACCCGCGCGACCCGGCCATCGGCCTGGCTCGCCTGATCGGCTGGACCGATATCGTCGCCGCGCCCCTACCGTCGCCATCCCGCGGACGGTCAGGTCTCACAACCCGAGAACGCTTCGGCCCCGAGGCCGTACCGGCCGTAGCGAGGGGGACCAGCCCGCACGCCCGGGGTTTGGCCATCCCACCACTTGGGGCGCGCACGGGGGAACCCAGGACGCCCGCCTGGTCGCATGCGGACCTGGAGGACAAATCGGACACCGTTGAACGCGGGCGACGTTCGTCGTTCCTTCCGCGCCGCTCACCACGAGAGCGGGGCCGGACGCGGAGAGGCGGAGACCTCTGGAGGCGTGGCGGCCGGGTCGGATCTTCCCTGGCATCCCCGAGGCGGCGTGGCCGCACGACCCTGTCATGAACAGAGGAGGGCCCCTCGGCTGGTGTCAGCCGAGGGGCCCTGACCTGCGACTTGCTAGTGTGGGCGATACTGGGATCGAACCAGTGACCTCTTCGGTGTGAACGAAGCGCTCTCCCGCTGAGCTAATCGCCCGCCCTGTGCGGCCCCTCACGGTGCCGACGTGGAAAACCATACAGCAATCCGGGAGCACTCGCGAAGCGGTGTTCGCCACTAGAATGATCTTGAAAGACGACACGGTCGGGAGGCAAAGGTCCGAGGATGCATCCGGCGGGGGGCTACGGTGTCATAGCATCGTCCTGATCCGTAGAAGCACCGAACGACCCGCGCTCGACCCGAATCACCCGAGACGCCCTGCCAGGGAGTCGACGGTGACCAAAACGAGACGCAAAACCCTTGCAAATACGGCCCTGTTGGTGATGTTTAGCCAGGTAGATGCCCAAATGTCGCGCTGTGATGTGTGTTACAGAAGGGCGTGGAGGCGGAATCTTTCCTACAGGTTTCTTTGTTCCGCGTGGTAGCTCACGAGGGACGAAGCCGTTCGCAGCAGTGAGAGCAGTGAAAGCCCCGCAGAGGGGACCGACGACGAAAAAGGTTTGGCTGACGATGAACAGCGCCACCGTCTCTGCCGAGCTAGGCCTTCGGCTTGTGGTCCCCGACCGTACCACCGTCCCCCTGCTCGCCGGACTCAGCTATACGGCCGGTGATCCGTACGCGATCAGGATGGCCTTCCACGTGGGCAACGACGAGCCCGTCGAGTGGATCTTCGCTCGCGAGCTGCTGACGGTCGGCATCGTGCGGCGGGTCGGCGACGGGGACGTCCAGGTGTGGCCGGCGCGCGCCGACGGCGAACGCACGTTGCACATAAGCCTCACCTCGCCGTTCGGCCAGGCCCTGTTCGAGGTGCCGCTGGCTCCGCTCACGGAGTTCCTGCACCGGACCTACGAGCTGGTCCCCGCCGGTCGCGAGACCGACTTCATGGACCTCGACGCCGAGCTCAGCAACATGCTCTGGAGTTCCTGACCCGCGCCCCGCGGGGCCGTGCCCGGCTACCGAAATCGTCCGCGGCGCTCCGCCCCTCAGGCCGGGGAGCACGTCAGGTTCCGGATCTGAGCAGGTCCCGCATCCGGGCGATCTCGATGCCCTGGCCCGCCACGACGTCCTTGGCGGTGGCCAGCATGGCCCGGTCGGCGCCCTCGCGCAGCTGGAGCCCGGCCATCGTGACCGCCGCCTCGTGATGAGTGATCATGAGGGTGAGGAAAAGCGTGTCGAAGGCCGTCCCCCTGGCCGCCCTGAGCCGGTTCATCTCCTCCAGCGGGAGAGTGTGCGCGTCGTGGCCGCCGTGTTCGCCCGGAGTCCTTCCCACCGTCTTCAGCCATGAGGTCATGGCCGCGATCTCGGGTCGCTGCGCGGCGGTGATCCGCTCGGCGAGCCTTCGCAGGGACGGGGACGACGATCTGGAGGGCACCAGCGCCGCCATCTCCAGCGCCTGCCGGTGGTGCGGGATCATGCCCTCGGCGAACCTCACGTCGGCCGCGGTGACGCGCGCCTCGGACTCTCCCAGCCTCTCGCCCGGTCTCGCCGTGCGACCGCTCTCTCCAGGGCCACCAGGGATGATCACGGACACGCCGGATTCGGCGACGAGCGGGGCAGGCCGCTCCGATCCGGTCTCCGCGCATCCACCGAGAACCGATATCACCATGATCATGGCGATAACCTGACTCGGCACACGCATCCTCCGCATAGCTTCAATAATGGGGCAAGTGGACCGACATATTGGGGGCACCGTGCGACCGATCGTGGCATTCGGCCTGGCCGGGTTACTTCTCGTGGCCGGGTGCGGGGCGGATCCGACCCCCGCGGCCTCGCCACCGTCCGCCGCCACCTCGGCCCCTCCGGCCACGCCGGAGGAGAGCCCGAGCTCCACGGGGCAGACGACCTCCGCTCCCGACATCTCCGGTGACGGCATCCACAGCGACAACATCACGCATGTGGCCAACGTGCCTCCCGGCGCCCCGCTCGACGGACCCCAGGCGTGGGGGACCGACCTGGCCTTCCAGGGGGACTACGCGTTCGTCGGCAACTTCGACGGCTTCACCGTCTTCGACATCTCCGAGCCGTCGAGTCCCTCGGTGGTCAGCCGGGTGCTCTGCCCCGGTGAGCAGAACGACATCTCGGTGAGCGGGGACCTGCTGTTCCTCTCGATCGACTCCGTCCGGGCCGGCACCGAGTGCGACGCCCAGCGCGGAGAGCCGGAGTCCGACGGCTTCGAGGGCATCCGGATCTTCGATATCTCGGACAAGAGCCACCCGAGGTTCGTCTCGGCGGTCCGTACCGACTGCGGCTCCCACACTCACACCCTCGTGCCCGGCAAGAGCTCGGACAAGGTCTACCTCTACATCTCCTCCCCTGGCCCGGAGCCCGAGTCGACGACCTGCCCCGCGCCGCACAACAAGATCTCCGTGGTCGAGGTGCCCGTCAAGGCTCCGGAGACCGCCAAGGTGGTCTCGAAGCCGGTGCTCTCCGACCAGCTCCCCGAGGACGGGATCGGCGGCTGCCACGACCTCACGGTCTACCCGGAGAAGGACCTCGCCGCCGCCGCCTGCTTCGGCGACGGGATCCTGCTGGACATCGCCGACCGGGTCAATCCCAAGGTGCTCCAGCACGTGAGCGACAAGGAGAACTTCTCCATCTGGCACTCGGCGACGTTCAACAACGACGCCACCAAGATCATCTTTGGGGACGAGCTGGGCGGCGGCGTCAGCGCGACCTGTGACTCCAACACCCCGAAGACCAAGGGCGCCAACGCGGTGTACGACCTCGGCAAGGACCGCAAGCTCACGCTCCGCGGCTACTTCAAGATCCCGAGGGAGCAGGCCGCCGAGGAGAACTGCGTCGCGCACAACGGGTCGCTGCTGCCGGTGCCGGGCAAGGACATCATGGTCCAGGCGTGGTACCAGGGCGGGGTGTCCGTCTGGGACTTCACCGACGCGGACAAGCCCCGGGAGATCGGCTTCTTCGAGCGGGGCCCGATCCCGGGGCTCGGCGGATCCTGGTCGGCGTACTACTACAACGGCCACATCTACTCGAGTGACATCACCAGGGGCCTGGACGTGCTCCGCATCGACGACCCGCTCACCGATCCGGCCTCCAAGGTCAAGATCAAGGAGCTGAACGCGCAGACCCAGGTGTCCTACTAGCCCCGTTTCCCACACGTGCCACATCGTCGCGTCTCAGCGGTGATGTCCGATCGACGCGGCAGGTGAGTCCTCGCGTCGATCGGGGGGCGCGTGCGGGATACGGGATCGGCGAGCAGCCGGACGACCGGCCCGGTGAGGGCGCGCCCTCACCGGAGCCGGGAGCCGGGGCTCAGGGGTCGCTCAGGGATCGAGGTCGGCGGCGGAGCGCTCGGCGAAGACCCGCATGGCCTTGGCGGTGATCGGGCCGGGCGCGGCGGGCAGCACGGTCTGGTCGACCGCGCGGATCGGCTGGATGTCGCGGGTGGTGGAGGTGAGGAACGCCTCCTCGGCCTCGTACAGGGCCGAGAGCGGGACGTCCTCCTCGATGCCCCCGCACCACTCCAGGGCGAGCGCGCGGGTGACCCCCGCCAGGCAGCCCGAGGCGAGCGTGGGGGTGAGCAGCCTCCCGTCGCGTACGACGAAGATGTTGCTGCCGGTGCCCTCGCAGAGGTCGCCCGCGAGGTTCTCGAAGATCGCCTCGCCTCCGCCCCTGGCCTTGGCGTAGAACAGCGCCTTGGCGTTGTCGCCGTAGGAGGTGCTCTTCACCCCGGCGAGCGCACCGCGCTCGTTGCGCGGCCAGGGCACGACGGTGACGTCGGCGGTGGCCGGGAACGGCTTCTGCTCGTCGACGATCACCACGGTCGTGCAGCCCTGGTCGCCCCGGTCGGAGCCGAGCGGTCCCGGGCCGCTGGTGTAGGTGACGCGGACGCGGCCGAGCTTCCAGGGCGGGGCCTCGGCCAGGCAGGCGCGGACCCCGTCGGCGATCGCCTCCACGTCGGGGTCGGGCAGATCCATCCGCCGCGCCGAGAGCGTGAGCCGGTCGAGGTGGCGGGTGAGCGCGAACGTGGTGCCGTTCACGCACTTGATGGTCTCGAACACCCCGTCACCGACCATCAAGCCGTGATCGAATACCGAGACGGTGGCCTGATCCGGAGCGACAAGTGCCCCGTTAAGCCATATAGGTACGTTCATCCGACTCCTTCTGAACCTGATGTTGATGCCAGCGCGATGAGCCGGGAGGCCTTCAACTCGGTCTCGTCCCATTCGCGTCGCGGGTCGCTCCCCCAGGTTATGCCCGCGCCGGTACCGAAACGGATCTCGTCGGACGACAGCCAGAACGTGCGGATCCCCACGGCCAGGCAGGCCCGCCGCCGGTCGGCGTCGACCCAGCCCACGGTCCCACAGTAGGGCCCGCGCGGCTCTGGTTCGAGCTCATCGATGATCCGCAGGGCCGAGGATTTCGGGGCCCCGGTCACCGAGCCCGGCGGGAAGGTCGCGGAGAACAGGTCCGGCCACCCGTACTCCGGCGCGAGCCGCGCCCGGACCGTGGAGACCAGGTGCACGAGACCCGGGTGCTCCTCCACCTCGCACAGGGCGGGCACGCTCACCGAACCGACCACCGCGACCTTGCCCAGGTCGTTGCGGACGAGATCGACGATCATCACGTTCTCCGCGTGGTCCTTCTCCAGCAGATCCCCCGCGGTGACCCCGGTTCCCTTGATCGGCCTGGACTCGACCACATCGCCGTTCCTGGACAGGAAGAGCTCCGGGGAGGCCGACACGACGGCCAGTCCCGGCAGGCTCACCGTGGCGGCGTAGGGGGCGGGGTTGCCCTCCGCCAGCCGTACGGCCAGGGCGAGCGGGTCCGGCTCCTCCCCCGCGGGGAGCGGCGCGGTCAGCACCCGGCAGAGGTTGGCCTGGTAGACCTCGCCACGCTCGATGTGGGCGCGGACGCGCCGTACGCCGTCCTCGTAGGCGGCCCGGTCCAGGGAGGTGCGCCACGACGACGGGTGCGGCCCCCGCCAGGGGCCTCGCGGCGCGGGCAGCGGTGCCCTGCGGACGTCGCCGAACCGGGCGCACGTCACCTTGCCCTCGTAGTCGACCACGACGGCCCACCACCCCTCGCCGTCCAGCGCGGCGAGATCGGTGGTGAGGTCCCGGAGCCCGGTTGCCAGATATCCGGTGACATGCGCAAAAGAATCATGCACTTCCCTATTGTCCCGCTGCTCCGGCCGGCAGCCGTACCAGGGTGCGGGCGGCGGACAGGAGCCGGTGACGGCGGCCGCGCCCGCCGGCCCCGTCGGCGGGCCGGGAGCCGCCGGCCCGTGGCGGCGCCGTACCGGCCCTACGACAGCGGACCGGTGATCGTCTCCGCTGCGGCGACGATCGCGTTGGCCGCGACGAGCTGGACCACCGTCTCGATCTCCGGAGCGAGGAAGCGGTCGGGGCCCGGCCCGGGAACGGACTGGCGCAGGGCGTCCACGACGGCCGCGGTCGCCGGGGCCGGCCGCAGCGGGGTGCGCAGGTCCAGGGCCCGCGCGGCGGTGAAGACCTCCACCGCGAGCACCCGGGTGAGGCCGTCCACCGAGCGGCGCAGCTTGCGCGCGGCCGACCAGCCCATGGAGACGTGGTCCTCCTGCATCGCGGAGCTCGGGATGGAGTCGACGCTCGCGGGCGCGGCCAGGCGCTTGAGCTCGGAGACCACCGCCGCCTGGGTGTACTGAGCGATCATGTGGCCGGAGTCGACGCCGGGGTCGTCCGCGAGGAAGGCGGGCAGGCCGTGGTTGCGGGCCACGTCCAGCATGCGGTCGGTGCGGCGCTCGGAGATGCTCGCCATGTCCGCGACCGCGATGGCCAGGAAGTCGAGCACGTAGCCGACGGGGGCCCCGTGGAAGTTGCCGTTGGACTCCACACGGCCGTCGGCGAGGACCACCGGGTTGTCGATCGCGGAGGCCAGCTCCCGCCCGGCGACCAGGGCGGCGTGCGCCAGGGTGTCGCGGGCGGCCCCCGCGACCTGCGGGGCGCACCTGAGGGAGTATGCGTCCTGGACGCGGGTGCAGGTGCCGTCCCGGTGGGAGTCCATGATCTGCGAGCCGTCGAGCAGTGCCCTGAGGTTGGCGGCGCTGGCCGCCTGCCCGGGATGCGGGCGCAGGGCCTGCAGGTCGGCGGCGAAGACGCGGTCGGTGCCCAGGAGCGCCTCCACGCTCATGGCCGCGCTCACGTCGGCGGTCCTGAACAGGCGGGTGAGGTCGTCCATCGCCAGGATGAGCATGCCGAGCATGCCGTCGGTGCCGTTGACGAGCGCGAGCCCCTCCTTCGCCGCGAGCTCCACGGGCTCGATCCCCGCCTGCTTAAGCGCCTCCGCGGCGTCGGCCCGCTCCCCCACGGCGTCGCGGACGACACCTTCGCCCATGATCGTGAGGGCCACGTGGGAGAGCGGCGCGAGGTCACCGGAGCAGCCGAGGCTTCCGTACTCGTGCACGACGGGGGTGATCCGCGCGTTGAGCAGGCCCTCCAGCACCCTGGCCGTCTTCGGGCGCACGCCGGTGTGGCCGGTGGCCAGGGTGTGCAGGCGCAGCAGCATCATCGCCCGGGTGACCTCGATCTCGACCTCGGGGCCCGACCCGGCGGCGTGCGAGCGTACGAGGGATCGCTGCAGCTGGGCGCGGAGCGAGGGGTCGATGTGCCGGGTGGCCAGCGCGCCGAACCCGGTGGAGACGCCGTAGGCGGGGGTGGGGCTCTCGGCCAGCTCGTCCACCCGGGTGCGGGCCGCCGCCATGGCGGCCACGGCGTCGTCGCCGAGGCGTACGGGGGCACCGTGCCTGGCGACCCTGACGACCTCCTCGAAGCTCAGCGGCTCCGGCCCGATGGTCACGACCTCGTTGTCGCGCATGCTGCCAACTCTCTCGCGTAAGGTGAGTCGCGGTAACTGGTGAAACCATACCTGGCTCCTTACATCTCAAGATAGCGGCCGTATTCGGTTTGGGGAGTCGCCGGGTATTCGCTAGAGTTCTCACAGTGAGTCCGGGCCGGTCCCGGAAGCACGCGGAAGTGGCTCAGTGGTAGAGCATCACCTTGCCAAGGTGAGGGTCGCGGGTTCGAATCCCGTCTTCCGCTCGGAAAAGGGGCATCCGCCCCCCACTCGGTGGAGTGGCCGAGAGGCGAGGCAACGGCCTGCAAAGCCGTCTACACGGGTTCAAATCCCGTCTCCACCTCTGGTTTTCAGCGAGGACGATTAGCTCAGCGGGAGAGCGCTTCCCTGACACGGAAGAGGTCACAGGTTCAATCCCTGTATCGTCCACCATCCGCCACTGATCATGGCGAAAAGACCGTCAACGCCCCCTCGGGAGTCGTTGACGGTCTTTTTCTTGTTCCAGACCGATCTTCCTGCTCCGAGCCGATCACCGTCGGCCCGGTCGTGGTCTCCTGTTCCGGAAGGCGAGCGGTGTCGGTACCCGAGAGGCCGCTGGTGCACCCAAGGTGCCGCCGGGCCGGGTGAGCCCGGCGGCACGGTTCTCAGCGGTCGCCGGGCGGCGACTCCAGCGACTCCAGCCAGCCCTCGATGGCACGGGCCATCGAGGGAGACCTGTCCTCCAGCATGGTGTAGTGGTCACCCTCGACCTCACGGAGGACGTGGTCGGTGTGCCAGGAGGCGCGCCAGCCGTCGGTGACGGGTATCTCACCGTCGAAGCCGGTCAGCGGGGTGTCCGGGTGCAGGAACAGGATGGGCGCGCGCACCTCGCCCACCGTGCTCTCACGGAACAGGCGGTAGTAGCGGCCCATCGCCGCCAGCCGTGCGCTGGTGAACGGGCCGAACGACGCCTCCCTGTCGAACATGCCCCGCACCAGTTGCATGCCTATGTCGTCGATGACCTTGTCATCGGGCATGAAGGTGTCCAGCAGGATCAGTCCTCGCGGGTTGATCCCGATGCTCTCCAGGTAGCCGACGGCGGCGTGCGCGAAGATACCGCCCGCGCAGTAGCCGAGGACCACGAACGGCTCGTCCCCCGCGGCCCGGCGTACGGACTCCGCCCACACCCGCACCGCGGCGTCGACCGTGCCGGGGAGCCTCTCCTCCTTGGCGAAACCGGGCACCGTGAGCGCGAAGAGGTCCCGTACACCGCGGAAGTTCGCCGCGAGCCGGGCGAACTGGGTCGCCCCGCCCAGCGCCATGGGGGTGCTGAAGCAGAAGAGCGCGGAT
Organism: Streptosporangium sp. NPDC050284; assembly: GCF_044459525.1. NCBI lineage: Bacteria > Bacillati > Actinomycetota > Actinomycetes > Streptosporangiales > Streptosporangiaceae > Streptosporangium > Streptosporangium sp. NPDC050284. Next base: position 144,428 of record NZ_JBITIZ010000017.1, read on the forward strand.
GTGCCGGGACCGGAGGCGAGCTTGACCGGCGGCGGGATCTCGTCGAGCTCCCCGACCGAGGAGAAGGAGGGACGCAGGTCGGCCATCGCCCGCAGGAGCCCCATGGCCTCGTGCATCTTCCCCGCGCGGGCGGCCTCGTGGAACAACGCGCTGGGGGTCTCCGAGGGATCCGCCCCGCCCGGCGCGTTCTCCCCGGCACCGTCCAGGCGGGCCGCCAGCTCGCCCAGGAGATGTTTTGCCAGGTCGGAGGGGTTGGGATAGTCGAAGACCACCGTCGCGGGCATCCGCAGCCCGGTCGCCTTGACAAGGCCGTTGCGCAGTTCCATGGAGGTCAGGGAGTCGAAGCCCGCCTCCAGGAAGTTCTGGTGCGCGTCGACCGCCTCGGGGCCGGGGTGGCCGAGCACCCTGGCGGCGTGCACCCGTACCGCCTCGCGGAGCACGTCCAGTCTCTCCTCCTCGGGCAGCCCGGAGAGCCTCGCCGTCAACGGCGCTCCGTCCGCCTCCTCCTCACCGTCGCCGTCGTCGAGGATCGCGGTGACCTCGGGAAGGGCGCGCAGCAGCGGGCGGGACCTGGAGAGGGTGTACGCGGGGGCGAACCGGCTCCAGTCGATGTCGGCCACCACCAGGTGGGACTCGTCGTGGTCAAGGGCCTGGCCGAGCGCGGCCGTGGCCGCGGAGGGCTCCATGGCACGCACGCCGAGGCGGCGCAGCCGGGAGCCGACCTCGTCGTCCACCATTCCGCCGCCGCCCCAGGCACCCCAGGCGACGCAGGTGGCCGCCGTTCCACGGGCGCGGCGCCGAGCGGCCAGCGCGTCCAGGAACGCGTTCGCCGCGGCGTACGCCGCCTGTCCCCCCTGCCCCCACACGGCCGCCCCCGAGGAGAACAGCGCGAACAGGTCCAGCGGCCGGTCGCCCAGCAGCTCGTCCAGGTGACGCGCGCCCGCCACCTTGGCCAGCCCGACCTCGGCGAACTCCTCGACCGTGGTGCCGGGCAGCGGCGCGCCGTCCCTGACGACGCCGGCCGCGTGGACCACCGCGCGGAGCGGGTACTCGGCGGGCAGTGAGTCCAGCAGGCGGCGGAGATCCTCGCGGTCGGCGACGTCGCACGCGGCGATCGTGACCGTGACGCCCAGGGCCGCAAGCTCGGCCTCCAGCTCGACGGCGCCCTCGGCCGCGCGGCCGCGCCGGCTGGTCAGGAGCAGGTGCTCGACGCCCCGGCCCGCCAGCCAGCGGGCCACGTGCGCGCCGACCCCGCCGGTTCCACCGGTGACGAGCGCGGTACCGCTCAGTCGCCGGGCACCGCCGGAGCCGGAGGCGCTTTCGACCGCGCCGAGCGGTGCTCGCACCATCCGGCGGGCGAGGATCCCGTTCTGCCTTACCGCCAGTTGTTCCTCTCCGCCCGGCCCTGCCAGCACGCCGCAGAGGCGGTCGACGGCCCGCTCGTCCGGAGAGGGGGGCAGATCGACGAGGCCGCCCCAGGTGTCCGGGTGGTCCAGGGCGAGGACGGTGCCGATCCCCCAGACCTGCGCCTGGAACGGGGCGGCGCCCCCGCTTCGTCCTGGCTCCGCCCGAGAGGTCTCCGCGGCCCCCGATGGGCCGGTGTCCACCGCGCCGGAGGTCACGGCCCACAACGGCGCCGTGACGCCCGCGTCGTTCAGGGCCTGGACGAGGGTGACGGTCGCCGCCGTGCCGCGTGAGAGTCCCGGGTGCACCGGGTGGAGGTGTTCGTCCAGCGCCAGCAGGGAGAGCACACCGGTTACGGACTCGTCGGCGAGCCGGTCGCGCAGCGCCGAGGTGAGCGCGGCGCGGTCCTGCCCGCCCACCTCGAAGGGAATCACCCGGGCGCCGTTCCTGGCGACCCCCGCGACGACCGCGTCCACCGCGGGGGTGCCGTCCGCGGGCAGGGCGACCAGCCACGAGCCGGTGAGCGGGCCACCCGCCGGCTCGCCGACCGGCCGCCAGGCCACCCGGTAACGCCAGGAGTCGATCGTGGCCCGCTCCCGCGTGCGCCGACGCCAGGAGGACAGCGCGGGCAGCATCTCCTTCAGGACATCGGGAGCGAGGTGCAGGTCGTCGGCGAGGCTCAGCGCGTTCCCGTGCTCGACCGCCTCCCAGAAGGCGGTGTCCACCGGGTCGGCGGCCGGGGCCCGCACGGCCGGTGAGGACTCCAGCCAGTAACGTCGCCGCTGGAAGGCGTAGGTCGGCAGGTCCACCGGGCGGGCCCCGGGATACAGGCCGGACCAGTCGACGGTGACGCCCCGGACGTGCAGCTCGGCGGCGGAGGCGAGGAGCCGGGGCAGCCCGCCCTCGTCGCGGCGCAGGGTGCCGGTGACGACGGCGTCGTGGCCGAGCGCGTCGAAGGTCTCCTGCAGGCCCATGGTGAGCACCGGGTGCGGGCTGGTCTCGACGAACACGCCGTACCCCTGCGCGGCGAGCGCGCGGACGGCGCCGTCGAAGCCGACCGTGCGGCGCAGGTTGGTGTACCAGTACTCGGCGTCGAGGCCGGTGGTGTCGATCCAGTCGCCGGTCACCGTGGAGATCATCGGCACCTCGCCCGAGCGGGGCTCGATCGGCCCGAGGTCACCGAGCAGGCGCTCGCGCAACTCCTCGACCTGCGCGGAGTGTGAGGCGTAGTCGACGGGAACCCTCCTGGCCCGCACGCCCTCCCCGGTCAGCTCGTCGATCAGCTCGTCGAGGGCGTCCGGGACGCCGGAGACCACGACCGAGCGGGCCCCGTTCACCGCCGCGACGGAGATCCGGTCCCGCCAGGGCTCCAGCCGCGCGGTCAGCTCATCGACGGGCAACCCGACGGAGACCATGCCCCCGCGCCCGGCGAGCACGTCGCCGATGGCTCGGCTGCGCAGGGCGGCGACGCGGGCGCCGTCGCCGAGGGAGAGCGCCCCGGCGACCGTGGCGGCGGCGATCTCACCCTGGGAGTGGCCGATCACGGCGTCGGGGCGGATTCCGTAGCCGCTCCAGAGCCGGGCGAGCGACACCATGACCGCCCACAGCACCGGCTGGACCACGTCCACCCTGTCCAGCGGGGGTGCCCCCGCCTCCCCGCGCAGCACACCGGACAGCGACCAGTCCACGAACGGCGCCAGTGCCCGCTCGCAGTCGGCGATGTGCGCGGCGAAGAGGGGGGAGGCGGCGAGCAGTTCCGTGGCCATCCCGGCCCACTGCGAGCCCTGACCGGGGAAGACGAACACCGTCTTGCCCGGCGTCCCGGCCGCCACCCCGGTGACCGCGCCGGTGACCGGGCCTGTGACGGTGTCGCCCGAGACCAGCCCGCGCACTCCTGCCAGCAACTCCTCGCGGTCGCGTCCCACGACCACGACCCGGTGCGGGAAGGCGGTGCGCGCGGCCAGGGCGAGGCCGATGTCGGCGACCGGCCGTCCGGGGTGGTCCTCGGCGTAGACGAGAAGCCGGTCGAGCTGTGCTCGCAGGACGGGCGCGCTCTTCGCCGAGACCGCCCACGCCGCCGCGCCGCCCGGCAGCGCGAGCATCGGCACGGTCTCCCCTGCCTCCCCTGCCTCCCCTGCCTCTCCCGGCTCCCCGGACGGGCCTTCGGCGGCCGGGGCCTGCTCGACGATCACATGGGCGTTGGTGCCGCTGACACCGAAGGAGGAGACGCCCGCACGGCGGGGCCGGTCGACGTCGTCCGGCCACTCGACGGGTTCGGTCAGCAGCCGGACGTTTCCCGCCGTCCAGTCCACGTGGGAGGAAGGCTCGGACACGTGCAGGGTGGCGGGCAGGACACCGGCACGCAACGCCATCAGCATCTTGATCACGCCCGCGACCCCGGCGGCGGCCTGGGTGTGGCCGATGTTCGACTTGATCGAGCCCAGCCAGAGCGGCCGGTCCTGCGGACGGTCTCCGCCGTACGCGGCGAGCAGGGCCTGCGCCTCGATCGGGTCGCCGAGGGTGGTCCCGGTGCCGTGCGCCTCGACGGCGTCCACGTCGAACGCGGCCAGACCGGCGTTGGCCAGCGCGCGGCGGATGACCCGTTGCTGGGACACCCCGTTCGGTGCGGACAGGCCGTTGCTCGCACCGTCCTGGTTGACCGCGGAGCCGCGGATGACCCCGAGGATCGGGTGACCGTTGCGGCGCGCGTCGGACAGCCGTTCCAGCAGCAGCATGCCCGCGCCCTCACCCCACCCCGTACCGTCGGCGTCGTCGGAGAACGCCTTGCAGCGGCCGTCTCGCGCGAGACCCCGCTGGCGGCTGAACTCCACGAAGGCCTCGGGCGTGGCCATCACGGTCACCCCTCCGGCCAGGGCGAGCGTGCTCTCCCCGCGCCGCAGCGACTCGCACGCCCAGTGCAGCGCCACCAGGGACGACGAGCACGCGGTGTCGACGGTGACCGCCGGGCCCTTGAGCCCGAACACGTAGGCGACCCGCCCGGAGATCACGGCGGTGGAGTTGCCGGTCAGCAGGTGGCCCTCCACGCCCTCCGGCAGCGCGTCCAGGCCGGTGCCGTAACCGCTGGAGAAGGCGCCGACGAAGACACCGGTCTGGCTGCCCTTCAGCGAGGTCAGGTCGACGCCGGCCCGCTCGAAGGCCTCCCACGACACCTCGAGAAGCAGCCGTTGCTGCGGGTCGGCGGCGAGCGCCTCACGCGGCGAGATACCGAAGGAGCCCGCGTCGAAGTCTCCGGCGTCGTAGAGGAAACCGCCCTCGCGGGTGTAGCTGGTTCCCGGCCGGGTGAGCTCCGGGTCGTACAGGGTCTCCAGATCCCAGCCCCGGTCGCCGGGGAACTCCGAGACGCCGTCGCGGCCCTCCGCGACGAGCCGCCACAGGTCCTCGGGGCTGCGCACCCCCCCGGGGAATCGGCATCCCGCCGCGATGACCGCGATCGGCTCGCGGTCCTTGGCCTCCACCTCGCGCAGCCGCTGCTGGGCCTGCTGGAGGTCCGCGGTCACCCGCCGGAGATAGCCGAGGAGCTTCTGCTCGTCCGCCATGTCACGTCACCTTCCCCACACGTCGAGCCGGGCGCCCACCGCTGGGGCGTTCGGTACGGAGAGACCGTTCATCACGGCAGGAAAATTCGGGAACACGGGGCTCAGAGCCCCTTGTCGATCAGTGCGAACAGCTCGTCGGCGCTCGCCGACTCCACGCCCTCGCCGACGGCCGTGCCGTTCGCGTACGGCTCGGGCCTGTCTCCGCGCCACTGGGCCAGCAGACCTCCCAGACGTGTGGCGATCGTGAACCGCGTCTCCTCGTCGGGTGTGATCTCGGTGAGCACCCGGCCCAGCCGGTCGAGCTCCCGCAGGACCTGCGCCTCGGTCGGTGCCTCGTCCGGCACCAGTTCCGCGCGCAGGTAGTCGGCGAGGGCGGTCGGGTTCGCGTAGTCGAACACCAGCGTGGCGGGCAACCGCCTGCCGGTCGCGGTGTTCAGCCGGTTGCGCAACTCGACCGAGGTGAGCGAGTCGAAGCCCATCTCGTCGAAGGCCCGGTCGGCCTCCACCTGGTCGGTGGAGGTGTGGCCGAGCACGGCGGCGACCTCGGCCCGCACCAGGTCGAGCAGCATCCGGTGACGGTCGGCCGGAGGGAGCGCGGCCAGGCCGGCGAGCAGGTCCGCACCGGTCTGTCCACCCCCGGCGGCCGTCGCGGTACGGCGGGCCGGCGCGCGCACCACACCCCGCAGCAGTGGCGGCAGCCGGTCGCCCTTGGCCGCCAGCGCCTTGGCGTCGAGGCGGATCGGCACCAGCGCCGACTCCGGCCTGCCCGCCGCGGCGTCGAGCAGTGCCAGGCCCTCCTCCGGTGTCAGCGGCACGACACCGTCGCGGGCCATCCGGCCGATGTCGGCGTCGGTGAGGGTGCCGAGCATGCCGCCGACCTCGGCCCAGGGGCCCCAGGCGAGCGAGAGCGCGGGCAGTCCCTGCGCGCGCCGCAGCCCGGCCAGCGCGTCCAGGAACGCGTTGGCCGCCGCGTAGTTACCCTGCCCGGTGCTGCCGAACGTGCCGGCCACCGACGAGAACAGTACGAACAATGACAGGTCGAGGTCGCGGGTCAGCTCGTGCAGGTTCAGCGCGGCGTCCGCCTTGGGGCGCAGCACCCTGTCCACCCGGTCGGGGGTGAGTGAGGCGATCGTCCCGTCGTCCAGTACGCCCGCGGCGTGCACCACCGCGGTGAGCGGATGCTCGGCGGGCACCCCGGCCAGCAGCTTCGCCAGAGCGGTCCGGTCGGCCGCGTCGCAGGCGACGATCTCGACGTTCGCCCCCAGGGCCGTCAGTTCGGCACGCAGCCGCTCCGCCCCCTGGGCGGCGGGACCGCCACGACTGGTCAGCAGGAGGTTGCGGACACCGTGGGCGGTCACCAGGTGGCGGGCGACGAGGCCGCCGAGGCCGCCGGTGCCGCCGGTCACCAGCACGGTGCCGTCCTGGGCGAGCGGCACGGGCAGGGTGAGCGCGACCTTGCCGACGTGTCTGGCCTGCGACAGGAAGCGGAACGCCTCGGGGGCACGGCGGATGTCCCAGGCGGCCACCGGCAGCGGCCGGATCACCCCCCGCTCGAACAGGTCGAGGAGGGCACGCAGCATCTCCCCGATCCGGTCGTACCCGGCCTCGACGAGGTCGAAGTCGCGGTAGCGGACCCCGGGATGTTCGGCGGCCACGGCCTCGGGCGCGCGAACGTCGGTCTTGCCCATCTCCACGAAACGGCCGCCGCGCGGCAGCATCCGCAGCGAGGCGGCGACGAAGTCGCCCGCCAGCGAGTTGAGCACCACGTCGACCCCTCCCCCGCCGGTCGAGGCGAGGAAGGAGGATTCGAAGTCCAGGGTGCGCGAGGAGGAGATGTGGGCCTCGTCCAGCCCCATGGAGCGTAGGACGTCCCATTTGCCGGTTCCGGCGGTTCCGTAGACCTCGGCTCCGAAATGCCGGGCGAGTTGCACGGCCGCCATGCCCACTCCGCCCGCGGCGGCGTGGATCAGTATCTTCTCCCCCGCCTTCAGGCCCGCCAGATCCACCAGCGCGTAGTACGCGGTGAGGAAGGCGACCGGCGTCGACGCGGCCTGGGCGAAGGTCCAGCCGCCGGGTACGGCGACCAGCTGGCGGTGGTCGGTGACGGCCAGCGGGCCGAACGCGCCGCCGTCGAACATGCCCATCACCCGGTCGCCCTCGGCGAACGCGGTGACGCCGGGACCGACCTCCACGACGCGGCCCGCTCCTTCGAGGCCCATCGCGCCCGCCTCGCCCGGATACATGCCGAGCGCGTTGAGCACGTCCCGGAAGTTCACCCCGGCGGCGCGGAGCTCGACCCTGACCTGTCCCGGCGCCAACGGGGCGACGGCCGCGGGCGCGTCCAGGAAGGCCAGGTTCTCCAGGGTGCCCTTGTCCAGGCTGTCCATCCGCCAGGAGGCGGCGCCCTCGGGCGGCACGAGCCCGGCGCCGGTCGCCCGGACGAGCCTGGCGGCCAGCACGGCTCCTCCTTCCCGCAGCGCCACCTGCGGCTCGCCGGTCGCGAGCGCGGCGGGAAGCCGTCCCGCCGACGCGGCGTGACCGTCCAGGTCGGCCAGGACGAACCTGTCCGGATTCTCCGCCTGGGCGGAGCGGACCAGGCCCCACACCGCGGCGCCCGCGACGTCACGGGCGGTCTCACCGGATCCGGCGGAGATCGCTCCCCGGGTCACGAAGACCAGCCGGGAGCCATCGAGGCGGTCGTCGGCCGACCAGGCCCGAGCCAGGTCCAGCGCCCGGTGGACGGCCGAGCGGACGGCCCCCGCCACAGCCTCCGTGCCGGTTTCCGTGTCGATCTCGGTGTCGGTGTGGGGTCCGGCGGCGTGAGCATGGGCGTGGTCATGAGCGGTCGTCTCGCCGACGCTCTCCGCGCTCACGAGGACGACGTCGGGAACGGTCGCACCGGAGTCGAGGGCCGCGACCAGCTCCTCGATCCCGGCGTAGGAGGCCGGGGAGATCCCGGCCGCGCGCAGCGCCTCCCCGGCAGCGGGGACGTCGCCGCCGAGCAGCGCCCATTCCCGCGCCGGTACGGTCCCGGCCTCGACCGGGACCCACTCCACCCGATGCAGCGAACGCCCGGGGTCCGTGCGTGCGCCGGCGAGGTCGGCGGAACCGATGGGCCGCAGCACGAGCGAGCCGATCGACACGACAGGACGCCCGGCCTCGTCGGCCGCCTCCAGGCGCAGCGAGTCGCCTCCGGTCGGCACCATCCGCACCCGCAGGCCTGACGCCCCGGCGGCGTGCAGTTCCACCTCCGACCACGTGAACGGCAGCGCGGCGTGCTCCGTCGAGGCGTCACTGAGGGCAAGGGCGTGCAGGGCGGCGTCCAGCAGCGCCGGGTGGACGCCGAAGAGCGCGGCGTCGGCGGCGACGCCCTCGGGCAGCGCGATCTCGGCGAACACCTCGTCGCCACGCGTCCAGGCCGCCCTGAGGCCGCGGAAGGCCGGACCGTAGCGGAGGCCGAGGTCGACGAGCCGGTCATAGAGGCCGTCCGTCTCCACCGGCTCGGCACCGGGCGGCGGCCACTGGCCGAGGTCGAAGTCTCCGGTGGTGCCCGAGGAGGTGAGGAGGCCGGTGGCGTGCCGGGTCCACGCCTCGTCGGCCGCGGTCTCCTCGGCACGTCCGTAGACGCTGATCGCGCGGGCCCCGGAGTCATCGGGCGCGCCGAGCACGACCTGCACCTGGACACCGCTCTGGCCGGTCAGGACCAGCGGGGCCTCCAGGGTGAGCTCCTCGATCCTGTCGCAACCGACCTGGTCCCCGGCGCGGACGGCGAGTTCCACAAGCCCGGTGCCGGGGAACAGCACCGTCTCGCCCACCGCGTGGTCTGCGAGCCACGGGTGTGTACGGGCCGAGAGACGGGCGGTGAACAGGTGCCCACCGGAGTCGGGCAGCTCGACGGCGGCACCCAGAAGGGGGTGACCTGGCGTGTCGAGGCCGACGGACTCAGGGTCGCCGGAACTGGGGACGTGCAGCCAGTAGTCGCGGTGCTGGAAGGCGTAGGTGGGCAGTTCGACCCGGCGTGGTCTCTCCACTCCGGCCGCGGTGGCGGCGTCGGTGAAGAACGCCTCCCAGTCAACGGCCACCCCCCGCGCATGCAAGGTGCCCAACGCCGTGACCAACTCCGAAGCCTCACCACGATCCCGGCGCATCACCGGCACGAACACCGCCCCAGACCCACCCCCCGAACCAGCCGAACCCGGCCCATCACCGAAAGCACCACCGGAACCGTCACCGGCCAGGCACTCCTGCCCCATCGCCGACAACACCCCCTCCGGCCCCACCTCCACGAACGTCTCCACCCCCGCCGAAACCAACACCCCCACCCCATCGGCGAACCGCACCGCGCCTCGCACCTGCTCCACCCAGTAGTCCGGCGAACACAGCTGCTCAGCCGTAGCCGACTCCCCGGTCAACGTCGACACGATCGGAATCCGCGGCGAATCGTAGGTGAGCGTCCCGGCCAGGGTGCGGAAGTCCTCCAGCATCGGATCCATCAACGGGGAGTGGAAGGCGTGCGACACCCGCAACCGCTTCGTCCGCACCCCACGAGCGTCCAACTCGGCCGCGACGGCCAGAACCGCCTCCTCCGCCCCGGAGACCACCACCGACGCGGGACCGTTCACCGCGGCGACCGACACCTCCTTCTCCCGCCCGGCCAGCAGCTCGACGAGCTCCTCCTCGGAGGCCCGCACCGACACCATCGCCCCACCCACAGGAAGCGCCTGCATCAACCGCGCCCGCGCCGCCACCAACGCACACGCATCCGCGAGCGACAACACCCCCGCCACATGAGCAGCCGCGATCTCCCCGACCGAGTGACCGGCCAGCACATCCGGCCGCACTCCCCAGGACTCCACCAGCCGGAACAACGCCGTCTCCACCGCGAACAGCGCCGGCTGAGCCCACCCCGTCCGATCCAGCTCCTCCGCCTCCACCGACCCCGGCTCGGCGAACACCACCTCCCGCAGCGACCCCTCAAGCAGCGGCTCGAACTCGGCGAACACCGCGTCCAACGCCTGCGCGAACACCGGGAACCGCTCATACAGCTCCCGGCCCATCCCGGCCCGCTGGCTACCCTGACCGGTGAACAACACCGCCACCCGGCCGTCACCCACCCGACCCCGCACCACACCCGAACCCGCGACTCCCCCGGCCAGCCCCGACAACCCGGCCACCACACCCCCACGATCCCCGCCCACCACCACCGCACGATGATCGAAGGCGGACCTTCCCGTGGCCAGCGAGTGCGCGATGTCCAGCGGCCTCAGGTCCTCGCGCTCCTCCACGAACGCCGCCAGGCGCGCGGCCTGCGCGCCCAACGCCTCCTCGCCGCGCGCCGACACCACGAACGGCAACGGCAGCCCCCCGGCGAACTCCGCCACCGGAACCGGCAGACCCCCCTCGACCTCGGTGTCGACGGGCGCGGGGGCCTGCTCGATGATGACGTGGGCGTTGGTGCCGCTGATACCGAAACCGGAGACTCCCGCGCGGCGCGGGTGACCGTTCTCCGGCCACTCGACGGGCTCGGTCAGCAGCGACACCGCACCCGCCGACCAGTCGACGTGCGGGGTGGGCTCGTCGACGTGCAGGGTCCTGGGCAGCAGGCCGTGCCGGAGGGCCATCACCACCTTGATGACGCTCGCCACCCCGGCGGCGGCCTGGGTGTGGCCGATGTTGGACTTCACCGAGCCCAGCCACAGGGGACGATCGGCCGGGCGGTCCTGACCGTAGGTGACGAGCAGCGCCTGGGCCTCGATCGGGTCGCCGAGCATGGTGCCGGTGCCGTGCGCCTCCACCGCGTCGACGTCGGCGGCCACCAGTTCGGAGTTGGCGAGCGCCTGGCGGATGACACGCTGCTGGGAGGGGCCGTTCGGAGCCGACAGGCCGTTGCTGGCACCGTCCTGGTTGACCGCGCTGCCCCGCACCACCGCCAGCACCGGATGACCGTTACGACGCGCGTCCGACAGCCGCTCCAGCAGCAGCAGGCCGATCCCCTCGGAGAAGGCGGTGCCGTCGGCGGCCGCGGCGAAGGCCTTCACCCGGCTGTCGGGGGCGAGGCCTCGCTGGCGGCTGAACTCCACGAAGATCTCGGGAGTGAAGATGATCGTGACGCCGCCGGTGATGGCCATGGAGCACTCGTCCCTTCTGAGGGACTCGCACGCCATGTGCAGGGTCACCAGCGAGGACGAGCAGGCGGTGTCGGCGGTGACCGCGGGTCCCTCGAGACCGAGGGTGTAGGAGATCCGCCCGGACATGACGGCGGTGGAGGTGCCCGTCAGCAGGTGACCCTCGACCCCCGCGGGGAAGACACCCTGGCCGATGCCGTACCCGCTGGAGGCCGCGCCGACGAAGACGCCCGTCCGGCTGCCCTTCACCGTGGCGGGATCGATGCCCGCCCGTTCCAGCAGTTCCCACGAGGTCTCCAGCAGCAGCCGCTGCTGCGGGTCGGACGCCAGCGCCTCGCGCGGGCTCATCCCGAAGAAGCCCGCGTCGAAACCGCCGGCGTCGGCGACGAACCCGCCCTCGCGGGCGTAGGTGGTGCCGGGGGTGTCCGGGTCGGGGTGGTAGAGCCGGTCCAGGTCCCAGCCCCGGTCGCCGGGGAACCCGGACATGGCGTCCTTCCCGTCCGCGACCAGCCGCCAGAGCTCCTCCGGGCTGTTCACCCCACCGGGCAGGCGGCAACTCATGGCCACGACCGCGATCGGCTCGCGTTCCCTGGCCTCCACCTCGCGCAGGCGGCGTCGGGTGTGCTGCAGGTCGGCGGTGGCACGCTTGAGGTAGTCACGCAGCTTGTCGTCATTCGGCATCGGACGTCAACCAGCCTCGGGGCAGTAGGGATTCGTCATGGGGTGCGCCGTCGGGAGGCGCCGTCAGGAGGCGCCGAGTTCCCCGTCGAGGACCGCGAAGAGCTCGTCGTCGGTGACCGACTCGAAGTCCTGCCGGGGCTCGGCCTCCACCGGGTCGCCGTGCGTGTCGTCCCACTTGCGGAGCAGCGCCCGCAGCCGGGCTGTGATCTTGTCGGTATCCCCGCCGTTCCTCGTGTACAGGAGGGTCTCCAGCCGGTCGACCTCCGCGAGCACGGACGCGGAGGGGTCGGCGGCGGGCGGGGCGATCTCGTCCCTGATGTGCTCGGCGAGCACGCTGGGGTTGGGGTAGTCGAAGACCAGGGTGGTCGGCAGGCGCAGCCCGATGGCACCACCGAGCCGGTTGCGCAGCTCGACGGCGGTGAGCGAGTCGAACCCGAGCTCCTTGAACGCCCTCTCGGGTTCCACCGAGTCCACACTCGTGTGCCCGAGCACCCCGGCGGCCTCGGCGCAGACGAGCTTGACGAGCGCGGCCAGCTGCTCCTCCTCCGACAGACCCGCCAGGCGCTGTTCGAGACCGGAGGCGCTGGAGGTGACGCCTCCCACGGCCCGGACGACCCGGCGGGCGGGGGCGCGGACGAGGCCCCGCAGCAGCGCGGAGCGCAGGCCGTTCTCGCCGCGCAGCGCGGCGAGGTCGAGGTGGATCGGCACGAGCAGCGCCTCGTCGAAGGCGCGGGCCGCGTCGAACAGGGCCATCCCCTCCTCCGACGACAGGGCGACCAGTCCTGAGCGGGCCATCCGCTCCACGTCGGCGTCGGCGAGGTGGCCGGTCATGCCGCTGCGCTGGTTCCAGAAACCCCAGGCCAGCGAGAGCCCGGCCAGCCCCTGAGCCCTGCGGTGCGCCGCCAGCGCGTCGAGGAAGGCGTTGGCGGCGGCGTAGCTGCCCTGCCCCGCCCCGTCCAGCACCGCCGCGGCCGAGGAGAACATCACGAACGCCGACAGGTCCAGGTCACGGGTGAGCTCGTGCAGGTTCCACGCCGCGTCCACCTTGGGCCGCAACACCGCGTCCACCCGTTCCGGGGTGAGGGATTGGACCAGCCCGTCGTCGAGGACGCCGGCGGTGTGCACCACCCCGGTCAACGGCCGATCCGCCGGAATCCCCGCCAAAACAGCCGCCAACCCCTCACGATCGGC
>NZ_JBITIZ010000018.1:0-100217 GCF_044459525.1 Streptosporangium sp. NPDC050284
GCCGTCACCGACCTGGTGGCCGCCGCCGCGCGGGACGGCGCCGTCCGCGACGACGTGAATGCCGGCGCCGTCATGATGGCGCTGCACGGCATCGGTGCGGCCCACGACCGCCCCGATTGGCGGGCCGAGGCCGACGGGGTCATCACCCTCCTGCTGGACGGGCTGCGCCGGTCGTACTCAGGCGACGGTCCGCGGGAGCGTGAACAGGAGAGCGCCGACGAGTTGAAGTGAGGCCACCCCGCGATCGGCCGTCAGGTGCAGCCCACGTCCGCCGGGTTCGTCATGAAGGCTCGGACACGGGGCGCCCGAGCCGACGGCACGCGAGCAGCACGATCACTGGCAGGAGCAGGCACTGGGCGGCGATGGCCGACCAGAACCCGGGAAGATACCCCGCGCTCTCGAACAGCTGGTAGAGGCTCCCGCCGACGAGGCCACTCAAGGACGCGCCGACCCCTTCGGCCAGCCGCTGGTGGCCGAAGACGACCGCCGGTGACCGCTTCGTACGGTTGAGCATCTCAAGGACGTTCTTGAGGAAGAGCACCGAGTTGCCGACGCCGATGACGAGGATCCCGGCCGCGACCGTTACCGCGTTCCCGCCGGTGAACGCGACCATGCCGACGGCGAGGCAGCAGAAACCGACCGCCATCGCGTGCGTGTAGCGCATCCGCTCGACCCGTCGCGTGAGGAGCGGCTGCAGTACGGCCAGCACCAGCGAGTAGCCCATCATCGCTGCGCCGTAGAACACGGTGGGCAGCCTGCCCTCGGCGTAGGACGACAGGAACTGGTAGAAGTGCATGTACAGATAGAGGGTCATAGCGGTCACGACGAACGGCAGGACCGCGAGGCCGGCCAGTGCCCGGCGCAGTGGCTCGATCATCTCGCCGTCGTCCCGCCGCTCTCGCGGCAGGAGGGCGTGCCCGATCGCCATCGCCGCGTGCAGCACCGTGGCGGCGACGAACATCCCGCCCGGGTCGTGAATGAACAGCGCCCCCACCACCGGCCCGACCGCGATGCCGACGTTGCCCGTGGCGTAGCTCGCGGACATCAGCCGCGGCCGGTCGCCGGGGCTCGCACCGTGCACGGTGTAACCCCGGACGCTGGGTGAGTAGAGCCCGGTGGCCGCCGATCGCAGGAACAGGGCGGCGACCGTCACCGTCGGCCAGGCGCCGCCGACGAGGAACCCCAGCGACCCGAGGGTCTGCAGGACCATCGCGATCACCAGGCTCCTCTGGAGCCCGATCCGTTCGGCGAGGGCCGCGCCGGGCACCCCTCCGGCGAACTGCACGAACGTCGCCACCCCGAGGATGAGGCCCACCTGATCCATGCCCAGGGCCATCCGGTCGCGGAGCAGGACCGCCAGGTAGGGGTACACGGAGAAGCTGATGAGATTGACGAGGAACCCGCTTCCGAACAGGGCGAGCTGTGTGCCGGTGAACGAGCGGACGCCGGATCGCACGGGAGAGCCCGATGCCTCCCGGTCGGTGGGTGTCACGCCGCCCCCGTCTTGGTCTCGATGTCCATGGTGGGAGTGGCCGCGAGCAGGGTGCGGGTGTAGGGGTGGCGAGGGCGGGTGGTGACGTCCTCGGTCGAGCCCTGCTCGACGATCCGGCCATGCCGCATGACGGCGACGCGGTCCGCGAGCTGGGAGAGGACGGCGAGGTCGTGGGTGATGAACAGGCAGCCGAACTCGAGCCGGTCGCGCAGATCGCACAGCAGGTTGAGCACCGTCGCCTGGACCGACACGTCGAGCGCGGTGACCGGCTCGTCGCAGATCAGTAGGCGCGGCTCCAGAGCCAGTGCCCGGGCGATCGCCACGCGTTGCTGCTGCCCTCCCGAAAGCTGCCCGGAACGGCGATCGCCGACCTGAGGGTCGAGCCCGACGAGGTCCATCAGCTCACCCACCCGCGTGGACCGGGACCGGGTGTCGCCGATCCGGTGGATGTGCAGCGGCTCGGCGAGGGCCTGGCGTACCGTCTGCCGAGGGCTGAGCGTGAGGTAGGGGTCCTGGAACACCATCTGCACCTGTCGCCGATGTGCCCGCAGGGCCCGGCCACGGATCGCGTGCACGTCCGCCCCGGCGACCCGCACCACTCCCGCGCTGGGCCGGTGCAACCCGGTCACGACCCGCGCCAGCGTCGTCTTGCCGCAGCCCGACTCGCCGACCAGCCCGACGATCTCACCCGCCGCCACGCGCAGCGTGACGTCCTCGATCACCGCCGTGACGTCCCGGCCGCGGCCCCCGCCACCGTAGCCCGCGCTCACCCCAACGATCTCTAACACGGGCCGGCGCTCCTCTCCCCCGCCTCCGCGGGGCGGCTGGGGTGGCGCAGGCAGGCCGACCGGTGTGCGTCGACGCGGGGCGGCGCGTCCAGGATCGGGGCCTCCAGGGCCGGTGGTCCGGACACGCAGGCCGCCGCCACGAGCGGGCACCGGGACGCGAACCCACATCCCTCGGTCTCGTCCGGGCCGACACCCGCCCGGCCGGGCATGGTGCGAAACCGGGTGCCCGGTACCGCCCCGGGCCGCGGTACGGCGTCCAGCAGGCCACGCGTGTAGGGGTGGTCGGGATCGGTGATCACCGTGGCGAGCGGGCCCGACTCCACGATCCGGCCGCCGTACACGACGGCCACGCTGTCGGCCAGGCGCGACACGACCGCCAGGTCATGGCTGACGATGACCATGGCCATGTCCAGTTCGTCACGCAGACGCGCCAGCAGCGCGAGCAACTGCGCCTGCACGGTCACGTCGAGGGCCGAGGTGGGTTCGTCGGCGACGAGCAGCTCCGGCTCGCCCGCGAGGGCGATGGCGATCTGCGCCCGCTGGCGCATCCCACCGGAGAGCCGGTGGGGAAACTCGCGGGCGACCTTCGCGGGATCCGCCAGGCCGGCCAGGCGCAACAGTTCCTCGGTGACCCGCCGGGTCGCGGCGCGCCTGCCGCCCCGGCCCGCGTTGCGGACCGCCTCGTCGACGTGCGCGCCGATCGTCCGCAACGGGTTGAGTACGGAGGCGCTGTCCTGGAAGACGACGCCCACCCGGGGCCCGTTGATCCGGCGTCGTTCACCCGGGGAGAGGTCTACCAGCTGACGGGCGCCGGCACCGGTGCCCAGCACCGCCGAGCCGGTGACCGCCGCGTTCGGGTCCAGCAGGCCGAACGGGGCGAGCGCGGCCGTGGTCTTGCCGCTTCCGCTCTCGCCGACGAGGGCGAGGATCCGCCCGCGCCGCACCTCGTAGGACATCCCGGCGACGACGCGACGGCGCCCGCCACCGTCCGGGTAGGAGACGGACAGGTCCCGCACGCGCAGTACCGCGTCGTGCTCGGGAGAATCCTGCGCCGCCTCCGGCGGGGCGGACGCCACGGGTTCCGTCGTGGTCGCAGCCGCGTGGGCGGGCGGGGCCTGCGCCGGGCGACCCCACCGTGGACGGACCAGACGCAGGATCGACGGTCGTTCCTCACCGGCCGCCAGTCGCTCACCGAGCAGGTTGGCGGCGAACACCACGGCCGTGATGGCGATGCCGGGCGGGTAGGCCAACCACCACGCCGAGTCCAGGAACGGCCGCCCCTCGATGAGCATCTGGCCCCACTCGGCGTGCGGCGGGGCGACACCCAGGCCGAGGAAACTCAGCGTGGCGACACTGAGGACGATCATGCCGACATCCGTGCTGGCGTAGACCAGGCAGGGCGCGAGCGCCGGGGGCAGCAGGTGCCGGCCGATGATGCGGCCGCGCCCCGCGCCCAGCAGGCGCAGGGCGTCCAGATGAGGGCTGCTTCGCATGCCGGCGACGCGGGCACGCGCGATCCGGGCGTACGGTGCCCACGACCACAGCGAGAGCGCGAGGACGAGGTTCTCCACCCCGGGTCCCCGTACGCCGATCACCGCGAGCGCCACCAGCATCCCGGGTAGCGAGACGACCACGTCGATCACCCGGGAGACGAGCCGGTCGACCCATCCGCCCAGGTAACCGGCGAGGGCGCCGATGGCGGTGCCGGCCGTCAGCGCGATCGCCAGCACGGCCGCGGTGACCGTGAGGGAGATCCGCGCGCCGTAGAGCATCCGGCTGAGCTGGTCACGGCCGATTTGATCGGTGCCGAGCAGGTGCTCCGGCGACGGCGGCATCAGCCCCGCCGTCAGGTCGCCCGTGGTGGGATCGGCCGGGGCGATGACCGGCGCCAGCACCCCTACGACCGCGAAGAGGATCAGGGGCGTCGCGACCAGTGCCGTACGCGTCCACGCCCTGCCGCCCCGGTGGCCGGTCACGTCGTCCCCCGTCGCGACCGGGCGGTGAGTCCGCCGAACCGGTCCCGAAGCGGCGATCCCCGCCCGGAAGGGCTCTTCCCCGAGAGAGTGGAACGGCCTCGCCGGGAACGGGGGTCGATGAGCCCCTGCAGGACATCGGCGCAGCGGTTGGCCAGGATGAAGCCGCCTCCCATGACGAGCGTGCCGGCCTGCAGCGCCGGAACGTCCCTGGCCCCGGCCGCGTGCACGAAGTAGGCCCCGATACCGGGCCAGCCGAAGATCTGCTCCACCACGACGGCGCCCACCAGGAGGCTCCCGATGCCGAATCCGGCGACCGACAGGATCGGCCCGGCGGCGTTGGGCAGGCCGTCTCGCAGCACGATCGACAGCGGTCCGCTCCCTCTGGCCTGCGCCGCGCGCACGTACGGCCGGTCCAGGGCCTCGCGCAGCGTGACGGCCACCACCCGGCTGAGCACACCGGCGACCGGCAGCCCGAGCACCGCCATCGGCATCACCCACGTCGAGAAACCCGCCATCCCCGACGTCGGAACCACGCGCAGACGCAGGGCCAGGACCAACACCAGGAGGTAGCTCAGCCAGAACGCCGGCACCGAGGTGACGAGCAGCGCCGCGATCCGCAGGGTCCCGCGCAGCAGGCCACGCTGGAGCACCGCCCCTGCGACGCCGACGCTCACCCCGATCACGAGGGCGACCACGGTGGAGCCGACCACCAGCCCCAGCGTGACGCCCAGCCGGTCGGCGACCTCGGGGCCGACGGGCGTGTTCGTCCGCAACGACAATCCGAAGTCGCCGGTGCACACGTCGGCCAGCCACCTCAGGTACCGCACCGCAGCGGGATCGTCGAGGCCGAGCTCGACGCGGACGGCCTCGATCTGCTCGGGCGTGGCCGGCCGACCGGCCCGGGTCGCCGCGAGCATCGCCGCGGGGTCACCGCGTGCGAGCAGGACCAGCGCGAAGACGCCGAGCGACATCGCCAGCAGCACGCCGAAGACGTCGACGGCCCACCGCAGGAGGTAACCGCCCGCGGTGGCGATCCGGCCGTGCGACCTCATCCGACGGTGACCCCGGTGAGTTCCAGGTCGACGTCGGTGGGGGGCATCGTGAAGCCCTTCACCGCGGAGCGGACGGCCCACATCCGTGGCCGGTAGGCCAGCGGCACGAAACCGGCGTCGGCGGCGACCGCGTCGTAGAGCTCCTGGTAGGCCGCGGTGCGGGCGGCGGGGTCGCGGGCGAACAGCGCCTTGTCGACCGCCTTCTCGGTGGCCGGGGTCGCCCAGAGGGGGGCGCGCGCTCCGGAGGTGAACAGGGACACGATCGAACTGGAGGGATCGTACGGCGCGCCGAGTCCTTCGAAGAAGGTCAGGTCGTAGGTGCCCTCCGCCCGCTCGTCGTAGTACGCGGCGGCGTCGACCGGGGAGATCTCGACGGTGATGCCGACCGCCTTGAGGGAGCCGGCGATCGCCTCGGCCATCGTGCGGGGGTCGAGTTGGCCCGCGGCCGGTTTGGCCGGGAGGAGCAGCTTGAGGGAGAGCTTCTCGCCGTTCTTGACCCGGCTGTCGCCCTCAAGCGCGTACCCGGCGGCGTCCAGCGTGGCGCGGGCGCCCGCCTGGTCGAAGTAAGGCGGCAGGTCGGTGCCCGAGTCGGGCACGTTCGGCGGGAACACCCGCCGTGCCGGCTCGCCATAGCCCTGGAACAGCGCGCCGACCAGGGAGGTGGTGTCGATGGCCTGACGCACCGCCTCGCGGACGGCCCGGTCACCGGCCGGGCCGTCGGGGTTGAACCCGAGCATGATCGAGACGTCTGAGGCGCCGGTGAGCAGGGTGACGTCGCCGCGCTCGCTCAGGGATTTGGCCTCCAGTGGTGTGATCGGGGCCAGGTAGGAGCCGCCGATGAGGTCGATCTTGCCGTTGGCGAGCGCGTCGACGCGCGCCTGGGAATCGGGGATGACCTTGAACTCGAGCCGCTCCAGCTTTGGCCTGGTCGCCCAGTGGTCGTCGTTGCGGGCCAGTGTCGCGCCGGTGGCGGAGTTCGACACCAGTTTCCACGGTCCGGTGCCGACGGGGGTCGTGAACTCGCCACCGGGGGCGGACTTCGGGCTGAGCAGCCGCACCGGCCGCACGATCGACATCTCCTGCAGCAGCGGCTCGTACGGTTCCGACAACGTCAGCCGGACGGTGTCGGAGTCGGGGGTGTCCACGGCGGAGATGACCTGCGAGGCCCGGAAGAAGGTGAACTTCTTGTTGCCCACCCACCGGTCGAGGTTCCACTTGACGGCGGCGGAGTCGAGCGGGGTCCCGTCGGTGAAGCGGACGCCGTCACGCAGGTCGAAGGTGACCTGCCGGCCGTCCTCGGCGACGGTCCACGACTCCGCGAGCCCCGGTGCCAGCTTGCCGCCCTCGGTGTAGGTGACAAGCGGCTCGTAGATCGCGTCGAGGAGCAGGAAGTTACCGGTGAAGGCGTGTGGGTCCAGGGCGCCGGACTCCTCGCTCAGGCCGATGCGCAACACAGGGGCGGCGAGGGCTTTCTCGTCGACATCGGAGGGATCGGAAGCGCACGCACCGATCAGCATGATCGAGGCGACGAGGATGGTGAAGAGGCGCGATCTGAACACGAACACTCCGGGCAGGTGATAACCGTCGACAAGAGGGCGATCGATCGCCCACCCTCAGGTAGTCGGTGGCATCGCGTGTCTGGTTCCCGGCGGTATCGACGAATTTGCCGCACATTACGGCACGACGTTGGGCCTGGGAGTCCTCGATGGCAAGAGGTCACGCACGCCGTGATCGCCCCCTTTCGTGGGGCGGCGTGGCGCATTGACCGGATGCCCGATCGGCACGGTGTGCTCCAAGGTGGCGCGGGCCTGCGGGAGTCAGCGGCAGAATCACCTGGGCTGGGAGAAGGTGAAGACCGACAGCCGCAGCCGGGGGTAGAGACCGGCGGGTAGCGGACCTTCTTCCTGCCAGCCCAGGGCGCGGTACAGCCGGGCCGCGGGCGTTTGCGGGGAGGTGATCAGCCAGGCTCTCGGCCAGTCGGCCACCGCGGCCCGCAGCAGACGGCGTCCGATGCCTTGACCTTGAGCATCGGGGTGGACGAAAAGCTTGACCACCTCGAACGCATCCTGGGTCAGTGCAGCCGCCCTGACCGCGCCGAACGCCTCGATGATGCCACCGTAGAGGCTGTTGCCGGACAGGTCCTCAGGGGTGGGCCAGCCATAGCAGACGCCCAGCAGCCGATCATGATCACGGATGGTCAGCGCGCTGAATCCTGGATGGCCGGTGGCGTCGGCCAGCTTGTCGTCGTGGGCGGCGAGTTGCTCGGGGGTCTCCGACCACGGTGGCGCGCTGTAGCACGCCTGATAGAGAGCGCCCACCTCGGCGGTCGCCGCCAGCGTGCGTGGTCCATCAAGCCGGTCCATGAGATCTCCTTGACGAGGGTGACACCGGGCTGCGCCCATCGGCGAGCAGGCGCGCCACGACGCTTGATCGAGTCGAGAACGGGGCTGCGGGATCGGGACTCACGAGGCCAATCGTTCGCGTGCGTTGCGACCCGATCTCGTGGGTTCGACCTCGTCAGGCTGGTTGATCTCGGCCCATACCGCGTCGAGGGAAAGATCGAGAACATCGGCGATCGCTGCGATGGTGGGGAAGGCGGGAGTCGCCACGCGGCCTGACTCGATCTTCCGGAGGGTCTCCGGCGACACGCCTGCATCCAGTGCGGTGTCGAGCATCGAGCGCTCTCCCCTGGCGCGACGCAACAGGGCGCCGAGGCGCTGTCCGCGCTCGACCTCCGCGGGTGTGAGCGGCAACCTGACCATGGCTTCGATTCTAGGGCCTGTGCGAGTTGGAGAGCGGAGGGATTTGCCGCGCGGCGCCTGGGACGGCCATCCGGTCAGCCGTGAACCGGTTCTCTCCGAGTGGCGCAACGCGGCTGAGCGGTACGTCGACCGGGTCAGAGAGGCCTCTTCCGCTTCGGCGAGATCTCCGCGCGGTCCTCGTCTACGCGGGGCCGTCCCGTGGGGTCGAAGCCCTCAACCCGTTGAAGATCCGAAGCCCGCGCAGATCCTAGCGTCGGGATAATATGGCCGGGATAGTTATTGGTTGCATGAGAAGGGCATCGCATGATCGAGATCCTGAACCCCCCGGACCTGGCCCGCGCGAAGGAGACCGGCGCCCTGGTCGCTCACATCCTGCAGACGCTGAAGAGCCGCAGCACGGTGGGTACGAATCTCCTGGACATCGATCAATGGACCCAGGACATGATCGTTGAGGCCGGAGCACTGTCCTGCTACGTCGATTACGAGCCCTCCTTCGGACGTGGGCCGTTCGGCCACTACATCTGCACGTCCGTCAACGACGCCGTGCTCCACGGGCTGCCGTACGACTACACCCTTGCCGACGGCGACCTGCTCTCGCTCGACCTCGCCGTCTCCAAAAACGGAGTCGCCGCAGACTCCGCCATCAGCTTCATCGTGGGCGGCTCGAATCCCCCGGAGAGCGTCGCGATGATCAGCGCGACCGAACGCGCGTTGAACGCGGGTATCGCGGCTGCCGGGCCCGGAGCGCGCATCGGCGACATCTCCCACGCCATCGGCTCGGTCCTCAGCGAGGCGGGGTATCCGATCAACACCGAGTTCGGAGGTCACGGCATCGGATCGACGATGCACCAGGACCCGCACATCTCAAACACCGGACGGCCCGGCCGGGGATACCGGCTGCGCCCCGGGCTGATGCTCGCGCTCGAACCATGGGTCATGGCCGACACCGCCGAACTCGTCACCGACGCCGACGGCTGGACGCTCAGGAGCGCGACAGGCTGCCGGACAGCACACAGTGAGCACACGATCGCCATCACCGGCAACGGAGCCGAGATCCTCACCTTGCCGAAGTAGGCGCGACCGTGAACTCGAAAGACGCCTGCCGCTCCGCTCGTCAAGCATGTTCTCGGTATCCGAGACGTGCTCCGGCAGCGGGCGGCCCATCTGCCCGTAGCGCCTGCGCCTTCCTCTGCGGCAACGGCTGTCCGCGCAAGGCGGCGCCGCACATATCGTTCGGCGCTTCCCGCATGAAGTGGTCCGGATCACGTGGGCGGTGGCCCTCGGACGGCGACGACTCTCAGGGGGATACTCCGTAGCGGGTGGCGATCGCGGTGGCGCGGTTGCGCAGGGAGTCGCGCAACCACTGCGGAGCCAGTGCCTCAGCGTTCGTGCTGAGCTGCCACAGCGCCCATTCGGCGTGTCTCGGATCCTGGAAGGTCACCTCCATCCGCAGCCGGCCGTCCGAATCGGCCTCTTCGGCGAGGACGGCCAGCGCGGTGTCGACCAGATCCTCCCGCCGCGCGGGATCCACCCGTACCAGTACGGTGACCTGGTCGCCACCGGCCCGAAACCGCGTGCTGCGTTCCTGCCAGGCCCGGTCCAGATCGACGCGGTCCGGTCGCTGTGCGGGTTCGGGGAGCTCCTCGGCGGCCAAGATCCGAGACAGCCGGTAGGTGCGGTCCGCGCCGGACCTGGTGGCCAGTAAGTAGCCCCGATCGCGTACGGTGACCAGGCCGATCGGGTCCACCGTGCGCCATCCCGGGGTCTGATCCACGGCCGCGTAGTGGATGCGCAGCCTGTGTCCGGAGAGCACCGCGCGCAGAACTTCGGCCACCACGGTGTCGGGCGCCTCCTCGGCGACCAGCCGGCGTGAGAGGAGGTCGGTCTCCGGGTCGATGAGCAATCGCTCGGCCGCGCCGGCCGCGGTGTCCCGATAGCTTTCCGGCAGCGCGTCGACCACCTTGAGCATCGCCGAAGCGAGCGCCGAGCCGAGGCCGAATGTCTGCGCGCCGCGCCGTGATCCGGCGATCAGGAGGGCGAGGGCCTCATCGGGGGTCAGTCCGGTGAGTTCGGTCCTGAAGCCGGGCAACAACGCGAAACCGCCGTGCCGGCCGCGTTCCGCGTAGACCGGGACGCCGGCCGCGGACAGTGCCTCGATGTCGCGCAGCACGGTGCGGGTGGACACCTCCAGCTCGCGGGCGAGCGCGGCCGCGGACAGCCGGCCGTGCTGCCGCAGCAGGAGCACCAGCGAGACCAGCCGGTCGGCGCGCATGCGAAAACCCTACAGAAATACACGACACAGGATGTCGTGATTTGTCGGGAGGCTTATCACCACAACGTCGAAGAAGGCGGCTACGAGCCGGTCGACGTACGTGATGTCAACGAATCGAATGGAGTCGATGTGGCAATGGAGCGAACGGCGGTCAACCCGTGGGCGTGGTCGACGGAGCTGGGATACAACCAGGGCGAGATCGTCTCCGGGCACACCCGGACCCTGTACTGCTCCGGGCAGACCGCGATGAGCGGCGACGGCAAGCCCCAGCACGCCGATGACATGGCGGCGCAGTTGGTGCTGAGCCTCGACAACCTGGAGGCCGTGCTCGCCGAGGCCGGCATGTCCCTCGCCAACCTCGTCCGGCTCAACGTCTACACCACCGACGTCGATCGGCTCTTCGAGCACTACGGCGCGCTGGCGTCACGGCTGGGCGTCATCGGGGTGGCGCCGACCACCACGATGCTCGGGGTGACGCGGCTGGCGATCCCCGGTCTGATGGTCGAGCTTGAGGGAACCGCTGTCGCGTGACGCGCCCTCGCCGCCTCCGGCACTGCCGGAGGCGGCACGAGTGGTGTCGGTCGGAGGGTCGCGCATAGCGCGGGGCGGGCGACAGGAAGGCAATACGGCCCATGCCCTCGCCGGTTACGGGGTCGGCGAGGGCATGGCCCTTACGACATATCCGCCCACCTTTATCCCCAAGGATTATCCTAGGGATGTTAGGTTAGGCCTATGGACCATAAGACAATGGGGATGGATGCATGGCTCGGGCCGGGTTGACGGCGGGCCGGGTGACGCTCGCGGGCGCCGAGCTGGCGGACGAGGTCGGGCTCGACCACGTGACCATGTCGGCGGTGGCGCGGCGGCTCGGGGTGAAGGACGCGAGCCTGTATGTGCACGTGCGCGGTCTGGAGGACCTGCGCGGGCGGATCGCGCTGCTGGCGGCGGACGAGAAGACCATCGGTATCGCCGAGGCCACCGCCGGGCGGGCCGGCAGGGACGCGCTGGTGGCGTTCGCGAACGCCTGGCGGGCGTACGCCCATGACCACCCGGGCCGGTACGCGGCGACGCAGATCCCGATACAGATCGATCCCGAGCTCGCGGTCCGAGCGCCCGGACCGCGGCGCGCGGTCGAACTGACCTACAGCATGCTGCGCGCCTACGCGCTGGACGAGCCCGACCTGACCGACGCGGTCCGGCTGGTGCGCAGCACGCTCCACGGCTTCGTCAGCCTCGAGGCCGCCGGCGGATTCGCGCACACGCGCCCGGCGGAGAGCTCCTGGGCCCGCTGCCTGGACGCCCTGCACGCGCTCCTGGAGCGCTGGCCCTCACCCGGCGAAGGAGACTCCTGTTGACCACCCCGACCATCGGACGACTGCGCGTGGACGGTGCCACCTTGCACTACGAGGTGCGTGGAAGCGGCCCGCTCCTGCTGCTGATCCCCGGCGGCGCCGGCGACGCGGCCTCCTACGACGGCATCGCCGACGAGCTGGCAGGCGATTACACGGTCGTCTCCTACGACCCACGCGGCCTGTCCCGCAGCCCGCTGGACGACCCACAGGCCGTTCAGCAGGTCGCCCGGCATGCCGACGACGCGTTCCGGCTGCTGGATCTGCTGTCTCCGGACGCACCCGTTCGCGTGGTCGGCTGCAGTTCGGGGGCGATCGTCGCGCTGCACCTGCTCTGCGCCCACTGCGAGCGGATCGAACGCGTGGTGGCACACGAGCCGCCGGTGGTGGAGGTGCTGCCGGACGCCGCCGAGCACCGCGCACTGCTCGCTCGCGTCCAGGAGACCTTCCGCCGAGACGGGTTGATGCCCGCGGTGGCCGAGTTCGCGGCGGGCCTGCGGCGGCCGGACGACGAGAAGCCCGTCGCCGCCGAGAAGGCCGTCGAGCTGCCACCGCAGGCGGCCGCGCGAGCTGGACGGACGATGGCGAACATGCCCTACTTTCTCGGACGCATCGTGCCGGGTTTCATGGCCTACACCCCGGATGTGGATCGCCTGGCGGCCCTGTCGGACCGGCTCGTGCTCGCGGGCGGAGCAGACTCACGCGGCGAACTGCCCTACCGTCCCGCCGCCTTCCTGGCCGAACGGTCCGGCACGGAACTCGTTCACTTCCCCGGCGGGCACACGGGACTCAGTACGCACCCCACCGAGTTCGCCGAACTGCTCCGCAAGGTGCTGAGCGCCTGAAGCCGATTCGGTCGCGCGTGGACAGGGACCCCGCGTTCGATCCGCCGGATCTCGGTGAAAGGCGGACGGTGACGGCGTGGACGTCAGGCCCGGAGGTGGGCGGGGCCGCTACGGGGTGTGACCGAGATACGCGTCAAAGGGCAACGGGATGATCTTGAAGCCTTAAGCGCCCGTCGGCCGTCACCCATTCGGCTCAGTGTCGTTGGTGGTGATGTTGAGCGTCCTCTGGGGCCTGGGTGGGTTGTGACATCGATTGAACGGACCGCGCATCCGCGGTTCAAGCGGCTGATCACCGCGCACGAGCTGCATCTGCTCTTCTCCCCGAGCCGCGATGAGCTGGAGTGGGCGGCCGATGCCACGGACTGCGATGAGCATCTGCCGGCCCTGCTGCTGATGCTGAAGTCCTACCGGCGCATGGGGTGTTTCCCGGCGCTGGAGGACCGCGACAGCGACGGGACGACGCTGTTCAACCGGCTGAAGAAGCCCGCCAAGGGCCCGACCTGGTCGCACTTCAAGAACCTGACCAAGCGTCTGGAACGGCTGGACGAGCTGGGCGACACCGACGTGTGGATGGACGGAGTCGCCGCCGGGAAGGTCACCGACTTCGCCGGGGAGGCGGACGCGGCGGACGCCTCGGAACTTCGGGACTTCGTCCCCGTCAAGCGCATTGCGCTGGTCGCGGCCCTGACGCACAAGGCGCGGATGCGGGTGCGGGACGACCTGGCGACGATGTTCTGCAAGCGTGTGGCGACGAAGATCAAGAAGGCCAAGGCGGAGCTGGAGGAGATCCGGCTCGCCGAGCGGGAGATCGTCGAGTCGGACGCGCCGCTGCGCCGGCGGGTGACGGCGGCGACCAACAAGGTCGAGTCGTTCAACCGGTTCTCCCAGTGGATCGGTTTCGGCAACCGCGGCGTCATCGCCGACAACGATCCCATCGAGCAGGAGAAGGCGATGAAGTTCAACGCGCTGCTCACGAACGCGGTGATCTTCCACAACGCCCTGGACATCGCGGAGATCGTGCGGCAGTTGCTGGAGGAGGGATGGGAAATCGACCCGGAAGACCTGGCGCACATCTCGCCGTACCTGACCGAGCACATCAACCGGTTCGGCGAGTACAGCACCCACGAGCTCGGCATCCAGCCCGAGGCGTACGACCCGAAACTCGGCGTCGACTGGCGTTCGACCTGGTCGATCTCTGCGGGTGCGACATTGTCGACTGCGGCGTTTGCGCGGTGAGGCTCGCTGCTGACGGGAATGCAGAATCTTTCGCTGAGTTCACCGTCGGCTCCCGGCCTGAGACGACCGATGAGAGTCGGTGCGTACGTGCGCACGCATCCCTTGCAGGCCGAACAGGATGAGAAGCTCAACCACGCCGCCGTCGGCGCTGCCCAGCCAGTGGGGCAAGGACGTGTCGAACTCGGCTGCCTCACCTGGCGGCAGTATCAGGTCTCGCTCGCCGGTCACGAGTCGCAGGCGTCCGTTGAGCACGTAGAGCCACTCGAAGCCTTCGTGGGTCTGCGGGGTCGGTTCGAGTGGTTCCGGCCGGGCGGGGATGATCATCTTGAACGCGTGCATACCACCCGGTCGCCGGGACAGGGGAACGAAGGTCATGCCGAACCGCCTGATCGGCTTGAGGTGGATCCGGGGGTCGCCGGTGCGCGGGGCACCGACGAGGTCGTCCAGCGGAACGTCGTAGATACGGGCCAGCGGCAGCAGCAGTTCCAGGCTCGGCCGGCGCTGCCCGCTCTCCAGCCGGGACAGGGTGCTCTCCGACACGCCGGTCGTCGCCGCGAGGTCGGCGAGGGTGATGCCGCGGTCACGACGCAGCGCACGCAGCCGCGACCCCACCGCGTCGAGCACGTCGTCGTCCGTCTTGGGATCCATGAGGCCTACCTTGCCATTACCGCAAGATTCCGTGCCAAGCCGTGGTGTGCACGCCAAGACTGAG
The DNA here is from genome assembly GCF_044459525.1 of Streptosporangium sp. NPDC050284. NCBI lineage: Bacteria > Bacillati > Actinomycetota > Actinomycetes > Streptosporangiales > Streptosporangiaceae > Streptosporangium > Streptosporangium sp. NPDC050284. The sequence continues at coordinate 14,485 of NZ_JBITIZ010000018.1, forward strand.
CACCTATCGACGCAAGGAGATCTTGATGAGCACCACCGATGCGGTCGCCTTCTGGGACGGCGTCTACGCGGCCCGGCCGGCAGCCGGCAACCCGCGGCCGAATGCCCGCCTCACCGAGACGGTGACGGGCCTGCCGCCCGGTGACGCGTTGGACCTCGGATGCGGCGACGGCGGCGACGCGCTGTGGCTCGCCGGCCAGGGGTGGCAGGTCACCGCCGCCGACATCTCGGCCGTGGCGGTCGAGCGGCTCGCCGCCCTCGCCCGCTCACACGGCCTGGGCGACCGCGTCACCACCGTGCAGCACAACGTGGACACGTCGTTCCCGCCCGGCGGATTCGACCTGATCTGCGCCCACTACCTGCACACCCCCCATGACCTGGACCGGGCAACCGTCCTGCGCTCGGCCGCGCACGCACTGCGCCCGGGCGGGCGGCTGCTGGTCGTCGACCACGGCTCGGCCGCGCCGTGGTCGTGGAACCAAGATCCCGACATCCACTACCCGAGCCCGCGGGAAGTCGCCGCCGGTATCGACCTGGCCCCGGAGACATGGACGGTCGAGCGGGCCGACGCCCCCCGCCGGATCGCGACCGGACCAGGCGGGCACACCGCCGAGGTCACCGACCACGTCCTCCTCATCCGCCGCACCGCCTGACACGGCGGCCGGCCCCCAATGAAGGAAGGCGACCACTGTTGCCCAGCACCACACGCCGCACCACACGCCGCGATGGCCGTGGCGACACCCCGCCGCCCCGGACCGCCCCGGACCGCCCCGCTCCCAGCGTCCGCTGGGCACTCGCCCACATGATCGAGGAGACCGGCCGGCACGCGGGCCACGCGGACATCCTCCGCGAACTCATCGACGGCACGACCGGCCGCTGACCCACCCTCTCCAGGACGGAAACACATGATCACAGAACCACGGCCGTTGCCACGCCGCTCCCTCCGTTCCGCGCACACGGCGGCAACCGTGGTGCTCACCCTCCTGCTCACGATCGCCACCACAGCCTGTTCCACCCCCGCCTCCACGTCCACGCCGACAGCCGGTGGCGATGTTCCCGCCTACGCCGCCGCCAACCAGGACGATCCCCGGTTCAAAAAGACCTTCCGGCACAAGTTCGCCGACGTCGACGGCGTCCGTATGCACTACGTGAAGGGCGGCAGCGGCACACCGGTCGTGCTGATACACGGCTGGCCACAGACCTGGTACGGCTGGTGGCCGATCATGCCGGAACTTGCCAAGTACCACACCGTCTACGCCGTCGATCTCCCCGGACTGGGCGACAGCACCGGCTCTCCCTCCGGCTACGACAAAGCCACGCTGGCGCGGTACGTGCACAAGCTGATCTCCGATCAGCTCGGGGTGCGTGATGCTCGTGTCATCGGGCACGATTTTGGCGCCGCAGTGGCATTCCAGTACGCCAGCCAATTTCCCGACGACACCGCACGCCTCGGCTACCTTGACCTGCCGCTGCCCGGGCCCGCGATCGATGCAGGCACCTACCGCTCACTGAGCTGGCACATCGCCTTTCACTCCCAGCGACGCGTCCCCGAGGCGGTCGTGGATGATGATGTCCGCGAGTACCTGGCACTGTTCTATCCTCAGGTCTCCTTCGGTGGCGCGGCGTTCGGCGGCACCTCCGACCGGTCCCCGTTCACCGGCGCCGAGATCGACGAGTACGCACGAACTTACAGTCGGCCCCAGGTCCTGTCGGGCGGCTTCGAGCTCTACCGCGCCCTCGACAAAGACGTCCGCGACACTGTGGCAGCAGCACCGGTGCGTGTCCCGACCCTGCTCATGGCCGCCCAAGGGCAACTCGAAGCGATCCGGGGCACAGTCGCCCCGCGCATGACCAACATCGTGCGGGCGGTGGACGTGCCGAACGCCGGGCACTGGCTCGTCGAGGAGAACCCTCGGTTCGTCACCGCCGAGCTATTGCGTTTCCTCGACGGATGACCACGCCACCAAGGCGGCATCGCAACGGGCACTGACATCCACTCCCCGCCGAACCGGTTTCGAGCAGAAGCCCGCGAGACCGGCGGACCGGACGTAACTGCCGCAGTGAATGCCGGATTTACTGCGGCGGAGCCCCTACCGTGATCATCGCGACCTGCGGCGGGCCGATCCGGCTGCCGGGCCGCCCGTCTTCCCCGGCGCCGCGATCGACGACCCGGCGCTGCCGGAGGTGCTGGCCGAGCTGGCGGCGGCGCGGGCGGACGAGATGGACGCCGGCACCGTCAACCGGGAGCTGTCCATCGTCCGCAAGGCAATCGGCCGGCGGCAGCGCCAGGGCTGGATCGAGTGCGATCCGACGATCGGCATCGAGCGGCGGCCGGCGCCGCCGGACCGCACCAAGGCTCTCGCGGAGAATCAGATCGCTGCCCTGTGGCGCCTCGACGTCGCGCTGCGGGAGAAGACGCAGTGGAAGATGCTCTACGAGTCCGCCGCACGGGCCGACGAGCGTACGGGTCGGTGCCGCTCGTGGCCGGGCGGGACGAGAAGGACGGCGCCCGGCCACGGAGACGGTGTTGTCGAGGGGTTCAGTAGAGGGCGCGGATGCTTCCGCCGTCCACGCCCCAGACGGCGCCGGTGACGAAGGCGGCCAGAGGGCTGGCCAGGAAGAGGACGACGTTGGCGACCTCTTCGGGGGTGCCGAGGCGGGCCAGCGGCAGTTGACGAAGTTGCATCTCGTGTTCGACCGCGGCCATGGGCTCCTTGCCGTGCAGGATGGCGAGGTTGTCGGCGAAGCCGCCGGGCTTGGTCCAGAAGGGGGTCCAGATGGGGCCGGGGGCGACGGCGTTGACCCGGATGTGGGGGCCTTCCGCGCGAGACAGGCCCTTGGTGACGGCGAGGACGGCGGCCTTGGAGGCGGCGTAGTCGATGGGCTGGGTCTCCGGCTGGCGTGCCAGGTCGGAGGCGTTGTTGACGATGGCCGGCGAGTTTTGGGAGGCGCGCAGGTGGGGCAGGGCGGCACGGCTGATCCGGACGTAGCTCATGAAGTTGAGATTCATGGTCTGCAGCCACTCGTCGTCGGTGAGCTGCTCGAAGGTGCGGACGTTGCCGGTGCCGACGTTGTTGACGAGGATGTCCAGGCCGCCCAGGTGGTCGAGCGCGCCGGTGACGGCGTTCTCACAGCCGTCCAGGGTGGACAGGTCGGCGCGGACCGAGCGCAGCGTGCCGGCCAGGTCCTTGGTGTCGGTCTCCAACCGGTCGAGCAGGGCGGCGTCGTAGTCGGCCGCGACCACGTCGGCGCCTTCGGCGAGCATCGCGCGGACGGTCGCCGCGCCGATGCCGGACGCGCCGCCGGTGATCAGGACTTTACGTCCCGAGAGGTGAGTCTGCATGGGTACTCCGTTTCGTGTGGTTCAGATGTCGGCGGCGATGTACTTGGTCTCCAGGAACTCGTGGATCCCGTCGAACCCTCCCTCCCTGCCGAGCCCGCTCTGCTTGACGCCGCCGAACGGCGCCGCGGGGTCGGAGAGCACGCCCCGGTTGAGGGCAACCATGCCGGCGTCGAGCTGTTCCGCGATCCGGAGCCCTCGGCGCAGGTCGCCGCTGTAGACGTAGCTGATCAGCCCGTACGGTGTGGCGTTGGCCCTGGCCACCGCTTCCTCGTCGGAGTCGAACACGACGATGGGGGCGACCGGTCCGAAGATCTCCACATCGAGGATGGCGGCATCCGGCTCGATGCCGGCCAGCACGGTGGGCGGGTAGAACGCCCCGGGCCCGTCCAGGACGGCCCCGCCGGTGACCGGGCGTCCGCCGGCACCGACCGCCTGGTCGACCAGTTCGGCGACCTTGCCGCGCTCGGCCGTGGAGACCAGGGAGCCGATGTGGTTGGCGGGGTCGAGCCCGGAGCCCACCTTCAGCCCGGCCATCGCGTGGGCGAACGCGGCGGTGAACTCCTCGGCGACGGCGCGGTGGACGTAGAAGCGGTTGGCCGCGGTGCACGCCGCGCCGCCGTTGCGGAGCTTGGCGATCATCGCGCCCTCCACCGCCGCCTGGACGTCGGCGTCGGCCAGCACCAGGAACGGCGCGTTGCCGCCCAGCTCCATCGAGGTGCGCACCACCTGGTCCGCGGCCTCGTGCAGGAGGACCCGGCCGACCTCGGTGGACCCGGTGAAGGAGAGGTTCACGATCCGGGGGTCGTGCAGCATCTCCCTGACCCGCTGCGCGGTGGGCGCGGCGACCACCACGTTGACCACGCCGTCGGGGACCCCCGCGCGGGCCAGCACGTCGGCCACGGCCAGCGCGGTGAGCGGGGTCTCGGTGGCGGGCTTGAGCACCACCGAGCAGCCCGCGGCCAGCGCCGGGCCGATCTTGCGGGTCGCCATCGCGGCCGGGAAGTTCCACGGCGTGATGAGCAGCGACACCCCGATCGGCTGGTGGGTGACGATGATGCGCTTGTCACCGCCGGGGGCCAGCCGGTAGTCGCCGGTGACCCGGACGGCCTCCTCGGCGAACCAGCGGAAGAACTCGGCGGCGTAGACGACCTCGGCCCTGGCGTCGGCCAGCACCTTGCCGTTCTCCCGCACGATGAGCCGGGCGATGTCGTCGACCTCAGCCGTCATCAGCTCGTACGCGCGGCGCAGGATCTCGGCGCGCTCCCTGGGGGCGCGGGCGGCCCACGGCCCGAGGGCGGCGGCGGCCGCGTCGACCGCCTGGGCGCACTGGCGTTCGCCCGCCACGGCGACCTCGGTGATCGGCTCGCCCAGCGCGGGATCCAGGACCGGCAGCGTGTCGGTCCCGGTGACCCATTCGCCGCCGATGAACAGTTCGGATCTGATTTTCACGAGTTCTCCACGGGAGTGTGGCGGGGTTTGGCCCGCTCGTATTGGACCGGCCAGGGCAGGTCTGCCCCGACCTGCCCTGCGGCGGCCAGCGGCCAGCGCGGGTTGCGGAGCGCGGCCCGGCCGATGAACACGGCGTCGGCCTGGCCGGAGGCGAGCACCTCCTCGGCCTGCCGGGGTTCGGCGATCCGGCCGACGGCGGCGGTGCGCACGCCCGCACCAGCGCGGACCGTCTCGGACAGGTCGGTCTGGTACGTGCCGTCGGCCGGGATGGCGGCGTCGGGGAGCAGTCCGCCGGAGGAGCAGTCCACGAGGTCCACACCGAGCGCGGCGAGCCGCCTGGCCAGCTCGACCGAGGACGGTGGATCCCATCCGCCGGGCGCCCAGTCGGTGACCGAGATGCGGACCAGCAGCGGCCGGTCGGCCGGCCACGCCTCGCGAACGGCGGCGACGACCTCCAAGGGGTAACGCATCCGGTTCTCCAGCGAGCCGCCGTAGCGGTCGGTGCGCCGGTTGGTCAGCGGGGAGAGGAACTCGTGCAGCAGGTAGCCGTGCGCGGCGTGGAGTTCGACCACGTCGAAACCGGCGCGCAGGGCGCGTTCGGCTGCGGCGGCGAAGGCGTCCCTCACCGCCGCCAGGTCCTCCTCGGTCATCTCCCTGGGTGCGGGCAGGTCGCCGTACGGGACCGGCGAGGGTCCGATGGTCGGCCAGCCGCCGTCGGCGTACGGCACCCGGCGCTCGCCGGTCCAGGGGGCGGAGGTGGACGCCTTGCGTCCGGCGTGCGAGAGCTGGAGGCCGATGAGCGTGCCCTGCTGGTGGACGAACCGGACGATCCGCGCCCACGCCTCGGTCTGCTCGTCGCTGTAGATGCCCGCGCAGTACGGGCTGATCCGGCCCTCAGGGGTGACTCCGGTGGACTCGGCCACGATCAGCCCGGTCCCACCGGTGGCCAGGCCGCCCAGGTGGACCAGGTGCCAGTCGGACACCAGGCCGTCCTCGGCGGCGTACTGGCACATCGGGGAGATCCAAAGGCGGTTGGGGAAGGTCAGGCCGCGCAGGGTGAGCGGTGTGAAGAGCGGGCTCACCGGTGCCCACCCCCGTCCGGGCTGAGCATGACCTTGGCGTGGCCGCCCGCGTCGGCGGCGGCCGCGACGGCGGCGCCGCAGTCCTCGAAGGCGAACACGTCGGACACCATGGGTGACAGGTCCAGCCCGGTGCGGTCGAGCAGCCGGAGCGTGGGCTCCCAGATCTGCGGTGGCGCGCCGGTGGAGGACGACAACCGCAGGTTGCGGTTCTGAATCCGGTGCAGCGACACCTGCTCGGAGCGCCGGTGCGCCAGGCCCATGAACAGCACCCTGGCGTCCTGGGCGGTGACGTCCAGCGCGGCGGCCTGCGCGGCGGGGGCGCCTGACCCCTCCACGACCAGGTCGGCGCCGCGCGGGCCGAGCACGTCCAGGACGGCGGCGGCCACGTCCACACCGGGGGCGGCCTCGACGCGGTGGTCGGCCCCCAGCCGCGCGGCCAGGTCCAGCCGGTACGGGCTGCGGTCCACGGCCACCACCCGCGCGCCGAGAGTGCGGGCCAGGCCGACCATGGACAGGCCGATGGCACCACACCCGAAGACGGCCACGGTGTGACCGGCGTCGGCCCCGCCCGCCGTGCGCAGCGCCTGCAGGCAGCAGGCGAGCGGCTCGACCAGGGCGGCGCGCAGCGAGGAGACGGCGGGCGGGACGGCGAAGCACATCGCCTCGGGGACCAGGAAGGTGTCGGCCATCGCGCCGTCGGTGGACACCCCGAACCAGATGTTGCCGCCGAGCGCGCCGTGCCCGATCACCCGGTCCCCCGGGCGGAACCGCGAGGTGGCGGGGCCGGCCTCGACGACCACGCCGGACCATTCGTGGCCGAGCACGTGCGGGAAGCGGACCTCGAAGCTGGGGTCCATCCCGCCGGAGAGCTGCTCCAGGTCGGAGCCGCAGATGCCGATGTACTCGGGGCGGACCCGCAGGGCGGCGTCCTCCATGGGCGGGACGGGCAGCAGGTCGCAGCTGACCGTCAGGCCGTCGTCCGACCGGTGGACCACCACGGCCCTGCGCGAGGTTTCGGAGATCGTCATGGCTCAGTGCACGATCAGGCCGCCGTCGACGACGAGTTGCGCCCCGGTGATGAAGGACGCCTCGTCGGAGGCGAGGAACAGGACGGCGGCGGCGACCTCGTCGGCCCGGCCGGCCCGGCCAAGCGGCGTCTGCCGTACCAGGTCGGCGGAGATCTCCGGATCCTGGGCGTCGGTCATCGGCGTGGTGATGAGTCCGGGGTGTACCGAGTTCACCCGGATGCCGTCGGCGGCGTAGGACATGGCGGCGTTCTTGGTCATCAGCGTGACGGCCCCCTTGGCCGCCTGGTACGCGGCGACCCCCGCCGAGCCGATCAGCCCCCACGCCGAGGACATGTTGACGATCGCCCCGCCCCCGGCCTGCCGCATCGCCGGGATCACCGAGCGCATGCCGTAGAAGACCCCGGTCTGGTTGACGGCCACGATGCGGTGCCAGTCGTCCAGGTCGATCTCGGTCAGCGAGTCGTAGGAGCCGACGAGCCCGGCGCAGTTGAACAGTACGTCGACGCGTCCGTGCCGGTCGGTGATCTCGGCGACGAGGGCGCCCCAGGAGTCCAGGTCGGCGACGTCCAGCCTGCGGTGGTGGGTGCGGCCCTCGTCCCTGGGCAGCGCGGCGATGTCGGCGGCGTAGACGACGGCGCCCTCGGCGGCGAACCGCTCGGCGGTGGCCGCGCCGATGCCACTGGCGGCGCCGGTGACGATGGAGATCTTGTCGGTGAGTGGCATGGCTCAGGCTCCTTCAACTAGCTCGAATTGCCGGGCCGCCGTCGTGTACGCCTCCGGCAGCGCCGACTCCAGCGGGCGCACCCGGTAGGTCTCGGAGAGGATCTCCACGCCCCACGGCCCGCTCCAGCCGAGGTCCCGCAGCAGGCCGATGAACTCCGTGACCCGAAAGTCGCCCTGGCCGCAGAGCCGCCGCCGGAGCACGGTGTCGGTGTAGCCGTCGCCGACCTGCTCGGCGGCCCCGTCGTCCAGCTCGACGCCCTTGATCAGGTCGATCGGCAGGCGGGCCAGCTCCTCGAAGGTGGCGGCCCCGCGCTCGACGTGCCACAGGTCGAGCATGAGACCTCCGGCCGGGTGTCCGGCGGTGGTCACCAGCTCGACCGCCCTGGCCAGGGTGTCGATGTTGGAGAACGGCATGAACTCCAGCGCCACGGTGGTCCCGGCCTGGGCGAACGCCTCGCTCACCCGATGGAAACCGGCCGCGGAACGTTCCAGGTCGTACGGGCCGCCGGTGATGTCCGGGCCGATCTTGACGTGGTGCGGGCCGAGGGCCTCGCTCGCCTTCACCAGCAGGTCCAGGACGCGGTCGGACTCGGCCCTCGCCGCGTCGTCCAGCCACCAGTCGGTCAGGAACTCCAGCTCCAGGTGGCGGATGCCGTTGTCGTCGAGGATCCGCCGCAGCGTCGGCAGGTCCGAGGTACGGAGGAACTCCTCCAGGTCGACGTGCATCAGCCCGAAGCCGGCGAAACCCGCGCGGGCCGCCTGCTCGATCCGTACCGGCAGAGGGATGGGGCTGGCGTCTCGTCCGGGCAGCGGGACGGCGTCTCCCGCGGTGGTCCAGCAGGTGGCCAGCAGGTCGGGGTGGGGCATGGGGTTTGACTCCTAACCGGTCCGTCAGTACGGGTTGGCGACGAAGAGGTCCTGCGCCGGGAAGAGGGTGATGACCTTCGCGCCCTCGCGGGTCACCACGACCTCCTCCTCGATGCGGGCGGCGGACCTGCCGTCGCTCGCCGGGCAGTAGGTCTCCAGCGCGAAGACCATGCCCTCCTCGATCTGGACCGGGTGCTCGATCGAGTTGAGCCGCGAGATGATCGGCCGCTCGTGCAGGCCGAGCCCGAGGCCGTGCCCGAACTGGAGGCCGAAGGCGTCCATCTCGGAGGCGAAGCCGAAGTCCTGCGCCCTCGGCCAGGCGCGGGCGATCTCGTCGGTCCAGGTGCCGGGTTTGACCAGCTCGATCGCGGCGTCGATCCACTCCCTGGCCTTGGTGTAGGCGTCCCGCTGGGCCGGGGTCGAGGAGCCGACGTTGAGGGTGCGGTAGTAGCAGGTCCGGTAGCCGTTGTAGGACTGGATGATGTCGAAGAAGCAGGTGTCGCCCGGCCGGATGATGCGGTCGGTGAAGTTGTGCGGGTGCGGGTTGCAGCGCTCGCCGGACACCGCGTTGATCGCCTCGACGTCGTCGGAGCCCATCTCGTACAGGTAGGCGTTGGCCATCGCCACCAGGTCGTTCTCCCTGATGCCCGGCTTGAGCGCTTCGGCGATGCGCTGGTAGGCGCCGTCCACCATGGCCGCGGACTGGTTCAGCAGCAGGATCTCGTCGATGTTCTTGATCTGCCTGGCCTCCAGCATCACCTGCTGGCAGTCGGCCATGGTCAGGCCGGCCTGCTGCATGGCGAGCAGCAGCGGCGGCTCGGCGATGTCCACACCGACCGGCGCGTCCTGCTGCCCCGCCTCCACCAGCAGGTCCTTGATCTCCTGGACGGCGCGGGTGAACAGACCGACCTCGGGGGCGACCGCGCCGCGCAGGCCGACCATGCCGGCCCGGCAGTTCTCCGGCAGCAGCCACGGCGCGTACAGCTTGTGGTGCCTGGCGGCCGAGCCGAAGTCCCACAGGATGGGTTCGCGGCCCCGGATCAGCAGGGCGTACCTGGTCATCTTGTCCCGCGACCACTCGCCGATCACCGAACCGGTCAGGTAGCGGATGTTGTTGACGTCGAAGACGAGCATCGCGCCGAGGTCGGAGGCCTCCAGCGCGGCACGGGCGCGGGCCAGCCGGTAGTCGCGGAGCCGGGTGAAGTCCACCCGGGTCTCGAAGTCCACGCCCATGTGGCCGGGCGCGCCGATGGCGTTCGGGTCCAAGGTCATGCGGTTACTCCTTTTCCGGCCGCTTTCTCCTGCACGGCCAGCAGCGACAGGAAGTCCTCCTCGCCGTGCCCCTGCGCGAGGGCGGCGACCAGCAGCGTGCGCACCATGGCGACGAGCGGCAACGGCACCTGCCCGGCGGTCGCCTCGGCCAGGCCGAGGTCGACGTCCTTGAGCAGCAGCCGGGAGGTGAAGGTGGGGGTGAGGTCCATCGTGCGGATGGCCTCGGTCTTGTAGCGGGTGAACGCCGAACCGACCACGCTCTCGTTGAGGAACTCCATCAGCGTGCCCCGGTCGACGCCGAGTTGCTCGCAGAGCACGACGACCTCGGCCAAGCCCTGGGTGGTGATGGCGAGCAGCAGGTTGTGGCAGATCTTCAGCAGCCGGGACTCATCGCCCGCGCCCGCGTAGGTGGCGGCCCGCCCGATCGCCTCCAGCGCGCCCCGCGCCCGATCGTAGGCCTCCGGCGAGCCCGAGCAGACGAACGACGCGGTGCCCGCCTCGATGGCCGACGGGTTGCCGCTGACCGGCGCGGACAGGAACGGCACCCCCGCCTCGGCCGCCGCCTCCCGCACCCGGCGGGAGGATTCCACCGACACGGTGGAGGTGTCCACCAGCACCGACGGGCGGTTCTCGGCGGCCAGCAGCGCGAGCGCCACGTCCTCCAGGTCCGCGGAGGCGGCCAGGCTGGTGACGGTCACCTGGGCGGTCGCCGTCTCCCCCGGCTCCGCGGCGAGCCGCGCCCCCGCCTCGCGCAGCGACTCGGCCTTGGCCGGTGTGCGGTTCCAGACGGTCACCGGGTGACCGGCGAGCAGCAGCCGGCGGACCATCGCCGATCCCATCCGTCCCGCGCCGATCCAGCCGACGGTGGTCTTCTCACTCATCCGGGTTCCTCCCCCTGGAGTTCCGACAGATCGATGACGAGCTTGGGCCGGGCCCGGCCGGCCTCTCGCATCCGGTCGAACGCCTCGCGCGCCCCGGCCACCGGGAGCACCTGCTCGATGAGCGCGGCAGGGGAAACCGCGCCGACGGCGATCAGGTGCAGTGCCCGGGGCATCAGGTCGACCCCGCCGAGCACGCCGGACAGGCGCAGGCCCTTGGTGACGAAGGCCGCCAGGTCCACCCCGTCCACCGGACGGCCGGGGATGCCGACCTGGAGCACGCGCCCGGCGATGCCGGCGATCCTGGTCAGCACCGGGCCGATCGCGGCGGACCCGGTGGCCTCGATCACCACCTGGTAGGCGTCGCTCGGCGCGTCCTGCGGCGTCCAGGCCGCCCGGGCGCCGAGCTGGAGCGCCATCTTCAGCCCCTCGGGGTCGATGCCGATGACGTCCACCGGACTGCGCATGGCGGCGGCCACCTGCACCGCGAGCAGGCCGAGGGTGCCGGTGCCGAGCACGGCGACGGACTCGCCCGGCTGGGCGGCGGCCTCCTCGAAGGCGCTGAGCACGGTCACCAGCGGCTCGGCCAGCAGCGCGTGCGCGCTCTCCACCCCGGCGGGCACCACGTGCACGTTGGCGGCGGGAATCCGCAGGTAGCGGGCCGCCGCGCCGGGCACCGCCCCGCGCACACCCAGCTCGTACCGGTTCGGGCAGAGGTTGTAGTGGCCGCCACGACAGGTCAGGCACTGGCCGCAGGACAGGAACGGCTCCCCCACCACCCGCTCGCCGACCAGATCGCCGGGGACCGAAGGCCCGACCGCGACGACCTCGCCGGCCCACTCATGGCCGAACCTGATCGGGAAGTGGGTCAGCCCGCTCGACACGTACGCGCTGCTGCCGTCGAGCAGGTGCACGTCGGTCCCGCAGATCCCGAGGTAGGCCACCTTCACCAGGACCTCGCCCACGGCCGGTTCCGGCACGGGCACCCGTTCCACGGAGAGAACCCCCGGGGAGCTGAAGACCAGGGCCGGCATGGTGCCGGCAGGCCACTGTCCGGCGCTCATGCCGGTGTCCTTCGGCCCGAGAAGCGCTGGGTGGAGGCCCAGCCGACCAGCAGCGCGGCCAGGATGATCGCCCCGTACGCGGCGTTGATCCAGAACGACGGCACGTTGGAGAGCGTGAGGATGTTCTGGATGACGCCGAGCAGGATCACGCCCAGAGCGGCGCCGATCAGGTTGCCCCGGCCGCCGTTGAGGCTGATCCCGCCGATGACGGCGGCGGCGAACACGGTGAAGATGAGGCCGTTGCCCTGGTTGGCGGTCACCGAGGCGATCCTGCCGGTCAGCATCAGCCCGGCCAGTGCGGCCAGCAGGCTGCCCGCCACGACCACGCTGATAGTGAGCCGGGTGGTCTTGATCCCGGCGGCCCGCGCCGCCTCCAGGTTGCCGCCCATCGCGTAGATGCTCCGGCCGGTCGGGGTGAACTTCATGAACACGTACGCGCCGGCGAAGGCGAGCACGAAGATCCACGCCTGCACGGGCAGGCCCAGGATGACGCCGTCGCCCAGGTAGATCATGGCATCGGGCAGCCTCGCGTAGGTCTGCCCTCCGGACAGGCCGATGGTCAGCCCCTGCAGCAGGATCAGCATGGCCAAAGTCACGATGAACGCGTTGAGCCTCAGCTTGGCGATCATCAGCCCGTTGGCCAGGCCGATCAGCAGCACCGCCGGGATCGTGATCAGCAGCCCCATCCAGAAGGGCAGCCCGAACCCGCTGTCGGCCACGCCGGAGACCAGCACGGCCAGCAGCATCGGCGCGAAGCCCACGGTGGACTCAAGGGACAGGTCGAAGTAGCCGCCGATCAGGATGAGGCTCTCCGCTATCACCAGCACGCCGAGCACGGCGGAGGTGGTGATGATGTTGTCGATGATGTTGGTAGGGGTGAGGAAGGCGGGGCTCACCACGGTGCCCACGATCACCGCCAGGATGATGATGGGCAGCAGGGTGAGCACGACGGGGTCGACGGACCTGCGCGCCCGCCGGCCGCCCGGCGGCGACGACGGCGACGGCGCGGCGGACACCGACTCCGGCGCCGGTTTCTTCGGGGATAGTGCACTCACTGTGAATCTTCCTCTCCAGACGGCCGCCGGTCCGGGTCGGCGTCGCCGTCACCCTGCACGGCCGCGGCGATCATGCCTTCGGTGAAGGGGTGCCGCAGTTCCGTCGACACCTCCCCGTGGACCATGACGACGACGCGGTCGCAGATCTCCAGGTCCGCGTCGTCGGAGCTCACGATCAGCACGGCCCGTCCGTCCGCGCGGAGCTCCTCGATGGTGTCGTAGATCGATTTTTTCGCGGACACGTCCACCCCTGCGGTGGGGTTGACCAGGACCAGCACCTTGGGGTCCGCGGCCACCGAGCGGGCCAGCACCACCTTCTGCTGGTTGCCGCCGCTGAGTTCCTCGGTGGGCTGGGCGGCGCCGTACGCCTTGATGTGCCACTTGCCCGCCAGCCGCGAGTAGAACTCGTCCCGCTTCCTGCCGTTGATCATGCGGAACCCGTTGGCGAATCGCGACATGATGTTCAGGGTCGCGTTCTCAGCCACGCTCAGCCCGGGTACGTAGCCGCTGAGGTGCCGATCCTCCGGGGTGAAGCCGATGCCGGCCCGGATGCAGCCGCTGATGTCGCCGAGCGGCAGCGGCCTGCCGTCCAGGGTGACGGCGCCCGACTCGGCCGGGCGCTGGCCGGTGAGAACCTCGGCCAGCTGCATGTGCCCGGCTCCGTCCAGGCCGGTCAGGCCGACGCATTCGCCAGGCCGCAGGGTCAGGTCCACGTCGTTCACCTTGGGGGCGGTGACTCCGGAGGCGACCAGAACGGGCGGCAGGGTCGGCTCGGGCCTGACCGCGTGCGGTCCGCCGTCCGCGCCGGCCGCCTCGCCGACCATCGCGTCCACCAGGTCGGGCACGGTCATCCGGGAGAGCCGTTCGGTCAGCACCGTCCGGCCGTCGCGCAGCACGGTGACCGAGTCGCACACCTCGAAGACCTCGTGCAGGTGGTGGGAGACGTAGATGATCGTCACACCCCGGGCGCGGGCCTTCTCGATGTGGCGGAACAGGCGCTGGGAGGCACCCCGGTCCAGACCGGCGGTGGGCTCGTCCAAAAGCAGTACCCGCGGGCCCTGGGAGAGCACCCGGCAGATCTCGACGACCTTCCGCTCCAGCGGCTCCAGCTGCTCGACCGGAACGTCGGCCAGGTCCGCGTACTCCCATTCGGCGAGCATTTCCGTGGCCTGCCGATGCACCTCGGGCCAGCGGATGAACCCCGCCCGGGATCGGGGGAACCTGGCCAGGGCGATGTTCTCCGCGGCGGTGGCGGCGGGGACCAGCGTGCTGCGCTGGTAGACGCAGCCGACGCTGGCGGCGCCCTCGCCGTCGCCGTCGGCGAGCACCTGGACCGAGCCGCTGTCGGGCTGGGTGAGGCCGGTGAGGATCGACATCAGAGTGGACTTGCCCGCCCCGTTCTTGCCGATCAGCGCCCGCGACTCACCCCGGTTGACGGTGAGGGACACCTCTGACAGCGCCCTGGTCGACCCGAACGCCTTGGACACCTGGTCCACCACGATGGCCTGCTCCGCGCCGGCCTGTTCTGAAGGGGCCTGTGGCATTGCTCCGCGCCCTCCTTCCTTGAGTTCTGGATCACCTTCGGTGGCGCGCCCGCGGCGTGCCACCGAAGGTCACCGGGAGGGGGGTCAGCCGTTGCCCCACAGGCTGGGGTCGTCCACGTTCTCCTTGGTCACCGTGGGCGAGGGAAGAAGGTCCTGCAGGGACTCCCCGACCTCGACGATGGTGCTGTCGTGGTCGGTGGGGCCGGCCTGGTAGGTCTTGCCCTCGATCGCATCCTTGATGTACTGGATGCCGTACTTGGCGTACAGGTCCAGCGGCTGTGACACGACGGCGTCGAGAGTGCCTTCCCGCACCGCCTCCAGCGCCGCCTTGGAGCCGTCGATGCCGACGGTGACGATGTGGTCGGCGTCGCCGACCTTGGTGAGCTTGCCCTGCTGGCGCAGCGCCTGCTGGACGCCGGCCAGGCAGACCGACTCGCTGCCCATGAACAGGCCGGTCAGCTTCTCGGTGCTGAGCACCGTCTGCGCCTGGGTGGCGCACTCGTCCGGCTTCCAGTTCATCGGCTTGGAGATGACCTTGACGTTGGGGAACTTCTCGGCCATGCAGGTGGTGAAGCCCTTGCTGCGGTCCTGGCCGTTCTGGGTGGCCAGGTCGCCCTGGAGGTCGAGGACGGTGCCCTCGCCGTTGATCTGCTTGCCCATGTACTCGCAGGCGGCCGTGCCCATGAAGACGTTGTCCGCGCGGACCACCATGTAGATCTTGCCTGAGTCGGCACCCAGGTCGACGGTGACCACGGGGACGTTCTGCTTGTTGGCCCGGTCGATGGCGGGGGCGACCGCCTTGCTGTCCACCGGGACCACGATGAGGCCCTTGACACCCCGGCCGAGCAGGGTGGTGATGTCGGCGTTCTGCTTGGCCGCGTCGCCGTCGGCGTTGACCGCGGGCAGCAGGTTGACGCCGGCCGCGGTGGCCTGCTCGCCGAGCTGCTTGACCAGCTGGACCTGGAAGGCGTCGGTGAGGAAGGACTCGGAGAAGCCGATCTCGCCGCTGTCGGCGGCGGTCGGTTCGCCGGAGGCCGCGCTGTCGCCGGTGGCCGTGGTGTCGCCGGAGGAACAGGCGGTGAGGGTGAGGGCTGCCGCTGCGAACAGGGTCAGTACACGCCTGCCCGTGGTGATGTGGTATGACATGAGACCTGCTTTGCTTGGGTGGTGATGTCGTTCTTCGTGTACTGACCGTTCGTTGAGGGACGGTCATGTGGAGGGCGCGTCCGGGAGTTCTGGTCCCGGAGTCACCTTTCGCCGCAGCGTGCCGGACGCGGGTGGAGCCGCGTCCGGTGTGGTTCAGCGGCCCGTGGAGTTGCGTTCGATGACCGGTAGGAGTGCGATCCGGGTCCTGCGGATGTGCCCTGCCAGCAGACGCTCCGCGTCCGTGGTGTCGGCGCGCCGGATCGCGTCGATGAGCAGTCGGTGTTCGGCGTTGATCACCCATTCCCGTTCGTGGCCCGCGCGTTCGACGTACGCGCGCCGGTATGGCTGGGTTATGTTCCACAGCCTTTCGATCATGTCCCGGAGCTCCTTGTAGGGGTTCCCCGAGTAGGACAGCAGGTGCAGTTCACGGTCGAGGTGGAGAAACCTGTCCAGGCTGGTGTTGGCCTCGATCTCGTCCTGGATCCGCTCCAGGCGCCGGATCGTCTCGGCCGGCAGGTGCGGGATGCTCTCGGTGAGCGCGAGTGGTTCCAGCCGTTCGCGGATCTTGTAGGTGACGTCGCACTCCGCCGCGTTCATCTCCGAGACCCAGGCGCCGCTGTTGGCCTTGAGGGTGACCAGGCCCTGGGAGTGCAGGATGCGCAGCGCCTCTCTCACCGGCAGGCGGCTGGCGCCGAAGTCCTTGGCGACCTCCTCCTGACGGATCCTGGCGCCCGGCTTGAGCGCCCCGGACAGGATCTGCTCGCGCAGGTGTTCGGCGATCTGGTGGCTCATCACGCTGGTGGCGGCGCCCGTCCTGTCGTCCGCGGGTTCCAGGCCCGAGGTGAGGCCGGTCATCCGCTCACCGCCTGGCTCTGTTCCTCCCGCAGGTACCACGCCCGGCCGTGCGGGTAGGAGACCAGCTCGAACTGGGCACCCCAGGGGGCGAGGAAGTAGATCCAGCGTTGTCCGGCGTGCGGGCCGTCGCTGGCGGTGGGGCCGCCGAGCACGGTCACACCGCGGGAGCGCAGGTAGTCCGCCGCGGCGTCGATGTCCTCCACGTACAGGGCGAGGTGGTGGCCGCCGACATCGCTGTTACGCGGCGGGGTCTGCGCCTGGTCGGGGGCCTCGTACTCGAAGACCTCGAAGACCGGCTGGTTGCCGCAGCGGAAGAACCGCAGCTTGTCCACCCGGGCCCGAGGATGCACGTTGAGATGGGTGGTCATCCAGTCCCCGTCGTCGGATTTGGCGCCGAGCGGGTAGAGGTACTCGCACCCGAGCACGTCCACCAGGAACTCGGTGGCCTGGTCGATGTCGGGAACGGTCAGACCGACATGGTCCAGGCCGACGAGCCCCGGCAACCCAGGGGCATCCCCTTCAGCCACGTATCCCACCTCCGAATCCGTTGACGATCTGTTTCTTGGAAGTTTCCACTGCCGCACCTTCATCGAGTATGGATCCAATACGGCCTGGTGGATCGGTAGCTTGGTCGCCCAAAGTATGGAAAGTCAATGTTGAGAGCACATTCTTCCGTTACGAAGGCATAACGGTAGTGTGAGATCGGATCCAATCTGTGCGATGGTCGGTAACAACCGCGGATCGCGGAGGGGGTGCGGCCGACCGGTCCCGGTCGCCCGGCAGAGCGCCGGCGCCCCCGCGCCGGAACCTGCCCGGCCTCTGGCTTGTCCACCTGGAAGAGAACACACATGACCAAACACCAGGACCTCGCCGCGCCCACCCCCTGGCTGGAACTGACCACCACGGAGGCGGACTGGGACGAGGCCGACCCCGACCTGCTGCGCGCGATGTTCGGGCAACTCGTGCTGATCCGCGCCTTCGAGGAGTACGTCCTCGAACTCGCCGGGTCCGGACTGGTCCACGGGCCCGCCCACTCCAGCGTCGGCCAGGAGGCCGGGGCGGTCGGATCGATCCTCTCCCTCACCTCGGCCGACACCATCACCGGATCCCACCGGGGCCACCACCAGTTCCTGTCCAAGGCGTTGGGACATGTGCTGCCCGGCGGCTGGGACCCGCGCGGCGACCTGCCCGCCCCGGTCACCGACCTGCTCACCCGGACGCTGGCCGAGATCTGCGGGTTGGCCCGCGGTTTCTGCCGGGGCCGGGGTGGATCCATGCACCTGCAGTGGCCGGAAGCCGGAGCGATGGGCACCAACGCCATCGTCGGCGGCGGCGTCCCGCAGGCGGCCGGCTTCGCGTGGGCACACCGGCGGGCCGGCACCGACGCGGTCTCGGTCGCCTACTTCGGTGACGGCGCCGCCAACATCGGCTCGGTGCTGGAGAGCTTCAACCTCGCCGCCGCCTGGTCCCTGCCGATCTGCTTCTTCATCGAGAACAACCAGTACGCGGTGTCCACCCATGTCCGCGAGGTCACCGCGGAGCCTCGGCTCTCGGTGCGCGGTCTCGGCTTCGCCATCCCCAGCTGGCGGGTGGACGGCATGGATCCACTCGCCGTCCACCTGGCGATGGGCGAGGCACTGGCCCACCTGCGGGCGGGCAACGGGCCGGTCATCATCGAGGCCGACCTGTACCGGTACTACCACCAGAACGGCCCCTTCCCCGGCAGCGCGTTCGGCTACCGCTCCAAGGAGGAGGAGCGGCAGTGGCGGCAGCGCGACCCCATCACGCTGATGACCGGCCACCTGCTCCGGCGCGGCGCGCTCACCGACCAGGAGGCGAGCGGGGCCGTCGAGCAGGCCGCCGCCATGATGCGGGCGATCGGCGACCAGCTGCTCGAACCCCTCCCCGGCGGCAAGCCCGGCCAGCGCCGCATCCGCCCGTCGGAGTGGCCCGAGCCCGGTTTTCGTGACGTCGGCGTACGCGGCGACCTGTCGGAGTTCGGCTCCGACGTGCGCTACGAGGAGGCGGCCACATTCTCAGGCCGACTCGCCGAGCGCGAGTTCATCGACGTGGTCGCCGAGGTGATGGCCCGCCGGATGGAGACCGACCCCGCCGTCGTCGTCATGGGTGAGGACGTGCACCGCCTCAAGGGCGGCACCAACGGGGCCACCAAGGGACTGGCCGACGCCTTCCCCGACCGGGTTCTCGGCACCCCGATCAGTGAGAACGCGTTCGCCGGACTGGCCGGCGGACTGGCCATGGACGGCCGCTACCGCCCCGTCGTGGAGTTCATGTACGCCGACTTCCTCTGGGTGGCGGCCGACCAGCTGTTCAACCAGATCGGCAAGGCCAGGCACATGTTCGGCGGTGACCACCCGGTACCGCTGGTGCTGCGCAGCAAGGTGGGCACCGGCACCGGCTACGGCTCGCAGCACTCGATGGACCCGGCCGGAATCTTCGCCACCGCGCCGGGGTGGCGGATCGTCGCGCCCAGCACACCCTTCGACTACGTGGGCCTGATGAACACCGCGCTCCGCTGCGACGACCCCGTGGTGGTCATCGAGCACGTCGACCTGTACACCAGCACCGGCACCGGGCCGGTGGACGACCTCGACTACCACATCCCGGTCGGCCGCGCCGCGGTGCGCCGAACGGGCCGGGACGTGACCGTGCTCTCCTACCTGTCGATGGTCGCCCACTGCCTGGAGGCGGCCGAGCAGGTCGGTGAGATCGACCCCGAGATCATCGACCTGCGCTGGCTGGACCGGGCCAGCATCGACTGGGACACCATCGGCGCCAGCGTGATGAAGACCGGCACCGTGCTCATCGTGGAGCAGGGGGCGGTCGGCACCTCCTACGGGAGCTGGCTCGCCGACGAGATCCAGCGCCGCTACTTCGACTGGCTCGACCACCCGGTACAGCGGGTGACCGGCGGCGAGGCGTCGCCGAGCATCAGCAAGGTCCTCGAACGGGCGGCCATCGCCCGCACCGAGGAGGTCGCCGCCGCCTTCCGCCGCATGACCACCGACGGCACGCTCGCGCCCCGGCACTGAGCCCACCTTCCGATCTCCCGCACCACGAACCAGGGACCAGGACCAATGGCCACTCTTCTTCGCATGCCAGAACCGGCGGCCGGTGCCACCAGCGCCGTCGTGTCGGAATGGCCGATCGCCGAGAACTCCCCCTACTCCGTCAGCACCGCCATCGTCGTCATCGAGACGGCGAAGGCGTCCATCGAGATCGAGGCGGAGAGCGACGGCGTCCTGCTCAAGCGACTCGTCCCCGCCGGGACCGAGGTCGACGTCGGCACGCCCATCGCCCTGCTCGGCGCGCCCGGGGAACCGCCGGAGAACATCGAGGACCTCCTCGCCGGACTCGGCGTCACCGTGTCCACCCCCGTGTCCACCCCCGAACCTGACACCTCTCCGGCGCAGCCCGCCGCCGTGAACGGGCAACCCGTACCGGAGGAACCGGCCACGTCGCAGCGGGTCTACGCCAGCCCGCTCGCCCGGCGGCTGGCCCGCCAGGGCGGCCTGGCGATCGACCGGATCCCCGGAACCGGACCGGCCGGCCGGATCCTGCGGCGAGACGTCGAGGAGGCACTGGCCCGCGCGAGCGAGCCCACTCCCACTCCCACGCCCGCGCCTGTCGCGGCCCCGGCGTCCGAGGGCCACGAGGACATCCCGCACAGCAGGATCCGCCGCGCCATCGCCACCCGCCTGGTGGAGAGCAAGCAGACCACGCCGCACTTCTACGTCAGGGGAACGGCCCGCGCCGAACGGTTGCTGGCCGTCCGAGCGCAGCTCAACCAGCCGGGATCGCCCAAGATCTCGGTCAACGACCTGGTGGTCAAGGCGGTCGCCCGTGCCCACAGGCTCGTCCCCGAGATGAACGTGATCTGGACCCCGGAGGCCGTCCGCCGTTTCACCCAGGTGGACGTGGCGGTCGCCGTGGCCACCGACACCGGCCTGGTGACCCCGGTGCTCCGCGCGGTCGACACCATGCCGATCAGCCTGGTCGCGGAGACCACCCGCCACCACGCCGACAGCGCCCGTACCGGCCGCCTGCGCCAGGGTGACCTGGAAGGCGGCTCCGTCGCCGTCACCAACCTGGGCATGTACGGCACCGAGGAGTTCACCGCGATCATCAACCCGCCGCACTCCTCGATCCTGTCGGTCGGCGCCGTCCGCACCGAGCCCGTCGTCGAGGACGGCGCGGTCGTCCCCGGCGCCACGATCCGCTTCGTGCTCTCGATCGACCATCGCCCGATCGACGGCACGGTCGCGGCCCGTTGGATGGGCGAATTCCTGTCCTTGATCGAGAATCCGGTGCGCATCCTCGCCTGAGGCGCTCCCTGACCCGGCCGCCGACGACAGGTGAGGATTCAGCGCCACAGAACCATGAGGTCACCCTTCACGGTGCCAGGCCGGCCGGCTCGGCGCGATCGTCTCGTACCGAATCCGGGACCTGGCGGTTCTCGTGGTCGGGCCGGTCGGACGCCGGGCGCGGGCTCCGGTCCTGGCGTCGGACTTGGAGGACGACGACGCAGGACAGCACAAGCGCGCCGCCCGCGAGCTGCACCGGGGTCAGGGACTCGCCGAGGACGAGCGCGGCCAGTGCGGCGGTGACCACGGGCTCGAAGGTGGACAGGATGGCGGCGGCCGACGGGCCGGTGCGCTTGAGCCCGGCGAAGAAGGTCAGCATCGCCACGACGGTGGAGACCACGGCGATAGCGGCGAGCCAGAACCATCCCGACACCCCGAAGCCGAGGTCGACGCCGCCGGTGAGCAGGGCACGGGCGCCGAGGGTGCCGGCCGCGCCGGTCATCACCAGCGCGGACAGCACCACGGGCGCCAGCCGGTGCACAACGGTGTCGGCGACCAGGATGTAGGCGGTGTAAGTGATCGCGGAGGTGAAGGCGAGCAGCGCCCCGAGCGGGTGGAAGCTCATGTCACCGGCGCCGAGCAGGACCAGCAGTGTTCCGCCCGAGGCGGCCGCCAGCGCGGCTCCGCGCGCGGGGGTGAGCCGGTCACGGCCGAGCAGCACCGCCGTCACGGTGACCATGACCGGGTAGGTGTAGAGGATCAGGGCCAGCAGTGAGGCGTCCATCAGCCGCAGCGCGGAGAAGAACAGGCTCGCCTGCGTGGCGTACCCGATGGCGCCCAGGCCGACGGCGATGGCGAGCACCCGGCCGCGCGTCATCGCCGACCGGCCGGTCGCCTCCTTTCGGGGAGAACCGGAGGCGGCGCGGCGCAGCCCCGGCCGCACCAGCAAGACGATCCCGAGCAGGACGGCTGCCAAGGTGAAGCGCACCAGCAGCAGCGCCTCGGGCGAGACGCCGGCGTCGTAGGCGAGTTTGCCGAAAATCGCCATCGCGCCGAAGCAGGCCGCGGACAAAAGACATAGTGCTGCACCCATGCGTACAAGGATCAGGGTCCTGACTCATTGGGTCTAGCGATGATTTCTGGCGGCAAATCGTTAGGATTCTCGCATGATCGAGCTGGATCTTCGGCGGTTGCGCTTCCTACGGGAGTTCGAGGAACGCGGCACCCTGGCCGCGGTCGCGGCGGCTCTGGGCTACAGCCCGTCCACGGTCTCCCAGCAGCTCGCCCTGCTGGAGAAGGAGGTCGGTGCCCGGCTGCTCGACAAAGCCGGGCGGGGTGTGCGGCTCACCGACGCCGGACACCTGCTCGTCCAGCACGCACGGGTGCTGCTGTCGGCCGCCGAGGCGGCGGAAGCCGACCTGGCCGGCCTCGGCGGCGATATCCGGGGCACCGTCCGCGCCGGCGGCCTGCAGTCGGCCGCCCGCCGCCTCCTCATCCCGGCACTCGCCCGCATGAAGGCCGACCACCCGCAGGTCCGTGTGGAGATCTTCGAGCTGGAACTCGAACAGTCCCTGCCAGGCCTCCGCCTCGGCACGGTCGACCTCGTCATCGGCGACGAGTACGACAGCCACCCCCGCCCGCGCCCGGCCGGCCTGCGCTTCACACTCCTGCTCGAAGAGCCCTTGAAAATCGTGCTCCCAGCCGCGCATCCACTCGCCCGGCCCGGCGGCCCCGTCCCGGTCGCCGACCTGCGATCCGACATCTGGACCGCCTCGGCCGAAGGCACCGGCCATCACGCCATGGTCATCGGGACCTGCCGCGCCCTCGGCGGCTACGAGCCGGACCTGCGGCACCGCTCCAGCGACGCCGACGTCCAACTCGAACTCGTCCGCGCCGCGGCCGCCGTCGCCCTGATGCCGACTCTGACCCTGCCCGGCGACGACCCCGCGCTCGCGATCAGGGACATCGCCGAAACCACCCTCAAACGCCGCCTGGTCGCCGCCACCCGAGACACACCCCCCGCTCCCGCACTCACCGCCCTCCTGACAGCCGTGACGGCCCAGGTGCACAGGCTCGACCTGTGGAAGCCTTCCAGATCAACCGCTCGGCGTTCCTGACGATCGACCTTCAGCCCGCGGCGCCTTGCTCCCCTGCTCCGGCTACCTGCCGTCGACGCCCCGCGGCGCGGCCGCCGGCCAGCAGCAGTGCGGCGACGGCGGCGACGAGCCCGACGGCGATGACCGGCGCGAGCGCCGCGAAGCCGAACGCGGCCGCGACCTCGCCGAACATCGGCGGGCCGAGCAGCGAGCCGAGGCTGCCCGCCTGGGCGACCAGGCCACTGCCGACGTCGGCGTGGTCGAGCCGCTCCAGGATCAGCGGCAGGGCGGCGAAGACGAGGGCGGCGAGGAACCCGTTGGCGAGCGAGAGCGCCCCGGCGCCCGCGAGCACGCCGGCGAGCGGACCGCCGCCGTACACGAGCCAGGCGGCGGGCACGGCGAGCAGGCCGAACAGCGCAAGAACACCGACCCGGGTGCCGCGGCGCAGCAGCATGCCGACGAGCAGCCCGCCGACCGCGCTGAGCAGCGAGATCACCGAGGTGCTCGCGCCGGCGGCGGCGGCCGAGTTCTCGTGCTGCTCGATGAGGAGCGTGGGAAGCAGCACGATCACCGGGATGGTCACCAGCGCGGTCAGGCAGAACGAGATGGCCAGCACGCCCGGCCATCGCAGCGCGCGCAGCCGGGGGACGGGCCCGGCGGCGGCTCGCGGACCCGCCCCCGTGCGGGGCAGCCGCAGTCGCAGGGCCACCGCCATGAGAAGGGTGAGAGCGGCGAGCAGGCCGATCCAGCCGCGCCAGCCGAAGGCGTCGCCGGCCGCGCCACCGACGAGCGTGCTGGCGAACAGGCCCACGGACACGAACGTGGCCCAGACCGACAGGGCGGCGCTGCGGTCGCGTTCGTCGGCCAGGCGCAGGATGAGCACCGGCCCGGCGATGGTGACCATCAGGTAGCCGAAGCCCTCGGCGACGCGGGCGACGAGCAGCCAGGCGAAGTCGCCGGCCAGGACGCTCGCCGCGCCCGCCACGGCGATCAGGGCAAGGCCGTACACCAGCGCCCCCTGCGCGCCGACGCGGCGCATCAGGTAGCCGCCGGGCAGGCCGAAGACGGCGCCGACACCGACGACCGCCGAGATGACCCAGCCCAACTGGGACAACGACAGCGACAGCTGGTCGGTCACCGCCGGCCCGACGGGGGCGAACTTGCCCAGGCTCATGGCGGCGACGACGCCGCCGAGGTAGACGACGCCGATGGTCGCCCACTTCGAGCGCCGCCCGGGCTGCACGGGCGCGTCCGGGGCCGGCTCAGACTTCACACTCTCTCCTTCACACGAGGTCGCGGCGGCTCAATGGTCGTCGTGCCCTCGTGCGCCGGTCAACTCGGCACGACCCGTACGGCGGCGAGGCGCGGGCGTGCGTCATGGCCGCACCGCGTTCGTGGCGAGGATGCCGATTCCGGTCTCGGTGACGTTGACGGCGCCGGCCGACAGCAGGACGTCGATCGTCTCGGGCACGTCCCGGCTGGGCAGCACGCCCTGCAGGACGATCATGTTCTCGTCGCCCAGCTCCGCCCCGGCCCGCCACGAGCGCCCCGGCATGGCCGAGGTGACCTGCGGCAGGCACTCGGCGGGAGCGCGGACCGTGAGCAGCACGTTCGCCGGGCCGACCCAGGCGCCGCGCAGCAGCCGGGCGACCTTCCCGATGACGGCGCGTCGCCTCTCGTCGGCGTAGGCGGCGGGGTTGGCGATGAGCTGGGCGCCGCAGGTACGGATCGTCTCGATGACGCGCAGGTTGTTCTGCCGGAGGGAGTGTCCTGTCTCCACGACGTCGACCATCACGTCGGCCAACTCGGGGATCTTGGCCTCGGTGGCGCCGTAGGAGACGACCACCTCGGCGCGCCGTCCGGCGTCCTGGAAGAAGCGGCGGCCGATGTTGGGATACTCGGTGGCGAGGCGGACGCCGTCGGCGAGGTCGGCCACGCTGGTCGCCGGATGGTCGGCGGGCACGGCGAGGACGAGCCGCCACGGCTTCTCGGTGTTGCGGGAGTAGTCGAACGACTCGACCACCTCGACCTCGGCGCCGGTCTCCTCGACCCAGTCCGCGCCGGTGAGCCCCACGTCGAACGAGCCGTTCTGGACGACGAGCGGGATCTCGCGCGGCTTGTAGAACGCGACCTGCGCGGTGCCCGCGTACTCGATGGTGCCCCGGTAGGAGCGCTCAGAGGGGCGTCGTACGTCGAGACCGGCGGCCGCGAAGAGTTCCAGTGCCCGCCGTTCCAGGGATCCCGTCGGCAGGGCGAGCGAGATCATGATTCCTCCTCCGCGCGTCAGACGTGCAGCAGCCGGTCGATACCGGTGATCGGCGGCGTCGCCAGGTCGGCGGGGCGCACCTCGATCTCGCCGACGACGAGATCGGTGGGCCAGGAGTCGACGATGCTGCCGACGCAGCGGGCGATCGAGCGCGTGCTCATCTTGTAGGGGTCGGTGTCGCCGTCGAGGTTGGCGATGGCGCCGGGCGAGACAAGGCAGGCACGTACGCCGTTGCGCCGCTCCTCCAGCAGCAGCGTCTCGACCAGTGCCTTCAGCCCGGCCTTGGTGGCGCTGTAGGCGGCGCCGCCCTCGAAGTAGCGGGTGCCCGCGTGGCTGCCCATCGCGACGAAGATGCCGCGGTGGGCTCGCAGCGCAGGCAGCGTGGCCTGAACGAGGTGGAAGCCGGCGCTGAGGTTGATCGCCACCAGGCGTTCCCAGTCGGCCTCGCGCAGGTCGGCGATCGGGTCCAGGACCCGGTCGACGGCGTTGGACACGCAGACGTCCAGCCGTCCGGTCGTGGCCAGAACGTCGGCGACGGCCCGTCTGATCTCCGCGGGCCGCGACACGTCGCAGTGCCGTTCGCCGAGCCAGTCCGCGCCGGCGAGGGAGCGGTTCAGGGAGAAGACGCGAAACCCGCGCCCGCGCAACTCCTCGGCGATGGCCCGGCCGCTGCCCCGGTTGGTACCGGTGATCAGTGCCACCCGGCCGTCATCTGATGACATCGAGGATGCGACTCCACTGGTTGACGATCTCGTCGGCGTCGACACCGTCGCGAAACAGGTCCTTGTCCAGCGGGGACCCGTCCTCGTGCCGCAGCCGCATGCAGTCCTGTGAGATCTCGGAGATGACGGTGAGGCCGCCTTCGGCGGTGACGCCGAAGATGAGGCACATGTCCCAGAGGTCCACGGGGTGCAGCCAGGAGCGCAGTGTCTCGTTGACGGCCAGGGCGCGCTCGCGCATCTCCTCGACGGGCAGTCCGAGGGCGCGCAGGTAGTCCTCGCCGATCGGCTGGTCCTCCGGGTCGATTCGGTAGTCGAACTTCACGACCGGGCGCGGCAGCGGCGCACCGTCCTCGAACAGGCCGGGGTACTTGCGGGTGGTCGACCCGGTGGCCCGGTTCTTCACGATGACCTCGAAGGGCGGGGCCGGGCAGTAGTCGGCGAGGTAGGAGTCGGGGCCGACCCGCTCACGGAACGCGCACGCCACCCCCGCCGCCTCGATCCTGGCCGCGGCCTTTTCGTAAAAGGTCAGACGCAGCGGCCCGGTACGTTCCACCATTTCGTCGCGTTGGTATGTGAAACTGCGCAGGCTGGGGACTATCTGCACGAGGCACTGCCCATCGGGCAGCCTCCACAGCCGTTTACTGCGCCCGACGATATCCGGCTGCACCGTTCCGGGTATTTCGGAGAGCGGAATTCGCCGACTCGATCCGTGGTCCACATCGCCTCCATATCGGAGTTCGGCTCGACCCACCGCTTCGACCGTCGCACCCTTATCCAGGCGTTGTAAACCTAGAAGAAGGTTCACTTGACCCTGCTCGTAGCCCGCCGCTACGGTCTCGGAAATTAAGCTACTGATCTTATTCACGATTTCCGGGGAGGAGGAAGATCTTGTCGAAAAACGAGCGAATAGCTCACTCGAAGATCACTCGTAAGTTCCGGTCCGAAGGACGCCAACTCCTGTTCACGCAGGGGCAGGGCGGTGAGGTTTCGGACGCGAACGGGATGACGTACATCGACTTCGTCATGGGATACGGACCGGTGATAATCGGCCACTCGGACGAACTCTTCAATGAAATTCTGTGCGGCTATCTCGGTAACGGCGTGATGATGCCGGGCTACACGACCTTCCACGCGGAGTACTTGGAACGGCTGCTCGGCGAGCGGACCGGGGACCGCGGCGCGTTCTTCAAGACCGCCTCCGAGGCCGTCACCGCGACCCTGCGGCTGGCCGCGATGCGCAACGGCCGGCTGGGAGTACTGCGCAGCGGTTACATCGGCTGGCATGACGCGCAGATCGCCAACTCCCTGAAGTGGCACGAGCCGCTGCACTCGCCGCTGCGCGGGAAACCGCGCTACACCGAGGCGATGCGCGGTATCGGCGAGACCGAGCCCGCGGTGAACTGGGTGGACCTGCGACTGGAGTCGCTGGCGGAGATCCTGGAGCGCTACCGGGACCGGCTGGGCTGTTTCGTCTTCGACGCCTACCTGGCCTCGTTCACCACCCCCGAGGTGCTGCGGCAGGCCGTCGCGATGTGCCGGGACGCCGGCCTGCTCACCGTCTTCGACGAGACCAAGACCGGTGGCCGTATCTCGCCGCTCGGCTACGACCACGACCACGCCATCGGCTCGGACCTCATCGTGATCGGCAAGGCGCTGGCCAACGGGGCGCCGCTGAGCCTGGTGGTGGGTGAGGCCGAACTGCTGGCCGACGCCGAACGGGCCCGGCTCAGCGGTACGTTCTCCAAGGAGATGATCGCCGTGTACGCGGCGCTGGCGACACGCGACATATTGGACAAGCCCATCGGTGACGCGCCGGACGGCTGGGCCGAGATCGGCCGGATCGGCACGCAGGTGGCGGCCGTCCTGACCGCGGCAGCCGAGGACGCCGGCGTGGCGGCCCTGGTCGGTGCCCGCCCCGTTCTCGGCGGCGGGATGTTCGAACTGGTCTACCACGACGACGCGCTGCTGGGTGACAAGGTGCGGCGTGAGGCGCTGCTCGCCGCGCTCACCGGCGCCGGCATCCTGCTCCTCGAAGGGCACCCGTCGTTCGTCAGCCTCGCACACCGGCAGATCGACCCGGATGAGCTGCGCGGCCGGGCGCGCCGAGCCTTCGAGCAGTGGAGCACGAACGTGGAGGCCGGCCGTGACTGACCGCCCGCGCCTCGCCCTGGTCGGCTGCGGCCGGCAGATGAGCCAGAATCTCCTGCCGTTTCTCCAGCGCGTGCGCGGTCACCGGATCGTGGCCTGCGTCGACCCCGACCTGTCCCTGGCCAAGGAACTGCAGCAGGAGTCCGGGGCCGCGCTCTGCGCCGACTCGATCGAGGCGCTCGACCTGGACACCGTGGACGCGGCCGTCATCGCGGTGCCGCCCGAGCCGTCGTACCGGCTGACCCGCCGGCTGGTGGAGGGAGGCGTCGACTGCTTCGTGGAGAAGCCGGCCGGACCCTCGACGCCCGCGTTGCAGGACCTGCACCACGTCGTGGACCGCAGCGGCCGCAACGTCCAGGTGGGCTTCAACTTCCGCTACGCCGAGACGCTGCGGCGGCTGCACGAACTGAGCCGCGGCGCCCGGGCGACCTCGTGCTCGGTGACGATCGACTTCTACAGCCGCCATCCCTCGGCCCCGCAGTGGGGTGTGGACACCACACTGGAGGCGTGGATCCGGCACAACGGGGTGCACGCCCTGGACCTGGCCCGCTGGTTCACCCCCTCCCCCGTCGTCCAGGTGAACGCGCACGTCATCCCGGGCGAGGACGACCGCTTCCAGGTGAACGTGTTCCTCCGGCACCGCGACGGGTCCCTGTCGACGTTGCGGATGGGCAACCACGTCAAGCGGTTCCTGGTGGGCGTCATGGTGCAGGGGATGGACGGCAGCCGCTACAGCGCGCCGTCCCTGGAGCGGGTGACCCTCGATCTGGCCGACGGCCTGCCGATGGGCCAGGAGCTGTACGGCACGAAGAACCTCGATCACGGCTGGGACCGGAGCGGCTTCGGGCCGGAACTGGAGGCGTTCGTGACATCCTGCGGGAACGACGCCCCCCGTGCGGGCGACACGCCGTCGGTCGCCGACGCGCTCGCCGCCTCCGTGCTGGCCGACCAGGTGATGGAGGAGATCGACCGGGCCGGTAAGGACGGCCCGGGACACCTGCCGGACGCGGTCCGCGCCTCGGTGTAGGTGAGCCGTTGACCAGGGAGGGGTCCGTGGACCGGACGCGAGCGGCGGGCCGGACCGGGCGAGCACGGCAGGTCGCGTCGCCGGCCGTGCTCGGGTGGATCGCCGCCCGGCTGCGCGTACACCGGCCGCTGCTGGTGGTGTTCACCGTGGCGGCGGTGGCGGCGAACGTGTGCACGACGCTGGTGCCGGTCCAGATCGGCGCGGCGTTCGCCGAGGCGACCGGCGAGCGTGCCGACCTCGGCGTGCTGGCCGCCGCGGCGGTCGCCACCGCGCTGCTGGCGGCCGGCCGGTTCGCCGCCGACCTGCTCTCGCACGGCTCGATGGAGGTCCTCGCCCAGCGGGTCAAACGCAACGTGCGCGACGAGCTGTACCGCAGTCTGCTGGCCAAGCGCATGTCCTTTCACGACCAGCAGCGCATCGGCGACATCCTGGCCCGCGCCATCAACGACGCGCGGCTCGTCGACTACATGTTCAGCCCCGGCGTGTCCACCGCGTTCAACGCGCTGCTCGCCCTGGTGGTCCCGATCGTGTTCATCGCCTCGCTGAACGCCGAGCTCCTGCTCGCCCCCGGCGCGTTGATCGTGGTGTTCGCGGTCGCGCTGCGCCGGCACCTGCGGCGGCTGCAACCGCTGACGATGCGCATCCGGGAGACGTTCGCCGACCTGAACGAACGCTTCTCCACCACTTTGACCGGCATCGCCACCGTGAAGGCGGCCACCCAGGAGGAGCACGAGCGGCTCGCGTTCCGGCGGGCCGCCGCCGCCTACCGGGACGCCTTCGTACGGCGCGGCCGGGCGCAGGCCGTCTATCTGCCCGCGCTCAGCTTCGCCGTCGCGATGGCCGTCGGCGCCCTGCACTCCCTGTACCTGTACGGTCAGGGCGAGCTGACGCTCGCGCAGGTCGTCACCTACCTGGGCTGGCTGGTGGCGCTGGCGCAGCCGGTCACGTTGTCGGAGCAGGCCGTGCCGGTCGTCCAGGAGGGACTGGCCGCCGCCGCCCGGATGCGGCAGATCATCGACGGGCCCGGCGACCTTGAGGAGACCACCGGCGTCACGGTGGCCGTCGAGGGCGCGATCACCTTCGACCGGGTGACGTTGCGCCACGACGGCAGGGACATCCTGAGTGAGGTGTCCTTCCACCTGCCCGCCGGGCGCACGCTCGCCGTCGTCGGCCCCACCGGCAGCGGCAAGAGCATGTTGCTGAAACTCGTCGCGCGCATGTACGACGCCGACGAGGGGCGGGTGCTGATCGACGGCAGGGACGTACGCGACTGGGAGCCGGGCGCGCTGCGCCGTCAGATCGGCCACGTGGACCAGGAGATCTTCCTGTTCTCCAAGAGCGTGCTGGACAACGTCGCCTTCGGCGCACCCGCGGGGGCCGCGGAAGAGGACGTCAAGCGCGTCGCCAAACTGGCCTGCGCCGACGATTTCGTCCAGGAGATGGAGCACGGCTACGCCACCGTCCTGAACGAGGGCGGCACGACGCTGTCCGGCGGTCAGCGGCAAAGGCTGGCCATCGCCCGGGCGCTGCTCACCGACCCGCGTGTCCTCACCCTGGACGACGCGACGAGCGCGATCGACGCGCGTACGGAGGCGACCATCACCGAGGCGATCGAGCGGGCGACCACCGGCCGCACCACCGTGCTGGTCTCGCACCGTCCGGGCCAGATCCGGCGCGCGGACCTCATCGTGCTGCTGGACGCCGGCCGCGTCGTCGACCTCGGCGGGCACGACGAGCTGATGGCACGCTGCGCGCTCTACCGGGAGATCTACAGTGACTGACCTGTTCGCCGGCCTGCACGCCGACGCCTACGACCGCGTGTACGGCAACCGCCGGCTCCTGGTGCGCATCCTGGCCTACCTGCGCACCCAGCGTGGCACGATGCTGGGCTGCGCGGTCCTCGTCGTGGGGTCGGCCCTGCTGACCGCCTCGGTGCCCGTCGTCATCGCGCGGCTGATCGACGAGGTCGGCGGCGGGGCCGGGCTGGGCCTGTGGTTGTGCCTGTTCGTCGTCGTCGCCGCGGTGCTGGCGTGGGCGATGAACTGGGCGCGCCAGGCCGTCACCGCCCGGCTGGTCGGCGACGTGGTCTACCGGCTGCAGTGCGAGGCCGCCGACGCCGCGCTGGACAAGGACGTCGCCTTCCACGACGACAACTCCGTCGGGCGGGTGCTCAGCCGGGTCACCGGCGACACCGAGGGCTTCGGCTCGGTGATGACGCTCACCTTGAACCTGCTCAGCCAGTCGCTGCTGGTCCTGTTGCTCGGCGGCGTGGTGTTCTGGACCGACCCGGGCCTGGGTCTGATCATCGTGGCGGCGCTGCCGTTCCTGCTGGGGGCGGCGCTGGCCTTTCGCCGGATCGCCCGCACGGCGGCGGCCGCCACCCGGCGGGTGATGGCGAAGGTCAACGCCAACGTGCACGAGTCGATGATGGGCATCGCCGTCGCCAAGAGCTTCGGCCGCGAACAGACCGTCTACGACGACTTCGACGACGTCAACCGGCTGTCGTACCGGGTGTACGTGCGCCAGGGGCTCATCTACGCGGTCATCCTGCCGGTGCTGACCCTGCTGGCGGGGCTGGCGACGGCCGTCGTGCTCTACCAGGGCGGGCGTTTCGCGATGCTCGGCAGGCTCTCGCCCGGTGAGTGGTATTTCGCGCTGCAGGCGCTCGGTATGTTGTGGCAGCCGGTCACCCAGGCGGCGGCGTTCTGGAGCCTGTTCCAGCAGGGGCTGGCCGCCGCGGAACGGGTGTTCGCGCTGATCGACGACCGGGGATCGGTCGTGCGGGGAGGACAGGAGCCGGTGTCGCGCCTGGACGGTGAGATCGAGGCGCGCGGCCTGCGTTTCGGCTACGGCTCCGGCGGCCCCGTCTTCGACGGGCTGGACCTGCGGATCGCCGCGCGCGAGACGGTGGCGATCGTCGGGCGCACGGGGGGCGGCAAGTCCACCCTCGTCAAGATCATCGCCCGTGCGTACGACTTCCAGGGCGGCGAGCTGCTCGTCGACGGCCGCGACGTCCGCGCCCTGGACCTGACGGCCTACCGGCGGCGCGTCGGCGTCGTGCCACAGCACCCGTTCGTGTTCGCCGGCACGCTGACGGAGAACATCGCCTACGGCCGTCCCGGAGCCGGTCCGGCCGACGTCGAGCGCGCCATCGACCGGATCGGGCGCCGGGTGTGGAGGCGCAGCATGCCGATGTCCCCGCACGAGCGGCTCACCGACGGCGGCCGGGGGGTGTCGGTCGGGCAGCGGCAGCTCATCGCCGTGGCGCGGATGTTCGTGCGCGAGCCCGACATCGTGCTCCTGGACGAGCCGACCGCCAGTGTCGACCCCCTGACCGAGAGGGGCATCCAGAACGCGCTGGCGCGGTTGTTCGCCGGCCGGACCGTCCTGGTCATCGCGCACCGGCTGTCGACCATCCGGCGGGCCGACCGGATCCTCGTCCTGGACGAGGGCAGGATCGTCGAGGACGGCTCCTTCGACGAGTTGCTGTGCCGTGACGGGCCGTTCGCCGCTCTGTACGCCACCTACTACGCCCACCAGGAGACGGCGTGAGCGGCTCGGCGGCGGGTCCGCCGCCGGTCCGCTGCGCGCCGCACCCGCGGGAGTTCGACGCGATCCAGCGGCAGGCCTCGGCCGAGGGCGTGCGCTGCGTGGTGGGAGCCGTTCTGGTCAACCCGCGCGGCGAGGTGTTCCTGCAGCGCCGCGCCCCGCATGTGCGGCTGTTCCCCGGCTGCTGGGACATCGTCGGCGGGCACGTGGAGGCCGGTGAGACGCTGTGCGCGGCGCTCGCCCGCGAGATCGCCGAGGAGACCGGCTGGCATCTTGAGCGGGTCGGCGACCTGGTCAAGGTGTTCGACTGGGAGGGCGGCGACGGCACCCGGCGGCGCGAGATCGACGTGCTCGCCACCGTCACCGGAGACCTGGAACGGCCCCGCGTCGAACACGACAAATTCGTCGAGGCCGGCTGGCTGGACGCGGCGCGGCTGCGTGTCCTGGCCGCCGGCGGCGAAGAGACCGGCATGATCGATCTGGCTCTGCGCGCCCTCGCCATGCGCTCCCCCGCCGGGAACGCCCCACCTACCTGGAGACGCTGACGGCATGATCTCGCTCGCGCTGCCCAAGGGGTCCGCTCTGGAGCGGCCGGTCCTGGACCTTTTCACCGCCGCCGGGCTCGGCGTGCGCCGGACGTCTGGCCGCAGCTACCGGGCGAGCATCGAGTACGGCGGCCCGATCCAGGTCGTCTTCTTCAAGCCGCGGGAGATCCCGCTGGTCCTGCAGGACGGCGCCTTCGACTTCGGCGTCGCCGGCACCGACTGGATCGAGGAGACCGGAGCCAAGGTCGAGGTCGTCGAGGCGGTGGCGGCGGGCCGTCCGTGGCGCATGGTGCTGGCCGTACCGGCCGAGGGGCCCGCGGCCCTGTCCTCCGGCGCCCGCGTGGCCACCGAGTTCCCCGGCATCGGCCGGCGCTATCTGCGCGGCCGGGGGTCGGCGGCCGAGGTGGTGCACTCCTACGGCGCCAGCCAGGCCAAGATCCCTGAGCTCGCGGACGCCGTCATCGAGGTGCTCGAACCGGGCGCGTCCCTCGCGCCGGGCCTGCGGGTCCTCGACACGGTGCGCACCTGCGCGCCGCGGCTCATCGCCGGGCCGCACGCGTGGCGGGACGCCGGCAAACGCGCCCGGATCCAGAAGGTGGCCCTGCTGCTGGCCTCGGTGCGGGTGGGGGCGGCGCACGTGCTGCTGACGGTGCGCACGTCGGCGCGCGAGTTGCCGCGCGTCGCGCCGGCGCTGCCCCCGCGCTCATGGCGCGTCGGCGACCTGTCTGAGGAGGGCCCGGTGGTGGTGCAGGGGCTGGCGGTGCGGCGCGGCGTGGCCGAGACCATCGACGGCATCCTGGCCGCGGGCGCGGCCGACGTCGTGGTCTCCCCGGTCGGCCGGGTCGTGACCCATCCGCGGGGGACTTCGTCGCGGGAGCCGTGCCGGCCGTGAGGAGCGCGCCGCCCGTGGAACGCCGAATGATCGTCTGCGACCTGGACGGCACGTTGCTCGACTCGCGCGGCGAGCTGTCCGAACGCACCCGGGCGGCCGTGCGCCGCGTCCGGGCGGCCGGCCACGTGTTCGTCATCGCGACGGCGCGACCGGTCCGAGACACCCGGCATGTGGCCGCGGCCCTGAACGACACCGGCAACACCGGCAACACAGCCGACGCGAACAGCGCGGTCTGCGGCAACGGCTCCGTCGTCTACGACTTCGCCCGAGACGAGGTGGTCGATCACCACCCGTTCGCCGAGGCGGACGTGGCGAGGGCGCTGACGGCGCTGCGCGAACGCTTTCCCGGCATCCGGCTGGGCGCCGAGTGTCATCTGGAGCTGCTGCTGGAGGACGCCTTCGAGCTGGCCCCCGCGCTGGCCCGCGACGCCCGGCGGGTGCCGAGGCTGGAGGAGGCGATCGACTGGCACGGCGTCGGCAAGATCGTGGTCCAGCTGGAGGGGGCGGCCCGCGGGTACTACGAGAGCGTGGGCACGCTGCTGCCCGGGTGCGAGGTCACCGTGTCGGCGGACGTGTTCTGCGAGGTGACCCGCGCCGGAGTGACGAAGGCGGCCGCCCTGGAGGCGATGGCCGACCGGCTCGGCTTCGGCCGCGCGGGCGTGATCGCCTTTGGCGACATGCCCAACGACCTGCCGATGCTGACCTGGTCGGGGACGGCGGTCGCGGTCGCCAACGCCCATCCGGCGGTGCTCGCCGCAGCCCACGAGATGACCGCGTCCAACGACGACGACGGCGTCGCCGTATGGCTGGAGCAGTTATCAGAGAAGCATTGACACTTGTCTGATGAGTGCTCATTCTGGTCAAAGCTCCGGTTTGGGAGGTGCTTATGACCCGCCTGTTCGCCCGGTCGTCAATCGCCCTTTGCTTTCTGTTCACGCTCGTCGCCTGTGGAGGCTCGCAGGGAACCGCCCAGAACGCGGGGGCGAACGAGGCCACCGCCGCCGACCTGCGAGTGGGGGTCGCCTACAGCCGAGGCGGGCGCGGCGACAAGTCCTTCAACGACTCCGCGGGGGCGGGCGTTGATCAGGCCAAGGCCTCGCTGGGCATCGAGGTCAAGGAGCTGAGCCCGAACGCGGCCGGCTCCGACCTGGAGGAGATCCTGCGCCTCCTGGCCGAGACGGGCCACAACCCCGTCCTGGCCGTCGGCTTCTTCTACGCCCAGCCGCTCATGAAGGTCGCGCCCGCCTACCCGCGGACGCACTTCGTCATCATCGACGACGCGACGGTGAAGCTGCCCAACGTCACCAACGTGGTGTTCCGCGAGGAGCAGGCCAGCTACCTGGTCGGGGCCGCGGCGGCGCTGAAGTCCGCCACCGGACGGATCGGCTTCGTCGGCGGCGTGCAGACGCCACCCCAGGAGAAGTTCCTGGCCGGGTACGCGGCCGGCGCCCGCGCGATCGACCCGAAGATCCGGCTGTCGAGCGTCTTCATGACGCAGCCGCCCGACTTCAGTGGATTCTCCTCCCCGGACAAGGCGCGGGAGGCCGCCCGCGGCATGTACGACAGTGGCGCCGACATCGTCTACCACGCGGCCGGCGCCTCAGGGCTCGGTGTCTTCCAGGCGGCCAAAGCGGCACACAAGTGGGCCATCGGCGTCGACGTCGACCAGCGCCGCACCGTCGCCCCCGACCTGTCGGAGGTGATCCTCACCAGCGCCACCAAGCAGATCGACGTCGCGGTGCGGCGCGTCATCGAGGAGCAGGCGGCGGGCAAGGCGGTCTACGGGCTGCGCGAGTTCGGCCTCGACGAGGACGGCGTCGGCTACGCCACCACCGGCTCCGACCTCGCCGACATCCGGCCCCGGCTGGACGAGATCAGAAAGCGGATCATCGCCGGCGAGATCGACGTGCCGGTCGTCCCGTGAGGCGGCCTTCGACGACCTCCCCGGGCGTGCCGCTCGTCGAGCTTCGCCGCATCACCAAGCGCTACCCCGGCGTCACCGCCAACCGCGACATGAACCTCCTCGTGCGGCCGGGCCAGGTGCACGCCGTGGTCGGCGAGAACGGCGCCGGCAAGTCGACCCTCATGCGCATCCTGTACGGCGAGGAGCGCCCCGACTCCGGCGACCTGCTGCTCGACGGCGTCCCCGTGCGGTTCCGGTCGCCCGCCGACGCCATCGCGGCCGGCATCGGCATGGTCCACCAGCACTTCCTGCTCGCCGAGAACCTGACCGTGCTGGAGAACGTGATCCTGGGCGCCGAGACCTCGCGCCGAGGGCTGCTCGACCGCCGCACGAGCGCCCGCGCTCTGCGCGACCTCGGCGAGCGGTACGGCCTGGCCGTCGACCCCGGCGCCCGGATCGAGCACCTGGGCCTGGGCGAGCGGCAGCGGGTGGAGATCCTCAAGGCCCTGTACCGGGGCGCGCGCCTCCTCATCCTCGACGAGCCCACCACGGTGCTCGCGTCCGGCGAGGTGCGGCGCCTGTTCACCAGCCTCGCCGAGCTGCGCGCTCAGGGCCTGGCCGTGCTGTTCATCTCGCACAAGCTCGACGAGGTGCTCAGCGTCTCCGATCACATCACCGTCATCCGCGCCGGAACCGCCGTGGGCGAGTTCGCCGCCGGCGACGCCGACCCGGGCGTGCTCACCCGGCTCATCGCCAGCGGCGACCTGCCGCCCGCCGCCCGCGGCGGGCGCACAGAAAGGGGCCCCGTCGTGCTGCGCCTGGACGGCGTGCGCACCGACGCCGTCCAGGCGGCCACCCTGGAGCTGGCCAAGGGCGAGATCCTGGGCATCGCCGGCGTCCAGGGCAACGGGCAGTCCGAGCTGATCGACGCGCTGGTGGGCACCCGCGAGACCACGGCCGGTACCGTGCGCCTCGGCGACCGTGACGCCACCCGGCTGGGCGTGCGCGGGCGCCGCCGCCTCGGACTGGCGTGCATTCCCGAGGACCGCCACCGCCACGCCCTGGCGCTGCCCGCCACGCTGTGGGAGAACGTCATGCTGGGCAGCGAGGACCTGCGCCGCCGCAGCCGGTGGCGCCTGGACCGCGCGGCCGCCCGGGAGGTCGCCGGACAGATCGGCGCCCGCCTCGGCATCGGCGCCCCCTCCCCCGACGTCCCCGCCGCCGCGCTGTCCGGCGGCAACCAGCAAAAACTCGTCGTCGGCCGGGTGCTGCGCGGCCGCCCCCAGGTGCTGCTCGCCGCCCACCCCACCCTCGGCGTGGACGTCGGCGCCCAGGCCGTCATCTGGGATCTGCTGCGCGAGGCCCGCGACGCCGGCCTGGCCGTCCTGCTGGTCAGCGCCGACCTCGACGAGGTGCTCGGCCTGAGCGACCGCGTACAGGTGATGTTGCGCGGCCGGCTGACGCCCGCCCTGCCGGTCGCGGAGCTCACCCGTCCGCGCCTGGTCCGGCTGATGACGGGCACAGGATGAACGCGATCACCGCCCGGGCCGGGAAGGTGCCGCGCGTGCTCGCCGCGCCGGCGCTCGCGCTGTTGCTGGCACTCGTCGTGGCCACGGCACTGCTGGCCGCGGCGGGCGCGTCGCCGGGCAGGACGTATGTGACGATGCTGGAGTTCGGCGCGCGGCCGGACTCGCTGGTCTCGGCCGTCAACCGGTCGGTCGTCTACTTCCTCGCGGGTCTCGCGGTGGCCGTCACGTTCCGCATGAACCTGTTCAACATCGGCGTGGAGGGCCAGTACCGCCTCGCCGCGCTGCTGGCCGCGGCGGCCGGCGCGCACCTGGACCTGCCGGCGCCCCTGCACGTGGCCGTCATGTGCGCGGTCGCCATGCTCGCCGGGGCCGTGTGGGCCGCGCTCGCCGCGCTGCTCAAGGTCTGGCGCGGTGTGTCGGAGGTGTTGTCGACGCTGCTGCTGAACTATGTCGCCACCGGGGTCGTGGCGTACCTGCTGGCCGAGGTGTTCGCCGCCGGCAGCACGACCGGGTCGACCGCGGAACTGCCGCCCTCGGCCCGCCTGCCCGAGCTGAACGGCCTGCTCGCCCTGGCCGGGGTGACGCTCCCGGGCGGCGCGAGCCTCGGCGGGGCCGTGCTCGGTGCCGCGCTCCTGGGGGTGGCCCTGCACCTGCTGCTCACCCGGACGCTGTTCGGGCACGACCTGCGGATGAGCGGGCTGAACGCCGCGGCGGCCCGCGTCCACGGCGTCGATCCCCGCCGCATGATCGTTGTGACGATGCTCGTCTCGGGCGCGATCGCCGGACTGGCCGGGCTGCCCCACCTGCTGGGCACCGCCTACCACTTCGGCCTGGACTTTCCCGCCGGGGCGGGCTTCACCGGCATCGCGGTGGCCCTGCTCGGCCGCAACACCCCGCTCGGCATCGCGCTCGCCGCCCTGCTCTTCGGCTTCCTGGAGCGCTCGGCGCTCATCCTCGACATCGAGGGCGTGCCCAAGGAGATCGTCACGATCATGCAGGGCGTCATCGTGATCAGTGTCGTGGTCGCGCACGAGGTGGTGCGCCGTGCCGAACGCCGGCGCGCCGCACGGCTGGTGCGTGCGCGCACCGAGCCCGAGGCCATACCGGCCCCGGCGCCGGGAGGGGTCTCGTGAACGCGCTGACACGGCGGCCGCTGCTGATCGTCTTGCTCGTGCTGCTCGCGGTGGCGGGCGTCCGCGCCCTCACCGGCGAGGCGCTCACCGACTCCGGCATGGTCGGCGCCGCACTCCGCCTCGCGGTGCCGATCGGGCTGGCCGGGCTGAGCGGACTGTGGAGCGAACGCGCGGGCGTCGCCAACCTCGGCATCGAGGGCATGATGATCATCGGGACGGTGTGCGGGGCGTGGGCGGGCCACTTCCACGGCGTCTGGGCCGGGGTGGTGGCCGGGGTGCTGGGCGGCGCCGCCGCCGGACTGCTGCACGCCGTCGTCACCGTCACCTTCGGCGTCGACCAGGTGGTGTGCGGCATCGCCGTCAACATCCTGGCGGCGGGGGTGGCACGTTTTCTGTGCGTCGTCGTGTTCGCCGGCCTGCCCGGCGCCGGGGCCACCCAGTCGCCCCCCGTCACGGGCGAGGTCGGCACCGTGAGCGTGCCGCTGCTGGCGGGCGGCGCGGGCGGCGACCTGCTGGGCGACCTGGAACGCGGCGGCGTCTTCCTCCTCGCGGACGCCGCCGGCCTGCTGCGGGGGCTGCTGCACGAGGTGTCGTGGCTCACCGTGGCCGCCGTCGTGCTCGTCCCGGTCAGCGTCGTGCTCCTGTGGCACACCGCGTTCGGGCTGCGGCTGCGCTCGGCCGGGGAGCACCCGGCCGCGGCCGACTCGCTCGGCGTGCCGGTCCAGCGGATGCGCTACTGCGGTGTGCTGGTCTCCGGCGCTCTGGCCGGTCTGGCCGGCGCCTACCTCGTCACCGTCTCCTCCGGCCTCTACCAGGAGGGCCAGACCGGCGGGCGCGGCTTCATCGGCCTCGCCGCAATGATCTTCGGTAACTGGCGGCCGGTCGGCACGGCGGGCGGGGCGCTGCTGTTCGGCTACGCCGACGCCGTGCAGTTGCGCCAGGCGAGCGCGGTGCACACCCTGCTGCTTTTGGGCGCGATGCTGGCGTGGGCGGCGGCGATCGTCGTCGCGCGGCGGCGGCCCCGCCTGGCGGCGGGCGCGGCCCTGCTCGGCGCGGCCGCCTTCGCGCTCTTCCAGAACACCGGCTCGGTGCCCACCCAGCTCATCTACGTCACGCCGTACCTGACCACGCTGCTGGTGCTGGCCACGGTCGCCCAGCGGCTGCGCATGCCCGCCTATGTCGGCCTGCCCTACCGGCGGGGAGGTGGCTGACCATGACGCACGTGCCGCGCCCCCGGGTGCTGGCCTACCTGGACCGCTGGTCCGCAGCGCCCGGACAGCGCGTGAGCGTGCACGCGAGCGGGCCCGCCGGAGCCGCGCAGGTCGAGGTGGTCGACCTGGTGAGCCAGACCGTGCTCGGCCAGGCGATGCCGGTCACCGTCGAGCCGCGGCGCCTGCTGACCGGCTCCCACCTGGAGGCCGCGGGCGTGCCGGCCCCCGCCCGGGGCAGCGTCGCGCTGTGGCTGCGCCCGCACGGGGCCGGCGCCCGGCAGGTCGTGGCGGAGCTGGACACCGGCGACCGGCGGCTGCTGATCACCCTGGACGAGACCGGGCGCCCCGAGACCGCCCTCGAGACCGGATCCGGCGTCCTGCGTGCGGGAGCGGGCTCGGTCCTCCCCCAGGGGGCGTGGTCGTTGCTGGTGGCCGCCTGGACGGCGGAGCCCCGCGGCACCCGGCTGCGCCTCGCCATCCGAGGAGCTGTGCGCGACGACGCCTCCGCGCACCGGGCGGACCTGCCGCTGCCGCCGGCGACCGCGACCCTGCGCTTCGGCGCGGGCTCCGGCCACCGCGACCCGTACGCCGGGCGCCTGGCGCTGCCCCTGCTGACCGGCGACGCGCTCACTCCCGGCGACTGCGACACCCTGACGGGCCTGACCACCGGCCCGGCCCTGGCCGGGCACCTGGGCACCGGTCTGCTCGCCCTGTGGGACCCGGCCGCCGATCCGGGCGGCCCCGTCGTCGCGGACGTCAGCGGAAACGCCCGGCACGCCCGCGCCGTCAACCGGCCGCTCGCCGGGCTCGTCGGCCCCGGCGAAGACGGCAGCCGCACCGCCCTCCAGCTCAGCCCCGAAGACCTGGACGACGCCCGCTGGCCGCGGACGTGCGCGGTGACCGTACCCGCCGACGCCGGCTCGACCGTGCTCGGCGTGCGGGTGCGCGCCGGAGGCGACTGCCACGGTGACTCCCACGGTGACTCCCACGTCGTCCCGCTCGTCGTCGCCCCCACCGGCCCGGCGCGCCCGATCGCGGTCGTCCTGCCGACGTTCACCTACCTGGCCTACGCCAACCACCGCCAGTCCAGCGAGGCCGAGTACTTCGGCGACTACTCGCACGTGACCGACCGGCGCATCGAGCTGTCGGGCACCGACGTCTACCTCAACGCCCACCGCGACCTCGGTCTGTCCCTGTACGACCAGCGACGCGAGGGCGGCCCCGTCTACCACTCCTGCGGGCGGCGCCCGGTGCTCAACCACACGCCGGACTACCGGTGGTGGATGACCGGGGCGCCCCGGCACTTCGCCGCCGACCTCCTGCTGCTGCGCTGGCTGCACGCCGAGGGCTTCGCCTTCGACGTCCTGGCCGACGAGGACGTGCACACCGGCGGGGCCGCCCTGCTGGCGCGCTACCGCGTCGTGCTGACCGGCAGCCACCCCGAGTACGTCAGCGCACCGGAGCGCGAGGCCGTCGCGGCGTACGTGTCCGGCGGCGGACGGCTCATGTACCTGGGCGGCAACGGCTTCTACTGGGTGACCGGCGTCGACCCACGCCACCCGAACGCGATCGAGGTACGCCGCGGCCACACCGGCGCCTGGTGGGACAACGAGCCCGGAGAGGACGTCCTCACCTCCACCGGGGAGCCCGGCGGGCTGTGGCGCGAGCGCGGCCTGGCACCCCAGGGACTGCTCGGCGTCGGCTTCACCGCCCAGGGCTGGGGCCCGGCACCCGGCTTCACCCGCCTGCCCGACAGCTACCGCGCCGAGGCGGCCTGGGTGTTCGCCGGGATCTCCGATCCGGTCATCGGCCGCCACGGGCTCGCTCTCGGCGGCGCGGCCGGAGACGAGATCGACCGCGCCGACCCCGACCTCGGCACCCCTCCGGGCACCCTGCTGCTCGCCACGTCCGCGGGCGGGCACAGCGGCCACTACCAGAACGCGCCGGAGGAGGCCCGCCTCGGCGCGGACGCCGTCCGCGCCGACATGACGCTGCGCCTGACCCGGGCGGGCGGCGCCGTCTTCGCCACCGGATCCGTCAACTGGGTGGCCAGCCTCGCCTGCTGTGACGGCGACGTGCGGCGCGTCACTCGAAACGTCCTGTCCCGGTTCCTTTCACCGAAACCCTCCAAGGAGTGACGTGACCTTCGTCAGGACAAAGGCGCACGCCTACCCCTATCCCCGCACCTCCGGTGAGCTCACCGAGGAGCACCTGAGTATGCCCGCCACGACGCTCACGGCGATCGCGCGGCACCCGGTGACCGTGTATCCCGACACCGCCGCCCTCTACCACCGGCTGGCCCGTGAGATGGCCGACGAGCTGCGCGACAACAACCTGCGCGGCGAACCCACCCGCTGGATCCTGCCCGTAGGCCCCAAGGCGCACTATCCGCTGCTGGCGCGCATCTGCAACCAGGAGCGCATCAGCTGGGCCGAGGTGCACGCCTTCCACATGGACGAGTTCCTCGACTGGCAGGGCCGCCCCGTCGAGCCGTCACACCCGTTCAGCTTCCGCGGCTACTGCGACCGCAACCTCTACCAGCTGCTGGACCCCGCGCTGCGCCCTCACCCCGGCAACGTCGTCTACCCCGACGTCCTCGACCCCGACGCCTACGGCGCCCGCCTGCGCGAGGTCGGCGGGGCCGACACGTGTTTCGCGGGCTTCGGCTACCGGGGGCACCTCGCCTTCAACGAGCCGCCCTCGAGCCGCTGGCACCAGTACACCGTCGAGGAGTTCGCCGCATCCACCACGCGGATCGTCACCCTGCTCGACGACACGCTCGTGGCCCTTTCGCACCGCCTGACCGGCGGCTACACCCAGCCCATCCCGCCGATGGCCATCACGCTGGGCATGGCGGAGATCCTTTCCGCCCGGCGGCTGCACCTCATCACCGACGGCGGCGCGTGGAAGCGGTACATCGTCCGCGTGCTGCTGCTGACGACCGAACCTGAGGTGTCGCTCCCGGTCACGCTGGCGCACCGGCACCCCGACGTGCGCGTCTCGGTGGACGCCGACAGCATCGCCCCGTGCGCGGTGGGGCTGGGCGCATGACCCCGCCTTTCGCCCGATCCCCTCACCAGGCGCCGTAGTGGTGGCCGCGAGAAAGATGGTGCCCCAGTGACCGTGCTCGCGCTCGGCGCCTACACCCTGGACCTCTACATGTTCGGCGGCCGTCTGCCGGCGGCCGGCGAGAGCGTCAACGCCGCCGAGTACGCCACCGCGCACGGCGGCAAGGCGGCGAACGTGGCGGTCGCGGCGGCCCGGCTCGGCGCGCCCGCGCGTTTCGCCGGCTGCCTGGGCGAGGACGCCGACCGTTCGGCGGCGCTGGCGGCGCTGCGGGCCGACGGCGTCGAGGTGGACGACTGCGCGATCGCCAAGGGCGTGGCCACCGGGCGCAGCTTCGTCTACGTCGACGACCAGGGGCGGCAGATCGTGATGACCTGGCCGGGGGCGGCCGACCTGCTGGCCCCGGAGCGGGCGGCCGCGGCGGCCGCGCGTCTGCCGGCCGGGTCGGTTCTCGTCCTGCAGGGCGAGATTCCGGTGGTGACCTCGTGCGCGGCCGCGGCGGCCGTCTCGCCGGGAGTCCGCGTCCTGGTCAACCCCAGCCCGGCCGAGGCGTTCCTGGGAGCCGACGGGGCGGACCTGCTGAGCAGGGCCGACGTGGTGGTGCTCAACGAAGGAGAACTGGGCGTGCTGGCCGGCGGCCGCACCGCGGACTCGTCGCGGTCCCTGGGCCTTCGTACGAAAGGAGGCACCGTGATCGTCACCCGGGGCGAGCGGGGGGCCGAGATGAGCGACGATCACGGCACTATGCTGGTCGACGCACCCCGCGTGGACGCTGTCGACACGACCGGAGCGGGCGACGCCTTCACCGGTACGCTGGCCGCCACCCTGCGCGCCGGGCTGAGCCTGGCGGCCGGGGTCCGACTCGCCTGCAGGGTGGCCGCAGTCTCGGTCACGCGCCGTTTCTGCGCGCCCAGTTACCCGTCCGCCGGAGAGCTCGGCCTAGCCCCTCTCCACGGTCCACCGGCGCAGGAGATATCCCCATGACACCACGACCGCACACCCTGGCCGTCAGGATCCGCGACCGGCTCCGCCTCCTCATCGTCGAGCAGGGCCTGCGCCCGGGCGACAAGCTGCCGTCGGAGAACGAGCTGATGAACCTCTTCGACGCGGGCCGCACCAGCATCCGCGAGGCGTTCAAGCTCCTGGAGCAGGAGGGCGTCATCCAGGCGCGTCACGGCGACGGCCGCTACCTCACCGCGCAGCCGAGCCTGGATCGTCCGCTGACCCGCCTCGAAGGCGTGACGGAGATGCTCGCCAGCCGCGGTTTCACCGCCGACGACACCGTCTTGGACGTCGCCTCGGTCGAGCCGGACCGCCATCAGCGCGAGGTGCTGCGGCTGGCGCCCGGTGAGACGATCGTGCGCCTGGAGCGGCTGCGCCGGCACCGCGACGACGCGTTGCTCTACTCGATCGACCTGTTTCCGCGTCGGCTCGTCCGTCTCCCGCTGGACGAGGTCGACTGGTCCGGGTCGCTGTTTCAGCTGCTCACCGAGCACGGTCACACGATCGCGTACGCGGTCACCCAGGTCCGTGCCGTCACCCTCGACTCGGCGCAGGCCGAGCGCATCGGCGGCACCGAGGCCGGCGGCGCGTGGCTGCTGCTCATCCAGACCCACCACGACAGCGCTGGGCGGCCCCTGCTGTTCTCGCAGGACTACCACCGAGGCACCGACTTCTCCTTCCACCTGGTGAGGCGCCGTGACTGACCCCCCGACAACCGGCACTGTGACCGGCACTGTGACCGGCACTGTGACCGGCGCGCGCCGCCGCCACGTCGTGTTCGACCACGACGGCGCGCCCGACGACCTGCTGGCGCTGCTGCTGCTGACCCGCTACGAGAACGTCGATCTGCGCGGTGTCGCCGTCACCCCGGCCGACTGCCTGCCCGCGCCCGGCCTGTCGGCCACCCGCAAGATCCTCGCGTTGGTGGGCCGGGACGTACCGACGGCGCTGGGCGTGCTGCCCGGCCGCAACCCTTTTCCGCTCGCCTGGCGGATCGACGCCCTGCGGGCGGACGCGCTGCCCGTGCTCAACCAGCGCGGCCGCACCGTCCCCACAGGTCAGGCGCCCCCGGCGCACGAGCAGCTCGCCACCTGGCTGGCGCAGGCGCCGGGACCGGTCACCGTGCTGGCCACCGGCCCGCTGACCAACATCGCCTGGTGCCTGAAGCACCAC
Source organism: Streptosporangium sp. NPDC050284 (assembly GCF_044459525.1). Taxonomy (NCBI): domain Bacteria; kingdom Bacillati; phylum Actinomycetota; class Actinomycetes; order Streptosporangiales; family Streptosporangiaceae; genus Streptosporangium; species Streptosporangium sp. NPDC050284. The sequence continues at coordinate 59,377 of NZ_JBITIZ010000018.1, forward strand.
CCTCGGCTCGCGGCGCGCATCGAGGAGATCGTGTTCATGGGCGGCGCCCTGGATGTCGCGGGCAACGTCCACCAGCCCGGCCACGACGGCACCGGCGAGTGGAACGTCTACTGGGATCCCGACGCCGTCAAGTGCGTGTTCGACTCCGACGTGCCGATCACCATGTTCCCGCTGGATGTGACCAACCGGGTGCCGGTGACCGCCGACTTCGTCGAGATCTTCGGCCGTGCGTACGGCGAGCACGTGAGCGATCTGGCCGGGTCGCTGCTCGCGCTCACCTTCGGCACGCTGGAGACCACCGGGCTGCCCTACTGCTGCTGGGACAGCCTCACCACCTCCTACCTCGCCGACCAGGACATCTGCACCTTCGAGACGGTGCGCTGCGATGTCGTGACCCGGAGCGCGAGCCAGGGACGAATCGTGCGAAGTGCCGGCGGGCGCGCGGTCCGCTGTGCCCGGTCGGTCGACGCCGACCGGTTCTACCGGCACTTCGTCACCACCCTCGCCCCGCGCGGGCGATGACCTCAACGACAGAAAGGATCATGCGATGAGCACGAGAACGATGGATGCGGGCGAGCGGATCGCCGCGCCTCTTTTCGGCCGCCGCCGGATCCTGTCCGTCTTCTGGCTGGCCGAGGACGAGATCTCCTTCTACGGGCTGCCGCTGCTGCTGTGCCGGGTACCGCACGTGGTCAGGGCGACGGTCGGCCGAAGCGTGACGGAGGCCGGCCAGGCGCTCGGCGGAGGGGACTTCGACGTGGTGGTGCTGCCGGTCGCGACGGTGCCGCAGGTGGTGGCCGCCGCCGGTACGCCCTGTGGCCGCACCAGGGTGCTGGCACTGATGCGAACGGAGGAGGCGCGCCACCTGTCCCCCGTCGCCGGCGACCACGGTGTCGACGGCTGCCTGCTGTGGGACGTGGTCAACGTCGCCGGATTGTCCGACGCCTTCGCGCACCTGCTCAGCGGCGACCTGCCCACCCTGCCGGTCGCGCCGTCCGTGTCGCCGTCTGCGCCGCCGGTCGCGTCTTCCCCCCAGACCGCCGGCGCCGAGCTGACCGACCGGCTGACCGAGCGCGAGCACACGGCGCTCGCCCTGCTGCTGCGCGGAATGAGCAACAACCAGATCGCCCGCGCCATGGGCATCTCGATCCACGGCGTCAAACGGCACGTCTCGAACCTGCTCGTGAAGTTCGACTGCTCCAACCGGACGGAGGTGGCGCTGGTCGCGCAGCGGCTGGGACTCAGCTCCGCCACCGGTGTCCCCCGCGTCAACCCGGCGGTCAGGTGAAGGGCGGCACCGCCGCCCTTCCCGAATTCGCATATCGCCCGTACCCCGCAGTGACCGAAGAGAAGTGGAGCGACAATGGACGTCCCCCCCATGGAACTCAGTGGTCGCGTTCCCCTCGTGCGCGCCGACGATCTCGACGCCGACATGCAGAAGGCGGCGCAGGCCATCAGGACCCAGCTGACCGACTGGGGCTTCATGGCCGCCGAGGTCCCCGGCCTCGGCGCACGCGTCCGCACCATGATGGAGGAATTCGCCTCGGCGTGCCGATCGGCGGAGCCGCGGCTGGCCGACTACGCGCAATCGTCGGTACCCCAGCTGTCCGTCGGCGGCACGCACGGGTTCTTCCCCTACAACTCCGAGATCCCGCGCCTGGCCAACGGCGTGCCCGATCCCAAGGAGTTCATTCACGTCAGCGGGGCGCTGCTGGCCGACCAGCCGCCCGGCGCCGGTGACGTCCTGCGCGCCTTCCCGGCGTTCGGGGCGGCGGCGGCCGGCGTGTTCGACACCGCGTTCCGGCTGATCTCCCTGTTCGGCGAGGTCGTCCGCGGCATGATGGCGCCCGGCACCCCCGAGCTGGACCTGTCGCGGGAGGCCACGAACCTGCGGGTGATCCGCTACCGGGACGTGGGCGACCGCGAGGTGCTGGCGCACGAGCACTCGGGCATCCAGATGCTCGGCCTGCAGCTGCCGCCTTCCGACCAGGGGCTGCAGTACGTGCTGCACGACGGCACCTGGGTGGAGCCGGTGATCGCCGGCACCGACGTGGTCCTGTGCAACATCGGCCGGATGTTGACGAGTGCCTCCGACGGGCGTTTTCGGCCGTCGACGCACCGGGTGCACACCAAGCCCATGCCGTCCGGCTACGAACGTCTGTCGTCGGTGCTGTTCGCCTACCCGCCGCACAAGGCACCCCAGTGGAAGATGGTCGACGGTGAGGTGGTGACGCTCGACGCGACGTGGGGCGACTTCATCGAGAGCCGGTTCCAGGGCCTGGGCGAGCGGCAGCCGGAGTCCTGACGAAGAGAGGTCCTGGTAGTGACGAGGAAATTCCCCACGAAGTAGTACCTGACCTGCGGCGACGGCCGCGTTTGACGGATTGCTGATCACTGCCGCTACGTTCGTTCCGGTTTCGTCCGGTACGGCAGGTACAGGTGGTGCGTCGTCCGAGAAGATGTTCTCCGAGGAGCGGCTGGAGCAGCCGCGCTCGTCCCCGGAGTTCACCGGCGATGAGTCGATCCGGTATTTCACGCCGCCGACGGCGAGTGTGGCCTTCGTCGATCCGGGCAAGGGGCGGGGACCGGTAGACCGGCTGGGCATGCCGGTCCAGCCGGGCACCCCGCCCTGGCTCGGGTTCGTGCCCGGCGACGTGACCGCCGCGCCGCCCGCGGCAATGGCACGGGCGGCCGGAACACGGTCATTCACGGCGGCCAGGTGCTGTCCACCCACACCTATGTCTCCGACCAATGGTCAACCTGTTTAAAAAGAGTCAACCGGATTACTGGACAATTCCCGCGCGCTATGGCCTACGGTCGAGCGAATAGCCTGTGGCCGGCGAGAGATATGACGGGCGTTGAGACATCCGTCTCGTTGCGCGAAACGGAATTTCATGCCCTCGCCAAGGGCTCTGACCTGCTGCCGACCTTGCTGAACTGCGAAAAGCCGCCTTTGGCCAGCAGAACGGGTGTGTGACTTCGACGGATAAAGGCGGCCGTTTCGACTTTCCGGATGATGCGGGCGACTTGCGGGGGGATGAGCGTTCGCGACACGCCATTAGAGTCAAATTCATGGAATGGAATTTTCAAGCGGCCGAAGACCTCGCAGCTGCATTGCGTGCCGGTGAAGTGAGCTCGGTGGAACTGGCCGACGAGGCGATCGCCCGTATCGAGCGGGACGACAAAGCGATCAACGCGATCTGCGTACCGGACTTCGACCGTGCGCGGGCCGCCGCGCACGGTGCCGACCTGGCGCGCGCCCGGGGCGAGGACCGGCCGCTGCTCGGCATTCCGGTGACGGTCAAGGAGTCGTACAACGTCGCCGGGCTGCCCACGACCTGGGGCATGCCGGCGCACCGGAGCTACATGCCGGCCGAGGACGCGGTACAGGTGTCGCGACTCAGGGCCGCGGGAGCGGTGGTGCTCGGCAAGACCAACGTGCCGTTGGGGCTGCAAGACATACAGAGCTTCAACGAGATCCACGGCACCACCAACAACCCGTGGGATCACGGTCGCACGCCGGGCGGATCCTCCGGCGGATCGGCGGCGGCCCTGGCGTCCGGGTTCGGCGCGCTGTCCATCGGCTCCGACCTCGCCGGTTCGCTGCGCACCCCCGCGCATTTCTGCGGTGTCTACGCGCACAAGCCGACACTCGGACTGGCGGCGAACCGCGGTATGGTCCCGCCGTCCGAGCCGGCATTGCCGATCGACCTCGACCTCGCCGTCGTCGGCCCGATGGCGCGCACCGCCCGTGACCTCACGCTCCTGCTCGACGTCATGGCCGGACCGGACCCGCTGACGCTCGGCGTGGCGCACGACTTGACGCTGCCGCCCGCCCGCCACGAGCGGCTCTGCGATTTCCGGGTCTTGGTCCTTGAGGAGCATCCGCTGATTCCGACCGGGTCCGCTGTGCGGGCGGGCGTGAACCGGGTGGCAGACGCGCTCGTCGACGGCGGTGGCCGCGTCGAACGGCGCAGTCCGCTGCTGCCCGATCTGACCGAAGCCGCGATGCTCTACATGCAGTTGCTGGTTTCGGGCTCCGTCGCGCGTTTTCCCGTCGAATCGCACGAGCGGCTGCGGACCCGCGCCGCCGGACTGAGCGCGGACGACCGCAGTCTTGACGCCGTGCGGTTGCGCGGCATGGTGTTCAGCCACCGCGACTGGATGGAGGCGGACAACCGTCGCGAGGTCCACCGCCACGGCTGGCGGCAACTGTTCGCCGAGTTCGATGTCGTGGTGTGTCCGATCACGCCGACGCCCGCGTTCCCGCACGACCACAGCCCCAATCCGCTGGAACGGTGGATCGACATCGACGGCGTCGAGTACCCGTACTTCGACCAGCTCGTCTGGGCCGGTCTGGCCACCATGCCCGGCCTGCCGGCCACTGCCGTACCGGCGGGCCGGTCCCCCGAGGGTCTGCCGGTGGGAGTGCAGCTCATCGGTCCGATGTTCGAGGACCGCACCCCGCTGCGGCTGGCCGAACTGCTCGAGCAGAAGATCGGCGGCTTCCACTCACCGAGATAGAGCATATCGCCGGGTATCCGCTGGCTGCCGGGGCGCCGTTTCCCGGGAAGGGAGTTCACCGACGCCGGTGGCGGAGTGCTCGCTGCTCGGCGACGTCGAGTGCGGGTGTGAGGGGGGCGAGCGTGGCGCGAAGGAGGTCCGGTAGTGAGCCGGACGGCACGACGAGCCCGCTGGTCGTGGAGGACGAGACGGTCGTCTGCAGCCACTGCTCGAGCGCCACGCGAACCGCGGCGGCCACGCTCGCCGCGAGCACCCGTGCGGTGTGCGGGTCGCCGTCGCCGAGACGTTCGGCGATCGCATCGGTGAGGGGGTGCTCGATCGCGGTGGTGGTTTCGACGAACGCGTCGCGCAGCGCGGGGCGGGTGGTGATCAGCAGCAGCGCGCCCTGGCCGGATTCGTCCGGGGCGGTGTACTGATCCACGATCGCCTCGATGACGGCGTCGGCGAGGCCGACGCCGCGGGGCCGGCCGGTCACCGCCGCCGCGACCCGCGCCTCCCGTTCGCCGGCGACGGCGGCGACGATCGCCTGTTCGCGGCTGGAGAAGTAGTTGTTGTACGTCCTGGGTGAGACGCCGGCGGCCTCGGCGATGTCATCGACGCGCACGTTGTCGGGTCCACGCTCAAGAGCCAGCCGCAGGGCCGCCGTGCGCAGGGCCTCTCGGGTGGCCTGCTTCTTCTGCTCGCGCAGCCCCGTGCGTCTCGTCGTCACCGTCTCAGCATCTCACCTTGAATGCGTGTACGCAAACTTGCCTACGCGCAACTTTTTTCCTAGCCTGGGCGTCCTCTCACCTCGGGCGAACAAGGGAGTGCACATGATCACGGATGTCGTCATCGTCGGCGGCGGTCCGAACGGGCTGATGCTGGCCTGCGAGCTGAGCCTGGCGGGGGTCCGGCCGGTCGTGCTGGAGCGGTTGCCGGAGCCGAGCGAGGAACCGAAGGCGAACGGATTGCTCGGCCAGGTCGTCAGGCTGCTCGACCGCCGGGGGCTGTACGAACGTCTCAGCGGCAGCCCGGAGCCGCCACGGCCGAACTCCGCCTACTTCATGTTCGGCGCGCTGGGCCTGGACCTGAGTCTGCTGGAGGACAGCCCCGTCTACGCCCTGCCGGTGCCGCAGCGACGCATCGTGCAGGTTCTGCAGGAGCGCGCCGTCGAGTTGGGCGTGGAGATCCGGCGCGGACATGAGGTCGTCGGCCTGTCGCAGGACGACGAGGCGGTCACCGTCGACGTCGCGGGCCCGGGTGGGACCTACCACCTGCGGGCCCGGTACCTTGTCGGCGCGGACGGAGCCCACAGCGTCACCCGCAAGCTGTCGGGCATCGGATTCCCCGGAGTCACCTACGACCGGATGACCGTGCGCTCGGCGCATGTGACGGTCCCGGCGGACCGGGTCGATCCCGCGACCGGTGCGCTGAACGTGCCCGGCTACGGCGCCGTTTCGCCGTTCATGCCCCACCGCACCGAGCACGGAGGGTTCTCCTACGCGCCGATGCCCGGCCACCCGCCGCTGCTCAGCACCACGGAGTGGGACCAGCCCATGACCGAGGCCTCGATGAGCCTGGAGGAGTTACGGGCGAGCATCCGCCGCGTGCTCGGCGTCGAGGTGCCGCTCGGCCCGCCCGACGGCCAGGGACCGCACGTGCTGCGCCGGCTGAGTGGCGGTAACACCCGGGTCGCCGAACGCTTCGCCGACGGCCGGGTGTTCCTGATCGGCGACGCCGCTCACGTGTACGCCGCCACGGGGGGCGGTCCAGGGCTCAACCTCGGCCTGCAGGACGCGGTCAATCTCGGCTGGAAACTCGCCACCGAGATCCGGGCGGGCGCCCCGTCCGGACTGCTGGACAGCTACGAGACGGAGCGGCGATCGGCCGCCCGGCGCATGGTGCTGAACGCGCAGGCGCAGGCGGCCCTGATCGCCCCCGGCAGCGATGTCACCGGACTGCGCGAGGTGTTCACCGAACTGCTCCGCGACCCGGACACCGTGCGGCGCCTGGCCGAACTCACCGCGGGCGCCGACGTCCGCTACGACATGGGCGCAGGCGAGGCGCATCCGCTGACCGGCCGGTTCGCCCCGGACCTGGACCTGCACACCCCGGCCGGTCCGGTCCGGCTGGCCGAGCTGACCACAACCGCACGCCCTTTGCTGCTCGACCTGACCGAAGAGGCGTCGCTGGCAAAGGCCCTCGCCCTGCGGCACGACCAGGTCGATGTCGTCACGGCGCGCTCCCAGGCCCCCGCGCCCACCGCCCTGCTCCTTCGACCGGACTGCTATGTGGCCTGGGCATCCGCGTCACCCCGGCCCGATCCCGCGGAGATCGCGACACTCCGGGCAGCCTTGCGGCGGTGGTTCGGAGTCACCAAGCCTGCCCACACCTGAGGCAGCCGGCGCCGGTCCGGAATCCGTTCCGGCCCCGAGCATCAAGAGAGGTGGCACTGAACATGGTTCGTCGGACCCCTACCTGATGTGGGTGAAGAAGTCCAGGACGTCCCCGGCGAGCAGCTCCGGTACCTCCATCGCGGCGAAGTGGCCACCGCGCTCGAACTCCGACCAGTGCCTGATGTCGTACAGCCGCTCGGCCAGCGGTCGCACCGACTGCGTGATGTCGTGCGCGAACACCGCCACGCCGACCGGCACCGGACACGGCTCGACCCGCCGCGGAGCCTCACGCGCCAGCCGCGCCGAGGAGGCCGCGGTGGCGGTCAGCCAGTACAGCGAGATGTCGGTGAGCATCCGCTCGTCGCCGATCCGCGAGCGCGGGTCCGTCCACTGCGCGAAGCGCTCGGCGATCCAGGCCAGCTGGCCGACCGGCGAGTCGGTGAGCGCGTAACCGATGGTCTGCGGGGTGGTGGCCTGCAGAGCCTGGTACGGCGGGCGGTTGGCCATCAACCGCCTGACCTTCTCCAGCCGGGCCTCGTCCGCTTCCGACAACTCAAGGCCGGCGTCGGGGTCCGGCCGGGTCGGCAGGTAGTTGACGTGCACCCCGACGACCTGCTCGGGTGCCACCGAGCCGAGCGCCATCGAGATGCCCGAGCCGAAGTCGCCGCCTTGTGCGCCGTAGCGCTCGTACCCCAGACGGCGCATCAGCTCGGCCCAGGCCCGCGCGACCCGGACGATGTCCCAGCCGCGCTCGTGGGTCGGCCCGGAGAAGCCGAAGCCCGGGATGGAGGGGATCACCAGGTGGAAGTCGCGCGACAGTGGCTCGATCACGTCGAGGAACTCCAGGAACGACCCCGGCCAGCCGTGGGTGAGGACGAGCGCGAGCGCGTCCGGCCTCGGAGAGCGGACGTGGACGAAGTGGATGTTCTGGCCGTCGATCTCGGTGGTGAAGTGCGCGAGCTCGTTCAGCTTGACCTCGTGCGCGCGCCAGTCGTAGCCGGTGCGCCAGTGTTCGGCGAGTTCCTTCAGCCGCGCCAGCGGGAAGCCGTAGTCCCATCCGGCGTCGGCGACCTCGTTGGGCCAGCGGGTGCGCGAGAGCCGGTCGGCCAGGTCGTCGAGGTCTGCCTGGGGGATGTCGATGCGGAACGGCTTGATCATGGTCTTGGCTCCAGGGGATTCGCCCGGCGCCCGGATGTTCGGACGGGCCGGTGTCGATGAGGTCGGTGCGGACGGCGAGGGGCGGCGGGTGCCGGTTTCGAACCACGCTCGCGCGGGTGTCCGCGGCGTGCCGGAAAGTGATCGGTTCTCGCGTGTTCAGACGGTCGCGGCCGGCATCGTTTTGTTGGCGTGACCAACGTTGGCGTCGCCCACTATATACAGATTTATTGGTCATACCAACGATGTATGGTGGCTGGTGTGGAAAAAACACCCGCCCGCCTAGCTGCGAAGCCGAGTTGGTTGCTCACCCAGCTGGCGGTGCACGCCCACCGCCTGGCCTCCGACGGCTTCGCCGAGGTGGGGGCGCGCGGATACCACTACCGGATCCTGGCCGCGCTGGAGGAGTTCGGGGTGGCCAGTCAGGCCGAGCTCGGCCGCCGGTGCAACATGGACCGCAGTGACGTCGTGGCGGCGATCAACGAGCTGGCCGGGCAGGGCTTGGTCGAGCGGACGCCGGACCCCGATGACCGAAGGCGCAACCTGGTTACCCTCACCCTGGCGGGTGATCGGCAGCTGCGGCGCCTGGACCGGGCGCTCGACAAGGCGCAGGAGGACCTGCTCGGACCGCTCGCGGCCGAGGACCGGCAGGTCCTGACCCGTCTGCTCACCCAGCTGCTCGCACACCACCAGCGGGGGTGAGCGGCGCACGGATCGCGCCGAGGCCGGCCGGGACGGAGAAAAAGCCGTTGATCACCCTCGCCGCGCGAGGGAAAGCTGTACCAAATCACTGGTGAAGAGAACCCGCGAGGAGCCGGTCGTGGCGAGTGGCTTGATGGTCGTCCTCGTGCTGGGCGTCATCATGGTGGCGGGAGCCTCGGTGCAGCGGCTGGCGGGAATCGGGTTCGCGCTCGTGTCGGTGCCCGCGCTGGTGCTGCTGCTGGGCCCGGCCGAGGGCGTGGTGCTCGCCAACTGCGCGGCCGGCGCCATCAGCGCGGTCGGCCTCGCCGGCACCTGGCGCCAGGTGCGCCTGGCCGCGATGGTCCCGCTGGTCGTCGCGGCCGCCTGCACGGTACCGGCCGGGGCCTGGGTGGCCGCCCGCCTGCCCGAGCCGGTGCTGCTGGCCGGTATGGGGGTGCTGGTGAGCGTGGCCGTGGCGCTGGTGATGTGGGGTGCCCGGGTGCCGGCCCTGCGCGGCGTCAAAGGCGCGGTGGCCGCCGGTGCCGCGAGCGGGTTCATGAACTCCTCGGCCGGAGTGGGCGGCCCCGCGGTCTCCCTGTACGCGGTGAACGCGGGCTGGACGGTACGGGAGTTCGTGCCGAACGCCCAGTTCTACGGGGTGGTGGTGAACGCCTTCTCCGTGACGGCCAAAGGCGTGCCGCAGCTGCCCGCCCCGGTCTGGTTGCTGGTCGCGGCCTCGATCGCGGCGGGCTCGGCGATCGGCGCGGCACTGGCGCGGCGGGTTCCGGAAAGGCCGGCCCGGCTGGTGGTGCTGCTGCTCGCGCTGGGCGGCGGGCTCACCACGCTGGGCAAAGGACTGTGGGAGCTGTGAGCGGGCCACCTCGCGTCGTCTGCCGATTATCCGGGCAAGGGGCGGTCGCGGAGCTCGGATTTGCGGATCTTGCCCGACCCCGTCTTCGGCAGCGCGTCGACGATCTCGAAACGGACGGGGATCTTGTACTTCGCGAGCCGGGAACGCAGAAAGCCCGTCAGTTCGCCGGGGGCGACGCCGGCGCCGGGACGAAGCACGACGAAAGCGCGGCCCACCTCTCCCCATCTCTGGTCCGCCATCCCCACCACGGCGGCCTCCGCCACGGCCGGATGCGCGAAGAGCGCCTCTTCGACCTCCGCCGGGTAGACGTTCTCCCCGCCGGAGATGTACATGTCCTTGATGCGGTCGACGATGCTCAGATGGCCCTCCTCGTCCATGATCGCGATGTCGCCGGAGCGGAACCAGCCGTCCTCGGTCAGCGCGGCGGCACTGGCCTGCGGGTTCCGCCAGTAGCCGGGGGTGACGTTCGGCCCCTGGATGAGCACCTCGCCCGGCTCCCCGACCGGTGCCGTCGTGAGGTCGGGGCGTGCCACCCGCACGCTGGAGAAGAAGACCGGCACCCCGGCCGAGCCCGCCTTGCGCACGCTCTCGCCCGCCTCCAGGAAGGTCGCGCCGGGGGCGGTCTCGGTCAGTCCGTAGCCCTGGCAGAAGACCAGGCCCCTTTCCTGGTAGGTGCGGATCAGCGCCACGGGGATGGCCGCGCCGCCGGCCATGAGGGTGCGCAGCGACGACAGGTCGGCCTCGGCCCAGCGCGGTGACCTGGCGAAGTCGGCGAACATCGTGGTGACGCCGAACATCCACGTCACCCGGTGTTTCTCGATGAGGTCGTAGCACACCTCGGCGTCCCAGGACGGCATGATCACCGAGGTGCCGCCCTTGAGGAAGGTCGGCAGCAGCGTCTGGTTCAGGGCCGCGACGTGGAAGAGCGGCGCGCTGATCAGCGTCACCTCCGTGCTCGTCACATCCACGCCGACCATCATGTTGAAGCAGTTCCACACCAGGTTGGCGTGGCTGAGCATCGCCCCCTTGGGGCTGCCGGTCGTGCCGGAGGTGTAGAGGATGAGGGCGAGGTCGTCGAGCGCCACCGGGACGTCGATGGGATCGGGTTCGCCCCGCGACGCCCAGGTCTCGAAGTCGTGCTCCCCCGGCGCGGGCGAGCCCAGGGCCACGAGCGTGTACGGTCCGGGCAGGGCGCGCACCGTCTGCGCGCAGCCGGGGTCGTACACCAGCAGTGAGGCGCCCGAGTGGCGGAGCATGTAGCCGATCTCGGGCGCGGTCAGCCGGAAGTTCAGCGGGACGAAGACGGCCCCCAGCAGGTGGGTGGCGAACATGGTCTCGGCGAAGGCGACGTGGTTGGGGCCGAGGTAGGCGACTCGATCCCCCGCCCCGATTCCCTCCTCGCGCATCCGTGAGGCCAGGCGGGTCGCCCGCCGGTGGACGTCGGCGTAGCTGACGGATCGGCCCGCGAGGACGAACGCGGTGCGCTGAGGGCTCATCTGGGCTCGGCGGGCGGGCCAGCCGCCGAGCCCGGCGTTACGCATCGGTGGCGGCACGGATCGCCGGGGCGCCGGAGGTGAGGTCGTCGCCACTGGTCTCACGCAGGGCCAGCACGCACAGTACGGTCAGCAGGCAGCAGGCGGCGATGATCACCGAGATCGTCGTCGTGCTGCCGCCCCCGGAGGAGGCGTCCAGCTGGGCGAACAGCAGCGGGCCCAGACCCGCGCCGAGTCCGGCGAGCTGGTAGCCGAGCGAGGCGCCGGTGTAGCGGTTCCTGGTGGGGAAGAGCTCGGCGTACAGCGCCCCGAGCGGGCCGTACATCATCGGGTGGATGAGCGCCTGGCCGAGCACCAGCGCGATGACGAGCAGCGCGACGCTGCCGGCGTTCACCATCGGGAACAGCACGAAGCCGAAGGCGGCCATGAGCAGCGCGCCCGCCAGCACGATCGGACGGCGTCCGACCCGGTCCGAGAGCGCCGACCAGGCGATGATGCTCACCACGGCGAGCGCGGAGGAGAGCGTGAGGCCGTTCAGCACGGCTTGGCGGGTGAAACCGGTCCGGACGCCGTAGGCGATGAGATAGGTGGTCAGCGTGCCCTGGGCCACGAACGCCGACAGCCCGACACCCACCCCCAAAAGCAGGGTCCTGGGGTGGTTGCGCAACACCTCCAGCAACGGCATCCGGGCGGCGCGGCCGCCGGTGCCGGCCGCCTCGAACACGGGAGTCTCCTCGACCCGCAACCGGACGAACAGGCCGACCCCCAGCAGGAGGATGCTGAGCAGGAACGGCACCCGCCAGCCCCAGCTCAGGAAGGCCTGCTCACCCACGACGGCCGCGGTGCCGCTGAGCACGCCGGTGGAGAGCACCATGCCGAACGGGGCGCCGGCGTTGGTGAAGCTCGCCCACAGGCCGCGGCGGCTGCTCGCGTGTTCCGCCGACATCAGCACGGCGCCTCCCCATTCGCCGCCGATGGCCACGCCCTGCAGTACGCGAAGGGCGACCAGGGCGACGGGGGCCAGGGCGCCGATCTGCTCGTAGGTGGGCAGCACGCCGATGAGGAAGCTGGCGACACCCATCAGGGTCATGGTCAAGACCAGCATGCGCTTGCGGCCGAGCCGGTCGCCGAAGTGGCCGAAGATCACTCCGCCGAGCGGCCTGGCGAGGTACCCCGTGGCGAAGGTGCCGAAGCTGGCGACCGTGGCCGTGAGCGGGTCGAGCGAGGAGAAGAAGATCTTGCTGAAGACCACCGCCGAGGCCGTGGCGTACAGCAGGAAGTCGTAGTACTCGATCACGCTGCCCAGGAAGCTGGAGGCCACCGCGCGGCGCAGCTGAACCTGGTTGGGGGGAAAGACCGACGGGTTCGTCATGACTGAGCTCCTCAGTCCGAGAGCGAGCTACTGCGCTTGCTTGCCCGGAGGTTAGGCATTTTTGTGACGGACGTCAATCCTTTGCCCAGCATTAAAAGGTGCCGAGCCCGAGCAGGCGCACGGCGTTGTCCTTGAGGATCTTCGGGCGGACCTCGGGCTTGATGTCGAGGGCGTCGAAGTCGGCGAGCCATCGATCCGGCGTGATCATCGGGTAGTCGGATCCGAAGAGCACCTTGTCCTTCAGCAGCGTGTTGGCGTACCGGACGAGCTGCGGGGGAAAGTACTTCGGCGACCACCCCGACAGGTCGATGTAGACCTGCGGCTTGTGCGTGGCGACCGCCAGAGCCTCGTCCTGCCAGGGAAAGGACGGATGGGCGAGGATGATCCGCAGCTCGGGGAAGTCGACGGCGACGTCGTCGACCAGCATGGGGTTGGAGTACTTCAGCCGGATCCCGCCCCCGCCGGGCAGGCCGGCACCGATGCCGGTCTGGCCGGTGTGAAACAGCGCCGGCACGCCCATCTCCTCGATCGCCTCGTAAAGCGGGTAGGCCACCCGGTCGTCGGGCGCGATGCCCTGGACGCTCGGATGGAACTTGAAACCACGCACCCCGTGCTCGGCCACCAGCCGGCGCGCCTCGCGGACACCGGCCCTGCCCTTCCACGGATCGACGCTGGCGAAGGGGATCAGCACGTCGGCGTGGGCGGCGCAACTCGCCGCGACCTCCTCGTTCGAGATGCGCCGATGCCCGGTGGCGTGCTCGGCGTCGACGGTGAACACCACCGCCGCCATCCTGCGCTCGCGGTAGTAGGCGGCCATCTCGGCGATGGTGGGCCGAGAGTGCCCCTTGAAGTACTTCGCCGAGGCTCCGGCCAGCTCGTCGCTGAGCGAGGCGTGCCCGTCCGCGGAGACCTCCGCGTGCGTGTGCACGTCGATGGCGACCAGTTCGTCGACGTTCATGAACTCTCCTTGTGCACATATTTGACTTCCGTCAATTATGTGCCTGACATCTGGCCCGTCTACGCTTTCGGTGTGAACATCGGCGGCGAAGACGGACCGGCGGCGCCGTCCGCGCGCCCGCAGTCCCTGATATTCAGCTTCCTCGGCATCCACGCCCTGGATCGCGGCACCGCCATCTCCTCGGGCAGCATCATCGAGGTGTTCGCCCGCCTGGGCGTCTCGGAGGAGGCCGTCCGCTCCACGCTCGCCCGCATGGTCAAGCGCGACCTTCTGACCCGCTACCGGGTGGGGCGCAGGGTCTATGTCGGGCTCACCCCGCACGCCGAGGCGGTGCTGCGCGACGGACGCCGGCGGATCTGGGAGACCGGCGCGGTGAACCGCGACTGGGACGGCACCTGGACGGTCGTCGGGTTCTCCTTGCCCGACAGCCGCCGCAGCACCCGCCACGACCTGCGCTCCCGGCTCATCTGGGCCGGATTCGGCCCGCTGCAGAGCGGACTGTGGATCGCTCCCGGCGCGAAAGAGGTCTGCGGGGTGCTGGAGTCGCTGGAGGTCGACGATCACGTCACGGTGCTGACCGCGAGGGCGTTCAAACCCACCGAGGCCGCCGACCTGGTGGCCAAGGCCTTCGACATCGAGCAGATCGCCCAGCGCTATCGGGCCTTCCTCGCCAGGTGGGACCTCACCCGGCCGCTGCCCGACGCGCCGGACGATCTCGTACGGCAACTGGTGCTGCACACCGACTGGCTGCAACTCGTCCGCCAGGACCCTCATCTGCCGGCCGAGCACCTGCCTGGCGACTGGCCGGCGATCAGGGCCGAGCAGGTCTTCCGCGCGCGGGCCGAACAGTACGAACGGCCCGCGCTGAAGGTGGCCGGCGGCCTGCTGGACGAACTCACCCTATGACGCAGGCGGTCCCGTTCAGCGCGAACGCCGCCGGAGCCGAGTTCGTGCCGCTGTAGGTGCCCTGGAACCCGAAACTACCGCGGGCCTGCGGGGCGATGGTGGCGTTGTAGGAGACGTTGCGCGCGCTGACCTGGGAGCCCGACTGGGTCACCGTGGCGTTCCAGGCACTGGTGACCTGCTGGTTGCCCGGCCACGTCCAGGTCACGGTCCAGCCGTTGACGGGGGTCGACCCGGTGTTGGTCACGGTGACATCGGCGGTGAAGCCGTTGTTCCAGGTGTTGGGAAGGTAGGTGACCCGGCACCCGGCACCCGGGCCGGGGGTCGGGGTCGGCGACGGGGTCGGGGTCGGAGTGGGTGTGGGGGTCGGGGTGGGGGTCGGGGTGGGTGTGGGGGTGGGAGACGGGTTCGGCCCGCCGGTGAGGCCGAAGAACTGGATCGCGGCGGCGGCCATCCCGCTCGACGGCAGGCTGTGACCGGCCCCCTGGATGCTGTAGGCCTCGACCTGCACCGTGCCGGAGGCGTCGGCGTAGCGGCGGCGGTTCCAGTTCGCCTGCGGGGTGTCGCTGCTGGTGGGCGTCTGGCTCAGACCGAAGACGTTGGTCCACTGGTCGATCGCCTGCTGGTGGGTGGCGTAGTACACGAGGTTGTCGTTGGTGCCGTGCCAGAGCTGGACGCGCGGCCGGGGACCGCTGTAGCCGGGATAGGCGGCGCGCACCAGGTCTCCCCACTGCTGGGGCGTCTTGCTGATCCGCCCGGAGGCGCAGTTGCTCACGCCGGGCGAGGGAACGTAGTCGGCCTCGTTCGGGAAGCAGGCGAACGGCACCCCCATGAACGCCGCCCCGGCCTTGAAGACGTCGGGATAGTTGCCGAGCATGATGTTGGTCTCCATGCCGCCGGCCGAGGAGCCGGTGACGTAGATACGGTTGGCGTCACCGTTGTACCGCTGCCGGGTGTAGGTGATCATGGACAGCAGGGAGACCGGGTCGCTGCCGCCGTTGCGCACCTGCGAGGCCGCCGACCAGGAGTCGAAACAGTTGCCCTTCTTGGAGGCCGAGGGGTAGATGACGATGAAGCCACGCTGGTCGGCCAGGGTGCGGAACTCCGACCCCGAGAAGAAGCCCGGCCCGGTGCCGCCGCAACCGTGCATGGCGAGCACGATCGCGGGGCTGGACTGGACGTTGTCGGGCACATAAAGGTGCATCCGCAGGTTGCCGGGATTGGCGCCGAAACTCGTCACCTCGGTCAGGGTGGCGGCGGCGGCGGGCTGCCCGCCCACCAGGATCGTGGCGGCACACAGCATCGCGGCACAGACGGCCGCGAGCACAGCACTCCATTGCCTCATCGGCTCTCCTTCGCTTGACGTTCGCTCGGTGCACGAGCCGCAGCGCCGCCGACTCGCCCTGACATCAGCCGGTATAGGGGCGCGTCGCCAGGCGGTCAAGCTTCCCCCGTCCTGGATCATGGCCCCCAAACGATGAGAAATGCTGCTTGCGCTGGTTATCAAGCGATTTGTTATCAAGTAGCTTGATATTTGAGGCGCGAAACTTACATCGCCCGTTATCGTCATCCGGTGACCTCACGCCACGACCCCGCAGCCGACCAGCCGCCCAAAACGGCGCCTCACCTGAGCTACCTGGTCTACCGGCTGGAGCGTCGCATCCGCGCCCGACTCGACGAGGCACTCGTGCACTACGGCGTCACCACGACCGAATACATGGCACTCAGCGAACTGCGCATGCGCACCGGACTGTCCTCGGCCGAACTGGCCCGCATCGCCTTCGTCACACCACAGGCGATGAACCTGGTCGTACGCGACCTGGAACAACGCGGCCTGATCCACCGCGACGCACACCCCGACGGCGGCCGGGTCCTTCGCGCCCACCTCACCCGCGAAGGACAGGCCGCACTACGGCACTGCGACCGAGCACTCGACCGCATCGAAAAGGACATGCTCGCCGACGTCGACGACAGCACACGCACCACGCTGATGGAGGGCCTCACCCTCTGCACCCGCGCCTTGCGCCCCCCTGAGCCCACAAGCGCCGGACTTCGGCGGGCGAAGACGCCTGACGATCTCACGGCGTGATCCGGCTTGACCTTGACACAGTGACAAGGTCTTCACTGAGGGCCAGGAGGTGGCCCCCATGACCATGCCGCAACAGGACACCAACCCGATTCCAGCCCTCCAGGGACTGCAGGACGACGACCCGTCGGTACGGCTGCGAGCGGCGCTGACGCTCGGCACGACCCCCGACCCGCGCTTCATCGACAAGCTCATCGAACGATGCGCCATCGAAGACGAATTCCCCGTACGCGACACGCTCACCTGGGCACTCACCCGCCACCCCGCATCGATGACACTCCCCAGGCTCCTCGACGAGGCCCGCTCACCACGCGCCCAGGCACGAAGCCAGGCCCTGCACACCCTGTCCAAGATCGGAGATCGGCGGGCATGGCCGGCGATCACCCAGGCACTCCTGTCCGACACCGACGACGAGGTGGCACGCAGCGCCTGGCGAGCGGCCGTCGTGCTCGTACCCGAAGGCCAGGAGCCCGAACTGGCCGCAGCACTGTCGACACAACTCGGCCGCGGCGAACGCGAGACACAACTCAGCCTCAGCCGGGCGCTCATCGCCCTCGGCGAGGTGATCTCACCGATCCTGCACGCCGCCCGAACGCGAGCAGACCCCCGCGTGCGCGCGCACGCGATCGCCACCGAGCGACTGCTGCGCGACCCAGAAGCCGGATTCGAGTTCGCGATCGAGCAGGCCAAGCGCGTCGTGGCCCTCGGCGAAACCGGAAGGCAGGGATGATGAGACGGTGTTGATCGGTGAGGTGGCACGACGCTCCGGAGTCAGCGCCCGCATGCTCAGGCACTACGACACACTCGGCCTGGTGCGGCCAACAGGCCGCACCGGCGCCGGCTATCGCGAATACTCCGCAGCCGACATCCAGCGGATCTTCCACATCGAGAGCCTGCGATCGCTGGGACTGTCACTGCACGACGTCGGACGCGCGCTCGAAGACCCCGCCTTCACCCCCGCACAACTCGTCGAACACCTCATCGGCCAGACCCAGGAACGCATCGCGAGACAGACCGAGCTGCTCACACGCCTTCGCCGCATCGGCGCCGCGCAACCCGCCGACTGGAAGGAGGTCCTCCACACCGTCGAACTCCTCCAAGCGCTGAGATCAAAAAGCGCCGGCAAGCGCCAGCACGCGGCCCTGTCCTCGACCCAAGAGGCCTCGGTGCCGGTGGAGGCACTGGTCGAGGCAGTGCTCGGCGAGAAAGACCCCAACGTCGCCGGAGCCCTTCGATGGGCCCTGGCGCGATCAGGCGACAGCGGAGCGGCGCTGCTGGCCAAAGGCCTCGGCTCACCGACAGCCGAAGTGCGCGAACGTGCCGTCCAATCCATCGCCGAGATCCCGGACGCCAAGGCGACCACACTGCTGCGCGACGCCCTCGCCCACCCCGACCCCGTGGTCCGCAAACACGCAGCCCTGGCGCTCGGGACACGCGGCGTGACCGAGGCGATCCCGACACTCATCGACATGGTCGTCGAAGGCCCCAACGACGTCGACGCGGCCGACGCGCTGAGCACCCTGGCGAGCAGCCCCGCCCTGGCCGACCAGATCGCCACCGGCCTCATCGACCGCCTCACCCCCGGCACCGCCGAACCGCCGGCACGCCGACGCCTCGCGCAGGCGCTCGCGGACATCCCGGCGACCACCGCCTCACGCGCCCTCGCCGACCTCTCACACGACGAAGACCGCGCCGTCGCGCTCACCGCGGCCTACATCCTCAAGATGCGCCACGCCTGAGGACGAAGACGCGCCGGTGCGGGCGACGGAGTCTCGCCCGCAACCGTCCGCCGAAGCGACGCCGCCCCGACCGACACGCGACGAACGACCGGATCACAAAAACGAGCCAACGAGCCCGGCGAACTCCTCAGGACCGACGATCCGCACCCCCAAACTCTCGGCCTTGGCCCGCTTGGAACCCGCCTTCTCCCCCGCCACCAGCAACGACGTCTTCGCCGAGACACCCGAGGAGGACCTGCCCCCGGCACGCTCGATCAGCTCGTTCATCTGGTTGCGGGTCAAAGACTCCAAAGCCCCGCTCATGGAGCCGGTGACCACGACCGACATCCCGGCCAGCGGCAACCCGGACGTGCCACCCGGCTGCGCGGCGACCTCGCCCCCCTCGACACCGGTGACGACAGGGTCGACGAGCGCGACAGGAGGCGTCCAGCCGGGCTCGCTCATGGCGACCCCGGCCGCCACCAGCTTGTCGATCAACGGCGCGAGCTCGGCGAGCTCGGCCACCACCGCCGGAGCCTTCTTCGGGCCGATGCCCTCGACCGCCTCGATCGCCCCCGCATCGGCCGCGCGAATGGCGGCCATACTCCCGAAATGCCGGGCGATGCGACGGCTCATGGACCGGCCGGTACCGCGCACGCCCAGCGCACAGAACACCCTGCTGAGCGGCTGCGCCTTGGCCCGCTCGATCGCGGCGAGCAAATTGTCGGTACTCGTCTCCCCCATCCGCTCCAGGCCCAGCACCTGCTCGCGAGTCAGGAAGAACAGGTCGGCGAAGTCGGCGATCAACCCCGCGTTCAACAACTGCAGAATACGATTTTCCGCCAAACCCTCGATGTCAAGCTGGTCACGACCCGCGGCATAACCGATGGAGGCGATCGTCCGGCAGGCACGACCACGCACGCACCGCCACCGCTCCTGCGAGGTGTCGATCGCATCACCGCAGGTGGGACAGACCTTCGGGATCTCGATCGGCCGCTCATCACCGGTGCGCAGGTGCACCACCGGCGCCTCCACACGAGGAATCACATCACCCGCCTTGTAGACGGTCACACTGTCGCCCAACATCAAACCCCGACGCGCTATGTCAGAGGCGTTGTGAAGCGTGGCATAGGTGACGACACTGCCATCGAGCTCGACCGGCTCCAACACCGCACGCGGGGCGATGACACCGGTACGGCCGGTGTTCCACTCCACACCGACCAACTTGGTGATCTTCTCGGTGGCGGGCAGCTTGTAGGCGACGGCCCACCGCGGAGCACGCGAGCTGAAACCGGCCTGCGCCTGGTCCGCGGCGAGATCACACTTGATCACGATGCCGTCGATACCGAATGGCAACTCCGGCCGCACCGCGGCGATCTCCTCGACCCGCTCCCGCACCCCCTCCAACGCCTCGGCGACGATCCCGGCCACCGAGGTGGCCGCAGTGGTCTGCACCCCCTGCCCCGCGACCCACGCCATGACCTCGCTGTGCGGCAACCCACGCAGCCACTCAGCCGTCTCGGAGGTGTCATCGGGATACGGCAGCGCCCCATAGCCGAAGAAAGTCAACTCGCACACATACGGCCGATCCTGGGCGCGCAGCGTACCGGCGGCGGCGCTACGCGGGTTCGCGAACGTGGTGCCGTCATGCGCCTGCCGCTTGGCACAGGCCTCCTCGAACTGCGACGCCGTCATGAGCACCTCACCGCGCAACTCAACGCTGACCGGCTCGGCCAGCCTGGAAGGCAGCCCCACGACGGTGCCGATCGCGTGGGACACATCCTCACCGGCGGTACCGTCACCACGGGTCACAAGCCGCACCAGGCGGCCATGACGATAACGAGCCGAGATGGCCAGACCGTCGAGCTTGGGCTCGACACTCCACGCCGCCACCGGACGCCCAAGCCTGCGCTCCAGCGAGGCGGCCCAGTCGGCCAGCTGCCCGGCACCGAAGACGTTGTCCAAACTGAGCATCGGCACCGCGTGCGGCACATCGCCGACCACCGCACCCCCGGCCACCTTGCCCGTCGGCGAGGTCGCCAGCACCTCCTCAGGATGCTCGCCCTCATAAGCCTCGATGCCCCGGACCAACCGGTCATAGGCGTCGTCATCCAACGTGGAAGTGCCGTCACCGTAGTAGGCCGCAGCAGCGTCCAAGGCAAGCTGGACGGCTTCGGCATAGGCGGTCTGATCAGCGAGAAGAGTACTGGGGGGCGCGTCGGTCATGATCCCATCATCTCTCCCGGCACCGACATTTTCCGGCCGCCGAACGCCCCCCAGCCCAAATGGCCGACAGGAAGGGACGGAGACGTCCTTCGCCTTTAGCGGTGCCGACTTACTACAGAACCTGGTCGTGACGGGCGAAGATGTCCAGCAGCACACCGATGGGCACATCCGCCTCGGTGGGATAGCGGAAATGCCGGTCGGGATTGATCGTGTAGTGGTTGCGGCGGCCCACCTTGGAGCGGGTCAGATAGCCCGCCTTGTGCAGGTCGGTCACAATGCCCTGTGCCGCGCGCTCGGTGATACCGATGACGGTCGCGATGTCGCGCAGCCGCACCTGCGGGTCCCGGGCGATCTCCAGCAGCACCCGAGCGTGATGGGTCAGGAAAGTCCACGAGGACGAAGGCTGATCGGGACTGTTCTCGGCCATGTCATATCCTCTCGGCCTCGCCAGGGCGGGCCGCTACGCAACGGTCAGGCAGGACACCACCACGCGAAGAACTATACCGGAAATATCTTTCATGTATCTTTGTTCCGACGTAATATGGATGGCGTCCAGGCCCATCGGCATGCACCAGGGCACACAAAGGGATCGATCACATGACTGTCGTGCACCACCGGCCAGCACCGGTCGGCCTCCACGCCCGGCAACACCGGCTGCCGACCCCACTGGCCACCGACTCACGACGAACGCCCGACGGCGAAGCCGCCCCCCTCCAGGAACGGGTCACATCCGGCGAACACTGGACCGACGCCGTGCTCTACCTCGACCGCACACTGCGCATCACCTACAGCCTGGCCTCACCCATAAGCACAGTCCAGCTGATCGGCGAACTCGACGCCACCAACACCCAGGCGGCAGCCCGGACCCTGACCCAGACCCGCACCGCCGAGGACATCCTCACCATCGACGTCGGACGCCTGGAGTTCGTCGACGCCGCGAGCCTGCGCATGCTGACCGACCTGTGCCGCGACGGCATGGCCCACCTGATCAACGTGCCGACCGGCATGCGCCGCCTACTCGGCCTGCTGAACCGGACGGACGTCCTCGACAAGTGCGCATGACGACCCCCAACCGCCCCAGCCCGAGGGCCTGCCGCCCTGCGTGGCCAACCGCCGCCGACGACCTGAACCCAGCCGGCCGTCCGAAGACGACCGTGACCGTCGAGGACCCCCGGTGGCGGGCGGCGGCAGGCAGTGGTGTCATCTTCCGGAAGCAGGGCGACGCGATACGCGTGGTGAACCTGGCGGCCGTCCTTCAACCATGAGAGGTATCGACGACCAAGGAGGGGGCGAAACCTGCCGCGTTGCGTTCTTCCCTAGATGGAGTGGGTTTTTGATCTTGAAGTGATTTTTAACCAACCCACGCCCTTTACAATGTAGATTTATAACTGCCTCGGAAGCCGTCAGTTGACGCCCGCCGACTCCGGGGGCAAGTCCTCTGTCGACCGGCTCGACGAATCGATCCGGGGGGCATCTGCCCCCTCCGTGAGGTGGCGCCCCAAGGCCGGATGACCGACCGGCCAATGGCGAGACGCGTTTGACGGAGAGCCCGGGTCGCCGGCGACGCACTACCCCACTCCCCCTCCCTCCGAGAGGCGGCACATCCTCGCCGCAGCACGCTGAGCTGCTTTGACACCCCCCTTTCCGGCCCATAGCCTCGCATCGAATCGATTCGAACCAGGGGTCGCAAGGCGCGGGCTCGATCCGGTGCCACGGGGAGGCCACAGTGAACATCGGGGAGATCGCCAGGCGCGCCGGCGTGTCACGTAGCACGGTCTCGTACGCGCTGAGCGGCAAGCGGGCGGTGTCCGAGGCGACCCGCCGGCGGATCGAGCAGGTGATCGCGGAGGCGCGTTACCGTCCCAACGCCAGCGCCCGGGCACTGGCGGAAGGGCGCACCCGTACGCTCGGGCTGGCGGTCCCGCCCGCCGGCCGGAACCTCACCTTAATGCAGCTGGACTTCGTCGCGAGCGTGGTGGAGGCCGCGGGCCGTCACGGACTCGACGTGCTGCTCTCACCCAGTGGTGACGAGCACGACAAGTCGTTCGAACGGATGGTGAGCAGCCGCCGGGTCGACGGTGTCATCTTGATGGAGGTCCGACTGGAGGACCCGCGAGCGCACCGGCTGCGCCGGTCCGGCCTGCCGTTCGTGACGATCGGTCATACCGCGGACTCCCAGGCCGACTGCTGGGTGGACGTGGACTACGAGGCGTTGACCTCCCGCTGTGTCCACCACCTGGCCGACCTCGGACACCGCGCCATCGCGCTCCTCAACCGGCCACAGGAGTTGCTGGCCGCCGGTTACGGTCCCGCCCGCCGGGCTCTGGACGGTTTCACCGCGTCGGCGACCGAACGCGGCCTGAGCGCCACCTCGGTGTGCTGCCCGGACGAGGCGACGGCCGGCGAGGAACGCGTCGAGGACCTTCTTCGCCTGAGCCCGGCCGTCAGCGCCGTCGTCACGCTCAACGAGGCCGCCCTGCCGGGTGTGGATCGGGCTCTGCGAGGCCGGCGACTTGCGGTGCCCGGCGACTTCTCGATCACCGGAGTGGTCGCCCGGCAATGGGCGGAGGATTTCCACCCGCCGCTGACCTCCGCCGATGTGCCTGTCGCGACCATGGCCACCCAGGCCGTGGAGCTTCTCGTGGAACGGATCTCATCACCGGACGCTCCCCCGCGCCAGGTTCTGCTGCAGCCGTCGATCTCGCTACGGGCCAGCACCGGCCCCGCTCCGGTACGCCCCTAGACGCGCCGGGCACCATGCGGACGGAAACCGGGCGCTTCGAACCGGCCACCGAAGTGACCGGCACCCTCGACCGGACAGCTTCGACGCAACCGCATCTCGTACAGGCTCTAGTCCACCTCGACGTGGTCGAGGAACCGGAGAAGGTGTGAGAGCACCCGGATGCAGGCGGCGACCTCGGCATCGCTCAGATCTCCGCCCGCCTGGCGGAGAAGCGCGCGCTCGCGGTCGATCAGGGCGGTGACGGCGGCCCGGCCCTCCTCGGTCAGCCGGATGAGCGAGGACCTCTTGTGCGCCGGGTTGGGGACGGACTCGACCAGGTTCCGCGCGGCGGCGTCGTTGATCATGCGCTGTACGAACTGGCGGCTCAGCGCCTGAGCCCGGCCCATCTGGGGGACGGTCATCGGCCCGTGCTCGCAGAGCATGGTGAGCACGGCCCGTACTCCGACGGACAACCCCTCGATGGGCGCGTCCTGCTCCACCTTTCGCTGGGCACGCCGGTACAACGGCCCCACCAGGTCGAACACCTCGGCGAGCCGGTCGGCCCGCTCATCGGACGCGGGGTTGCGGTCTTTTTCCCTCACCTCACCATGATGACACCTGGGTTGTCATTGTCGACCAATAATGACACCCTGGTTGTCATGAGTGACCTGTTCCGGCTCGACACCGGCACCGGCCGGCCCCTCGTCCTGCTGCACGGCGGCTTCCTGGACCACGGCATGTGGGAGGACCAGATTCCGTTCCTCGCCTCCCGCTACCGCGTCATCGCACCCGACGCCCGTGGTCACGGCCGGACCGCCAACGCCACCGAGCCGTTCCGGCCCACCGACGACCTGGCCGCCCTGCTGCGTCATCTGGGCACCGGCCCCGCGATCCTGGTGGGGGTTTCCATGGGGGCGGGCGTCGCGGTCGACACAGCGCTTGAGCACCCGGAACTGGTCAGCGCCGTGGTCGTCAGCGGCGCCGGGACCAGCGAGCCGTACTTCACCGACCCCTGGACCGTCCAGACCATGACCGCGTGGCACTCGGCGATGGCCGCCGGCGACCTGAACGCCTCGATCGAGGCGTTCACGCTCTTCGCCGCCGGTCCGTACCGCACCCTCGACGATCTCGCCCCGGAGGTCGTCGCCCGCCTGCGCCGGATGACCGGGGACACCATGTCCAAGCACACCGCCGGCGAACCCAACCTGCTCGTCCAGGTACGCGACACCTGGGAGCGCGCCGCCGGGATCGACGTCCCCCTGCTGGCGGTGAACGGCACCGTCGACTCCCCCGACCACATCGGCATGGCCGAACGCCTCGCCCACACCGTCGCCAACGGCCGGGCGATCCCGGTCGAAGGGACCGCTCACTACCCCAACATGGAGCGCCCCGACGTCTTCAACGAGATCCTCGAAGGCTTCCTGCGTGCCCTGTGATCCCAGCGTCCGTGGGAGGTCTCCACTGCCGGAGCGGGACAGCGGGAACACGAACCGCCGCAGGGCTACCCGGCGGCCGGGGGCACGTTCGGGAGAAGACCGCCGGATCGGCGTCGTTCGTTCGCGGCGGCCAGGATCAGGTAGCCGCTCGCCGTCCAGGTGTAGGCACGGTCGCGCAGCCCGGCACCGTTTCGGGCGTCGAAGTTCTCCGCGAAGCCGGATTTCTCGCACAGCGCGCGGAACCGCGTGCTGATCTTGTCGGCCAGTTCGGCGAAACCGGCGCGGCGCAGGCCGTCCTCGATCAGGACGGTCGAGGGCGCCCAGATCGGTCCCCGCCAGTAGCCGTCGTCTCGATAGTGCTCGGAGGTCGGCAGCTCGGTGGCGGGCCCGTAAGCGGTGAGGTGCGTCTCGATCCTCCTGGCCAGCGTGGTGCGCACCGGTTCCGGCAGCTCTGCTCCCAGCACGATCGGCATCAGGTCCAGCAGGCTGTCGCTGGACCAGGTCCGCCTGGAGTGCGCGCCGCGCGAGACGAACCGGTCGCCGGCCCAGAGCTCTTCGAGGAGCGCCTCACGGATCCGATCGGCGGCCTGGGACCACGCGGCGGACTTCTCGGCGAGCCCGAGTTCGCCCGCGAGGTGGGCGAGTTCCCGCATCTGGAGTACGAGGAAGGCCGCCAGGTCGGCGGTCTCGACGACCCGCTCCGGGTCGAAGGTGGTCGCGTTGTCCCAGCCGCTGTCGTTGCCGTGCTGGTAGTGCGGCAACTCCTGCCCGGGAACACGGCGCGCGGTCAGCCAGAACCCGGTCCAGCGCTCCAGCTTCCGGTACGTCTCGGCCAGCTCGGCCGCGGGCAGCCGGGGCATGCGCTCCCGCAGGTGGCGCAGCGCCCAGCCGTGGATGGGCGGCTTGACGAAGTTGTAGAGGACCTCGGAGTGGGTGATGGAGTCGGGTAGCGCGCCACCTTCGTCCTGGTGGTCGAAGACGAGCCGGAACTGGTCCCACGCCAGGTCGGGCACCCCTTCGGCCAGCGCGATCGCGTTGAAGCAGTGGTCCCAGCTCCAGACCTTGTCCATCCAGTGCTTGGACATCAACACCGCGGGGCGGGTGATGAACCCGGTCGGCCGCACCGTGGCCGACCACAGCACGTAGGCCGCCAGATCCGCGGCGGGCGTCTCGGCGCCGCGCCACGGTGCCAGCGCCTCGGCGAAGGACTCGAAGTCGGCCCTCGCCGATTTGACCGCCTGTTCGAAGGTGCCCGCCGACAGGTACGGCGGGCGGGAGGTCCCGTACTCCTCGATCGCGATCTCCCACGGCTCGCCGTCACCGGACAGGACGACGCCGCGCTCCCCCGAGCCCAGCGCCTGCGCCCCCGGGCAGTCGGTCATGTCACCGCGTAACACGGTGACCCGATAGCGCCGCCCGGTCTCGTAGACCGTGAAGACATGGGCCCCGTCGACCGGATCCCGGTAGAGGTACGGCCCGCTGAACGGGGTCAGGTCGGGGTTGGCCGCGATGAGACGCAGCCCCAGTCCCCGCCCTCGCAGCCGCGCGGTGTCCGGCCGCTCGTAGGCGAGTTCCATCTGTCCACTGTCATGGGTCCAGGTGAGCCGGTGCGGCGTGGCCGCGACGGTCGTCTCGGCGCGTACTCCCCCGGTGGTGGGTATCAGCCGCAGGATCGGGTGCAGTCCCGTCTGGTGCGACACGAGATGCACGTCATCCGCGTAGGTCTTCTCCGCTATCACAGGTGAGAAGTTGAACCAGGACCCTCGGAAGCTGAAGGGAATCTCCTGGACGGAGAACTCCGGGCCTGGTGCGGCGACGGTCATGAAGTCAGCTCTCTTTCTCGATGTGGGTCCGCATGGCGGCGACGCCTGCGGCCCGCGGCGGCCGGCCGTGCCTGGCGGCCGCCGCGGGAAAGGGCGAGGAGCGGTCAGTCCTTCACCGCTCCGGCGGTGACGCCCGCGGCGACATAGCGTTGCGCGATGATCAGCAGCACCGTGGCCGGAAGGGAGGCCACGACCGCGGTCGCCATGATGGCGTTCCACTGCTGGTTGTTGTTGCCGATGTAGTGGTAGATGCCCAGGGTGATCGGCCGCAGGGTGCCACCGCCGTCGAGTGTGCTGGCGAACACGAAGTCCGACCACGCCCAGAGGAAGGCGAACAGGGAGACCGTGACGACGGCGTTGCGACTGACCGGCAGGACGATCGACCAGAAGACACGCACCGGCCCCGCCCCGTCGGCCGTGGCCGCCTGGAGCATCTCCCGGGGTATTCCGGACATGAACGCGGTGAAGACCAGCACGGCGAACGGGACGGCGATCGTGGTGTCGGCGACGATGAGGCCGGGCAGCGAGTTGAGGACCCCCAGGTTCAGATAGATCGCGTAGAAGCCCATCGCCATGATGATTCCGGGGATCATCTGCGCGATCAGCAGCGCGAAGCTCAGCGCGCCGCCGCCCCTGGGACGCAGCTTCGCCAGCGAGTAGCCCGCGGGCGCGGCGATGGCCACGGTCAGCACCACCGTGGCCAGGCCCACGATCAGGCTGGTCGCCAGGTAGGGCATCTGCTGGTCGAGGACCGCCCGGTAGCCGTCCAGCGTGCCGTCGAACGGGAACCAGGGCGGCGGGCTCTTGCGCATGTCCCGGTCCCGGGTGAAGGAGACATTGATCATCCAGTAGACCGGGAACAGCATCAGCCCGGTCAGGACCACTCCCAGGACGCTCTTCCACCACACCCTCTTGCCGGTCATGGTCGTGACTGCCTTCGTTGTACGCGGATGTAGATCAGGCCGAAGACGAGGGCCATCAGGATGAGCAGGTTGCCCACCGCCGCGCCCGGCCCGAAGGCGGGCAGCAGGTTGCCGAACCCCAGCCGGTAGGACCAGGTGGCGAAGGTCGTCGAGGAGTCCGCCGGACCTCCCTTCGTCATGATCCAGATGATGTCGAACACCTTCAGCGTGTAGACCAGGCCCAGCAACAGCGTGATCGCCGACACCGGCCGCAGCAGGGGGAAGGTCACCCGCCAGAACTTCTGCCAGCCGCCTGCTCCGTCCAGCTCGGCGGCCTCGTGGACGTCGCGCGAGATCGCCTGCAGACCGCTGTAGAGCACGACCAGGTTGAAGGGGATGCCGATCCAGATGTTCGCGATGGTCACCGAGACCAGCGACCAGTCGGGGGAGGTGAGCCAGTTGACCGGTCCCAGGCCCGCGTAGCCCAGGGCCGCGTTCACGATGCCCGAGTCGCTGTTGAGCATCCACGACCAGGTCGAGGCGGACACGATCAGGGGCAGCAGCCACGGCACCAGGAACAGCGCGCGCAGTGTGGCCGAGAGCTTGAAGTTCTGGCTGAAGAACACCGCCAGGGCCAGGCCGATGGCGAACTGGAAGGTCAGCGACACCAGGGTGAACGCGACGGTGTGGGTCAGTGCGGGCCCGAAGGTCGGGTCGTCGAGCACTTCGCGCAGGTTGTCCAGCCCGCTGAACTCCGCCCCGCCCTGCACGAACGAGCGGACCGTGTAGTCGCGCAGGCTGAGGTCGATGTTGCGGTAGAGCGGATAGAGGTAGAAGGCGATCAGGTAGGTGGTCACCGGGGCGAGGAATGCCCAGGCCGCCCACTGGGTGGAGCGTGGCCGCCGCCGGTCACGCGAGCGTGGTGGGGCGGCGACGCGCGCCGCCCCACCACGCTCGGGCACAGAGCGGGAGGCCGCGGTCTGTGTGGGGTTGTTCATGACGTCCTTCGCCGAGTCTCCGACGCGATCAGTTCGTGGCGGCGGACGCCGCCTTCTGGGCCTCCGCGAACGCCTCCTGCGGGGTCTTCGAACCGCTGAGGGCGCTCTGCACCCCGGTCCACAGCGGCTGCGAGATCTTGGGGTACTTGGTGCCGAGGTCGTCGCTCGTGCGGCCTTTCGCCGCCTTCACCGCGTCGACCCACACCTTCAGGTCGGCCGTCGCGGCCACCTGCTTGGCCTGAACCTCCGCCGTGGGGGCGATGTAGGACAGCGTGGTCGTCGTGGTGAGCGAATTGTCGGCGCTGGTCAGGCAGCTCACCAGCTTCTGGGAGACGGCGTAGCGGCCGGTGTCCTTCTGCACCGGCACGCTGACGAACTCGCCACCGGTCGGTGCGGGCGCGGTGGCGCCGCCGGCGGCCGGGATCGGGATGATGCCGTACTCGAAGCCGGCCTCCTTGGCGTTGGCCAGCTGCCAGGTGCCGTTCTCGGCGAAGGCGTAGTCCCCGGTCGCGAACTCCTGCCAGCTCGTCGTCTGGGTGTTGTTGATGACCGAGTTGGGGGCGTAGCCCTTCTTCAGCCAGTCGGTCCACAACGCCAGGGCGGAGACGGCCTGCGGGGAGTCGAGCTGGGTGAGGTTCGCGCCGGAGCCCCAGAACCAGGGCAGGAACTGGAAGCTGCCCTCCTCGGTGCCGATGGCGGAGAAGGTGATGCCCTTCTTGCCGGCGTCCTTCACCTTGGCCAGCGCTGCGGTGAGCGAGGCCCAGTCCTTCACGGTGGCGATGTCGACGTCGGCCTCTTTCAGCACCGCCTTGTTGTAGTAGAGGGCGAGCGTGTTCGCCCCGATGGGGATCCCGTAGGTCTTGCCACCACTCTGACCTGCCGCGAGGAGGTTGGGATCGATCGCCGAGGTGTCGATCTTCGCCTCCTCGGTCGTGCCGAGCACTCCTGCCTCGGCCAGCGTCGAGACCACCGGGTTGTCCACGATCAGCACGTCCGGGGAGTTGCCCTGCTGTGCGGCGAGGAGGGCCTTGTTCGTCAGGTCGCTGGTGTCGTAGCCGGTCCTGGTGACCGAGACTCCCGCGTCGGTACCGCACTTGGTGAGCAGTTTCACCCACTCGGAGGTGCCGTCGAACTGCGGATACGGATCCCAGATCGTGTAGGTGCCGCCGGAGGCGTCGGCGGACCCTCCGCCGGAACCGTCGTCGGAGGACGAACACGCGGCCATGCCGCTCGTGAGCACGAAGATCACCAGGCTCATACCGGCGCCGCGCCGCCCCCATTCCGCTGATCTCATCGGGTCTTCCTTCCGCCAACGGGCTTTTCCGGATTGTTTCGATCTCATGTCGAATCAATTTGTCGAACCGATTCGATGAACATAGGCCTCGCCGCGACGAAGGTCAATGGGGCGCCTGGACCGACATGCATGGCCCCCGAGGGTTTCGGCCCGCCTTCCGCCCGCCCTTCGTGGCGGCGACCTCGGAAGCCCGTACGCCACGTCGTTCACATGGCGTGTCCGACCGCTTTCCCCTGGTGAACCGATTCGACCTATCATGTGTCTGTGTCGACCCGGATTTTTGAGGAGTCTCGATGAACATCGGGGAGATCGCCCGGCGGGCAGGGGTCTCGCGGAGCACGGTGTCCTACGCGCTCAGCGGCAAGCGCTCGCTGTCGGAACAGACCCGGCGACGCATCCAGGACGTCATCGACGAGCTCGGCTACCGGCCCAACGCCAGCGCCCGGGCGCTGAAGGAAGGCCGCACCCGCACGCTGGGCCTGGTCATCCCGCCGGCCAGCCAGCGGCTCACCGACATGCAACTGGGATTCGTGGCCAGCGTGGTCGACGCCGCGGCCCGGGCCGACCTCGACGTCCTGCTCTCGCCTTCCGGCGGCGAGCATGACCGCTCCTTCGAGCGGGTCGTCACCGGCAGCCGGGTGGACGGGATCATTCTGATGGAGATCCGGTTGCGGGACGACAGGGTCACCCGGCTCCAGCAGACCGGCCTGCCGTTCGTCGGCATCGGCCGTACCGCCGAGCCCGATGACATGTGCTGGGTGGACGTCGACTACGAGACGCTGATCTCCCGATGCGTGCAGCATCTGGCCGATCTCGGGCACCGGCACATCGCGCTGGTCAACCGCTCCGCCGAACTCGTCGCCGCCGGTTACGGGCCGGGCCACCGCGCCCAGGCGGGCTTCGCCAGGACCATCGCCGAACGTGGCCTGACAGGCGTCGAACTGTGCTGTGCCGACGACGCCTCAGCCGGGCACACGTGCGTGGAGCGGCTTTTGGCCGACCACCCCGAGGTGACCGCTCTGGCCACCATCAACGAGGCAGCGCTCCCCGGCGTCTACCGGGCCCTGCGCCACGCCGGTCTGGAGATCCCCCGGGACTTCTCCGTCACCGGCGTCGCCGCCCAGCACTGGGCGGAGAACCTCCACCCGCCCCTGACCGCGGCCGACGTACCCGCCGACCAACTCGGTGCCCACGCCGTCGACCTGCTCATCCAGCGCATCGCCAACCCCGACACCCCGGTCCGGCACCTTCTCCTCGCTCCCCCGATCTCCCTCCGATTCACGACCGCCCCCGCCCTGCGCCGCTCCGCCGACGGGGCCACACCCTGAGGACTCTCTGACGACACCGCCGTGAATCTCGCGGCGCCCGGTCCGGCGCCCGGCCTGATCGGCGGGTTCCGGCAACGGACGGGAGACAAGATCAGGGGACGATCGCGGCCATAACCTGGCGAACGGGCCGGGGACGAACTCAGCTGGACGGGCGCCGTGCGCGGCGCGTCATCGCTTTGGGAGAAGACCGCGCGGCCGCGACGAACGACAAACGGCGAATTCGACAAACGGCGAAGTTCGGGAAATCACCCTCTACTTGCCACTCTCAACGTATAGCGCACCGGGGGGCTTGCGGCAAGACCCCGGTCATGCCGCAGAATCATCGCCCGAGGCCGGAACCTGGGGAAATCAGGGATCCGCGAAGTACGCGTTCTTCGTCGATCGACGTAGGGGTCACGCGAGACGCCGGACCACCGGTGGAACTCGCGGTGCGGTCGTGGGCACCCGGCGCGAAGACGTGGGTGTGCTCGCCGCCGGACCACGCGGAGCAGCCGGCCGAAAAGCGAACTTTGTCGAATGGGGGATCTTCATGATCGACGTGATCATCGCCGGCGGCGGGCCGACCGGCCTGATGCTCGCCGCCGAGTTGCGGCTGCACGGGGTGCGCGTGCTCGTACTGGAGAAGGAGGCGGAGCCGGCCCGATATGTCCGCGCGCTCGGCCTGCACGTGCGCAGCATCGAGGTGCTGGACCAGCGTGGCCTGCTGGAGAGGTTCCTCGCGCACGGCAACAAGCACCCGCTCGGCGGTTTCTTCGCCGGCCTCGCCAAGCCCGCGCCCGACCGGTTGGACACCACGCATCCCTACGTCCTCGGCATCCCGCAGCCCGTCACCGATCGCCTGCTGGCCGAACGTGCCACCGAACTCGGCGCGGAGATCCGGCGCGGCCACGAACTGGTCGGGCTGAGCCAGGACGAGGACGGGGTGACCGCCGAGCTGGCCGACGGCACGCGGCTGCGCTCGCGCTACCTCGTCGGCTGCGACGGTGGCCGCAGCACGGTGCGCAGGCTGCTCGGCGTCGCCTTCCCCGGCGAGCCCTCCAGGAACGACACGCTGCTGGGCGAGATGGAGGTGGCCGTGCCGCCGGAGACGGTCGCCGCCGTGGTCACCGAAGTCCGCAAGACCAACCTGCGGTTCGGCCTCGGCCCCTTCGGAGAAGGCGTGTACCGCGTCGTCGTTCCGGCCGAGGGAGTGGTCGAGGACCGCTCGGTCCCACCGTCGCTGGAGGAGTTCAAGCGACAGCTGCGGGTCTTCGCCGGCACCGACTTCGGCGTGCACTCACCGCGCTGGCTGTCTCGCTTCGGCGACGCCACCCGGCAGGTGGAGCGTTACCGGACCGGCCGGGTGCTGCTGGCCGGCGACGCGGCCCACATCCACCCCCCGGTCGGCGGGCAGGGGCTCAACCTCGGCATCCAGGACGCGTTCAACCTCGGCTGGAAGCTGGCCGCCGAGGTCGGCGGCCGGGCACCGGAGGGGCTGCTGGACAGCTACCACACCGAACGGCATCCGGTGGCCGCCGACGTGCTGGACAACACCCGCGCCCAGATGGAGCTTTTGTCCACCGAGCCGGGCCCTCGCTCTGTGCGCCGCCTGCTGTCGGAACTGATGGACTTCGAGGAGGTGAACCGGTATCTGATCGAAAAAATCGTCGCGATCGGGGTCCGCTACGACTTCGGCGGGGGGCACGAACTGCTCGGCCGGCGGATGCGGGACGTGGCGCTGAAGGAGGGGCGTCTCTACGAGTTGATGCACGGCGGCCGCGGGTTGCTGCTCGACCAGACCGGCCGGCTCTCGGTGGCGGGCTGGGAGGGCCGGGTCGACCACGTCGTCGACGGCGGCGAGGAGTTGGACGTGCCCGCCGTGCTGCTGCGGCCGGACGGCCACGTGGCGTGGGTCGGTGAGGACCAGCAGGAGCTGCTCAGCCGGCTGTCCAGGTGGTTCGGCGCCGCCGGCTGAGCGTGCGATCCCGGCGCCCGGGGCGGCCGGCTCGGCCCTCGAGTTGCGTTCTCACCGGGAAGGGCCACGGCGTCGCGGCCGGCTCCCGCCCCGGGTGACCGGTGCGGGAGATCGGCCCCCGGGGCGGGAGCCGGGCGTGTTCCGGCGAGTGCGGTGACTACGCACTCGGCGGTGGGTTCGTACGCACTTCCGCTGATGGCAACCGGCTCATTCGTCGCAAGAATGGCGCTACCCGGCAAAAAAAGGTCGATCACCACTTGATGCCAGGCTCAAGCCACTCGGGAGACAGATGAGATACGAACTGCTCGGGCCGCTGCAACTGGTGGACGAGAGAACGCGCACGGTCAACGCGCCCAAGGTGGAGACCTTGCTGGCCGCCCTGCTGATCCGCGCGCACCAGCCGGTCTCGACGGATGAGCTGATCGACGAGTTGTGGGGGAACGAGCCGCCCCGGCGAGCCCGTGCCGCGCTGCACGTCTACATCTCCCACCTGCGCAAGAATTTCGTCCAGCCGGCGGTCGAGGGCGCGACGATCCGGACCCACTCGCAGGGATACCTGCTGGAGGTCGAGAGGTCGTCGGTCGACGTGTTCCTCCTGCGGGCCCTGCACGCCGAGGCGCGGGCCGTACCGGAGGGCGAGCCCGAGCGGGCGCTGGAGGTCTCCGCCGCCGCGGCCGGCCTGTTTCGCGGGCCGGTCCTGGCGGGGATCAACAACGGGCTCATCGTGGGCACCTTCGCCCGGTGGGCGGAGGAGGTGCGACTGGAGTGCCTGGAGACGGTCGCGCGCTGCTCGCTGCGGCTCGGCAGGCACCGGGAGCTGATCGGTGACCTGTCGGCGTGGGTCGAGGAGTACCCGCTGAACGAGAACCTCCGCGAGCACCTCATGCTGGCCCTCTACCGCTCCGGCCGGAGGGCCGAGGCACTGGAGGTCTTCCAGTCCGCCCGGCAGGCGCTGCGGGAGGAACTCGGCCTCGATCCGCGCAGGACGATGCGCAGGCTGCAGTTCGCGATCCTCGAGGCGGACACCGACTACGCGATCGCGGGCTGATGCCTCCGGCACCGTCCCCCTCGCGGGACGGTGCCGGAGCTCACCTCCCGCTCAGCCCTGAGCCGCGGCCCGGCGCGCCCCGGGACCGAACCAGAAGAGCAGCGCCACCGCCAGTGCCAGCACGATCGCCGCGCAGGCCCAGACGAACACCGACGAGATGTTCGCCGCGACGCCACCGCCTTCTTCGGTGAACGGGATCAGCAGGGCCGCCAGGCCCAGTGACCCTCCGACGGTCAGCGCCGTCTGCAGCAGGCCCGCGGTGACGCCCGCGTACTCGGGCGGGGCGGTGGTCAGAATGATCATGTTGAACGGGATGATGGCGACTCCGACGCCGAGCCCCATGACGACGAGCGCCGGGAGCACGCCGGTCAGGTAGGTGCTGCCGGCGTCGAGGCGGGTCAGCCAGGCCACCCCGGCCAGCACCACGACCAGGCCGAGCACCGCTCGGGTCTGCAGGCTCACGCTCGCGATGTGCTTGGTGAGCAGCTGGGTGACGACGAGCAGCGCCAGGCCGAAGGGGAGGATGGCCAGCCCGCTGCGCAGCGCGTCCAGCCCGAGCACACCCTGCAGGTACTGGACCAGATAGATCAGGAAACCGGTGAGCACCGCCGCGAGCAGCAGCAGGCACAGGAGGGCTCCCGCCCTCTGCCTGCCGGCGAAGACCACCAGCGGCAGAAGCGGCTCCTCGGTGCGCCGGTCCCATATCAGCAGCGCCGCCGCCAGCAGGGCCGCCGCCGCGAGTGAGCTCAGTGCCCCGGTGTCGCCCCAGCCGCTCTCGGCGGCGCGTACCAGCCCGTAGACGGCGGCGGTGACGGCTGCGGTACCCAGCAGGGCGCTCGGCAGGCCGAGCGGGCGCGGCCGGGTGGCCTCGTCACGCAGACCCAGCACCTTGGCGGAGACGGCGATGATGAGCAGGCCGATGGGCACGTTGACCAGCAGGCTCCAGCGCCAGTCCCCCACCCAGGTCAGCACACCGCCCAGGACCATGCCGGCGGAGGCCCCCAGGCCGGTGACGGTGGAGTACAGGCCGAAGGCGCGCTGGCGGCGCTCTCCTTCGAAGACGATCGCGAGCAGCGCCAGACCGGTCGGACCGGCGATCGCCGCGCCGGCCCCCTGCAGGACCCGGCCGAGCAGCAGGACCTCCAGGTTGGGTGCGAGACCGGCGATGAGCGAGGCCACGACGACCAGCCCGATTCCGGCGAGGAAGACCCGGCGGTGGCCGAGCACGTCACCGAGCCGGCCCGCGAGCAACAGGAGCCCGCCGAAGGCGAGGAGGAAACCGTTCGGCACCCACGACCCACCGGTGATCGAGAGTCCCAGGTCGGACTGCAGGGTCGGCAGCGCGACGTTCACGATGGTGCCGTCGAGCTGCAGCATGAACTCCGCGCCGACGATCGCGGTGAGCGTGAGGGCCCACGGCCGGGCAGGGGCGTCCCTGGCCGGAATCCCCTCGGAGACGCTGTCGGTACTCATGGAACCTCCGATGCCGATCACCCGGACACATACTGAGGCATCCTCAGGTTAGAGGCCGGAACTATACTGAGGACGTCTCAGCTTGGATGAGAAGAGTCAAGCTGAGGCCGCCTCAGGATGTCAAGCGGGAGGTTCGATGACGACCGGCACGCCCCACATCGCCCAGCGCCCCAAACGCGCCGACGGCCGGCGCAACTACGACGCGATCCTGGCCGCGGCCCGTAAGGCGTTCGAGGCCGACGGCTCCGAGGCGTCCCTGGAGAACATCGCCGCCCAGGCCGGCGTGGCGATCGGCACGCTGTACCGGCACTTCCCCGTCCGCGCCTCCCTGGTGGAGGCCGCGACCAGGGACGGGCTGGCCGATCTCGTCGCCCACGCCGAGCGACTGCTCTCCTCCCCCGACCCGCTGGGGGCCCTGGCGGAGTGGATGGAGCGGGCCGTACGGCACTTCAGCACCTTCCGAGGGCTGGTCGGCATCCTCGCGCAGAGCATGTACGACGAGGGGACCCCCTCGTACGCCATGTGCAACGCGATGCATCACGGCGGCGCGGACCTGCTTCGCGCCGCACAGGCCGCCGGTCTGGTGCGCGCCGACCTGACCCCCGGCGAACTGTTCGACCTTCTCAGCGGCGCCGCCTGGGTGCGCGAGCAGTCCCTGCCGGACAGGGACGACACCCCTCGCCTCCTGCGCCTCGTCCTGGAGGGGATCACCACGCACGACCACCGGCCCTGAGCGAGCCCGCGACCGGACCACCCATCCCCTCGACGGCGGGCGACCGGTCTCGCCACACGACCCCTCGACGACGAGTGGTGATAAAAACCAACTAATTAGGTAGGCTAATAGTAGTTATTGTCGGCGCCGGACCAGGGGACCGGCACCACAGGAAAAACCGGCCCGTACGCACAAGGGAGCGCGGCCAGGGCCACCCGTCGTCTTTCCTTCACGAACGCCTGGGGTCTTCACAGAGATGAGTTCGTACGAAGAGAGCCTTTCCGACACCGCTTCGGTCGCCGTGGTACGCACCGCCGAAATGGACAGATTGCAGCACCTGACCTGGGAACCAGGAGGCGAAGGGCGTCTCGTCGCCGTGTTCGGCGAACCGGGGGCCGGCAAGACGCATCTGCTCTCCACACTCGTGCGGGACCGGCAGTGGACCGTACTGCCCGCCGCCGTCTATCGCTGCTCGCGCGGCGATCGAGAGGGCACGATGAACAGCGTCAGGAGGATGCTGCGGCGTGCCCGGTTGTCCTCGGAACGCCATCAGCCGCCGGGGGTGGCCGGCCTGTCACGGCACCGGCGGCAGCCGGACCGTGAGCTGGTGGTGATCGAGGACGCCCACCTCGCCGACGAGCGAACCATTCACGAACTGGCCGGGATCGCCGAAGGCGCCTCCCCGCCGCTGGTGGACGTGGTCGTGTCGCTGCGTCCCCGGCAGACGCCCGAGGCGCTGGCCGAGGCCGTCTCCCTCGGCGTGGCCTTCGGCCGCACCGCACGCATCGAGCTGGCGCCACTCAGCGACGAGCAGATGCTCGCCATGACGCCCGTCCCCGCTCCGTACGATCTTCGCCGTCGTAGCCGTGGCAACCCGTTCAGCCTCCGCGCCCTGCAGGCCCTCGACCACAGCACGTGGTCCGGGAGCGACACCGCCGTCGCCCCGTTCGAGTTCACCGTGCTCACCGAGGTCCGGGGCCTCACGCTGAACGAGCGCTACGTGCTGAACGCCGCGGCGATCCTGCGCTCGCGGTTCGACGTCGAGCTGCTCGCCGAGATCGCCGAACTGGACGCGCTGGTGGTCTCCGCCGCCCTGCGCGGCCTGGTCCGCCGCGACCTGGTGCGGGTCGAGCCGATCGGCACGCTGTTCTCCATTCGGGACGAGGTCTTCGGCACGCTGCTGCGCAGGACGATCGACCCCTGCTGGGCCACCCGCGCCCACCAGCGCGCCCTGAGCCTGCTCTCCGCCCGCGGCCAGGCCGGCAAGCAGCTCGGTTTCCACCTGGTCAGCTCGCTGTCACGGGTCCGCGCGAGCGAGCTGACGCGGATCGTGGACGCGTCCTACGAGATCATGGAGACGGACGTCGCCGAGTGCGTCTCCTGGCTCACGCCGGTGATCGCCGAGGCACCCGTCTCCAGCGAGATCGGGATGCGCGCCCGGCTGGCACTGAGCACCGCGTTCGGGCGGATCGGACGGATGACCGAGAGCCGGGACCTGCTCTTCCTGGTGCACGAGTCCGGCGGCTCGGTGGACCCGCTCATGCTGGCCGGGCAGGTCGCCTCCGTGTCGATGGTCGAGGCCGTGCTGAGTCAGGACGCGCAGACCCTCGGCCTGCTCAACGAGCATCTCGCCCGGCAGGACCTGCGACACTCACCGGTCTGGCCGCGTCTGGTGTTCGCGCAGGGCTTCCGCACGACCATGCTCGGCCGAATACCGGGGAAGAGCGAGCTGGAGCAGGCCCTTCAGGTCGCCCGTACCGGCCACGACGACCTCACCGCCGCGGGCCTGCTCGCTCTTCGGGCGCTGGAGGCGACCTTCTCCGGTGAGGTGGACCGGGCACTGGCCGACACGACCACCGCGAGCGAGCTGCTGGACCGCGCGCCGGAGCACCTGGTGGCGCGTCACCTGGAGAGCCTGTTCGTGGTCGTCCTCGCCCATCTCTACCTGGGCCGCTACGTGGAGGCCCAGCGGCAGGTGCGGCGGGGCGTCGACGTCGCCCGCCACCGCCAGCGGATCTTCCTGCTCCCGGCGCTCCTGGTCCTGCTCAGCGAGGCCGAACGCCACCTCGGACAGCTCGAACAGGCCCGCGAAGCCGCCAACGCCGCCATCATCGAGTCCGGCCCGGACAACTCTCTGCGGCACACCCAGGCGGTCGCGCTCAAGTCCGCGGCCGAGGTCTGGATGCAGCCGGTGGGCAGCGGGAAGGCCAGGTCCCTCGCGCAGCAGGCACTGGCCCGGCAGTCACCGTCGCAGGCCAACGTCAACGGCAGCGCCTCGATCGCCGCGCTGACCCTCGCCAGATGCGCGTGGCTCGACGGCGACCCCGCGCACTGCGTCGCCCTCCTGCTCAACGAGGGCAAGGGGTCCGAGCTGCGGACCATTCCCATGGCCTACCGCAACACCGCCTGGGAGATGCTGTGCGCCGCCGGAATGGACGCCGGCATGCCCCTGGACGGCTGGGTGCGCAACAGCCAGGAACACGCCCGTGCCGTTCCGATGCCGCACAACCTCGCCTACGCGGACCTCACCCGAGGACATCTGCACCGCGTGCGGGGTTCGCTCTCCGAGGCGGCGAGGTGCTATCAGGACGCGGCCGATCGCTTCGCGTCGGCGGGCATGGGGATCGAGCAGTGCTACGCGCTGGGACAGGCCGCACGCGTGCTCGGCGAGCTGGGGCACGCCGAACGGTCCTCCCGCACGGCCAGGCTCGCCGCCGAGATGGCACGCCGGTCAGGGGCGGTGACCATGCTCGACTGGCTCGGCAGGCAGACGAGCGGGCCGGCCACCGCGGAACTCGAACCCGAGACCGGCCCCGTGGAGATGTTCGGCCGGCTCACGCACCGCGAGCGTGAGATCGCACTGCTCATCTGCACGGGCATGAAGCGCCGCGAGATCGCCGACCGGCTCACCATCAGCATGCGGACCGTCGACGTTCACCTGACCCGGATCTACCGGAAGACCGGTGTCAGCTCCCGGATGGAGCTCGCCCTGGCGACCCGGCGGAAAACGACCGACCGCGACTACGCCACACGCTTTTAGGACCACTTGAGCCGTTCTTTCTAATGTCGGTTCCTGCGAGCCTCCGCGTTCCGGACGGCGGCTCGGAATTCCGCCCAGGAGGCGACCATGGATTTCCGCGTGCTTTCCGCTCGGATCTCACCGGTGCTCGACACCGTGAACTCCTGGGCCCTGCCACTCGTGGCGGCGCCACCGGAAACCACCTCGGAAAGGGTCGGCGCCCTCGGCCGGCCGGGCCGGTCGCTGATCCTGCGCGATCTCACCGAGAAAGTCGTCGAATACCACTCCAGTAATCCCGACCCCACCGGGACGACACCCACGGAGAAGGACTTCGCCACCGTGAGGCTTGAGATATTCGGCTCGGACGGCGAGCCGCTCGGCCACACCAGAGGGGCGGGCCGCATGCTCTACCGCCAGGAGCACGACGGGCATTTCATCGCCTACTTCGGGGAGGAGATCCGGCTGAACGACGGCAACGTCATCCGCTCAGGAGGACTGGTCGACGACGCCCGGCTGACCGCAGGCGAGGCCGCCACCTTCCCCGCCGTCGTCGTCGCGGGGCCGCTGCGCGGCGCCATCGGTTTTCGCCAGTTCCGGCCGCTGGTCAAGGACGCCCACGACACCTACGAGTCGACGATCGTCGTCTACCTGCGGTAACGGGACGGAGAGCGCAGATGACCCTGACACGACTTCCCGTTCGCAGGATCGGATCCCTCACCGTGGGCGCGCAGGGCCTCGGCTGCCTCGGCATGTCGGAGTTCTACGGCGCCACGGTGGAGGCCGAGTCGATCGCGACCATCCGGCGCGCCCTCGACCTCGGGGCGACACTGCTGGACACCGCCGACGTCTACGGCCACGGCGCCGGTGAGGAACTCGTCGGCAAGGCCGTCGCCGGGCGGCGGGAGACGGCGATCGTGGCGACCAAGTTCGGCGTGGTACGCCCAGGACCGGGCGTCGGCGCCACCGTCCGAGGGGACGCCCGCTACGTCCGGCGAAGCTGTGAGGCCTCGCTGCGGCGGCTCGGCGTCGACCACATCGACCTGTTCTACCTCACCCGCGTCGACACCGAGGTCGGCGTCGAGGAGAGCGTCGGCGCGATGGCCGAACTCGCCGCCGCGGGCAAGATCCGCGAGATCGGACTGTGCGAGGCGGGTCCCGAAACCATCCGGCGCGCCCACGCGGTGGCCCCGATCGCCGCGCTGCAGACCGAATGGTCGCTGTGGTCGCGAGACATCGAGCGCCGGATCGTGGCGACGTGCCGGGAGCTGGGCATCGCGCTGGTGCCGTACTCCCCGCTGGGCCGGGGCTTCCTCAGCGGTGCCATCCGTTCTCCCGAGCAGCTGGAGGAGGGCGACTTCCGGCGCTTCGGGCTGCCCCGGTTCGCCCCGGACAACCTGCCGCGCAACCTCACCCTGGCCGACCGTCTCGTCGAGCTCGCCGCCTCACTGCGGGTCACGGCGGCGCAACTGGCGCTGGCGTGGTTGCACCACCGGGGGGCGGACGTGATCCCCATCCCGGGAACGAGGCACCGCGCTCATCTGGAGGAGAACGTCGACGCCGCCTTCCTGAGCCTCACCCCGGCCGATCTCGCCGCCGTGGAGGCGGCCGTTCCCTCGGACGAGGTCTACGGGGAACGCTGGAACGAGCAGAGCATGCGGTTCGTCGACCGCTGAGGGACGGGATCGGTGTGGGCCGGTGGAACGCCGCGCCGCGTTCCACCGGCCCACACCCGCCCACCCCAACCCGCGGCACCCCCCCGGGATACCATAG
>NZ_JBITIZ010000018.1:100227-135695 GCF_044459525.1 Streptosporangium sp. NPDC050284
CGTCCTGGGCTCACGGGCCCCCCCCCCCCCGGGGGGGGCCCCCCCCGCGGGGGGGGGGGGTGGGGGGGGGGGGGGGCCCCCCCCCCCCCCCCCCCCCCCCCCCCCACACCGGCGCACCGATCCCGGCGTCACCCGCTCGGTATCCGATCGGCGCCCGCGGGCGCGACGGCGATCGCCCGGGACGGGCACAGGTCCTCGGCCGTCTCCACGGCCTCCCGGACGTCCTCCCCCGGATCCGCGTCCAGGACGACGACCAGGCCGTCCTCCCCGTGGTCGAACACCGCGGGCGCGCTGATCGCGCAGTGGCCGGCGGCCATGCAGCGACGCCGATCGGCGGTCACCTTCATCGTTTCTCCTCTCACCACTCGACGGGCAGGGTGTGCACGCCCTGCATCGTGCCGCCGCCGCGCGTGGGCAGCCTGTCCAGCGGCACGGCGAGCCGCAGGTCCGGAATCCGGTCGAAGAGGACGGAGAACGCCACCTCCAGTTCCATCCGCGCCAGGTTCTGGCCGAGGCACTGGTGGATGCCGAACCCGAACGTGAGGTGATGACGACCGGAGGCGGCGTTGTGCCCGCCGGCGCGGCGGATGTCGAACCGGTACGGGTCGGGGAAGGCCGCGGGGTCGCGGTTGGTCATCGAGGAGGAGACCAGGACTCCCTCTCCGGCCCGGATGACGTGTCCGTCGATCTCGATGTCCTCGGTCGCCACCCGTACTCCCGAGACGTCCGTCACCGACACCATCCGCAGCAACTCGTCCACCGCGGCGGGCAGCACGCCCGGGTCCGCGCGCAGCGCCGCCAGCTGGTCCGGGTGCTCCAGCAGGGTGACCACCCCGAGCGCGATCATCTGGGACGTCGTGTCGTGCCCTCCGATCAGCAGCGCCAGCGCGATGCGCACCAGGTCCTCCCGGGTCAGGTCGCCGTCCTCGTCGACCTGACCCACCAGCCTGC
Organism: Streptosporangium sp. NPDC050284; assembly: GCF_044459525.1. Classification (NCBI taxonomy): domain Bacteria; kingdom Bacillati; phylum Actinomycetota; class Actinomycetes; order Streptosporangiales; family Streptosporangiaceae; genus Streptosporangium; species Streptosporangium sp. NPDC050284. Next base: position 101,179 of record NZ_JBITIZ010000018.1, read on the forward strand.
TCAGCACCCCCGCCCCACCGGGCTCACGTTCCTTGGTGGTGATCAGCCCGTCCAGGTAGTCCCAGAGCGCCTGGCCCGCCGCCTCGGCGTCCTGCGCGCTCTTGGCCTGAAGCAGCCCGTTCGTCATCGCCTCGAAGAACGCGTGGTCGTCGTACGGCACGCCGAGCAGCTCCGAGATCACCATGGACGGGATCGGCAGCGCGTAGTCCTCGACCAACTCCGCGGGCGGCCCCTTCCGAAGCAGTTCGTCCACCAGCCTGCCCGCGAGTTCCTCGACGCTTCCGCGCAGGGCGCGCACCTGCTTGAGGCTGAAATCGGGGGCGAGCAGGCGGCGATGGATGTCGTGTACGGGCGGATCGAACCCGATGATGGCGATGGGCTTGAAGATGGGGGCGTCCAACCGGGGCAGGGAGGGCGGTCAGCCCGCCGGTTCCGGGGCAGGGGTCTCCGGTCGTAGCGCGCCGCCGGACGGCAGGGGGTGGGTGCGCGGCTGTGCCCACGCGCGCATGGCGGGTTCCTCGACGAGGCGGTTCAGTGCCCACGCCACCGCCGTGGTGACCCCGAACAGAACCGTGATGACGCCGAGGGCGGCCGGCACGTCCCATGTCCGGTCGGCGCCGATCGCGAGGTGCCCGAAGTGCAGGACCAGGAAGTGCGCCAGGTAGGAGGCGTACGAGACCCCGCCCAGCCACCGCAGGATCCGGCCGCGAAACGGCGTGGGGACGCCCCGCTCGTCCGCGACGGCCACGGCCGCGATCAGCAGGGCCAGCGGCAGCGCGATCGTCGCGGTGAGCCCGTACACGCTCGGCCACAGGTACATCTGCAGGGCGAACCCCGCCGCCAGGACCAGCAGCGCCCTGCCCACGCCCAGCGGGACCCGTCGGCCCGCCAGCACGATGCGGGCCATGATGATGCCGAGGACGAAGTCCAGCGCCCTGATCGGCGGGAAGGAGACCAGGAACCAGTTCTGCACGAACGACATGTCCTGGCCGGGAAGCCGGGGTGTTCCCGGCAGGGCGAGGAGGGCGACGGCGGGCAGCAGGGCGATCACGGCGGCGACGGCGCCGGCCGCCCACCACAGCCGCCGGGCGGAGATCCTGCGGACGAGCGCGTGCAGGAAGGGGAAGGCCAGATAGAAGAGCAGGTCGCAGGCGAGGGACCAGGTGACGACGTTGATCGTGATGACCACGTCCATCCGGGGATACCAGGTGTGCACGAGCAGCAGGCTCGGCAACAGTTTGGGCAGGTCCACGGCCTGGCCCGCCCACACGGCCAGGCCGAGCGCGGCCAGCCAGGTCACCACGTGGACCGGGTAGACCTTGACCAGGCGCCGGCGCCAGAAGCTCGCCCTGGACTGTCCCTCCCGCACCGACCAGGTCAGCACGAACCCGCTCAGCACGAAGAAGAACTCCACACCGAGCCAGCCCGAGGCGAAGGCGAAGGTCTGCAGGGAGGCCGCGGTCTCCCGGCGGAAGAAACCCAGGACACAGGCGTGGCACACGAACACCAGGAACGCCGCCACGAATCTCATCCCGGTGAGCGAGGGGAGCCGCGCGGCCTCCTTCGACGGGTGCGTCGAGTGAGTCATCTTTTCTGCTTTCTTCGGCCGGCCTTTGTACGGGGCCGGCCCGAACCCGTGGGGAGGTCAGTCCCCCGGTGATTTCTCGCTGATCCGGATGGCCTGCGCCGGGCAGAGGAAGGCGGCCCTGCGGACCCGTTCCTCCTGCTGCGGCTCTGGCCGCGGGGTGAGCACGACGACCAGGCCGTCATCGTCCTGATCGAAGACCTCGGAGGTGGCGGCCATGCAGCGCCCGCCACTGATGCAGCGCTCCCGATCCGCCCGCACCCACATCCGGCGTCACCATTCGACCGGTAGCTGGAGCACCCGCTGTACGGTGCCCGCGCCGAGGATGGGCAGTTCGTCCACGGGTACGGCCAGCCGTATCCCCGGGATCCGGGTGAGCAGCTGGTGCAGGGCGACCTCCAGTTCGAGCCGGGCCAGGTTCTGGCCGAGGCACTGGTGGATGCCGAACCCGAAGGTGAGGTGGTGGGTGTCCTCGCGCAGGACGTCGAACTCGTGGGCCCGCCGGTGCACCTGCTCGTCCCGGTTGGCCAGGGTGCCCGAGACGAGCACCCCCTCCCCCTCCCGGATGAGATGGCCCGCGATCTCGATGTCCCCCTTGGCGACCCTGGTCGCGACGAGGTCCGTGGTCGCGATGTAGCGCAGGAGTTCCTCGATCGCGCCGGGCAGGCGGGAGGGGTCCTGAAGCACCAGCGCCAGCTGGTCCGGGTGCTCCAGCAGCGTGATGACGCCAAGGGCGAGAGAGGAGGAGGTCGTCTCGTGAGCGGCGATCAGGAGCACCAGCGCGATCGAGACCAGCTCGTCGTGCCCGACGTCGCCGGGGATGACCCGCTCCCTCACCAGCGTGCCGAGCAGGCCGTCGGTGGGTTCCTTGATCTGTGCGGCCACCAGCCGGTCGATGTAGTCGACCAGGTCCTGGGCCGCCGTCGCCGACTCCTGCTCGGTGCCCAGCATCACCTTGCCGCTGGCGTCCTGGAAGAAGTCGTGGTCGGCGTAGGGGACGCCGAGGTGCCGGCAGATCACCAGGGACGGGAGTGGCACCGCGAGCAGCGGCACCAGGTCGGCGGGAGGGCCGTGGTCGATGATCGCGTCGATGTATCCGGACACGATGTCCTCGAGCTGGGGACGCATTCCGCGGACCGTCTTGAGGCTGAAGTGCGGGTTGAGATAGCGCCGGTAGATGTCGTGGACGGGCGGGTCCATCGCGATGAGCGCGAGGGTGCGGGCGATCTGCGAGCGGAAGCGGGGGGCGACGATGGGGAACCCGGGGTGGGTGCGCTGCGAGGACAGGTTCGGGTGGGTGAGGATCTCCCGCGACTCCCGGTACCCCGTCACCATCCACGCCTCGCGGCCGTCGAAGAGCGTCACCTTGAGCACCGGCCCCCGCTCACCGATCTCCCGATATCCGGGTGGCGGCTCGTACGGGCAGGTGCGTTTCTGCGGATACGGCGGAGCTTCCGTCATTTCCTTCATCCTTCGGCGAGACAAGAAAAGGGCGCCGCCGGTGCCGTGCGACGACAACGACATTAGGCAGGAACGAAATATTGGGCAAGGCCGGTTCAGCGTTGATTAAGAATTGCTTATGCGCTGCCCCGAGCGGCCCGGTGAAGCCGGGGAACCGCATCCAGGAGGGTCTTTGTGTATTGATGCTCCGGAGCTTCGAATACCTTTCTCACGTCGCCGGACTCAACCACTTTCCCGTCTTTCATGACCGCCACTTCGTGACTGATCCTGTGGACGACGCCCAGATCGTGGGAAATGAATACGTAGGCCACGCCGAGCCTTTCCTGAACGTCGGTCAGGACGTCGAGCACCTGTGCCTGGATCACCGCGTCCAGGGCCGAGACCGGTTCGTCGCAGATGATGACGTCCGGTCGCGGGGCGAGTGCCCGCGCGATCGCGAGGCGCTGCCGCTGGCCTCCGGACAGCTCACGTGCCCGCCGGCCGAGCACCTCCTCGTCCAGGCCCACGTGCTCCAGGAGTTCCGCCACCCGTCGTGCGCGTTCGGCGCCGGGGGTGCCCTGCGCGCGCAGGGGCTCCTCGAGAAGCCGTCTCGCGGTGTAGCGGGGATCGAAGGAGGCGAGCGGGTGCTGGTAGATCATCTGGATCCGGCGGCGGGCCGCCCGCCGTTCGGGGCCGCGCAGTTCGCTCCAGGTCCGCCCGTTCACCTCGACCCGGCCGGCGTCCGGCGCGGCCAGGCCCAGCAGCAGCCGGCCCACGGTCGTCTTCCCCGACCCGGACTCTCCGACGATGCCGAGCGTCTCACCGGCCCGTACCTCGACCGACACCTCGTCCACCGCGGTGAACGCGCCCTTGCCCGGCAGCCTGTACCTCTTGACCAGCCCTTCGGCGCTCAGCACCACCCGTCCGGGACCGGGACGCGGATCGGGGTCGGCCGACGCGGTGCCCGCGCCCCGCGCCAGGCCCCGTCCCTGCCCGAGCGCGGCGGCGACCAGGGTCCTGGTGTAGGGGTGGGAGGGCGCCTGGAGCATCTCGCGCGTCGGGCCGTCCTCGACGAACCGCCCGTCCTTCATCACGTACACGTGGTCGGCGATCTCCGCGACGACGCCGAGGTCGTGGCTGATGAGCAGGATCGCCGTGCCGTCGCCCGCGCGCTCGCGCAACAGCGCGAGCACCTGCCTCTGCACCGTCGCGTCCAGCGCCGTCGTCGGCTCGTCGGCGATCAGCAGGTCGGGCCGCGCGGCCAGGGCCGAGGCGATCAGGGCGCGTTGCCGCAGCCCGCCCGACATCTCGTGCGGGTACTGCCGTGCCCGGCTCTCGGGCAGCGGGACGCCCACCGAGTCGAGCAGCCGTACGACCTCGTCGCCGATCTCGCCCGAGGGCACGGTCCGGTGCTCGCGCAGAGGTTCCGCCACCTCGGCGCCGACGCGGCGCAGCGGGTCGAGGGAGCCCAGGGCGTCCTGCAGGACAAAGCCGACGCGCCGTCCGCGCAGCGCACGCCAGCCCCGGCCCCGTACCCGGCGCAGGTCGAGCCCGCCGAACACGAGCTCCTTCGCCCGCACGTCGGCACCGTCGCCGGCCAGCCCCACCAGGCTGCGCGCGGTGACGCTCTTGCCGGAGCCGGACTCACCGACGATCGCCACCACCTGCCCGCGGTCGACGCGGAGGGACACGCCCCGCACCGCGTCGACGTGCCCGCGGCCCGTCGAGAAGCCGACGGTGAGGTCCCGGACGCGCAGCAGTTCCCTTGTGTCCCCCGGCGCCGGGCTCATGTTCGTCGTGTCGCCGGATACCGGGCTCATGTCCGCCCCCGTTCGATCCGCTGCCGCAGGTGCCCGCCGACGACGGTGATGGACAGGACCGCGATCGTGATGGCGACTCCGGGGAACGCCGCCGGCCACCAGGCGATCGCGAGGAACTCCTGGCTGTCGGCCAGCATCGCGCCCCATTCGGCGGTCGGCGGCTGGGGGCCCAGGCCCACGAAACTCAGCGAGGAGCCCGCCACGATCATCGCTCCCAGGGTCACCGTCGCCAGTACCATGACCGGGCCGAGCGCGTTGGGCAGGATGTGCCGCAGGACCACCTGGGCGCGCGACCAGCCGAACCCGTGGGCCGCCTCGACGTAGTGCGCTCCGCGCAGCCTGATCACCTCCGCGCGCGTCACCCTGGCGAAGCCCGGCAGGGAGATCACCGCCAGGCCCACGCTGGCCGGGCCGCCGCCGGGTCCCAGCACCGCGACGACCAGGAACACCAGCAGCAGGCCGGGGACGGAGAGGACCACGTCGAGCGATCTGCTGAGCACCTGGTCCATGGTCCGGCCGAGCTGCGCGGCGGCGACCCCGACCAGGACGCCCGCGGCCAGCGCGAGCCCGACCGCGCCGGCGCCTATCAGCAGGGAGGGACCGGCGCCGTGAACGATCCTGGCGTACAGGTCCCTGCCGTTCTGGTCGGTGCCGAACCAGTGCGTGCCGTCAGGTGGCCGCAGCGTCGCGTTCAGGTCGGCCGCGTCGGGGTCCGTCCCGGTGAACAGCGAAGGGAAGAGCGCCATCGCGGCCAGCAGTGCCAGCACGATCGCCCCCGGCCAGAAGCTCTTGGTCACGGCCGGCTCCCCGCCTCTCGCGTCCTGGGGTCGATCACCCAGACCAGGATGTCGACCACGATGTTGACCAGCACGAACACCACCGCGGTGAGCAGCACGATCGCGATCACCACGGGCATGTCCTTGTTCTCCACCGCGAACAACACCAGCCGTCCGATCCCCTGCCGGGAGAAGACGATCTCGATGATCACCGCGCCTCCGATGAGCGAGCCGGCGATCCAGCCCAGGAGCGTGGTGGCGGGCAGCAGCGCGTGCCGCAGCACGTGCCGCAGGCGCAGCGCGAGCTCGCCGATGCCCCGTGAGCGGGCGGTCACCACGAACGGGTCCTCCAGCGCGCGCAGCAACCCGTCGCGCAGCACCCCCGTCATCACCGCGACCGGCCCCGCGGCCAGCGCGGCGGTCGGCAGCACGAGACCGGACAGGGAGGAGGAGCCGATGGCCGGGAACCAGTGCAGGTTGAAGGAGAACACCGTCAGCAGCAGCAGCCCGAGCCAGAAGGGCGGCAGCGCCACCACCAGCGACTCGGTCGCGGAGAACGACGAGCGCACCCACCGCCGGCGGTTCGCGCTCACCACCGCGAGCAGGACGGAGGCGACCAGCGTGACCAGCAGGGTCGCCAGGACCAGCAGCAGGGTGTCGGGGAGCTGGGACCCGATCGCGTCCCACACCGGCCTGCGCAGCACGTACGACTCGCCGAACTCCCCCCGCGCGATCCTGGTGAGGTAGGCGAGGTACTGCGCCACGAGCGGATCGTCGAGCCGGTACTCGGCGATGATCCGGTCGCGTACCTCCGGGGTGACGGCGGAGCGGGCGAGCAGCACGTCGGCGGTGCCGCCCGGCATCACCCGCAGCAGCAGGAACGTCGCCGTGACCGCTCCCCACAGCACGGCCACCGAGGCGGCCACGCGCACCAGCACGAGACGCGCCGCCCCGCTCGCGCGGCGTGAGGGGGCCGCGCCCGCCGCCTCGGCGGCGGGCGCGTTCAGGACGCGAGCCATGCGCCGTACAGGTCGGGGGTGCCGTCGGCGTTGAAGCCGACCTCCCGGACGCCTTCGCGTACGGTCACCGTGGACAGGGGCGAGTAGACCGGCAGGACCGCGGCGTCCTCGGTGATGCGCTTTTGCGCCTCGGCGTAGGCGCGGTGCCGCTCGGCCTGGTTCTCGGCGCCGAGCGCGCGCCGGAAGGCGGCCTCCACCTCGGGGTTGTCGTAGCGTGCCATGTTGTTGCTGATCCCGCGCTTGGGCGTGGGGATGTTGTCGGCGCCGAACAGGACGCGCAACACGTCCGGTCCCGGCGCGGAGAAGCTGGTGTCGATCAGTTCGTAGTCACCGTCCAGCAGGCGCTTGACGAAGGTCCCGCCGTCGAGGTTCTCCTCGACCAGTTCGACGCCGAGTCCTTTCGCCGCGGACTGGATCTGCGTGGCGAGGTTGGCCACGGATCCGTCGGACCACATGTGGCGCAGAGTGAGGCGTTCGCCGTTCTTCGTCCGGTATCCGGCCGCGTCGCGCCCGGTCCAGCCCGCCTGGTCGAGCAGCCGCTCCGCCTCGGCGGGGTCGTGGGCGTAGGCCGGGGCCAGGGAACCGTCGTAGCCCGGTGTGCCGGACGAGAGCACCCCCTGGGCGCCTTCGTACACGCCGAAATAGACGTTCTTCACGATCTGCGCCCAGTCGATGCCGGTACGCAGCGCCTTGCGCACGTTGACGTCGCTGAGCGGGCCGCTCGCGGTGTTCGGCCAGTAGCTGTAGTTGATCCCGGGGAACGGTGTCGAGTGCAGGGTGAACCCGGGCAGGCTCTTCACCGTGTTGAGGCTCGTCGGCGACAGGCCGGTGACCGCGTCGACCTGGCCGCTGGTGAGCGCACCCAGCCGGGCGGCGTTGTCCGGCACGACCTTGACCTCGATCCGCTCCAGCCGCGCCGGGCCGCGACGCGGTTCCGGCGCCCAGTCGTAGGAGGGGTTCCTGACGTAGTCGATGCCCTTCTGCGGCACGAGCCCGGTGTCGCTGCGGAACGGGCCGGTTCCGACGATCTTCGCGCACAGCGCGGAGGGGGACCCCTTGAGGGTGGGCGGGGACTGGATGCCCAGGTTGGGCAGGGCCAGCGCGGCGAGGAAACCCGAGTCGGGCCGCTTGAGCCTGACCTCGACCGTGAAGGGGCCGACGGCCTTGGCCGACCGGTAGGCCGCGAGCAGGCTTCCGGCGAGCAGCGACTTCGTCTCCGGAGCCACCACGTGGTCGAGGTTGGCGACCACCGCCTGGGCGTCGAACCTCTCCCCGTCGGTGAACGTCACGCCCTGACGGAGTTCGAAGGTGTAGGTGAGCCGGTCCGGCGAGACCTCCCAGCGTGTGGCCAGCCAGGGACCGACGGCTCCCTGCGCGTCCTGGTGGACCAGCGAGTCCAGGATCGGCCGGGTGAGGGCCCTGGCCGACTCGGTGGGGCTCTGGTGCGGGTCCAGGCACTCGGGTTCCTTCTCGACGGCCAGGCGCAGCGTGCCGCCGCTCCTGGGCTGCGCTGCGGCGCTCCCCTCCCCTGTCGTGGCACCGTCCGCGCCGGAGGAACATGCGGTGGCCAGTGCCAGCATCAACGTGGCGGCCCCCGCCATGGCGGCGGGCTTGCGTGACCGGGACCTCGTAGCAGCAGCCATCCTCATCCTCATCGTTCGAACGCCGGATTGCGCCGGAGGTCGTTCTCCGGCTGGACACACAGTGCTCGGCGGTTCTAAAGCCGGGCTGAACGCGGGCTGAGGAGAGCTGTGGCCGGTGCTCGGGCGCACCGGCCCGTGCGGACCTACAGGGATGAGACGATCTTGGCGAGCAACTCGTACGAGCGGATCCGGGCGGTGTGGTCGGGCACCTGGGTGAGCACGAACAGCTCGTCGGCGCGGGTCTGGCGCAGCAGCTCGGTCAGGCGGGGGGTGATCCGTTCCGGGGAGCCGACGAACTGCGGTTCGAGCCGGTCCCGCAGGAAGCGTTCCTCCTGCGGGGTGAACGTGTGCGCCGCGGTCTCCTCCTCGGTGGGCAGCACGGTGCCCGGATCCACGGTGCGCATCAGGATCTGGCCGAACACGAAGGAGGCGGCCAGCCGGTGGGCCCGCTCGTCGGTGTCGGCGGCGACGACGATCACCGCCACGCACGCGTGCGGCTCGGACAGCCACGGCGAGGGCCGGAAGGCCCGGCGGTAGGCGTCGAGCGCCTCGGGGGCGCCGCCTCCCACGATCGCGTGCGCGTAGACGTAGGGCAGGCCCGCCCGGCCCGCGTAGGCGGCGCTGCCGGCGCTGGAGCCCACCATCCACAGCTCGGGCGCGATCGCCGGCTCCGGGATCGCCCGCACGCCGCCGCTGCCTCCGGCGAAGTACTCGCGCAGCTCGTGCAGCGCGTCGCCGAAGTCCAGCCGGCGCGGGTCGCCGATGCGGGCCGTGATCTCGCCCGAGCCGCCCGGGGCGCGCCCGAGCCCCAGGTCGACCCGGCCCGGATAGAGGCCGGCCAGGACTCCGAACTGCTCGGCGACCACCAGGGGCGAGTGGTTCGGCAGCAGCACCGCGCCCGAGCCGACCCGGATGCTGGAGGTCGCCTCCAGGATGGGCCCGGCGAGCACCGCGGGGCTCGACGCCGCCAGCGCCGGCGTGTTGTGGTGTTCGGCCACCCAGTAACGCCGGTAACCGAGCGCCTCCACGGCCTTGGCCAGATCGATCGAACGGCGCAGCGCGTCACCCGCCGTGTCACCTCGCCAGACCGGCGCGGTGTCGTGCACCGAGACCGCGATTCCCTCAGGCAATGCCCTCTCCCTCATCCCGTTCACACATATACGGAGGCTTCCTCACGTTATGTCCGCAAGTTAAATCGAGGATGCCTCAGCTTGTCAACGCCGCCTCCGCGGGCCCGGCCGGGGCCGGCACCACCCGGCCCGCGACCTCCAGCGTGAGATGGCCGGGCACGCCGACGATCTCGCCGAGGTCATGCGCGTACCGCGACCGCCGCGGCGTCACCTCTGTCACGGTGAACCCGTAGTGCGGGTAGAAGTCCGCGACCTTCGCGTTCCTCGCGCTCGCCACGTAGTCACCGTGCACGGCGGGAAAACCGGCGGCGCGTGCCTGGCCGAGCACCGCGGCCAGGCACGCCTGCTCGATGCCCCGGGCGAACACCCGGCAGCTCAGCAGGAGGTTCTCGATCAGCAACCCCTCCGGCAGCGCCCGCAGGAAGACCGCTCCGACGATCCCGTTGCTCCCGAACCGGTCTGCCGCCGACAGCGTCAGCACCCGCGAGCCGGGCCGCCCCGCCCGCTCACGCACCGCCTCCGGGGAGAGGCGCTCGGTGGTGAGGTTGAACTGGTTGGTGCGCAAGGTGAGCTGCGACAGCCGCGCGACGTCGGCGCCGGTGGCGGGCGCCAGCCGTACGGACACCCCCAGTCCGCCCAGGAACTCCTCGGCCGACCCCGCCGCGAACAGGAACTCCGAACGCGCCGCCTCCTCGTGGTAGCGCCGCGTCCGGACACGGTCCTCCGTGGTCACCTCGTTCACGGTGAACCAGCCGTCGGCCAGCAGCCGCGTCACGTGCAGCGCCGGGTCGCCGTCCAGGTGGATCACCGCCGTCTCCGGCAGCTCCGCCGCGACCGCGGCGCACTCGTGGACGCTGTCGTCGGCGAACACCACGCTGTCCCCGCCCAGGTTCAGCTCCCGCGCCAGGACCCGCAGGTTGGCCGGTTTCGGCCGCCAGTTGGCGAGGATGCGGACGAAGGCGTCCTCGCGCACCACCATGTCGGGGTGTTCCCGCAGCGCGGCGAGCACGGTCTCCTGGTCGTTCTTGCTCACCGCGGCCAGCAGGACGCCCTGCGACTGCAGCTGCGCCACCACCTTCTGGAACCGCTGGAAGGCCTCACCCCGCCGGCCGTGGGCCACCTCGATGCCCTCCACCCCGTCGTCGCCGAGGACGCCGCCCCACAGCGTCTGGTCGAGGTCGACGGCGAGCACCTTCCTGGCACGCCCGGTCCGGGCCCGCACCAGGTGGGCCAGTTCACGGGCGTACGCGCCGAGCAGGGCGTCCGACAGGTGCGCCCGCGCGTAGACCTCGAACCGCGGATCGGACAGCTCGATCGGCGCCGTCAGCAGCGGGTCGAGGTCCATCACCACGACGGGCTGCACCGACTCGCCGAACGCCAGCAGTTCGGCGTTGGCCCGCCGCCAGACCGCGCCGAGCCGCGCCCTGGACGGATGGTCCAGCAACTGCGCCTGCCACACCCGGGGCAGCGGGACGGTGTTGAACACGAGCGCGCCGGACCCACTCTCCCCGAACCGCGCCGCCAGCCGCCGCCACAGCGCCAGCTTCTCCTCCAGCACGCGCTCCACGTCGTCCACCGTGAACGGCACGCCGACCTCGTCGAACACGGCCGCGTGGTCGAGTACGCAGACGGTCACGTCGGGTCGTCCGGCGTACAGGGCGCTGCCGGGATCGCCCAGCTCGAACGCGTACGAGCCGAAGTCCGCGAGCCGGACGTCCGGCAGATACCCGTGGCGGGCCAGCTCGCCGGTGAGCGCGGTACGCAGCGCGCCGAGCGTACCGTGTCCGGTGACGGTCACGGCCGCGAGCGGAAGCCCCGGATGGTGTTCGCGAACGGCCTCCACGTCGACCCGCTCCAGCAGTCGCGCCGACGGGGCGGCGTCCTCCTCGTCCATCGCGGCCAGCAGTGCCGCGACCTCGTCGTATCGCGCCGCGAGCGCCCCCTCGCGGTGCAGCGAGCGCAGGCACGCGCGCGCCTCGGCGCTCTTCGAGGTCATCGCTTCTCCAGCAGTGCCGGCGCGTTTTGCGGGCCGAGCAGTTCCTCCAGCCGGAACGCGAGTTCGCGGGCGGTGCCGTGGTCGAGCACCAGTCCCACCCGCACGTCGACGCCGATCTCCCCGGAGAGCCTGGCGGCGATCTCCAGCGCGCCGAAGGAGGTGATGCCGATCTGGGTCAGGTCGTCCGCCGGGCCGATCGCTCCGTGGGAGTGCCCGAGCGCGTCGGCCACCGCCGTCAGCACCAGCGACGTCAGGAGGTCGTGGCGCTCGCCCTCAGGCAGGCCGGACAGCGGCCCGGATGACGGCGCGGGCGACGGCGCGGCGGCCGGTGCCGTCGTCGGCTCGTGCGGCTCGTACGGTGGCAGGTCCCGTCCGTGCCTCCTCGGCGGGATGAGCCAGTAGCGTTCGTGCCGGAACGGGTAGGTCGGCACGGTGGCCGGATCGGCGACCGGCCCCTCGCCGAGCACCTTCTCCCAGTCGATCCGCACACCGCGCGCATGGGCCTGCGCGACACCGCGCAACACCGACCGGGCCTCCGCCCCGGGGTCTCGCACCAGCGGGATCGCCGACACGCCGTCCCGCTCCCCTGCCAGGCAGTCCGCGATCATGCCGGTCATCGTGGTGTCGGGGCCGATCTCGACGAAGGTGTCGACGCCCAGGCCCCGCAGGGTGAGCACGCCGTCGTGGAAACGGACCGTGCCGCGCACCTGGGCGGCCCAGTGGTCCGGCGCGGCCAGCTCGTCCCGCGTCGCCACCAGGCCCGTGGTGTTGGAGACCAGGGGGATCGCGGGTTCGCCGACGTCCAGTTCCGTCGCCGCCTCCACCAGCCGCGGCAGCGCGGGGTCCATGTGCGGCGAGTGGAAGGCCTGGCCGACCGCGAGCGCCTTCGTACGCACCCCACGGGAGCGCCATCGGGCGGCCAGTCCCCGCACCGCGTCCGCGTCGCCGGAGACCACGGTCGACCTCGGCCCGTTGACCGCTGCCACGGACACCCGTCCGTCCAGCTCGGCCAGGGATGCCCGCACCTCCGCCTCGGGGGCCCGCAGTGACACCATGCCCCCGCCTTCCGGCGCGGACTGCATCGCCAGTGCCCGTACCACGACCAGGCGCGCGGCCTGCTCCAGCGAGAGCGCCCCGGCGACGTGTGCCGCGGTGAGCTCCCCGACGGAGTGGCCGAGCAGCGCGTGGGCGACCAGGCCCAGGTGCTCCGCGAGCCGGCAGAGCGCGAGCTGGGTGGCGAACAGCGCGGGCTGGGCGAACTCCGTGCGCCGCAGCAGCCCTCCCAGCGGGCCGTCGGCCGCGGCGGACACCACCTCGCCCAGGGGCGGGCCTTCGGCGTGGTGGACCCGTCTGGCCAGGTCCAGTGCGGCGCAGGCGGCGTCGAACGCCTCGGCGTAGACCGGGAACCTCTCGTACAGCTCGCGTCCCATCCGCGCCCGCTGGGTCCCCTGGCCGCTGAACACGAACGCCACCTTCGGCGCCGCACTCGCCCTGACGGTCGGGCTGGACGGCCCGGCGAGCGCGTCCAGTTCGCGGGTGAGCTCGGCGGCGCCGGAGCCGAGTGCCACCGCCCGGTACCTGAACTCCGAACGCCGTCCCGCCAGGGTGCGGGCCACGGCGGCGAGATCGGTCTCCCGCCCCGAGCGCAGGAGGTCACCCAGCCGGGCGGCCTGTGCCCGCACCGCCTCGGGCGTCTTGCCGGAAAGCAGCCAGGGGACGGCCACCAGCGGGTTCCCGGCCTCGGCCTCGGAGCCGGGCGACCCCCCTTCGGTCACCGGCGCCTCCTCGACGAGCAGGTGCGCGTTGGTCCCGCTGATCCCGAACGAGGAGACACCCGCCCTGCGCGGCCGGTCGCCGCGCGGCCAGGGAAGGGCGCGCTCCAGCGGTTCCACCCCGCCGTCGTCCCAGTCGACCAGGGTGGACCGATCGGCCACGTGCAGCGTCGCGGGCAGCACGCCGTGCCGCAGCGCCTGCACCATCTTGATCACACCGGCGACTCCCGCCGCGGCCTGCGTGTGCCCCAGGTTCGACTTGACCGAACCCAGCCACAACGGTCGTCGCCTCGCGGTGCCGTAGGCCGCGATCAGGGCGCCCGCCTCGATCGGGTCCCCGAGCGCGGTGCCGGTCCCGTGCGCCTCGACCGCATCCACCTCGGCCGGCGACAGCCCCGCGCCGCGCAGGGCCGTCTCGATCACCTTCTCCTGGGCGGTCCCGCTCGGCGCGGTGAGCCCGTTGCTCGCCCCGTCGGAGTTGATCGCCGAGCCGCGGACCACCGCCAGGACCGGGTGCCCGTTGCGCAGGGCGTCCCCGAGCCGCTCCAGCACCAGCACCCCCACGCCCTCGCCGAAGCCGGTGCCGTCGGCCCCGTCGGCGAACGCCTTGCAGCGACCGTCCGCGGCGAGCCCGCCCTGGAGCCCGAACTCCACGAAGACCCGGGGGGTGGCCATCACCGTCACCCCGCCGGCGAGCGCGAGGTCACACTCGGAGCGGCGCAGCGAGTCGGCGGCGAGGTGGATCGCCACGAGCGAGGACGAACAGGCGGTGTCGACGCTGAGCGCGGGCCCCTCGAAGCCGAAGGTGTACGCCACCCGCCCGGACGCCACACTCGCCGCGTTGCCGGTCATGAGGTAGCCGTCGAGCTCGGGGGGCACGTCGTCGATCGCGGGCGCGTAGTCCTGGTAGATCACACCGGTGAACACCCCGGTCCGGCTGCCCCGCAACGACCTCGGGACGATCCCCGCGCGCTCCAGGGCCTCCCAGGAGACCTCCAGCAGCTGCCGGTGCTGCGGATCCATCGCCACGGCCTCCCTGGGGGAGATCCCGAAGAAGGCGGCGTCGAACCCGGCCGCGTCGTCCAGGAAGCCACCGGCCCTCGCCCGCTCCCGCAGGGCCGGGTCCCAGCCGCGGTCCCGCGGCGGCTCGCCGACGGTGTCGACGCCGTCGGCGACCACCCGCCACAGGTCTTCGGGCGAGCGCACCCCGCCGGGGTAGCGGCAGGCCATCGCGACCACGGCCACCGGGTCCGGGTTCGACAGCGCGGCCAGCTCCCTCTTCACCCGGGCGAGCTCGCCGGTCGTCCACTGGAGGTACTCGACCAGCTTCTTCTCGTCACTCATACCGCTCGCCATCCCTAGGATCGAAGCTCGGAGTCGATGAACCTGAACAGCTCCTCGGCGGTAGCCGGGACCTCCTCGCCCGCCCCCGCGCCCGGTTCCCGCACGCCCGGTTCCCGCACGCCCGGTTCCCGCACGCCCGGTTCCCGCACGGCCGGTTCCCGCACGGCCGGGGCGAGCCGGCCGAGCAGGTGGTCGGCGAGAGCGGCCGGGGTCGGATGGTCGAACACGATGGTCGCCGGGAGCCGCAGCCCGGTGGCCTTGCCTAGCCGGTTGCGCAGTTCGACCGCGGTCAGCGAGTCGAAGCCGAGTTCCTTGAAGCTGCGCCCCTCCTCGGCCGCCTCCCCCGGGGCCCGCCCGAGGACCGCCTCCACATACCGGAAGACCGTCTCGGTCATCAGCTCCCCGCGGCGCGCCGGCTCGGTGCCGGCGAGCATCCGCGCCAGCGCGGGCTCGGCGGAGTCGGACCCGCCGGAGCCGTCGGCCTTCGCCGGGAGTACGCGGCCGCGCACCAGGGACCGCAGCGGCGGGGCCGGATCGGGGACCCCCGCCAGCCTCGCGAGGTCCAGCCGGACCGCGGCCAGGGTCGGCTCCGGCGCCGCCATCGCCGCGTCCAGAAGTGCCAGGCCACGTCCCGGTGACAGCGGCAGCAGTCCGGACCGCGCCATCCTGGCCCGGTCGACGGCGGAGAGCGAGCCGGTCATGGTGCTCTCCGACCGCCACAGTCCCCAGGCGATCGAGGTGGCCGGGAGCCCTTCGCGGGTCCTGGCCACGGCGAGGGCGTCGAGGAAGACGTTGGCCGCCGCGTAGGCCGACTGCCCGGCGCTGCCCACGATCCCCGCGGCGGAGGAGAACAGCACGAACGCGGCGAGGTCGAGGTCCCTGGTGAGCTCGTGCAGGTTCCAGGCGCCGTCCACCTTGGGCCGCAGCACCGCGTCGAGCCGTTCCGGGACGAGGTTGGCGAGCGTCGCGTCGTCCAGGACCCCGGCCGCGTGCACCACGGCCGTGAGGGGATGCTCGGCGGGGACCTCCGCGAGCACGCGGGCCAGCGCGCCGGCGTCCGCCACGTCCGCGGCGGCGATCGTCACCTTCACGCCGAGCCCGCCGAGTTCCGCACGGAGCCGTTCGGCGCCCTCCGCGAGGGCGCCCCGCCTGCTCAGCAGCAGCAGGTGCCCGGCGCCGTGTTCCCTGGCCAGGTGCAGCGCGACAAGCCTGCCCACACCGCCGGTCGCGCCGGTGACCAGGACCGTGCCGTCGGCACGGATCGGCCGGGGAATCCGGAGGGCCACCTTGCCCACGTGCCGGGCGAGTCCGAGGTGGCGGACGGCGTCCGGCGCCCGCCCGGCGTCCCAGGAGGTGACCGGGAGCGGCGTGAGGATCCCGCTCTCGAACAAATCCGCGAGGTCGGCGAGCATCCGGCCGATCCGGTCCGGCCCCGCCTCGGCCAGGTCGAACGCCCGGTAGTGCACGCCGTGCCGGGCGCGGACCTCCTCGGGGTCTCGTACGTCGGTCTTGCCCATCTCGATGAACCGCCCGCCGGGAGCGAGCAGTTCGAGTGAGGCGTCCACGAACTCGCGGGCGAGCGAGTTCAGCACGATGTCCACGCCGCGCCCGCCGGTCGCCTCCCGCACCGCCCCGGCGAACGCCAGGTCCCGGGAACCGGCGATCCTGCCGGGGGGCAGTCCGGCCTCTTCGAGAGCGGGCCACTTGGCGGGGCTCGCGGTGCCGAACACGGTCAGCCCCCAGTGGCGCGCCAGCTGGATCGCCGCCCCGCCGACGCCACCCGCGGCGGAGTGCACCAGGACCCACTCCCCCCGGCGGGCGCCGGACAGGTCGCGCAGGGCGTAGTAGGCGGTGAGGAACACCGCGGGCACGGTCGCCGCCTGGGCGAACGAGATGCCCTGCGGGATCGGCACCAGCAGACGGTGGTCGGTGACGGCCTCGGGCCCTATCCCACCGGAGATGAGACCCATCACCCGGTCGCCGGGACCGATACCGGTCACGTCGTCCCCGACCGCGAGTACCACCCCGGCGCCCTCGGTGCCCAGATCCGCCGCGCCCGGGTACATGCCCAGGGTGAGCATCGCGTCACGGAAGTTCAGGCCGGCGACGCGGACGGCGACTCTGACCTCCTCGCGGCCCAGGGGCCTGTCCTCGACAGGCCGGTACGCCAGATCGTCGGCCACCCCGCTCTCGGCCGCCTCCAGCCGCCAGTTGCCCGCGCCGGACGGTACCGGGTCGCGCCGGCGTCGTCGGAGCCTGGGCACCAGTGCCCCGCCGCCCCTGATCGCGACCTGCGGCTCGCCGGACGCCACGGCCTCCAAGACCTCCGAGAGGGGCGTGGAAGTGGTCTCGGTGTCCACGATCACCACCCGGCCGGGCTCCTCGGCCTGCACGCCGCGGACCAGCCCCCAGACCCCGGCGCCGGCGAGCGCGCCGGCGCGCTCGCCGGGAACCGCCTCCACGGCACGGCAGGTGCGCACCACGAACAGCGTTCCCGCCAGTCTGTCGTCGGCCAGCCCTCGCCGGAGCGTTTCGAGCACCCGTAGCAGGGCGGCTCGGACCGCCTCCGGTACGGGCCCGGCCTCTTCGCCCGCCGAGACGACGAGCACCTCGGGCGCGGGCTCTCCCGCGTCCAGCGCCGCGAGCAGCGCGCCGAGCCCCGGGTGGGCGGCCCCCTCGGCTTCCGCGGTCTCCTCGGCGTTCGCGGTGTTTCCGGCGTCCTCGATGTTTCCGGCGTTTCCGGCGTTTCCGGTGTTTCCGGTGTCCCCGAGGACTCGCACACGTTCGCGCGGCACACCGACGCCGGGGCGCACGGAGTCCCAGGTCAGTTCGTACAGCAGGTCCTCCGTGCCCGCCGCGGCGAGGTCCGCCGGGTCGGCCGCGCGGAACGTCACAGCCTCGATGCCCGCCACTGGGTCGCCCTCGGCCGTGGCCAGGTCGACCGCGACCGTCTCCTCCGCGGTGCGGCGTACGCGCACCCGTACCGTCGAGGGCGCGTCGGCGTACCGGGTGAGGCCGCGCCAGGTGAAGGGCAACCGTACGGCGCCGTCGTCGGGGAACAGGCCCGCGAGCCCGACGGCGTGCAGCGCGGCGTCAAGCAGCGTGGGCGCGACGCGGTACCCGGGCGGGCCCTCCAGGAACACCTCCGCGAGGACCTCCTCCCCCGACCGCCACGCCTCGCGCAGGCCCCGGAAGGCCGGGCCGTAGTGATAGCCCCTGGCGGCCAGGTCCTCGTACAGCCCGCCGACGTCGACGGGCACCGCGCCGGGTGGCGGCCACTCGGCGCGAACCGGCAGGGCGGTGGGTGCGGGGAGCGGAGCGAGCGAGCCCGCGGCGTACACCGTCCACGGCGCACCCAGCGGGTCACCGGTGTCCGCCGGCCGCGCGTGAACCCCGACGGGCCGCAGACCGTCCCGCTCGGCCGGGCCCACGGTCACCTGGATCTCGACCGCGCCGGAGTCGTCGAGCACCAGCGGGCGCCGGAGGGTCAGCTCGTCCACCCGCGCGACACCGGCCAGCTCCCCCGCGTGGCCCGCCAGTTCGGCGAGGACCGCGCCGGGAACCAGGACCGCGCCGTCCACCACGTGATCGCCCAGCCACGGCTGGTCGTCCAGGGAAAGCCCGCCGAAAAGCAGCAGGCCATCCTCGGACGCCGCGCGCACGGCCGTGGACAGTAGCGGATGCGTGACCGGCCGCGCGCCCGCGGGGATCCCGGCGGTGGTCACCGGCGCGTCCAGCCAGTACCGGTGCCGGTCGAAGGCGTAGGTCGGCAGGACCGGCACCCGCCCCGGGCGCTCGCCGAGGTACCCCGGCCAGTCGACCCGGACCCCGTTCACCCATGCCTCGGCCACCGAGATCAGCACCCGTGCCATGCCCCCGTCGTCCCTGCGCAGCGTGCCCAGTACGGCGGGCCGTTCCACCCCGGGGAGCGCCTCCAGGATCTCCTGGACTCCCGTCCCGACGACGGGGTGCGGGCTCACCTCGACGAACACCTCGTGCCCCGCCTCGGCCGCCGCCTCCACCGCGGCCTGCAGCAGCACCGGCCGGCGCAGATTGCGGTACCAGTAGCCGGGGCTCCCGAAGCCGGTACCGTCACCCGGCTCGATCGCCGCGCCGGTGACGGTGGAGAAGACGCCGGCGGTGAACGCGCGGTCCGGCGCGGGCGGGGGCAGGATCTCCAGCAGCTCGGCTTCGAGCGCCTCGACCTGGGGCGAGTGGGAGGCGTAGTCCACGTCCACCGGCCGCACCCGCACGCCCAGCTCCTCCAGTGCCCGCTCCACGCGGCGCACCGCCCCGGCCTCGCCGGCGACGACGGTCGAGGCCGGTCCGTTGAGCGCGGCGACCGACACCGTGTTCCCCGTGTTCCCCGTGTTCCCCGTGTTCCCCGTGTTCCCCGTGTTCCCCGTGTTCCCCGTGTTCCCCGTGTTCCCCGTACTCCCCGTACTCCCTGCATCCTCCGAGAGCCCGAGATTCTCGAGGACCGCGTGCACCCGCTCCCGCGAGGCCGCGACCGACAGCATCGCCCCGCCGCCCGCGATCTTGCGGATGGCCCGGCTGCGCAACGCCACCACCGCCGCCGACTCCTCCAGTGACAGCGCGCCCGCGGCGAGCGCGGCGGCGATCTCGCCCTGCGAGTGACCGATGACGGCGGCGGGCCGTACGCCGAAGGACTCCCAGAGCGCGGTGAGCCCGGTCATCACGGCCCACAGGACCGGCTGCACCACGTCCACCCGCCCCAGGCCGACGCCGCCGCGCAGCGCGTCCAGCAGCGACCACCCGGTCACCGGGTCGAGGGCGTCGGCGCATTCGCCGACCCTGCGGGCGAAGACCGGGGACTCGGTGAGCAGCGCGCGGGCCATGCCCTCCCACTGCGCGCCCTGGCCGGGGTAGACAAGGACCGGCACGCGCGAGTCCCCGGCGTACCCGCTCACCGCCGACGCCGACGGCGCCCCGTCCGCGACGGCGGACAACCCCGCCAGCGCCTCCTCGCGATCGGCGGCCACGACGACCGCGCGGTGGCCGAACTCGGCCCTGGTGGTCACCAGGGCCGCCGCGACATCGGCGAGGGCGACCCGCGGATACCGCTCCAGGTAGGCGCGCAGCCGCCGCGCCTCGCCTCCGAGCGCGCGCGCCGATCTCGCCGACAGGACGAGCGGGACCGGTCCGCCGAAAGGCTCCGGTGCGGGAGCGGCCTCGGGCGCGGGCGGCTCCTCGATGACGACGTGCGCGTTGGTCCCGCTCATGCCGAAGGCGGAGACCCCGAACCGCCGCGGACGCTCCCCGGCGGGCCAGGGGGTGTTCTCGGTGAGCAGCGCGACACCGCCCCGCTCCCAGTCGACGTGGCGCGACGGCCTGTCGACGTGCAGCGTGCGCGGCAGCGTCCCGTGCTCCAGTGCCATGACCATCTTGATGATCCCGCCGACGCCGGCCGCCGCCTGGGTGTGCCCGATGTTGGACTTGAGCGAGCCCAGCATGAGCGGCGGGCGGTCCCCGCGCGCCGCCCCGTACGTGGCGAGCAGCGCCCGCGCCTCCACCGGGTCGCCCAGGGTGGTGCCGGTGCCGTGCGCCTCCACCGCGTCCACGTCGGCCGGTGAGAGGCGCGCGGCGTGCAGGGCCTCCTCGATCACCCGTTCCTGGGAGGGGCCGTTGGGCGCGGTGAGCCCGTTGCTGGCGCCGTCCTGGTTCACCGCCGACCCCTTGAGCACGGCCAGCACGGGATGCCCGTTGCGCCGCGCGTCCGACAGTCGTTCCACCAGCAGCAGCCCGACGCCCTCGCTGAAGCCCGTGCCGTCGGCGGCGTCGGCGAACGCGCGGCACCGTCCGTCGGGTGAGAGTCCGCGCTGGCGGCTGAACTCCACGAAGGTCGCGGGTGTCGCCATGAGCGTGGCCCCGCCGACCAGCGCGAGATCGCACTCCCCGTCGCGCAGCCCCCGCTCCGCCAGGTGGAGCGCCACCAGCGAGGACGAGCAGGCCGTGTCCACGGTGATCGCGGGCCCCTGCAGGCCGTAGGTGTAGGCGATCCGGCCCGAGGCCACGCTCCCGGCGCTGCCGGTGCCCAGATACCCTCCGTACTCGCGCGGGTCGTCCTGCGCCCGGCCGCCGTACTCGGTGTAGATCAGGCCGACGTAGACACCGGTTCGGGAGCCGCGCAGGCCGGCCGGGTCGATGCCCGCGCGCTGGAAGGCCTCCCAGGAGGTCTCCAGCAGCAGCCGCTGCTGCGGATCGGCGGCCTTGGCCTCGCGCGGATTCATCTCGAAGAAGTCCGCGTCGAAGTCGGCGGCCTCGTGGAGGAACCCGCCGTCGCGCGCGTAGGACGTCCCCGGGTTGTCAGGGTCGTCGTCGAACAGGGCGCCCAGGTCCCAGCCCCGGTCGGCGGGAAACGGCCCGACCGCGTCCCCGCCCGATTCCAGGAGCTCCCACAGTTGTTCGGGGGTGCTGACGCCACCCGGGTAGCGGCAGGCCATCGCGACGATCGCGATGGGGTCCTCGGCCGCCCGCCCGCGCCGGGCCACGGCGCGGGACGGACCCTCCGGCGCGGTGCGGCTCAGGTGGCGGGCCAGGGCACGCGGGCTCGGATGGTCGAAGACGAGCGTGCTCGGCAGGCGGCGGCCCAGAAGGCGGCTCAGATGGTCCCTGAGCCGCACCCCCGTCATGGAGTCGAGTCCGAGGTCGCGGAAGGGCCGGTCCGGGCGGACGTCCCGGGCGGATTCGTAGCCGAGGAGGCCGGCGACCGCCCGGCCGACCAGGTCCAGCACCCGCTCCTCCCGCTCGCTCCCGGAAAGCCCCGCCAGCACGTCCACCGGCCCGGCGTCCTCGGGAGCGGCCCGCCCGGGCCCTTCCCGAGAACGTCGCACCGCGCGGTGCGCCCAGGGGACGGAGACGGGAGCGGGGGCCTGCGCCTCGCCGGACCCCTCGGCAGCCGGGCGGACGCGCACCTCCTCGACGCTCAGCACCATCCGGCCCGTGGTGTCGAACGCGGCGAGCGAGAAGGCGTCAGGCCCGGTCCAGGTCAGGCGGACGCGTACCGGGCCCATCGCGGCGGCGTACGACCGTACGCCGCTCCAGCTGAACGGCACGACCGCCTCGGGCCGCTCACCCCGGTCGGAGGCAGCGGCCGCCCGGTCGAGGAAGGCCACCTGCGCCATCCCGTCCAGCAGAGCGGGATGGAGCACGAATCCCTCCCCGCCCGCGCCTGTCCGGCCTCCGTCCCCGTCCGGCGGGGTCACCTCGGCGAACACGCCGCCACCCGAGCGCCAGGCGGCACCCACGCGGCGCAGGCGGGGGCCGTAGTGCACACCCGCGTCGGCCAGGCGGGCGTAGCCGGCGTCCACGTCGACGGGCTCGGCGTCCGCAGGCGGCCACGCCTCCGGGATCCCCATCCGCGCGACGGCGGCGTCGGCGTCGGCGTCGCCCGCGCTCAGCGAGCCCGAGGCGTGCAACCTCCACGGCTCCACAGCGTCTCCGGGGTCCCCGGGGTCCCAGGCGTCCCCGCCTCCCGGCCGGGCGTGGACCGTGAACGTCGCACCCGCGCCGCCGTCCTCGACGTTCACCTCCACCTGGACCTGTACGGGACCGTCCGGCACGTCCACCGGGGCGAGAAGTGCGACGTCGTCCACCCTCGGCAGACCGAGACGCTCTCCGGCCGCGAGCGTCAGCTCGACCAGCGCGCTCCCGACGAGCACCGGACGCTCTCCGAGCCGGTGCTCGCGGACCCAGCCGCCAGGCCCGCCGGGCACACCTCCGGTGAACAGCACCGCCCGCCCGTCCGCCGGCTCCACGACCACCTCCAGGAGCGGGTGCCCCACCCCGGCGGGGCCGGTCGAGAGCGGCGCCCCCTCGGTGCGGGTGTCGAGCCAGAATCGTCGCTCCTGGAACGCGTAGGTGGGCAGGGCGACGCGACCTCCCCGCGCGGCCGCCCCCCACTCGACGCCGAGCCCGGCCGCGAACAGGCTCCCGGCCGAGGTGAGCAGCTGCTCCAGCCCGCCGTCGCCGCGACGGAGCGTGGCCAGCGCGTGCGCCTCCACACCGGCCTCGTCGAAGGTGTCACGCAGCGGGGCCACGAGCACCGGATGGGGGCTGACCTCGAGGAAGCACCGGTGGCCCGCCTCCAGGAGCGCGGTGACGGTCTCGGCCAGGCGAACCGGGCGGCGAAGGTTGTCGTACCAGTACCCGGCACCGAGCGCGCTCGTGTCCATCTCGGCGGCCGTGACCGTGGAGAAGAAACCGACGGCGGACGTCCGCGGGCGAAGACCGGCGAACCGGGCGAGCAGGGGCTCCCGCAGCGGTTCGACGGCCGGTGAGTGGGACGCGTAGTCGACGGGGACGAGCCGCGCCCGCACCCCTTCGGCCTCGCAGCGGGCGACGAGGTCGCGCACCGCGCCCGCCTCCCCGGACACCACGGTCGCGTCCGGACCGTTGACGGCGGCGACGACGATCTCGTCACGGCCGCCGAGCCGGCGGCGTACTTCTCCGGCGGGCAGGCCGATCGACGCCATCGCCCCGCTCCCCGCGATGTCCGAGAGAGCGGCGCTGCGCCGGGCCACCAGCGCCGCCGCGTCGGCCAGGTCCAGGGCTCCCGCGACATGGGCGGCGGCGATCTCCCCCTGCGAATGTCCCACCACCGCGGCCGGTTCCACCCCGAGGGAACGCCACACCGCGGCGAGCGAGACCATCATCGAGAACAGGGCGGGCTGCACCACGTCGACCCGGCCGAGCAGGGTCTCCTCACCGGAGGACACCACCTCCAGCAGGTCCCAGCCGACGTGCGGCGCCAGTGCCTCGGCGCACCGCCGCATCTCGTCGCCGAACGGTTCTGAGGCGGCGAGGAGATCGCGGGCCATCCCGGCCCACTGCGACCCCTGGCCGGGGAACACGAAGACCGGCCGCCCGTTCACCGTCGCCTCACCCCGCACCGCGCGCCGGGAGGGAAGTCCCTGTTCCACCAGCGCCAGTTCCCCGGCGAGCCGGTCGAGGTCGGTACCGACGGCGACCGCGCGGTAGGACAGGTCGGCGCGCCCGGTGCGGAGGCTGTGGGCGACGTCGGCCGGGGACAGGCCCGGATTCTCCGCCACGTGTGCCCGCAACCGGCCGATCTGGTCACGCAGCGCCTGCTCGGTGTGCCCGGACACCGTCCACACCACCGGCGCCGGGGCCACGGTGCCGCCCGTCCGCGAGGACTCCGGCGCCCCGGACCGCTCCTCGGGCGACTCCTCCGGTGACTTCTGCGGGGGCTCCTCCGCGGGCTCCTCGATGACGACGTGCGCGTTCGTGCCGCTGATCCCGAACGAGGAGACCCCGGCCCGGCGCGGGCGGTCCCGCTTCGGCCACGCCCTCTCCCCGGTGAGCGGGGCGAGCCCTCCGGCGTCCCAGTCGACGTGCGGTGACGGCTCGTCGATGTGCAGGCTCGCCGGAAGCACCCCGTGCCGCATCGCCATCGCCATCTTCATCACGCCGCCGATGCCCGCCGCGGCCTGGGTGTGCCCGATGTTGGACTTGAGCGAGCCCAGCCACACCGGATCCGTCACCGGACGTGCCCGGCCGTAGGTCTCCATGAGGGCGCCCGCCTCGATCGGGTCGCCCAGGCCGGTGCCGGTGCCGTGCCCCTCGACGGCGTCCACCTCGGCGGGGTCGAGACCGGCGTCGGCCAGCGCGGCGAGGATCACCCGCCGCTGCGCCACCCCGTTGGGCGCCGACAGCCGGCTGCTCGCGCCGTCGGAGTTGACCGCGCTGCCGCGCAGCACCGCGACGATCGGGTGTCCCCTGCGCCGGGCCTCCGAGAGGCGCTCGACGAGCACCAGACCGACCCCTTCCGCCCAGCCGGTGCCGTCGGCCGAGGCGGCGTACGCCTTGCAGCGGCCGTCGGGCGACAATCCGCGCTGGCGGCTGAACTCGACGAACGTCGCCGGGGTGGCCATGACCGTGCTCCCGCCCGCGACGGCCATCTCGCAGTCTCCCCGGCGCACCGCCTGCGCCGCGTAGTGCAGCGCCACCAGCGAGGACGAGCACGCGGTGTCCACGGTGACCGCGGGTCCCTGCAACCCGAAGGTGTAGGCGACGCGGCCCGAGGCGATGCTTCCCGCGCTTCCCGTGCCGACGAACCCCTCGAAACCCTCGGGCGCGCGGACGTGGCGGGAACCGTAGTCGGAGTACATGACGCCGGCGAACACCCCGATCCGCTCCCCCGACAGGGAGCGCGGGTCCATCCCGGCGCGCTCGAACACCTCCCAGGCGGTCTGCAGGAGCAGCCGCTGCTGCGGGTCGATCGTCAGCGCCTCGCGAGGGCTGACGCCGAACAGTTCGGGGTCGAAGTCGGCGGCGGAGTACAGGAAGCCGCCCTCGGCGGCGTAGCTGGTGCCCTCCCTGTCCGGGTCGGGGTCGATCAGCTCCTCCAGCGGCCAGCCGCGGTCACGCGGGAACGGGCCGATCGCGTCGGTCCGTGCCTCCACCAGTCGCCACAGGTCCTCCGGCGACCGGACGCCGCCGGGGTACCTGCAGGCCATGGAGACGATCGCCAGCGGCTCGCGGGCGGCCTGCTCCAGTCGTTCCAGTGCCGCGCGGGTGCGCATCAGGTCGGCCGTGGTGCGCCGGAGGTACTCGCGGAACCTGTCTTCGTTCGCCATCGGTGAACCGCTCCCCGTGGTCGTCCTCGAAAGTGCCCGAGACGTCGGATCAGTCGCTCAGTTCTCGGTCCAGCAGCCCGAACAGCTCATCATCGGACGCTGAATCCACACCAAAGAGCGGCTCTCCCGCGCCGTTCACGGCGGCCTCGCCGGCGTCCAGCGCGTTCAGCGCGGCCCGCAGCGCCCGGACCAGGTCGACGCGACGCCGGTGGCCGGGGTCCAGGTCCGAGGCCGAGGAGACCCAGGTGTCCAGCGCCGTCGTGTCGAACGCGGGCCGGGCGAGGGCGCTGCGCTCCAGCAGGTGCTCCAGCAGGTGCTCGGTCAGTGCCCGTACGGTCGGGTGGTCGAACAGCACGGTCGCGGGAAGCCGCTCACCGACTTCGGTGCCCAGCCGGTCGCGCAGCTCGATCGCCGTCAGCGAGTCGAGACCCAGGTCGAACAGTCCCCGGTCGTCGGGAACCTGCGCCGGTCCCGCGAGACCGAGCACCTCCGCGACCCTGCCGGCGACCGTGTCGCGCACCACGGCGCGCGACACGGTCTCGTCCATGCCGTACAGGCGCCGGGCGAGCGGCACGGCCGCCACGGCGGGCCGGGCGGGGACCAGGCCATCGAGCACGTCGGGAAGATCGTCCTGTCTGCGGGCGAGCGCCACCCGATCGAACCAGGCGGGTACCACCACGGCCAGGCCGCTCGCCAGCGACCTGTCGAGCAGATCCAGCCCCGCGCCGACGGGCAGCGCGCGGATGCCCAGCCTGTCGAGCCTGGTCCGCGCCGCTCCGTCGAGCCCGGCCGCCATCCCGGTGTCCGATCCGGTCTCCCACAGCCCCCAGGCGAGGGACGCGCCCGGCAGGCCCGCCGCCCGCCTGTGGTGGGCGAGCGCGTCCAGGAAGGCGTTCGCCGCCGCGTACCCCGTCTGCCCGGCGTTGCCCAGCACGCCCGCGACCGAGGAGAACAGCACGAACGCCGTCAGCGGCAGATCCCCGGTGAGGCGGTGCAGGTTCCAGGCCGCGTCCACCTTGGGGCGCAGGACCCGTTCCAGCCGCTCGCCGGTCGTGTTCTCCAGCACCGCGTCGTCGAGCGTGCCGGCTATGTGGAACACGGCACCGAGCGGCCTGCCCGGGTCGACACCGGCGAGCAGTGCCTCGGTGGCCGCCGTGTCCGCGAGGTCGCACGCGGCCGTCCGGACCCGCGCCCGGTCGCCGAGTTCCCCGGCGAGGGCGCGCAGCGCCGGATCGGCGTCGCCGCGCCTGCTGACCAGCAGGAGGTGCCGGGCGCCGTACTCGGCGACGAGGTGGCGGACGACCGCGGCACCGAGCGCACCGCCGGCGCCGCTCACCAGCACGGTGCCCGTCCCGAGCTCCGGCGGGGTCCCGGGTGAGCCCGTCACCGCGCGCAGGCGCGGCCGGAACGCCTCTCCCCGGCGGATGGCGAGCTCACCGGGCCTGGCCGCCACCGCGCGCGGCAGCAGCGCGGACGACTCCTCGTGCCCGTCGGCGTCGACGATACTGATCCGTCCGGGGTACTCCCTGCGTGCGGCGCGGACCAGGCCCCACAGCGAGGCCTCCGCCAGCCCCGGCAGCCGGTCGTCACCGTCCACCGCGACCGCCCCGCGCGTCACCACCACCAGATGTGCCTGCTCGGGCAGCGTGAGGATGCTCTCGCGGACCGCCAGAAGGCAGGCGCGGACGGCGGTGGCCGGGTCGTCCCACTCCGCCTCGTAGGAGACCGTGGCGAACGGCAGGTCCAGGCCGTGCCCGCCGGAGGTCAGCACGATCGTGTCCTCGCCGTGCCCGCCGCCCTCCTCGCCCGCCGGCGCCGTGGCGGCCAGCTGCGCGGGGATCCAGGAAAGCTCGTACGGCCGGGCCGCGACCCCGCCGCGTGCCAGGGCACTCTCCTCGACCCTGCGTACCCGTACCTCACCGGCCGACAGCACCGGACGCGCCGCGGCGCCGTCCCTGTCGGCCGCGTCCGCCGCGTTGATCACGTCGAGGGCGAACGTCCCTTCACCGGTGTGCCGGATCCTGACCCGCAGCGGCCCGCGCGGCAGGCCGTGCACGCGCACCTCCCGCCAGGTGTGCGGTACCTGGACGCCTCCCTCCACCGCCTCGCCCGCGTCGGCGATCCACGCGTGCAGGGCGGCGTCGAGCAGCCCCGGGACGAGGTCACCGCCGGTGTCCACCTCGGCGTAGAGCTCGTCCCCGGTCGCCCACAGCGCGCGCAGGCCCTGGAACGCCGGGCCGTAGTCGTACCCGCGCTCGGCGAAGACCTCGTAGATCCCCGTGACGTCCACCGCGCGTGCCTCGGGCGGGCGGTGACCCGACCAGCCGGGTGCGGGGCCGTCACCGTCCAGCACGGCCTCGGCGTGCAGGGTCCACTCGCCGTCGGCCGGTTCCCCGCCGGAGCGCGCGTGCACCCGCACCGTGGCGTCCGTCACCGTGACCCGCAGGTGCACCTCCTCCTCCGCGCCGACCGTGACGGGGGCGTGCAGCGTGAGCTCCCGCACCGTCGCCATGCCGTGCCGATCCGCCAGCCGTCCCAGCAGATCCACGAGGGCGGTGGCCGGGAGGACCGGCGTACCCGCCAGCGCGTGGTCCGCCAGCCACGGCTGCCGCCGCTGGGAGAGCACTCCCGTGTAGAGGGTCTGTGCTCCGTCCGGCACGGCGATCGAGGCGGTGAGCAGCGGGTGGCCCGGATCCTCGGCGCCGATTCCGGCGGCGGTCCCGTCCTCGGCCGGCGGCAGGAGCCACAGGCGCTCCCGTTTGAAGGGGTAGGTGGGCAGCGGAACGATGACGGCATTTCCGCCGTTTCCGGCGTTCCTGCCGTTTCCGCTGTTTTCGTTGTTCTCGCTGTTCCTGTCGTTCTCGCCGTTTCCGCCGAGCAGCGCCCGCCAGTTCCAGGCGACACCCGCGATGAAGGCCCGCGCCACGAACGACCAGAGCGCGAACCCGTCGTCGTGCCTGCGGTCGAGCACGGAGATCGCCACGACGTCCTCTCCCAGGTCGTGCTGCCGGACCATCGCGGTCAGCGCGGCGTCCGGCCCGACCTCCAGGAAGCGCGCCGCGCCCAGCTCCCGCATCCGGCCGACCGCGTCGGCGAACCGCACGGTCCCGCGTACCTGGGCGGCCCAGTGCGCGGCCGACCCGAGTGTGTCCGCCCCGCTCTCTCGCGCGGTCAGCGTGGACACGACGGTGCGGGTCCCCGGCACGGCGCGCAGGTCGCCGATCTCCTCGCGGAAGGCCGCGAGCATCGGCTCCATGTGCGCGGAGTGGAACGCGTGGCTGACGGTGAGCGACCTGGTGCGGTGCCCGTTCACCGCCAGGAGGCCCACCAGTTCCTCGACGGCTCCGGTGTCGCCCGAGAGCACCACGGAGCCGGGCGCGTTCACCGCCGCGACGTCAACGCGCGCCCCTGTCTCGGCGATGAGCCGTTCCACGGTCGGCAGGTCGGCCTGGACCGCGGTCATCGCGCCTCCTGCGGGGAGTTCCTGCATCAGGCGCCCGCGGGTCGCGACGAGCGCCACCGCGTCGGGCAGGCTCAACGTCCCGCCGACATGCGCGGCGGTGATCTCACCGACGGAGTGCCCGGCGAGGAGGTCGGCGGGCAACCCCCACGACTCCAGCAGCCGGAACAGCGCGACCTCCACCGCGAACAGCGCGGCCTGGGTGTACCGGGTCTGGTCGATCGGCCCCGCCGCGTCGTGGCCGGACACCACTCCGGCCACGTCCGTGCCGTCCATCCTGCGAAACTCGGCGCAGACCTCGTCGAAGGCCCGCGCGTACGCCGGGAACGAGCCGTACAGCCCGGCTCCCATGCCGACGCGCTGGCTGCCCTGGCCGGTGAACAGCACGGCGGTCCCGCCGCGCGCCGGTGTGCCCGTGAGCACCGCCGGGAATGCCCCGGGCTGCGGCGCGGTGCCGTCGATGAGGTGGTCGAGGCCGATGAGCAGCTCGCTCCGGTCGCGGCCGAGCACCACGGCCCGCCGTTCGAACGCGGTCCGCGTCGTCGCCAGGGACAGGGCGACATCACTGGCCCGCAGAGCGGGGGTGGCGAGCACGTGCCGCTTGAGACGGACCGCCTGCTCCCGCAGCCCGGCCGCGTCACGAGCGCTGAGCACCCACGGCACCACCGCTCCGGCCGTTCCCGCCGCTCCGTCGGTGACGCCGTCGCCCGCCACCACGGGCGTCTCCTCACCCGACTCGAGGACGACGTGGGCGTTGGTGCCGCTGATCCCGAACGACGAGACCGCCGCCCTGCGCGGCCCCGGTGTGTCCGGCCAGGCGACCGGCTCGGCGGGCACGGACACGGTGCCGCCCGACCAGTCGACGTGCTCGGTGAGCCTTCCCCGGTGCAGGGTGGCCGGGACCTGCCCGTGCCGCATGGCGAGCACCATCTTGATGATCCCGGCGACCCCCGCGGCGGCCTGCGTGTGCCCGATGTTCGACTTCACCGAGCCCATGAGCAGCGGGCTCCGGTCCTCGCGGTCGCGACCGTAGGTGTTGAGCACCGCGCCGGCCTCGATCGGGTCGCCGAGCCTGGTCCCCGTGCCGTGCGCCTCCAGCACGTCCACGTCCGCGGGCCGCAGTCCCGCGCTGCGCAGGGCACTGCGGATGACCCGCTCCTGGGAGGGTCCGTTCGGCGCCGTGAGGCCGTTGCTGGCGCCGTCCTGGTTGACCGCGGAACCGCGGACGACGGCCAGCACCCGATGCCCGTTGCGGCGGGCGTCCGAGAGCCGCTCCAGGACGAGCAGCCCGACACCCTCACCCCACGCGGTGCCGTCCGCATCGGCCGAGAACGGCTTGCAGCGGCCGTCGGGGGCCAGGCCGCGCTGCCGGCTGAACTCGATGAACGTGGCCGGGCTCGCCATGACGGTCACGCCGCCGGCCAGGGCGAGCGTGCACTCGCCCAACCTGAGCGCCTGAGCCGCCTGGTGGACCGCGACCAGCGACGAGGAGCAGGCGGTGTCCACGGTCACCGCCGGCCCCTCCATGCCGAGGGTGAAGGAGATGCGGCCGGAGGCGACGCTGCCCGCGCTGCCGCTCACCAGATATCCCTCCAGATCCCCGGCGGTACCGCGGCGCTGGTGCACCCGCGCGCCGTAGTCGGAGTACATGACGCCGACGAAGACACCGCTCTGCGTGCCGCGCAGGGCGGCCGGGTCGATCCCCGCGTCCTCCACCGCCTCCCACGCGGTCTGCAGCAGCAGGCGCTGCTGCGGGTCGACGGCGAGTGCCTCGCGCGGGCTGATCCCGAAGAACCCGGGATCGAACTCGGCGGCGTCGCGCAGGAAACCGCCGTGCCGGGTGGAGGAGGTCCCCGGGCGCTCGGGATCGGGATCGAACAGATCCGGGTCCCAGCCACGGTCGGCGGGGAACTCCGAGATGGCGTCACCTCCCGAGACGAGCAACTCCCACAGCTCTGCCGGGGTACGCACCCCGCCGGGGAACCGGCACGCCATGCCGACGATCGCGATCGCGTCGCCGGCGGCACCGAGCGGCACGGCCGGGTCCTTCGGCTCGTCCCTTGTTCCGGCGCCCGTCACCTCGTCGAGGAAACGGATCAGGGCGACCGGGTTCGGGTGGTCGAAGACGATCGTTCCCGGCAGGCGGACACCGAGGTCACCGCTGAGCCGGTCGCGCAGTTCCACCGCCGTCAGGGAGTCGAAACCGAGGTCGCTGAAGGAGCGCTCCGGGTCGACCTCCGCGCCGCCGGCGTGCCCGAGCACCGCCGCGACCGCGTCGAGCACCAGGTGGGAGGTGTCCTGCGCCGGCGTGGCCGACGCGTCCGTCGTGTTCGCTGCGTCCGGCGCTCGCCGGACGGCGACGGGGCCGCGGTGCCGTTCCACCGCCCGAGGGTCGAGGTGCGCCGCGACCACCGCGGCGGTGTCCAGCCGCAGGGCACGGTCGAACAGCGCGATCCCCTCGGCCTCGCCCATGGGCTTGATGCCCGCCCTGCCGAGGCGGGCGACGTCGCGCTCGGTGAGCCCGGCGCCCATGCCGGTGCCGATGTCCCACAGCCCCCAGTGGACGGTCACCCCGTGCCCGCCGGCCAGCCGCCTGCGATGGGTGATCGCCTCCAGCGCCGCGTTGGCCGCACAGTAACCGCCCTGCCCCGCGGTGCCGACGACGCCGGCGACCGATCCGAACAGTACGAACGCGTCGAGTTCTGTGCCGCGCGTGGCCTCGTCCAGGTTGCCGGCGGCCACGGCCTTGGCCTCGATCATCCGGCGGAGCGCGTCGGCGGGAAGCCGTTCGACGGCCGCGTCCTCGACGACGCCCGCGGCGTGCACCACACCGGTCAGCGGGGTGTCCGGCGCGGTCAGCAAGTCGGCGAGGGCGTCCCGGTCGGACGGGTCGCAGGCCCGGATGGCGACGCGGGCGCCGAGTGCGGCCAGTTCGGCCTCGACGTGGGCGGCGTCGGGGTGTTCCTCGCCGCGACGGCTGACCAGCAGGAGGTTTCTCACGCCGTGCCGTGTGACGAGATGGCGCGCGATCCGGCGGCCGAGCGCGCCGAGGCCTCCGGTGATCAGCACGGTGCCACCCGCGGCGCTGCGCGGCCAGGCCGCGCCGTCCGCCGCGGACCCGAACTCGGACCCGGGCCCGGACCCGGACTCGGCCCTGGTCCTGGTCCTGAGCTCGGAGTCGAGCTCGGCTCCGGCCTCGGGTTCGGGTTCGGGTTCGGGTTCGGGTTCGGGCGACAGTCTGGGGACCCGCGGTACGCCGTCACGGAGCGCGGCCTCGGGCAGTTCGGTGCCGATCGCCGCGAGCAGCGCGGGGTCGGCGATCTCGTCGTCGCCGATGTCCAGCAGTGCGAACCTGCCGGGGTGCTCGGCCCGCGCCGCCCGTACCAGGCCCCACAACGCGGCGGCCGAGGGGCGCGCCGGCTCACCGTCGTCGACGGCGAGACCTCGGGTGAGGAAGACCAGCAGTCCGTCCTCCGCCTCGGCCAGCCAACGCCGGATGGCCTGGCGTGCCACCTCCACCTCGGCGTACGGATCGTCGCCGTCGTCGGTGAGGGCGAGCAGCACGGTGCCGGTGAGCCGCTTGGGGAGAGATCTGTTCACCGTGAGGTCACCGGCCGCGGGCACCGGCGGCGCCACGGCCTCCCAGCGGAGGCGATACAGCCCCGCCGCGGACGGCAGCGGGCGCAGCCGCAGCCGTTCCACGGTCAGCACGGGCTGCCCGTCGTCGCCGGTCAGGTCGATCCGGTAGGTGTCCGGGTCCACCGGGGTCAGATGGGCCCGCACCCTGGTCGCGTGCGCGGCGTGCAGCCGTACCCCGTCCAGGGCGTAGGGGACGCGCCGCGGCCCGTCGATCCCATGCAGCGAGATCGTGTGCAGGACGGCGTCGAGGAGAGCCGGGTGCAGACCGTACCGGGTGGCCTCGCCCCGGATCGGCGCGGGAAGCTCCGCCTCGGCGTAGAGGTCCGCTCCGTTCAGCCAGGCCGCGCCCAGTCCCTGGAACGCCGGCCCGTACTCGTAGCCGTGCTCGGCCAGCAGCCGGTAGGTCGCCTCAAGGCCGCCCTCGTCGAGGCGGGCGCCGGACTCGAAGGGCGTTGCCGCGCGGCCGGGGGTGATCTCCGCGTCGGTGAGCAACGCGGTGACGTGGGAAGTCCATTCCGTGCCCGCCGCGCGGCCGCGCACGGTGAGCTCCCCTGCCGGGGACACGCTCACCTGGAGCTGGGTCTCCGCGGCGCCGTCCAGCTCCAGCGGCGTGCGCATCACGAAATCGCCCAGCGCGGGGCGGCCGATGCTCGCGCCGATCGCCAGAGCCAGCTCGGCCAGTGCCGCGGCCGGGACGAGCATCCGTCCGTCGACGCGGTGCTCGGCCAGCCACGGTTGTCTGCGCGCGGACAGCGCGCCGGTGAAGAGCCGTGCCCCGTCCGGCAGCTCGGTCGAGGCCGTGAGCAGCGGGTGCGGGGAGGCGTCCAGCCCATAGCTGGCGGGCCGCCCGTCGTCCTCGGTCGGCAGGAGCCAGTAGTGCCGTGTCTCGAACGGGTAGGTGGGCAGGTCCACCAGTCGGCCACCGGCCAGCAGCGGACCGAAGTCGACCGGAACCCCCGCCGCGTGCAACGCGCCCAGCGCGGTCCCGAAGGTGGCCGCCTCCGGCCGGCCTGGCCGTAGCAGGGGTACGGCGAGCACCCCGTCGGCGCTCTCCCGCGCCATCGCGGCGAGCGATCCGTCCGGCCCCAGCTCGGCGAACCGGGTCACCCCTGACCGGTGTGCGGCGCGCACCGCGTCGGCGAACCGCACCGCTCCGCGAAGCTGGGCGACCCAGTAGTCCGGCGCCGACATCTCCCCTTCGCCGGCGAGCGTTCCGGTCACCGTCGAGATGACGGGGAGGCGGGGGGTGTGGAAAGAGAGTCCGGACACCACCCGGCGGAACTCGTCGAGGACTCCGTCCATGTGCGCGGAGTGGAAGGCGTGGTCGACCTTCAGCCGCGCGGCCTTGTGCCCGGCCTCCTTCCATCGCCCGACCAGGCGGTCGATCTCGTCCGCGTCGCCGGAAAGTACCACCGCCGCGGGGCCGTTGACCGCGGCGATCTCCACCCTGCCGCCGGAGGTGGCGGCCAGCTCCGCCGCCTCGGCCTCGATGGCGGCGAAGGCGGCCATCGCCCCGCCCTCCCCGCCGGACTGCATGAGCCTGCCCCGCGCGGTGACCAGCGCGCAGGCGTCGTCCAGGTCCAGGACGCCCGCGACGTGGGCCGCGGCGAGCTCGCCGACGGAGTGGCCGATCAGGAAGTCCGGCCGCAGCCCATGGGACTCGGCCAACCGGTACAGGGCGACTTCCAGGGCGAACAGCACAGGCTGTGCGTACCGGGTCTGCCGCAGCCGGTCCGCGTCGCC
This sequence comes from Streptosporangium sp. NPDC050284, assembly GCF_044459525.1. Classification (NCBI taxonomy): domain Bacteria; kingdom Bacillati; phylum Actinomycetota; class Actinomycetes; order Streptosporangiales; family Streptosporangiaceae; genus Streptosporangium; species Streptosporangium sp. NPDC050284. The sequence continues at coordinate 135,165 of NZ_JBITIZ010000018.1, forward strand.
GGTGACCAGTTCCCGCAGGCCGACATGCAGGTGCGGCTCCATCGACGCGGAGATCTCGTCGAACGCCTTCGCGTAGGGTGCGGATGTCTCCAGCAGTTCCGCGCCCATCCCGGTCCGCTGGGTGCCCTGCCCGGAGAAGAGAAACGCGAGGCGCTGGTCGGAAAGTGCGCGTCCGGCCTCGACTCGGGGATGGCGTTCGCCGTCGCGGAGCGCCGCCAGCGCGGCCGCCGCGTTCTCCTCGTCGGCGTCGACGACGGCCCGGTGCTCGAACCTGGGGCGCCTGGCGAGGGTGAGGCCGACGTCGCGCAGGCCGGGCGCCGTGCCCGAGGTGAGGACGTCGTGCAGTGCCGCGGCCTGCGCACGCAGCGCCGTCCCGGTCTTCGCCGACAGGACGAGCGGCACCGGGCCCCCGTCGTCCGGGACCTCCTCAGGTTCCGGGTCGTCGGGTGCCTGTTCGAGGATGACATGCGCGTTGGTCCCACTGATCCCGAACGACGACACCCCCGCCCGCCGCACCCCACCCCCCCGCGG
>NZ_JBITIZ010000019.1:0-123404 GCF_044459525.1 Streptosporangium sp. NPDC050284
CCAACGCCACCAACGACGACGAACACGCCGTATCCACCGTCAACGCCGGACCCCGCAACCCCAGCACATACGCGATCCGACCCGACGCCACACTGATGCTGCCTCCGGTGAGGAGGTAGCCGTCGGACGCCCCGTCGCCCTCGTGCAGGCGGGGGGTGTAGTCCGACGCGGTCGCGCCGATGAACACGCCCGTGTCGCTCTCCTTCAACGACAGCGGATCGATGCCCGCCCGCTCCAACGCCTCCCACGCCACCTGCAACAACAGACGCTGCTGCGGATCGGTCGCCAACGCCTCCCTCGGACTCATCCCGAAGAAGGCCGCGTCGAACTCACCCGCACCGCTCAGAAAACCGCCCTGCCGGGTATAGGACGTGCCGGGACGCTCGGGGTCGGGGTGGTAGAGGGCCTCCAGATCCCAGCCGCGATCGGCGGGAAACTCCCCGATCGCGTCCGTCCCCGACGCCACCAGCTCCCACAACTCCTCAGGCGAGGCCACCCCACCGGGAAACCGGCACCCCATCCCCACGATCACCACCGGATCGTCGCGGTGACCCGCGGTGGGGGCCGGCGCGTCCGGTGCCGTATCGGCGGTCAGGTGCCGGACCAGGGCGGCGGTGGTGGGGTAGCCGAACAGCGTGGCCGCGGGCAGGTCGACCTTGAGCGCGGCACCGACCCTGTCGCGCAGCTCGACCATGCCCAGCGAGTCCAGGCCCAGGTCCTTGAAGGTGGCCTCCTGGTCGACGCGGGCCGGATCCGAGAAGCCCAGCACCGCCGCCACCTCACCGAGGACGCGGCGCCCCACATCGGCCGCCCCGGCCGCCCCTGCGGGGACCGCGAGAACCGCAGGAGCGGATCCCCTGCCGGGAACCGGGACCTCTGCGACGGCAGGTTCCCCGCCGGGAACGGCGTCCAGCCAGTGGTGCTCGCGCTGGAACGGATAGGTGGGCAGGGCGAGGCGAGGTCCGCCGGGCGGGAAGACCGCGTCCCAGTCCAGCGGCACACCGGCGGTGAACAGCCCGCCGACGGCGACCTCCACCTCGTCGTGCCTGCCGAGGGCCGGCACGAATGCCGCTTTCCTGCCCTCCGCCTCCCGGCCGAGCCCGCTCAGGGTCGCCCCGGGTCCCGCCTCCACGAAGATCCCGGCACCCAGCTCGCGGAGCCGGGTGAGCCCGTCGGCGAACCGCACCGTCCGGCGGGCGTGCTCCACCCAGTACTCCGGATCGGTGCTCTCGACGAGCTCACCGGTCACGGTGGACACGAACGGGATGCGGGATCCGCCGAACGAGATCCCGGCGAGCACCTCCCGGAAGTCGTCGAGCATCGGGTCCATCAGCGGGGAGTGGAACGCGTGGCTCACCGGGAGCCTGCGCGTGCGGTACCCCCGAGCGGCACCGAGCGCGGCGACCTCCTCCAGCGTGCGCGTCCCACCCGCGACGACCACGGACTGCGGGCCGTTGACGGCGGCGACCACCGCGGTCCCGCCGGCCAGGGCGAGCAGCTCCGCGGCGTCCGCCTCCCCGGCGCTCACGGCGAGCATGCCGCCGCCCGCGGGCAGCGACTCCATGAGCCGGCCTCTGGCGACGATCAGTTCCGCGGCGGAGGGCAGGTCGAGGATGCCCGAGACGTGTGCGGCGGCCACCTCTCCGATGGAGTGACCGGCCACGAAGGACGGCTCGACACCCAGGGAGGCGAGCAGGCGGAAGGTCGCCACCTCGACCGCGAAGATCGCGGGCTGGGTGAAGGCGGTCCGGTCGAGCAGCCGGGCCTCGGCACTGTCGGGCTCTGCCCAGACGACGTCCTTGATCGGGCGTGACAGCCGATCGTCCAGAGCGGCGGCCACCTCGTCGAACGCCGACCGCCAGACGGGAAAGTCCCGGTGTGCCCGGCGTCCCATGCCGAGCCGCTGGCTGCCCTGCCCGGGGAACAGCACCGCGACCGGCGCGCTCCCTGCCCGCCCCGTAACGACCCCGGCCGCCGGACGGCCGTCGGCCAGCGCCTCCAGCCCGGCCAGTGCGTCACCGGTGACGGCGGCGCGCCACTCGAACACGGTCCGCGTGCCGGCAAGGCTCCGCGGCAGCCCCGGAGGGATCTCACCGTGCCCGGCGACGAGGTCCCGCAGCCGCGCCGCCTGCTCCCTCAGCGCGGGCTCGGTCCTGGCGCTGAGCACCAGGGGGGTCCGCGGCGCGCGGGCGTTCGGCTCCCGAGAAGGTCCCGGCACCGCGGAATGTCCGTGCAACGTGGGATGTCCGTGTGGCTCGGGCGCCTCGGCCACCACGATGTGGCAGTTGGTCCCGCCCATGCCGAACGAGCTGACACCGGCGACGAGCCTGTCGTCCTCTCGGGGCCAGGCGCCGCCCTGGTCGCGTACCGCCAGACGCCAGGCGTCCAGATCGATGTCCGGGTTCGGCTCGGAGTAGTTGAGGCTCGCGGGCAGCCGGCGCTCGCTGACGCTGAGAACGGTCTTCAGCAGGCCGGCGATCCCGGCCGCGCCCTCCAGATGCCCGATGTTGGTCTTGACGGAGCCGACGTGCAGCACGGGGCCGCCGTCTCGGGCGAGGCCGAGGGCTCTGGCCTCCACCGGGTCCCCGACCCGCGTGCCGGTGCCGTGCAGCTCGACGTACTGCACGTCGGACGGTGACACCCCGGCCGCCGCCCACGCCTTCCCGATCACCTCGGCCTGCGCCCGCGCGCTCGGCACGGTGAGCCCGTCGGTCGTGCCGTCGTTGTTGACGGCGCTCCCGAGCAGCACCGCGTAGACGCGGTCGCCGTCCTCGACCGCCGCGTCCAGCGGCTTGAGCAGCACCAGCCCGGCGCCCTCACCGCGAACGTAGCCGTTGGCCCGGCGGTCGAAGGTGTGGCAGCGCCCGTCAGGGGACAGCCCGCCGAAGCGCGCGACCGCGGCGGTGCCGGCGGGGTCCACGATGAGATTCACGCCACCGGCGAGCGCGAGCCGGCTCTCGCCGCGCCGCAGGCTCTCGACGGCCAGGTGCACGGCGACCAGCGACGACGACTGGGCGGTGTCCACCGCGATGCTCGGTCCCCGCAGGCCGAGGGCGTAGGACACCCGGTTGGCGATGATGCCTCGGGTCGTTCCCGTGAGCGTGTGACGCCCGATCGCCGAGGCGCGTGACAGCGCGGCGTACTCGTCGGCGATGGAGCCGACGAACACGCCGGTCGCGCTGTCGCGGAGCGTGGCGGGGACCAGGCCGGCGTCCTCCAGCACCTCCCAGGCCAGCTCCAGTACGAGCCGTTGCTGCGGGTCCATCGCGGCGGCCTCGCGCGGTGAGACGCCGAAGAACTCGGGATCGAACCCGGCGATGTCGTCGAGATAGCCGCCGTAGCGGAGGCCCGGGTTGTCTTGGGCGAGCTCGGCCGGGACGGCGGAGAGGCCCCGATGAGCGGGGATCTCGCGAACGGCACCGCGTCCCTCGTCGAGCAACCGCCAGAAAGCGCGCGGGTCCGATGCCCCGGGGAGACGGCACGCTGCTCCGATCACCGCGATCGGCCGGGACGCCCGCTGGTCGTTGCTGCTCAACTGCTGCCTCACTCTCGCTCGTGACGGCATGACGGCAGGGCCGTGCGAGGCCGTGGGTGCGGTGTCGTGCCGGTGTCGTGGGTTTGATGTCGTGGTGGGAGGTACGCGAGCTCAGTCCCGGCCGGTGAGCGCCAGCCACACCGTCTCCGCCACGTCCCGCGACCGCGGGGTCAGGTAGAAGTGGTCCCCGGGAAAGGCCCTGAGCCGAAAGTTTCCGGAGGTGTTCTCGCGCCACCGCTCCACCTCGGCGACGGCCGCGATCGGGTCACGGTCCCCGGTCAGCGCCACGATCGGGCAGCCGACCCGCACGCCCGGCGCCGGGACGTACGCCCGCAGCGCGCGATAGTCGCTGCGCAGCGCGGGAAGGACGAGGTCGCGCAGGGTCTCGTCCTCCAGCACCCGCCGGGAGGTCCCGCCGAGGCGTACGACCTCCTCGATCAGGGAGCAGTCGTCACGCAGGATCCGCGGGTCGACCCGGGTCAGGGCCGGGGCGCGCCCGCCGGAGACGAAGAGCAGATCAGGTACGGCGCCGAGCCCTCTTTCGCCGAACAGCGCGGCCTCGAAGGCCACCAGGGCGCCCATGCTGTGCCCGAAGAAGGCGAGGGGCGCGGCCGGCCGCTCCTCAGCGATCACCGCGGCGATCCTGCGGGCGAGTTCCCGCAGGTCCTCGACGGCCGGTTCGCCGCGCCGGTCCAGGCGGCCCGGGTACTGGACGGCGAGCACGCGCACCGCCGGCGAGAGCTCCTGAGCCAGCGGGGTGAAGAAGGCGGCCGACCCACCGGCGTGGGGGAACACCACCACGCAGGGGGCGCCGGCGTCGGCCGGGGCGAACTGCCGCAGCCAGTCGCTCCTCGCCGCCGTTCCCGTCGCGGTCATCGGCCCGTTCCCACGCGGGCCGCCTCAAGGGCGGCACCGAGCGCCGCCGTGACCCGGGGGTCGGCGTCGGGCCGCATCTCCTGTATCGCGAGCAGGCTCCACGCCCGGGTCTCCGCCAGGTGCGACGGGGCGCCGTGCACGTCGGAGTGCTCGATCAGCCTCAGGTCGCGCACCGAGCGTTTGAGCCGCTCGGTGTCGCCCGGCGGGATTATCTCGTCCCTGGTCGCGGTCACGGTGGCGAACGGGACCTGCAGGTCGCGCAGGCTCTCGTCGTCGAGTGCCCAGTCCCGGATGCGCGCGAACACCGCCTGGGGCGGCACGCCCACCAGATGCGCCAGGGTGTCTCTGGTGATCCTCGGCACCCTCGCCTGCCAGGCGGTGTCGGTGAAGAAGTCGTGGATCGGCGTCCCGTTTCCGACCAGGCCGCGGATCCGCCGATCGCGCAACGCGGCGGTGATCGCCAGATGGCCGCCGAAGCTCAGCGCGAGCAGATATGTCTCGGACACCTTCGCCCGCCCGGCCAGGGCGTCCAGTATCGCGGTGAACAGCCGCCAGCCGTCCGGACCGTAGCGCAGGGGGTTCTCACCGACGCCGGGGAGTTCGGCCACGACCCCGGCCATCCCGAAGGCCGCGATCTGCGGCAGCACCGGGGCCCACTGCTCCTTGGGGCTCACGATGCCGCCGGTCATCACCAGCAGCGGGCGCGGCTCCTCGGCGGACAGGCCCGTGGCCCACACCTTGACGGGCATCCCGCCGACCTCGACGGTGACCGCTTCGATCTCCGGCCGCTCCCGCCGCCAGCGTTCGAACGCCTCGAAGCAGCGCGCGAGCGCCCGCTTGCGGCCCGGGCCGTCGACGAACGGGAACCGTCCCAGGTTGTAGTACTGGCAGGCCGCCAGCGTCTCACCCGCGGCCTCCGCCTCCTCCCCCGCGCGGATCCACTCGTACGGCCACGAGCCCGCCTCGTCACCGCTGTCGGAGGTGATCCGCTCCAGCGGGCTCGCGTAGTGGCCGGTGGGCAGGTTCTGGGAGATCGCGTGCGCCACCACGAACCGTTTGAGCTCGGACAGGTCGTTCATTCGGCGTATCCCTCCAGCGCGTCCTTGATCTCGGTGAGTACGTCGGCGCCCTCCGCGCCGTCGATCACGCGGTGGTCGAACGCCATGGAGAGCCGCATGACCGGGGCGATCACGATCTCGCCGTCCCTGACGACCGGGCGGTCGGCGATCCGGCCGACCCCCAGGGTGATCGTGGTGCCGCCGACGGAGTGGAAGCCGTCGACCGCCCGGTGGCCGAGCGAGGTGACGCTGAACGTCCCGGTGACGGCGGGGCGCCGCTCCAGCAGTCCCGCGGCCTCCCGGAACCGGTCGAGCGCCACCTGCCACGGGAGCCGCCGCAGGGCCCGGATACCGGCGAACTCCTCTGCGGTGTCGGGGTCGGCCTCGATCGCCCGGTCCAGGTGCGCCTGGACGTCGGCGAGGCTCGCGCTCTCCAGGCGGGGGATCACCGTCGCCAGCACGACCCTGCGGCCGTCCAGCGTCTTGTCGAGGGTGACCTTGGCGGCGACGGTGTCGTACGTGGCGACGACCGGGTCCAGGCGGCCCTGGATCGCCGTGTTCGCCTCGGGGTGCTTGCGCAGCACGCCCGCGGCCGCGTGCACGACGTAGGAGACCACCGAGCGGCGCTCCCCCACTCGCCGCGCCCGCTCGCGTCCCGCGACGATCGCCGTCGCGTCGATCTCGGTGTCGAGGAAGACCGGCGAGAAGTCACGGATCTGGTCGAGGAAGAACAGGGTGTGGCGGCGCTGGCTGGCGAAAGGCTGCTCGGTCAACGGTTCACCACCTCGTAGATCGATTCGAGGTTCGCCGCCTCCAGGAAGTCCGGGAGCGACAACGGCTTTCCCAGGTGCTTCTCCAGCAGGACGAGCATCGCCAGGAGCCGTACCGAATCCCAGCCGGGAAGATCGTCGAAGGCCCGCCCCAGGTTCTCCGCGTCGACGTCGAGCCCGATCTCGTCCTGGAGCAGGTCCACGAACTCCGCCCGCGAGATTCCGGCCGTCATCGGTCACGCTCCAGTGCGAGGCCCGCTCTGATCCACTTGCTCGACTCGATCGCCACGGCGACCGCGCGCGACGGTGTCGCCATCTCCGGCAGCAGGCGGTCGAGCTGGAAGAACAGCAGGGCGTTGCCGTTGTTGCCGGTCTCGCCGACGCAGGAGATCTCCTTGGCCGACGAGAAGTCCAGCCGTTTGGCGATCTTGTCGGTCATGGTGACGGACAACTGGGGAGGCAGCAGATAGTCGACCTGGTCCCGCTCCCAGCCGAGGTCGTCCAGGAGTTCTTCGGCGATCTCCTCGGCCAGGACGGGCACGAGCTTCTCGATGGCCTTGTAGTCCTCACTCGCCGGCGCCTCGGCGGTGTCGCGGTCCGCCAGGCCGTACCACCGCAAGGTCTGGCCGGGAGCGCGGTCCAGGCCCGACAGCCTGGTGAGCACCGACCGGACCACCGGGGCCCGGGGGTGGTCCTCGGTGCTGAGCACCGCGGCGCCGGCCCCGTCACCGAACAGCAGGTAGTTGACGACCTCGTCGGGCGGCAACGCGGCCAGGTCGGCCTTGAGGTCGTAGTGCTTGGCGATGACGTCACCGCCGATCACCAGCGCGGTCCGGTACCGGCCGGTGCCCAGCAGCGCGGCCGCCACGTCGAAGGTCTGCACGGCCCCCGAGCAGCCCGACTGGAGCTGGAAGGTCGGCACGCCGTCGATACGCAGCCGGTCGGCGATCACGTTCACGGTGGTCGGCATCAGCGTGTCCGGGGTGGCGGTTCCGAGCACCACCACGTCGATCTCCGCGGCGGAGATCCCCGCTCGGTCGAGGGCCTGAACCGCCGCGAGCTCGCCGAGATCGGCCAGGTCGTGGTGGCGCTCGCCCGATTTCAGGTCGATCGCGAGGTGCCGGGTCCGTGTGCCGATGAAGGTGTCGACCCATTGCCGCCAGAGGTCGTCCATCCCGAAACGTTCGGCCAGTGCGGCGGTGTCGACGGGAGGCCCGGGAAGGGCCGTCCCCACGGACAGAACTCGTATCGGGCTTTCCCCCATGCTGCTCCTCCATCGAGCCGTGTCCGCGTCACGCGTGTCGTCGCCAGGCGGTCCGGTACTCCCGAGGTGGCGTCGCGGATCCCACGTCGGCCTTCCTCGTCGGAACGCTAATGACGCCTGCTAAAGCAGCACTAAGCGAGTGATGAACCGCCCTGCCGGACGGAGACGCCGGACGGAGACGCCGGACGGAGACGCCGGACGATGGACGCCTGCGCTCGGTCGCGATCGGCGTCACAGGGAGGCCAGGGAGAAGTAGGCCTCCTCCTCCTGGTCGAAGTGCAGCAGGAGGACCGCGTGCAGGCCGTACAGGCAGGCGCACAGGTCGTCGAGTTGCTCGGGGCGCACCCCGCCGTCCTCGGCGAGTGCGAGGTGACGCCCCAGCCGGCGCACGAGCCGTTCGATCTCCGCGTGTGCCCTGCTCATGGTCATCGTGGCCTCGGGTCCACCGAGAACGCGTCCCATCGCCGGGTAGAGCCGCCGTTCCTCGGCCCGTTCGTGCGGGAGCAGGCGTTCGGTGAGAAAGGTGTGGACCTCCCGCAGGCGGCCGAGGGCCTCCGTCGGGGAAGTGCCGGCCAGCTCGTCGGCGGTCTCCCGGATCAGTTCCAGGGGCGGCCGCAGCGAGGAGTGCTCCATCTTGAAGCGGCGCAGCAGGGACTCGGTGCCTGCGTCGACCACCGTGCGGGTTCCCCTCGCGGGACGCAGGGCCCGCAGCGCGTTGAGGATCACCGCCACGTCGATGACCTCCTGGAGCAGGGCGCCGGAGGCGGGCGGCAGCGCTCCGGCCGCCGCCACGGCCATGGCCAGCAACGAGAGGGCCATCCCCGCGCTCGCGCTCTGCACGGCGATGCGGCGGGAGCGACGGGCGACGTCCATGGCGTCGGCGAGCCGATCCAGGCGGTCGGCGGTGAGCACCACGTCGGCCGCCTGGGTGGAGGCGGCCGAACCACGGGCGCCCATCGCGACCCCGACGTCGGCGGCGGCCAGGGCGGGGGCGTCGTTGATGCCGTCGCCCACCATCACGCTCACCGCTTTGGCCGTCTCCTGCCGTACGGCCCGCACCTTGGCCTCGGGGCTCTGCTCGGCCAGTACCCGGTCGACACCGAGCACCGTGCCCACGCTCTCGGCGACCTCGGCCCGGTCCCCGGTAAGCATGATCACCCGCTCGATCCCGGCGGTGCGCAGCCGCCGCAGGGTCCGTGCCGCGTCCGCCCGTACGGCGTCGCGGAGCAGGATCACGCCCGCCGTTTCGCCGTCCACCGTCACCCAGACCGTTATGGCTCCGTCCAGCGCGGCCCGCGCCCGCTGGGTCCGCTCCCACCCCGGAGAGCCCGCGGAGTCCACAACAGGGGAGGTCGTCGCCTTGCCGACCGCTATCCGGCGGCCCTCCACCACCCCCTCGGTACCGGTGCCCGGCCGCTCCAGCACCTCGGTCGGCCGCGGCAGCTCGGCCCGGTGGGTGCGGGCGGCCTCGACGATCGCGGCGGCCAGGACGTGGGAGGACATCTGATCCACCGCCGCCGCCCAGCGCAGCACGTCGTCGGCGCGGGCGCCGGGCGCGGCCACGACGTCGACGACCTGGGGGCGTCCCGCGGTGAGCGTTCCGGTCTTGTCCACGATGAGGGTGCGGGCCTGCCCCAGCCTTTCCAGCGCCGCCCCGCCCTTCACCACCACGCCGTGCCGCGCCGTACGGGACAGTCCTGAGGCGATGGCCGCCGGTGCGGCGAGCAACAGCGGGCAGGGGGTGGCCACGACCAGTACGGCCACAGCCCGTACCGGCTGGCCGGACAACAGCCAGGCGGCTCCCGCCAGCAGGAGCGTGAGGGGCAGGAACCAGACGGCGAACCGGTCGGCGAGCCGTACGACGGGGGCACTGTCCGCCTCCGCCTGCCGTGCCAGCCGCACCACCCCCGCGTAGGTGCTCTCGGCCGCGCTGCGGCTGGCCCACAGGTCGAAGGCGGGGCCGGCGTTCACGACGCCGCTGCGCGCGCTCTCACCCGTGGCGCGCTTCACCGGGACGGACTCTCCCGTCAGGGCCGACTCGTCCAGTAGTGCCGGCTCCTTCGCGATCACGCCGTCGACGGGGACCGTCTCACCGTGGGGGATCAGCAACAGGTCGCCGGGCCGCACCTGTTCGACCTCCACGAGGCCGGCCACCCCGTCCCGGTAGCGCCGGGCCGAGTGGGGCGCGCGTTCGTACAGCGCGGTCAGGTCCCGGCGGGCTCGGCGTGAGGCGTAGTCCTCCAGCGCCCTGCCGGTGGCGAGCATCACGCCGATCAGGGCTCCGGCGAGATACTCCCGCACGGCGAGCGCTCCGGCCAGGGCGAGTACGGCGATGGCGTCCACGCCCAGCCGGCCACCGCGCAGCGCCGACACCACCCATCCCGCCGCGGGCACCAGGGCGACGCAGGTGACCGCCGCCCACAGAAGATCACCGGCGGCGCCCGCGCCGGCGAGGTGAAGTACGGCTCCTGCCAGGAGCCCGCACGCGGTCACCGCGAGGAAGACGACCATGCCAAGGCGTCTCGTCATCCGCGCCTCCCGCGGGTAGGCGTCCCGGCCCAGGGACGGAGGTCTGCTTCGGTCAGGGCTCTGGGGCCGCGGACGGATGGCGGCGGTGGGAGCCGATTCGCGGCGTCCGGCTCATCCCGCGGGGACGTGGGACGGCACCACAGGGACCAGGCGGAACATCCCCGTCATCAGCTCCGGCGGCTCCGGTCGCTCGGTGACGCGGCCGGCCACGGCTCGCAGCACGTCGGTGGCGGTCATCATGCCCACCAGCCGGTGATTTCTCCCCATGACCCCGATCGCGTCGACGCCGGCGTCGATCATCGCGGCGGCGGCGTCGGCCAGAGGCGTGTCGGGTGTGGTGTGCGGACGGCGTCGGTCGGCCAGCAACGCGTGGACCGGCACGCGTGACTGTTCGATCGGGCCGCCGGACCAGTGGGCGGTGAGGTCCTCTCGGGTCAGGATCCCGCGCAGGCGGCCGTGCCCGTCGACGACCGGCAGGTGATGGACACCCGCGCGCTGCATGATCTCCCAGGCCATGAGCGGGGACTCCCCGAGGTCGACGGCGACCAGCGTCCGGCTCATCACCTGCGCCACCGTGAGGTTACCGGTGTCCATCACGCCTCCCCTCGGGTCCGGAGCACGGCGACGGGGCAGCGGGCGTGGTGCAGGACTCCGTGACTGACCGAGCCCAGCAGGGCCGAGCCGACCCTGCCCAGTCCACGGGAACCGACGACGACCAGGTCGGCGGTGGCCGAGGCCTCGCAGATGACGCCGACCGGATGCCCGCAGACGAGCGTCTGCTCGACCTCGACCCGCGGGTACTTCTCCCGCCAGGCGGTGAGCGTGTCCGTGCAGAGGTGCTGTTGGGCGGCGAGGATGTCCTCGACCAGCGGTGTGTAGACGAGGGCGCCCGGCCCCACCACGGGCATCTGCCAGGTGTGGATCGCCCGTAGCCCGGCGCCGCGGCGGGCGGCCTCCTCGAAGGCGTACTCCAGCGCCACCGCCGAGTGGCCGGAGCCGTCGAAGCCCACGACGATGCGGCCGTAGGTCTGCTTGGGGGCGCCCTTGACGATCACGACGGGGGCGGCGGCATGCCCTGCCAGGGCCAGGGAGACCGATCCGAGCAGCAGCCCGGTGAATCCGCCCAGCCCTCGGCTGCCCAGCACGACCTGTTCGGCGTCCTCGGCCTCCCGCCGCAGGACCTCGATCACCGGGCCCGTCCCCAGCAGGGTGTCCACCTCCAGGTGCGGGGCGCGCTCCCGGGCGAGTGCGGCCGCGCGTTCCAGGGTCTGGAGGCCGTACTCGGCGACGGAGTCACGAAAACCCGGAGGGGTCTGGAGCGGGATGTCACCGGGCCACGCCTCGCACGCATAAACGATCTTCAAGGCGCATCCGCGCCGGACCGCGTCGTCGGCGGCCCATTCGACCGCGCCGTCCGAGGGAGATGAGCCGTCCACGCCCACCACTATGTGAGCTGCCATGTCGACCTCCTTGGGTTCTGCTTCCATTCGACCGGCCGGCGGCGTTTTTCGCAGCGGGCCAAAGGCCCGTCCGTCAGGGACTTCCGACCCGCGCCACCGGCCCGTCGCCTGCGGGTCCGATCATCGGGCCGGCCACTCTCGCGCCCTGCTTTTGCCAGGTGAGGTGTCCTCGTGCCGCGCCACCGGGATCAGCATGACCGGGACGCGGGCGCCGGCAAGGGTTTCATGCACGGTCCGCGCCCTTCCCTCGTCGAGGTGCTGTGACCATCCCAGCGCGATGAGATCCACGTGTTCGGCCGCCGCCACGCTCACCACCTGCTCTCCCGCGACTCCGCTGCGAAGCTCCATGCGCACCCCGGGACATGCGCAGTGACGGGCCAGGAACTCCTGCTCCCACGCCTGCCGGGCGTGTACGGCCTGATCCCAGAAGCGGGGAACGGTCACCTCGTCGAAGACGTGCAGGACCACCAGATCGACGCCGGTACGGGTGAACAGCCGCGCGGTCTCGATGACGGCCGCCGCGGCCTCGAAGGATCCGTCCAACGGCAGGAGCACCCGGGAGATGACGTGGTGAGGTGCCACCGGCGTCCCTCCCGCCACAGGCGTCACAGGCGCCACCGAAGGCACCGGGGAAGGAGGCAGCAGGACGACCGGCTTGGTGCAGCGGCGCACGACCCACCAGGACATGACCCCGGATGAGGCGCCGTCGGCGAGGACGCCGAGAAGCGTGCTCGCCCGCTCCAGTTCGCGGAGTACCGTCGTCGTGGTTTCCCGCGCCCCGGAGCCGGCGGCGAGGTGAATCTCTCGAATACCCGTGCGAAGAATTTCCGCCACCGCCCGGGCGACGCCGGTCACGGCCGCGGCCTCACCCTCGTCGCCGCCGTCGTCGACCACGGCCAGCACCTCGACCATGTCCACTCCCCTCCCTTTTTCCGGCGTCATCGGCCCAGCGGCAGGCGGGCGGAGCCGACCACCTCCTGCGGGTCGCCCGCACCCAGCCGTACCCGCAGCGCTCCGTCGGTTCGCACGTCGACCGCCTCCGGGGTGATCTCCAGCCGCACCCGGCGGCCCAGGCACCGAAATCGCACGCCCAGGCTTCCCCACGACGCGGGAAGCCGGGGATCCAGGCACAGGATTCCCTCGCGTACCCTCGCTCCCGCGAAGCCGGTGAGCAGCGCCTGCCACACACCCCCGAACGTGGCCATGTGCAGGCCGGTGGCCGTGGTCCCGGTGAGGTCGTCCAGATCCAGGACCAGCGCGGTGCGCAGCAGGCCCAGCGCCTCCTCAGGGCGGCCCGCCCTGGCCAGCAGGCAGGCGGTGATCGCCGGTGAGAGCGACGAGCCATGGGCGGTACGGGGGCCGTAGAAGTCGAGATTCGCCTCCAGCGAGCCCGCCTCGACCTCCTCGGGCACCAGGTGGTGAAGCATGAGGACATCGGGCTGTTTGATGATCTGGGTGGCGGCGAGCCGTTCGTGGCCGAGCAGCAGGTCGGCGGCGACCGGAGGGACGGCGATTCCCTCCATCGTGAGCGGCTCCAGCCGGAAATATCCGGCGAACTGCTCGTATCTTCCCGAGGCGGGGTCGTAGCCGTCCACCAGGCGGTCGGCGAGCGCGCGCCACCGGCGGCCCTCCGCACAGCCGGAGGCGACGAGGTCGGCCGCCTGCCGCAGGTTCCACCGGGCCATCACGTTGGTGAACGCGTTGTCCGTCACCGCCTCGTGGTACTCGTCCGGCCCGATCACCTCCCCGATGTGGGCCCGCCCCTCCTCGTCCACCCGGCAGCGCGACGCCCAGTAGCGGGCGGTCTCGATCATGAGAGGGCGCGCGGGTCCTGCCAGGAAGGCGCCGTCGCCGCTCCAGCGCGCGTAGTGGGCGGCGGCCCAGGCGACGTCGGCGGTGATGTGCTCCTCCATCCGCCCGGTGAGGATGGCGAGGGGCTCGCCGCCCAGACACCCTCGGGCGGGGGTCACCTCCTCTCCGGTGGCGGCGGACTCCCAGGGGAAGCGCGCGCCGGAAAGACCCAGGGCCGCGGCGCGGGCCCGCGCCGCGGCCAGGCGGCGGAGCCGGTAGACGACCATCGCCCTGGCCGCGGCCGGATGAATGCTCACCAGGGCGGGCAGGACGAACACGTCGGCGTCCCAGAAGACGTGACCGGCGTAGCCGCCACCCGAGAGCCCTCGCGCGCCGACGGCCAGTTCCTCACCGCGCCCGGCAACGCTCCACAGGTGAAACAGCGCGAACCGTACGGCGAGCTGCGCTTGGGGATCGTCGGGGATGCGGACGTCCACGGCCCCCCAGCGTGCGGCCCACGCCGCCCGCTGCTCGGCGAGCAGCCGGTCGAAGCCGAGCCCTCTGGCCGCCTCCAGCGCCGCGACGGCGTCGCGCGGCACCGGCCGGCGAGCGGGGTCGGCCGTGTAGGCGACGATCCGCTCCAGGGTGCGTACCTCGCCGTCACGGCCCGTACGCTGCGTCGCCACGGCGGCCATACCCGCGTGGTCGGCGGTGACGCGCGACCAGGTGTGGCCGTCGAGCCGGCCTTCGGTGACCTGGCCCTCCGGGGGCGACCGCAGGGCCGGCCCCGCCCGCAGCCGCCCGATGCCCGCCTCGGCGCGCATCGCCACCACCCCGGGCCGGCTCACGCACGCGAATCGCAGCGTCCGTACCGGACAGGTCTGGCCGATCTCCTCCCGGACCAGCACGCCACCGCGCAGGTCGAGCACGCGCAGGTCCTCCTCGGGAGGCGGGCGCAGGACGAGCCCGGTCCACTGAGGACCCGGCAGCAGGTGCTGCCCCGATCCGGTCCCGGTGTAGATCCCCTCGGCGAGCACCAGCGGAACCGATCCGGGGACGGACTCCTCCACCGACCCTCGGGTGGCGAAACCTCCGGCGCCGAGGGTGAAGAGCGTCTCGGTCACCCGGTGCCGCGACGGATCGGTGCCCGTCTCGCGGATCGTCCACGCCGGATCGTCGTCCACCCGGGGAACCCGCCCGTCGCGAGCCCCGTGCGGCACACCGGTGGCGCACCGGTCGAACACCACCGCGAAGGTGCGATCACGCCATCGGCGGTCCGGGTCGTCCATCGGCTCCCATATCGCCTCGCGCCGGCGCCGGGAGCGGCTACGGCGGCCACCACAGGTTCTCGTGGTCCCCGCCGTCGCGGCAGAGCCTTCCGCCCCGGTCGAAAAGGACTTTCGTCCCGTCAAGGCTTGCCGCCGGCGGGTATCGGATCCTTGCCCGGACCGGGGACCTCGGGTCCCGGGCCGGGACACCTGGCGGTGGATCGGGCCGTCCGGCCACGCCGTGAAGGACCTTCGGCTCTGCTCACGACCCCCGGCACGCCATAACGTGAACATTTAGAAATATGCGGGGGTTTGTCATGAAAATGACTGTTAAGGATGTTATGAGCACCGAGGTCGCCACGGTGCGGGAGAACACCGCGTTCCGCGAGGTCGCCGAACTCCTCATCGCCACCGGCGTCGGCGGGGTACCGGTGGTGGACGAGGACGACCGCGTACTCGGCGTCGTCTCCGAGACCGACCTGCTGCGCAAGGAGGAGTTCAAACAGCGTTACCACTGCGAACACTACCGGCCGCCGCTTCGCGCGTGGCTGCGTCACCGGATGAGCGGCGAGGGGGGCCTGCGGGGAAAGGCCGCGGGTGAGACCGCCGGCGAGCTGATGAGCCGCCCCGCCGTCGTCATCACCGCCGACTCCCCCGTGCTGCTCGCCGCTCGCGTGATGGACCTGCACGGGGTGCGACGACTGCCGGTCGTACGCGCCGACGGCAGGCTGGCCGGTATCGTCAGCCGCCGGGACCTGATCAAGGTCTTCGTCCGCAGCGACGACGAGATCGGGCGCCGCATCCGCGAGGACCTCGTCGTCCACGAGCTGGGAATGGATCCCGCAGGCGTCGGGATCGAGGTCCGAGGCGGCCTCGTGCGGCTCTCGGGGCAGGTGGACGAGCACAGCCAGGCCGTCACCCTCGCGCAGAAGGCACGAAACCTCAACGGAGTCGTCAAGGTGACCAACGAGCTCACCTGGCGGCAGGACGACGTCGTACCTCTCTCGATCATCTGGGGCGGGGCCTGAGCCGCCGCACCACCCGCCGATCGCGAGGTTCGCGAACCGGCGCCTCACCGTACGGCGATTCCCACCAGGAGGTGGAGCCCTCGTACGGCAGCATGACAACAGCGGGGACCGGGGGGAACGGCTCATGAGCACCGTTGTGACAGATTCGCTGGAAGCACTCATCACCGAGCTGCGCTCGCGTGGCTTCACCGTGGTCGGTCCCACGGCACGGGACGGAGCCATCCGGTTCGCCGAGCTCTCCTGCTCCGCCCAACTCCCCGCGGGACGGGGCGACGAGCAGCGCCCCGGCCACTACCGGCTCACCGAGCGGGACGACGAGCTGGTCTTCGGCTTCGCCGCGAGCCCCGACTCGGCCAAACGCTACACCCAGCCGCCCCGGCAGAGGCTGTCTCGGACGTACGGCGAGACGGTGGAGGAGGTCGAGGAGCGGGCGCCCCGGATCGCCCTGCTGGGCGTGCGCTCCTGCGACCTGGCCGCGATAGCGGTCCAGGACCGGGTCTTCCTCGGCGGCAGGCACCCCGATCCGGCCTACCGCAGGCGTCGTGAGGCGCTGTTCCTCGTCGCGGTGAACTGCGCGGTGCCCGGCGGCACCTGTTTCTGCGTCTCCATGGGCACCGGGCCTAAGGCCACCAGCGGGTTCGACCTGGCACTCACCGAGCTGAGCGGCCCGCACCGGTTCCTGGTCGAGACGGGAAGCGAGCAGGGCTCGCGGATCGCCGCGGCGCTCCCGCACCGGCCCTGCACCGACGACGACCTCGCCGCCGCGGCGGAGGTCTCACGGCTGGCCGCCACCCGGATGGGCCGTCAGGTGGACACCACGGACATCCAGCAGCGCCTGGCCGCGGCCCACGACTCGCCGCGCTGGGCCGAGGTCGCCTCCCGCTGCCTGGCCTGCACCAACTGCACGATGGCCTGCCCCACCTGCTTCTGCACCACGGTCGAGGACTCCACCGACCTCACCGGCACCGTCGCGGAGCGGACGGAACTGTGGGACTCCTGCTTCACCCTGGACTTCTCCGAGGTCGGCGGATCCCCCGTACGCGCCTCGGGGCCGGCCCGCTACCGGCAGTGGCTGACGCACAAGTTCTCCACCTGGTACGACCAGTTCGGCATGTCCGGTTGCGTGGGCTGCGGCAGGTGCATCACCTGGTGCCCGACCGGTATCGACGTCACCGAGGAGCTGGGATGCATCCTATGACGCCGGTGCCCTACCGCGTCCGGTCGCGCCGCCCGGACCGGGCCGACACGGTGACCTTGACGCTGAGACCGCTCCAGGGCGACTGCCTGCCGTTCCTGCCCGGCCAGTTCACGATGCTGTACGCCCCCGGTGTCGGGGAGATACCGATCTCGATCAGCGGCCGCGCCCGCTCCGGCGGATACGTGCAGACGATCCGCGCGGTGGGCGCGGTCAGCGCGGCGCTGTGCCGGATGCGCCCCGGTGACGTCGTGGGGGTCCGCGGCCCGTACGGCACGTCGTGGGACCTGCCGGCGGCGGCCGGGCTGGACGTGGTCGTGGCGGCCGGCGGCCTCGGCCTCGCCCCGCTGAGACCGGTGATCCGCGAGCTGGCCGCCCACGCCTCCCGGTACAGGCGGGTCAGCCTGATCGTCGGCACCCGCACCCCCGCGACCCTGATGTATCCGGGTGAGCTGGCCCGCTGGCGCGACGAACACGACATCGACGTCAAGATCATCGTGGATCATCCCGACCACGCCTGGAAGGGGCCGGTGGGGCTGGTCACCCGGTTGATCGACCGGATCGTCTTCGAGCCTCGCCGCACCTTCGCCTTCGTATGCGGCCCCGAACTCATGATGCGGGAGACCGCGGATCGGCTGGTACGGCGGGGTGTGCCCGCCGGGCGGGTGGCGTTGTCGGTGGAGCGCGACATGAAGTGCGGTGTCGGCCGCTGCGGCCACTGCCAGCTCGGCCCGCTGCTCACCTGCCTGGACGGCCCCGTACTGAGCTACGAGCGCGCGGCCGGGCTGCTCGCGGTTCCGGAGCTGTGATGGCCCGGCCCGCGCCCCGGCGCCCGCGGCTGGCGGTGTGGAAGTTCGCCTCCTGCGACGGCTGCCAGCTCACCTTGCTGGACTGCGAGGACGAGCTGCTCTCGGTCGCCGCCGAGCTGGACATCGCCTACTTCCTGGAGGCCTCGAGCGCGGTCGGGCCCGGGCCGTACGACCTGTCACTCGTCGAGGGGTCGATCACCACCCCAGACGATCTTCGCCGGATCCGGCACGTACGCCGCGTCTCCAAGCACCTGGTGACGATCGGCGCCTGCGCGACGGCGGGAGGCATCCAGGCGCTGCGCGACTTCGCCGATGTCGAGGAGTTCCTCTCCGTCGTCTACGCCCGGCCCGACTACATCGCCACACTGGAGCGTTCCACCGCGATCTCCGCCCACGTGCCGGTGGACTTCGAACTGCGCGGCTGCCCCATCGACAGGCGGCAGCTGCTGGAGGTCATCTCGGCCTTCCTGGCCGGGCGCCGCCCCTTCGTGCCCGGCCACAGCGTCTGCGTCGAGTGCAAGGCCCGGGGCAACATCTGCGTCCTGGTCGCCCACGGAACCCCCTGCCTGGGCCCGGTCACCCAGGCCGGTTGCGGAGCGCTCTGCCCGGCGTTCAACCGGGGCTGTTACGGCTGCTTCGGCCCGATGGAGAGCCCCAACGCCCGGGCGCTCAACGCGCGGCTGCGAGAGCTCGGCATGAGCACCCCCGAGCTGGTGCGCGTCTACCGGACGTTCAACGCCACCGAGGAACCGTTCCTTCAGGCAGCCGAGGAGGCCGTCGATGACGCATAGGTCGCTCAGGATCAGCGGACTGGCCCGGGTGGAAGGCGAGGGCTCGCTGCTGGTGCGCGCCCGCGACGGCCGCGTCACCGACGTGGAGCTGAACATCTACGAGCCGCCCCGCTTCTTCGAGGCCCTGCTGCGCGGAAGGGCGCACACCGAACCTCCCGACATCACCGCCCGCATCTGCGGCATCTGCCCGGTGGCCTACCAGATGAGCGCCTGCCAGGCGATCGAGGCGGCCTGCGAGGCGGAGGTGGCCGGGCCGCTGCGGGACCTGCGGCTGCTGATGTACTACGGCGAGTGGATCGAGTCGCACACCCTGCACATCTACCTGCTGCACGCCCCCGACTTCCTCGGCTACGACAGCGGTGTGGCGATGGCGGCCGACCACCGCCACGCCGTGGAGCGGGGGCTCGCGCTGAAGAAGACCGGCAACGAGCTGGTGGCCGCCCTCGGGGGCCGGGCCATCCACCCGGTCAACGTGCGGGTGGGCGGCTTCTACCGGGTGCCCGCCCGCGCCGAGCTCGCCCCGCTCGCCGAACGGCTGCGCCGGGCCCGCGACGCGGCGCTGGAGACGGTGGGCTGGGTGGCCGGCTTCGACTTTCCCGAGGTGGAACACGACTACCGCTTCCTGGCCCTGCGCCATCCGGCCGAGTACGCCATCCTGTCCGGCTCGATCGCGGTGAGCGACGGCACCGAGTTCGCGGCGGCCGACTGGCCCGACCACGTCGTGGAGGACCAGGTGCCGCACTCCACCGCCCTGCACGCGCGGCTCGACGGAGACACCGGCTACCTGGTGGGCGCACTGGCCCGATACGCCCTCAACGCCCACCTGCTCTCCCCCCTGGCCCGCTCGGCCGCCTCCGACGCCGGGCTCGGCCCCGTCTGCCGCAACCCTTTCCGCAGCATCGTGGTCCGGGCGGTGGAGGTCCTGCACGCCTGCGAGGAGGCACTGCGGATCATCGAGAACTACACCGAACCGGACGCGCCGGCCATTGCGGTCGAACCACGCCCGGGGGTCGGGAACGGCGTCTCCGAGGCTCCGCGCGGCACGCTCTACCACCGCTACCGGATCGACCGCGCCGGGTTGATCACCGAGGCCGACATCGTGCCTCCGACCTCGCAGAACCAGGCCCGCATCGAGATGGATCTGCGTCATCTCATCGAGCCCCGCCTCGGCCTGCCACAGGAGGAGTTGTCGGCACTGTGTGAGCGGACGGTACGCAACCACGACCCGTGCATCTCCTGCTCGACCCACTTCCTGCGCCTTCACCTGGACCGGTGAGGCCGATCCGCACCCGGGAGGGCCCATGTGCGACCGTGTCGCCCCCGTCGCCCCCGTCGCCCCCGCCGCCACCGCCGACGTCGTCATCGTCGGGATCGGCAACGAGTTCCGGGGAGACGACGCCGCAGGGCTGTTGGTGGCCCGGCTGCTGCGCGGCACGCTCCCGGCGCGGGTCACCGTGCTGGAGAACGCGGGCGACCCCGCCGAACTGATCGAGGCGTGGACCGGCGCCCGGCTCGCGATCGTGATCGACACGGTGGTCTCCGGCGCGCCTCCGGGCACGACCGGCCGCCGCGCCGTCCTCGGTTCCGGCCCCCGCGCCCGAGGCGACCGCTGGACGCCGCCCGCCGTTCGGCACGGCAGTTCACACGCCCTGGGCATCGCCGACGCGCTCGCGCTCGGCCGTACCCTCGGCCGCCTGCCTCGTGAGCTCGTGCTCCACACCGTCGAGGGCGCCGACTTCGGACTCGGTGCCCCGGTGACGCCCGCCGTCGGACTCGCCGTCGAACGGCTCGCCGAGACCGTGTCCAAGACGGTGACCGAGCTTGTCCGCTCGGAGCCGACGCGGCCCCGTTGAACCGGATCACGGGTGTTTCGCGGATTCGGCGGACGCGACGGGCTCCGGGGTGCCGAACCGGCTCGCGCGGCGGTGGACGCGGTGACCGGGAGGGCGCGGGCGGGTGGGAAGTGCGGCGGGCACGGTGCGGTAGCACCACCGCTTGCCGAACTCGATGAGAACCAGATAGACGATCACCATGACGGCCAGCGCGAGGAAGAACAGGGCGGGCAGGGGCTGGAAGCCGAGTGCGCCGGCGACCGGGGTGGACGGCAGCAGGGCACCGACACCGACGACGCCGAGGGCTGCCAGCAGCAGGGGCAGGCTGGGGTGGCTGCGCAGAAACGGGACGCGGCGGGTACGGATGGCGAAGATCACCAAGGTCTGGGTGGCGAGGGACTCGACGAACCAGTCGCTGCGTCCAGGGCTCGCATGGGCGACGTCCAGCCGGGCCGCGCCGCCCAGGCGGGCCGTCGCAACCATCATCGGCTCCCTTTACCTCGCGCCCTGGTCCTGTTCAGATCCTGGGCGCTCGCGCCGCCGGCGCGTTAGAGGCCAAGGTCCCTCAGGCATCCGGGCCGGGGCACGGCCGAGCGGCACGGCTCGCCTCGGCGAGGTGGCTGCGATGCCTCTCAGCTCACCGGTGGGCCGAAGTGGCGGGCGAACCACTCCTGTGCGAGAGCCGCGACGCTCTCAAGCGTTCCAGGCTCTTCGAACAGGTGACCGGCGCCGGGGACGATCCGGAGCAGGTTCTCGCAAAGCAACCGTTCCTGTGCCGCCCTGTTGAGGTCGATCACCACCTCGTCGCGGCCTCCCACGATCAGCAGGGTCGCCGCCCGCACCGCGGGAAGTCGCGGACCGGCCAGATCGGGCCGCCCACCCCGGCAGACGACGGCGGCGACCTCGCAGCCCGGCTCCGCCGCCGCCCACAGCGCGGCCGCGGCTCCGGTGCTGGCCCCGAAATAACCGATCGGGACGCCCGCCACCTCAGGCTGATCCCCCAGCCAGCCTGTGACCCGGACAAGTCTTTCCGCCAGCAACCCGATGTCGAACACGTTGCCCCGGTCGAACTCCTCCTCGGGGGTGAGCAGGTCGAACAGCAGCGTCGCCAGACCCGCGCGGTTGAATGTCGAGGCCACGTACCGGTTGCGCGGGCTGTGGCGGCTGCTGCCACTGCCGTGCACGAACACGACCACCCCCGCGCGGTTCTCGGGAACGACGAGCCTGCCGGGCAGCCGGACCCGGCCGGCGTCCACCCAGACCTCCTCGGCCGGGCCGGGAGGATCGCCTCCCCCCGCGTTCTCCTCACCCCTGCCGCCCCAGGCTTCGGCCCGCCGCAGCAACTCGACCACTTCGTCATCGGTGCCCTGGCTGAAATCGAGGTACCAGGCACCGATCGCGTAGAAGGCGTGCGGTGTTCGCAGGCAGACCACCTCGTCGGCGACCTCACGCAGGCTCTCGATCGTTCTCGGCGCTCCGACCGGAACCGCCAGCACCACTCGGGAGGCCCCGCGCGCACGGGCCACCTGGCAGGCGGCACGAGCCGTTCCGCCGGTGGCGACACCGTCGTCCACCACGATCACCGTGCGGCCCGTCAGATCCGCCGGGGCGCGCTCACCTCGCAGGTGGCGACCGCGGCGCAGGAGCTCGGCGCGCTCCCGCTCCTCCACCGCGGCCATCTCCTCCTCGGTCAGATTCGCGCGCCACACGATGTCGCGATCGACGACGCGTACCCCTCCCTCCCCGAGGGCACCGAACCCGACCTCCGGCTGGAACGGCACCCCGAGCTTGCGGACGATGATCACATCCAGCGGGGCGCCGAGGGCCTTGGCCACCTCGAACGCCACCGGCACTCCCCCTCTGGGCAGTCCCACGACGACTGTGTCCCCGGCGTGCCCGGTGTTCCCGGTGTTCCCGGTGTTTTTGACATCGACGAGCCCGCGCAGTCGCTCGGCCAGCCGCATTCCCGCCTCATGGCGATCGACGAACACCCCGTCCACCTCGCAATCCGCGAAACCACACCCCATTCACCAGCGTCGATGGGAAAATCACGCCGGCGATAGGGCTGAAGGTCCCGATTCACCTCCCTGTATGCGGGAAACGTCCCCCTCTCAGACAGTGACGTCGTCGGCGGTGTTCAGGTCCGGATGCGCCTGCCGCTCGTCGCGCAGCACGCCGCCGACGACGGCACCGTCGACCGTCTCCTTCTCGACCAGGATCGTGGCGAGCCGGTCCAGGGCGCCACGGTGCACCCTCAGCAGGTCGACCGCGCGTTTCTCGGCCTCGCGGATCAGGCGGGCGACCTCCTCGTCGATGACCTGCTGCGTCCGCTCCGAGTACGGCCTGCGCTGGAGATCCTCACCGTCCTCGCCGAGAAACTGAGGGCCCGCGGGAGAGTAGCCGACCGGACCGAGCGCGGGTGACAGGCCGAAGTCGCGCACCATGCGGGTGGCGATCTGCGTGGCGGCCGCGAGATCGTTGGCGGCGCCGGTGGAGCCCTCACCGAAGACGACCAGTTCCGCGGCCCGGCCGCCCAGCCGCACGGTGAGCAGATCGGTGAGGTAGGTCTCGCTGTAGAGATGCCGTTCGGCCTCGGGCAGTTGCTCGGTGACGCCGAGTGTCAGGCCGGCGGGCAGGATGGTCACCTTCGCGACCGGGTCGGCCTGCTCGCACAGCGTGGCGAGCAGGGCGTGCCCGGACTCGTGCACGGCCACCGAGTGGCGTTCCTGGGGAAGCAGCGCGTTGGTCGTCTCCCGCCGTCCCAGCAGCACCCGCTCGCGTGCCGCGTCGAGATCCCTGGCGTTGATGGTCGTGCGGCCGGCCCTGACCGCGTTGATCGCGGCCTCGTTGACGAGGTTGGCCAGGTCGGCGCCGGAGAATCCCGGAGTGGCACGGGCGATCACGCCGAGGTCGACGTCCGGGGCCAGATGCTTGCCGGCCGCGTGAACGGCCAGTATCGCCGCGCGTTCGGCCTGGTTGGGCAGGGGGACGGTGACCTGCCGGTCGAAACGGCCGGGACGCAGCAGGGCCGGGTCAAGGGTCTCCGGCCGGTTCGTCGCGGCCAGGACGACGATCCCGCTGCCCTGGTCGAAGCCGTCCATCTCGGCCAGCAGCTGGTTGAGCGTCTGCTCGCGTTCGTCGTTGCCGGCGATCGCCCTGCCACGCCGGCCGCCGATGGCGTCGATCTCGTCGATGAAGACGATCGAGGGGGCGCGTTTACGCGCCTCGTCGAAGAGGTCGCGGACTCGTGAGGCGCCCACGCCGACGAACATCTCCACGAACGCCGAGCCGGTGACCGACAGGAAGGGAACGTCCGCCTCTCCGGCCACCGCCCGGGCGATGAGCGTCTTGCCCGTTCCCGGAGGACCGACCATGATCACTCCTCGGGGTGGTTTCGCGCCGGCGGCCGCATACC
The DNA here is from genome assembly GCF_044459525.1 of Streptosporangium sp. NPDC050284. Lineage (NCBI taxonomy): Bacteria > Bacillati > Actinomycetota > Actinomycetes > Streptosporangiales > Streptosporangiaceae > Streptosporangium > Streptosporangium sp. NPDC050284. The sequence continues at coordinate 23,622 of NZ_JBITIZ010000019.1, forward strand.
GGGCGGGGGCACGCAGGAAGTCCACCACCTCGCTGATCTCCTGTTTGACGCCGTCGTAACCGGCGATGTCGCCGAACCGGGTCGCCGGCCGCTGGGCCTCGATGATCTTCGCCTTCGACCGGCCGAAACCTCCCATGCCACCGGCCATGGACTGCTGCGCTTTTCTTCCCATCCAGCCGAACAGGGCGATGAGCAGTACCAGCGGCAGGAAGCCGACCAGGAGCGAGATCAGGGAGTTGTCCGCTCGCGTCGCGGTGATCTGGACGTGATTGGAGCGAAGCTGCTCCTCCAGCCGACCGGCGTTGAGCGCGGTGGGGATCTGGCTGGTGAAGGTGGTTCCGTTGCTCAGCGTGCCCGACACCGCGCCCTGATCGTCGATCGTCACCGCCTTGACCTGTCCCGTGCTCACCTTGGCGACGAAATCGCTGTAGGGGTACGACGCGTTCGACGGCCCGGTGAACAGCAGGGGCACCAGCAACCACAGCGCGACGATCAGCATGCCGATCGTCGGCAGCCAGCGCCGCCAGCCGGTAGGCGGCGGGGAGGACGAAGGGGGCGTCGGCGGGGGCTCGTTCGGCGGTCCGGGCTTCGCCTTACCGGTCATGTGCCGACTGTGCCGGCCATGCGGCCGGATTCGCGTGATCACCACCTGGCCTCCCCGATGTGCCCCTCACCTGCCAGTTTTCAGCCACCCGGCGGGGGCCGTGCAGGGCCTAAAGACCCGAAATCATGACATAAATCCTTTTTTGGGTAGGCCGCGGGCAAGGCGAGCAACAGACACATCCATCCCGCCCACACCGTGTTTCCCCGCGTCCCCCCGCACCTCTGCACCCCTCTGTGCCCTTTGATGCCCTTCACTGTCTCCCTGTGCCGCCCTGACCGACCGTCGGCGGCCGCGTCACAGGTCGCGACCAGGGGAAGGACTGGGAGATGGGGAGTCCGCCCACCCGCCCAAGATCACCTCAAAGGCGGATCCGGCCGTTCAACCGGGGTTTCGGTCATCCGAGGGTGGAGCTGAGCGTGGAAGGCATTGCCGATGGGACCGTGGGCACAGATCAAGGAGACGCACATCGCCGTCGTGCTCCTGCTCGGAGATCGTGTTTTCAAGCTCAAGAAGCCGGTGGATCTCGGCTTCCTGGACTTCACCACCCGTGAGGCCCGGCGAGCCGCCTGCCTGCGGGAGGTGGAACTCAACCGGCGGCTCGCCCCGGACGTCTACGAGGGGGTCGCCGACGTACTGGGCCCGGACGGAGAGGTCTGCGATCATCTCGTCGTGATGCGGCGCATGCCGGAGGAACGCCGCCTCGCCGTCATGGTCCGTCTGGGCCAACCGGTCGAGGAACCCCTGCGAAGCATCGCACGGATGATCGCGAGCATGCACACCCGATCCCCCCACAACCCGCGCATCGACCGGAACGGGGAAAGACAGGCACTGCGGTCCCGCTGGAACGCGAGCTTCGACCAGATCCGCGCGTTTCCCGACACGGTCCTCGACCCCGAGATCGTCACGGAGATCGAACGGCTCACACTGCGTTTCCTCGACGGCCGCGAACCCCTGCTCACCGCCCGCGTCGACGAGGGCCGCATCGTGGACGGCCACGGCGACCTGCTCGCAGAAGACATCTTCTGCCTGCACGACGGGCCGAGGATCCTGGACTGCCTGGAGTTCGACGAACGGCTCCGCTTTCTCGACGGCCTTGACGACGTGGCCTTCCTCGCCATGGACCTGGAGCGGCTCGGGGCACCTCGCCTGGCCGAGGTCTTCCTGCACCACTACATCGAGTTCACCGCCGATCCCGCCCCGCCCTCGCTCTGGCACCACTACGTCGCCTATCGGGCCTTCGTCCGCGCCAAGGTCGCCTGCCTGCGGCAGCGGCAGGAGGACTCCGGCTCGGTGCGAGAGGCCCGGCAACTCGCCGAGCTCACACTCCGCCACCTGCGAGCGGGGGCGATCTCCCTGGTCCTCGTCGGCGGAAATCCCGGAACCGGCAAGTCGACCCTGGCCGCCGCCCTCGCCGACCGCCTCGGACACACGCTGCTGAACAGCGACCGCGTTCGCAAGGAACTCGCCGGCATCGCGCCGGAACAACCGGCGGCGGCACCCTTCGGCGAGGGCATCTACGACCGGCAGCGCACCGAGCGCACCTACGACGAGCTGCTGTTTCGAGCCGAGAGGTTGCTCCGGCACGGCGAGCCGGTCATCCTCGACGCCTCCTGGACCGACGCCGAGCACCGGGCGGCGGCCGAGCACCTCGCCCGGCGCACCTTCAGCGACCTCGTGGCGCTGCGCTGCACCGCCCCGCCACAGATCACCGCCGGGCGGCTCACCCGGCGAACCGGCGGGGTGTCCGACGCCGATCAGGCGATCGCCGCGACCATGGCGGCGAGGACGGCGCCCTGGCCGGAGGCGACCGAGATCGACACCGGCACGACCGTGGAACAGGCACTTGAGCGGGCCCTGGCAGCGATCCATCCTCCCTCGGCCGTCGTCGCCCGGCGGTTCCGGCGCCCTCAGATGGAACCCGGCTGAGGACACCACCGGAGGCCGAAGAAAAGATCGACACGAAACCCGGATCCGTCACCGGACTTTAGGACGGTGACCTTGACAGCGACCCTGAGGGTGACTTTGACGGTGGCCTTCGGCCGGGCGATGAGGCCGAAGGACCCCTGACAGGCGGCGGAGCACCGAGAAAGGCTTGCTTCATGTCGATCCTGGACGAATGTGACGTACTGCTTCGAACCGGGGAGATCGCCCACATCAGACCGCTGCGCGACACGGACCGCGCGGCCCTGCACGCCCTGGTGGACCACACCTCAGAGAAATCGGCCTACCTGCGGTTCTTCACCGGAGGTCGCGCCACGGCCCACCTGTACATGGACCGGCTGACCGGCCCCGACTACCGCGGGCACGCCCAGGTCGCCCTCCTTTCCGGGCGGCTCGTCGCGGTCGCGGAGTACATCCCCGACGAGAGGCGGCACAGCGCCGACGTGGCCGTCCTCATCGACGACCACGTCCACGGCCGTGGCCTGGGCACCCTTCTGCTGGAACACCTCGCGCTCGACGCCGCGGCCCGCGGCGTGGGCGAGCTGGTGGCCGACGTGCGCACCGGAAACGGGACGATGCTGAAAGTCCTCTCCGACCTCGGCCTCACCACGACGCGCGAGTTCACCGGCGACGAGATACGCGTCCGGATCGACCTGCGCCCCACGGACACGCTCACGGCCGCGATCGAGCGGCGCGACCACGAGGCGGAGCGCGCCTCACTGAGGCGGGTACTGTCTCCCCGCTCGGTCGCCGTCGTGGGTGCGAGCCGCGAGCCGGACCGGGTGGGGCATCGGCTGCTGGGAAACCTGCTCGACGGCGGATTTCCCGGCCCGGTCTACCCGGTGAATCCGAAGGCGACTCACATCCTCGGCGTCCCCGCCCATCCCGACCTGTCCTCGATCGACGAGCCGGTCGACCTGGTCGTCGTGGCCACGCCCGCGAGCGCGGTCCTGGACGTCGCGCGCCAGTGCGCCGGCCACGGCCTGGCCGGGCTCGTCGTGGTCAGCGCCGGCTTCGCGGAGACCGGCCCGCCTGGCGCGAAGCGCCAGGCGGAACTGCTGCGCATCTGCCGTACCGGAGGGATGCGGCTGATCGGCCCCAACTGCCTCGGAATCGTCAACACCGGCGCCGCCCTCAACGCCAGTTTCCTGCCCCACCCTCCGCTTCCAGGCGCCGTCGCGCTGATGTCACAGTCCGGAGCGGTGGCCGCCGGGCTCGTCGCCCGGGCCACCACACTCGACATCGGGATCTCCTCCTTCGTCTCGGTCGGCAACAAGGCCGACGTCAGCGGCAACGACCTGCTGGAGTACTGGGAGGACGACCCCCAGACCAAGGTCATCGCCCTGTACCTGGAGTCCTTCGGCAACCCGCGGAGGTTCGGCAGGATCGCCCGCAGGGTGGGACGGCACAAGCCGATCGTCGCGATCAAGAGCGGCCGCAGCACCTCGGGAGACCGGGCCGTACGCTCGCACACCGCCGCCGCCGCGACCCCGGACGTCGCCGTCGACGCCCTGCTGCGCGCCGCCGGAGTCATCCGCGTCGACGGCATGCAGGAGTTGCTGGACACCGCACGACTGCTGGCCACCCAGCCGCTGCCCGCCGGAGGCCGGGTGGCGATCGTCGGCAACTCCGGCGGGCCACAGGCGCTCGCCGCCGACGCCTGTGAACGCCACGGCCTTCTCGTCCCGGAACTGTCGCCCGGCACCCGGCGACGAATGCGCTCCGGGTTGCGCCCGGCCGCCGCCGTCGCCAACCCGGTCGACCTGACGGCCGACGGGCAGGCCGAGGAGCTGGAGTTCGCCGCTTTGACCGCGCTGGAAGACCCGAAGATCGACACCGTGCTGATCGTCTACACCCCGCCGTTCGGTTCCGGTCCCGAGCGGACCCGTGAGGCGATCGCACGGGTGGCCGGCTCGGCGAACAAGACCGTCGTCGCCTGCGTGGTGGGCCGTGACGGGACGACCGGCCCGGTGCCCGTCTACGCCTTTCCCGAGCAGGCCGTGCAGGCGGTGAGCCGGGCCGCGGCCTACGCGCGGTGGCGCTCACGTCCGGTCCCGCCCTTCGTCCCCCCAGCGGGGACGGACATCCAGGCGGCACGGGAACTCGTCGAGGAAGACCTGTCGCGCCATCCTCAGGGCCGCTGGCTCGACCCGGTGACGGCCGCCCGGCTTCTCGGCTGCTACGGGGTAGCCGTGGCGAAGTTCATCGAGGCGGACACTCCGCAAGAGGCCGCCCTCGCCGCCACCCACCTCGGATTCCCCGTCGCGCTGAAGGCGACGGGACCGGTGCACAAGAGCGACGTCGGCGGCGTCCGGCTCGGGCTGCGCACCCCGGCGGAGGTTCGCGGCGCCTACCGGGCGATGAAGGACATGGTCGGCCAGGAGATGACCGGCGCGATCGTCCAGCGGATGGTCCCCGACGGTGTGGAGATCATCGTCGGCGCGGTCCGCCACCCCTCCTTCGGCCCTCTGGTCATGGTCGGCTTGGGAGGCGTGAGCGCCGAGCTGCTCACCGACCGCGCCTTCCGCAGCCCCCCGCTGAGCGGCCAGGACGCCGCGGAAATGATCCGGGAGCTGCACTGCGCCCCACTCCTGTTCGGCTACCGGGGTCGCCCGGTGGCCGACACCGCCACTTTGGAAGATCACATCGTCAGGGTGGCGAAACTCGCAGAAGACCTTCCCCAGATCGCCGAGCTGGACCTGAACCCGATCGTCGCCGGTCCCGCCGACGCCGTCGTGGTGGACGCGCGGATCCGGCTGGCCCCGGCCTCGCCCGTCCCCTCCCCCCTGCGCCGCCGGCTCCGCTGACGAGCCGGCGTCCCACGACCGGCACACGACCGGCATGCGACCCGGCGTGCGGCCGGCGTGCGGCCGACATGCGGCCGACATGCGGCCGACATGCGGCCGACAAGGTCACCTGGCCGCGGCGCACAGGACTTTCGACCCTGTTACCGCCCCCTCCTCGCGCCATAGCGTTCCCAGTGAAGAGATTCCCCGAAGGCCGGCCACCAGAGCCCGGCGTCGCATGCGGGGAGGTTTGAAAAACACCGCGACGGCATGAAACGCCCGCCTCCGCGGACGACACCCACCTTGAAAGGGGAAAACCCCATGGCTGAACGCCTCGCCGCTCCCGGTGACCTCGGCCGCCGGATCACCCGGCGACGTGAAAGCCTCGGCCTCGACCGGGAAGAACTGGCGAAGCGCGCGGGAATCAACCCCTCCTACCTCGCCTACGTGGAGCAGAGGGCGGCCGCACCCGCCATCGAGACCATCGAGCGCCTCGCCTCCGCCCTGGACACCAGCACCGCCGAACTCCTCGGAGGGACCGTCGACCAGCCCCCCGGGCAGGGACGAGCCGCACTCCACCCTGAGCTGAAGCGCCTGGACGCGAAGGAGTGCCTGCGGCTCATCTCCCCCGGCGGGGTCGGCCGGCTGGCCTTCGACGACCTCGGCGGCCCGATGATCCTGCCGGTCAACTACGTCCTGCACGAAGGCTGCGTGATCTTCCGTACCGCCTTCGGCGGCCCGCTCGACGAGAGCCTGAGGACCGGCGTGAAGGGGGTCGAGTTCAAAGTCGCCTTCGAGGTCGATCGAATCGACGACGCCAACCGCGAGGGCTGGAGCGTCCTCATCCGAGGCGGCGTCCATCATGTCACCACCGCCGAGGAACAGGCGGCCGTGATGACCCTGGGCGTCCACCCCTGGGCCGGTGGCGACCGCGAACTCTACGTCAAGATCACCCCTTCCGAGATCACCGGCCGCCGCATCCTGCACGGCCCGTGATCCACACCGGTGCGGCCGCCCGGGCGACCGTCCACCTCCGGCACGTCGCCTTTGGGAAAGGGCGCCGGCCCGCGGGACCGTCAGGGCCGACCGGCCCCGACGGCGGGATCGGGCAGCCGCCGCACCCGGCGGGAAGGGACCGCTCCATGACGCCTCCCGCAGTGGTGGACCTAGAAGAGATCTCCGCGATGATCTTCGACACCGACGGGGTCATCACCGACACGGCCACCGTGCACGCCGCCGCGTGGAAACAGATCTTCGACGCCTTCCTGTGCGAGCACGCCGAACGGTCCGGCGAGCCGTTCCGGATGTTCGACGCCGACGAGGACTATCTGTCTCACGTCGACGGCAAATCCCGGCTGGACGGGGTGAACGACTTTCTACGATCCCGAAACATCACCATCGATCCGGACACGGCGGCGAATCTCGCCGCCTCGAAGGACGCCTTCTTCCTGGCCGAACTCGACACCCGCGGCGTGACCCCCTTCCACTCGACCCTTGCACTCGTTCGCGAACTGCGACGCAGAAAAGTACTCACCGCCGCCGTCTCCGCGAGCCGCAACTGCGCACGGGTGCTCGACGCCGCGCACGCCACCGGCCTGTTCGACATCCTGGTCGACGGCGTGACCGCCGCCCGGCTTGGACTCGCGAGCAAACCCGATCCCGCACTGTTCCTGTACGCGGCCCGGCGACTGGGGGTGGCCCCGAGCCGGGCGGCCGTCGTGGAGGACTCCCTGGCCGGTGTGCGAGCCGGCAGGCGAGGCCACTTCAAACTCGTCATCGGCGTCGATCGGCACACCCGGGGACAGGCCCTGCGGGCCGCCGGAGCCGACCTGACCGTCACCGACCTGGCCGAACTACGACTGAAACCGCCCCCTGATCGCTCAGGCGCCCCGCACCCCCTTAGAGCCGACAGTCCCGGCTCATAAGAGCCCTTGGACCCTGGAAAACGCCGCGAACCCGAACGATGCTGCCCGTATGGACGAGTCACGGCCGACGAGCGCGGAAGCCCCGATGACCAGGCCGGCCCGTGTCACCACCTGTTCGGAGGCGAGATGCACCTCACCGTCAAGGACGTGATGACCCGAAAGGTGATCTCTGTCGGCGAGAACACCTGTTTCAAGGACATCGCGGAAACGCTTCTCACCCACACGGTGAGCGCCCTGCCGGTCGTGGACGGCGACGGCCACGTGGTGGGGATCGTCTCCGAGGCCGACCTGCTCCGCAGACAGGAAGCCAAGGACACGCTCTCCGGCGAGCACCTTCCACCACCCACTCCGCACGAACGGCAGCCCTACGCACACCGAACCGGAGGCGACGTCGCCAGGGAGCTGATGCACGCCCCCGCGATCACGATCTCGAAGGACGCCCCGGTGACGGACGCCGGCCACCTCATGAGGGAGAACGACGTCAAACGGCTCCCGGTGGTCGACGGACAAGGCCGCCTGGCGGGCATCGTCAGCCGCTGCGACCTGCTGAAGGCATATATCCGCTCCGACCACGACATCGAACGCGAAGTCCGCCTGGACGTCCTGACACGCTCGTTGTGGATGGACACCTCCCTCGTCCAGGTCACCGTCAAGGACGGCATGGTGACACTGAGCGGACGGATGACCCTGCGCGGGGACACCAGGATCGCCCTGGAGATGACCCGCCAGATCAACGGAGTCATCGACGTGATCAACGAACTCGCCTGGGACCGGGACAACACCCGCACCGAAGAACGGCTGTGAACTTCGCGATCACGACCTGCCCTCACCCAGTGGAACGCTCCAAATGAGCCGGGTGCCACCCTCCGGCGAGCAGCCGACGACGAAGGACCCACCCAGCCGCTCGGCCCGCTCCCGCAGATCACGCAGCCCATCGTGCCCGCCGTCCGCGGACACGGCGACCCCGTTGTCGACCACGGTCAAGACGAGCCGCTCCTGACCGGCGTCCACCGATACCTCCACCTTCGAGGCCTCGGCATGACGCACCACATCGGACAACGCCTCACGCAACGCGGCCAGCAGGTCCTCGGCCAACGGCTCCGGCACCGCGCCGTCCAGCCGGCCCCCCATCTCCAGGCCCGGAATGAAACCCAGTTCGCCGCGCACCCCCTCCACCAGGGCCACGATCCCCGCACGCAAACCGGGATCGCCCTCCTGAGGGAAGGCACGCAAGGCGAAAATGGTGGAACGGATCTGCCGGATCGTGCCATCGAGCTCGTCGATGGAGCCACGCAGCCGCGACGAGACCTCCGGCCGCTCGATCAGCGGCACCGTGCTCATCAAGGTCAGGGCCACGGCGAACAACCGCTGAATCACCACATCGTGCAGGTCCTTGGCGATCCGGTCGCGATCCTCCAACAGCCCCAGCCGCTCGGCGTCCATCCGGCTCTCGGCCAGCTTCAAGGCGATCGCGGCCTGCCCCGCGAAAGAGTGCAGGGTGCGCAGCTCATCCCCGCTGAACGGGAGACGCCCCGAACGCTTACCCAGCGACAACACCCCCCGCACACCTCCCGACGCTCCGATCGGCACCGCGGCCACCGGGCCGAGCGAGATGTATCCGGCTATCACCACCGGAACCTTCACCTCGCCCGGATCAGTCGCCATGAGCGGCTCACCGGTGACGAAAGCGCGACCGGCCAGAGAATCGGCGATCAACGCCTCGGCATGAGCCACCTGATCACAGGCCTCCCCCTCGGCGATCAACGTACGCAGAACCCGGCCACCCTCATCAGGCAGCAGAACAGCCACGACATCGGCCCCTGCCATCTCCCGCGCCCGCCGCGCGATCAGCCCGAGCACCTCGCGTGGCTCCGCACCCGACAGCAGGCTGGTGGTGACCTCCGCCGACGCCTGCAGCCACATCTCCCTGCGCCGCGTCTCCTCATACAGGCGAGCGTTCTCGATCGCGACACCCGCGGCGGTGGCCAGCGCCGTCACGATCGCCTCGTCCTCCTCGTCGAACGCCCCGCCACCGCGCTTCTCGGTCAGATAGAGATTGCCGAACACCTCCTCACGCACCCGGACCGGCACCCCCAGAAACGACCCCATCGGCGGATGGCCGGACGGAAAGCCACAGGAGGCGGGATGGTCGGTGATGTGGGCCAGCCGCAAAACCTGCGGCTCCTTGATCAGCAACCCGAGCAGGCCCAGCCCATGCGGCCAGTGCTCGATCCGCGCGATCTCCTCCTCACTCAGCCCCACCGGAACGAACTGAACGAGCGTGCTGTGCTCACCGGCCACCCCCAACGCCCCATAGGTGGCGTCCACCAGCGCGGTGGCGGCCTCCACGATCCTGCGCAGCACCGTCTCCAGATCCAGATCGCCACCCACCGCGACCACGGCCTCAAGCAGCGCGTGCACCCGGTCACGGGTCGCCAGCACCGCCTCCAGACGCACCCTCAACTCCGCCAAGAGCTCGTCCAGGCGCATGTGCGTGATCAACGCACCCGGCTCGATCTTCGCCATACCCCAAGTTTCGCACCCGGGCACGCGGACACCCGCCCCGCCAAGGAGACCGTGTCCACTCTTCCGGCCATTGTTTACCCTCCGATGACGAACACCTGACCGACAAGACACGACCTCGTCGGCCCGCTCGGGATCCCGGCACCCGGTGGCCGAAAGACCTCCACATCGAGGACCTGTGGCCTCTGCCCGAACGGCCCTCCCGGCAGTGAGATGGAGATCCGGGAACCCGGCGGACAGCGGCGAGCCGCCCCCGATCCGCGCAGGGCCGCCCATCACACCACGAAGGACCCGCGTGTCCCGAAGGAGGTCGTCGATGTACGCCACGGTCAAAGACGTCATGACCACGAAGGTGACGTCGGTCAGGGGCGACGCCCCGTTCAAGGACGTCGCCGAGGCGCTCATCACCCACACGGTGAGCGCGCTTCCCGTCGTCGACGACGAAGGGCACGTCATCGGCATCGTCTCCGAAGAGGACCTGCTCCACAAGGAGGGCTTCAAGGAGCGCTACTACCGCGAGGGCTACCAGCCACCGCTACGCATCCGGCTACTCCACCGCCTGGGCCAGAAGGGCGGCGACGGCCGCGCCAAGGCCCGTGGCGACACCGCCGCCGACCTGATGACCGCCCCCGCGATCACGATCCAGCAGCACGCCTCCGTCGTGTCCGCCATACGCCTCATGATCGAACACGGAGTCAAAAGGCTGCCGGTAGTAGATGCCGACGGATCGCTCCAGGGCATCGTCAGCCGCCACGACCTGCTCAAGGTCTTCGTCCGCGGTGACGCCGACATCGCCCGTGAGGTGGAGGAGAACATTCTCGGACACTCCCTGTGGGCCGCCCCCAACACCGCCACCGCCACCGTCGCGCACGGCGTCGTCACCCTGAGCGGCCACATGCACCGACGCGAGGACGCCCAACTCGCGGTACGGATAACCCAGCGGGTGAACGGAGTCGTCGATGTGATCGACAACCTGGAGTGGGACGTCGACGACGTCCCAGCCCGGACAAGACACCGAAGGTAAAAATTCACCTCCCCCGGGTTCTTCAGCCCCTCGGCCGTGACCCGGGCGGCTCCCGAAGACCTGAAGCCCTCACCCCATCAGCCCTTCCGAACACCCGAAGAGACCCTAGAGATCACCGGAGGTGTCGGAACCCGACAGGACGGGCTCGTTCCGCGACGGACTCTCCCAGCCTGCGGGAACGACCGCCACGGGGCAGAAGCCATGCTGAAGAACCGACCTCGAGGTCGAGCCGAGCCTGCCGTGATCACGCGCTCCGCCGACCACCACCAGGCTCGCCTCCCTGGACACGTCCTCCAGCAGGTCCTTCGCGGACGTCGCGGCGAAACAGGTACGGACCAACACTCCTGGACAGGTGATCCGCCATGGCCCCAGCCGCTCCAGCATGCCGTCCTCCGCCGCGTTCGCCGCGACCCGCGTGTCGTGCACCAACGGCTGCAGGCGCCCGGCATGCACCGCCGTCAGCTTCAACCGCCTGAGGGCGGCCTCACGAAAAGCGAACTCGATCACCCCGTCAGGGGTGTCGCCGCTCATCCCCAGAACCACGGCACCACGCTCCCTCGGCACCGGGATCGGACCGGGCCCGCGCACCACGATCACCGGACACCCCGCATGAGCCGCCACATACCCAGCGACCGACCCCAGAACGGTCCTGGCCAGGGTGCCCATGCCCCGAGAACCCACGACGATCATCGCCGCACGCTCCGACAGCTCGACCAGCCGTTCGGCGGCCGCGCCCTCATACAGATCCGTCGTGATATCGGTCAGCGTGCTACACGCGCGAGCGCAGTCGGCCCCGTGATACAGCACATGCTCGGCGGCGTTACGCAGGTGAAGCCTGGCATCCTCATCGGCCTCCCCATACGGCCACCGCCACGTGTGAACCACCTTCAGCGGCAACCTCCCGAGCTCGGCCTCGTCCATCGACCACTCCAGGGCCTGCATGGAGAAGTCGGAACCGTCATAGCCGACGACAACCTCACGAATATCGCTCATCGCCCTCACCTCCCTCTCCATGCTCGCCAGGGCACACGCAGAAGAGCAGGGCGGAAGGTCCCACCACGGTGGGACCTTCCGCCCTGCTCACCCCACGGCGCCCACCCGCGAAACCCAGGCGACGAACCCTGATCCTCCACCCACCCTCACCCGGCCGGGCGACGAGGCGGCCCCCGAGGAAACCCAGGGGACCTTCGTCCCTACCCGGCGAACGACGGAGCCACGAAGAATGAGACGGGCCAGGGGCGTGCAACACGCAAGACCCGCCAGATCCCGGCCCCAGCCACCGGGACAGAGCACCGACCCCTGACAACGCACCGAGGGCGGTGACCATGACAGCACCCATCATCGTCGGCGTCGACGGCTCGACGCCTTCGCTACAGGCCCTGACCTGGGCAACGCGAGAGGCGACCCTGAGAAAGGCGCCGTTACGCGTCGTCCACGCCGCCCTGCGCTGGGCCTACGACGTCCCGCTCGTCCCCCAACCCGGCCACTGGGGCCCCGCCGAGGAAGCCGCCTGCGAGGAGCTCCTTCACCGGGCAGCCGAACAGGTCCGCTCCCACGACCCCGCGCTGAAGGTCACCACCGAGATCCTCGACGGAAACGCCGCCGAGGCGATCGCCGCCGTGGCCGAGAACGCACAGCTGGTCGTCGTCGGCCACCGAGGCCTGGGCGGATTCGCCGGGCTGCTACTGGGCTCGGTCAGCCACGACCTGGCCGCCCGATCCCCGTGCCCGGTAGTGATCGTCAATCAACCGCACACCACCCGGGGCAGCGAGATCGTCGTCGGCGTCACCGGACGTGCCGACCAGGACCCCGTCCTGGAGTTCGCCTTCGGCGAGGCGTCCCTGCACCGGCGCCCACTGCGAGCGGTCCACGCCTGGACCCACCCGGCCAGCAGAGCACCCGGCGACATGCAGCCACTCGTCTACGACGTCGAAGACGTCGGCGACGAGGAGGCCCGCCTGCTGGCCGAGTCGCTCGGTGGCTGGCGGGAGAGGTTCCCCGACGTGCCCCTCATCGAGCAGGTCGTGCACAAGCATCCGGCCAAGGCGCTCATCGACGCCTCCGAGACCGCTGAGCTGGTCGTCGTGGGCGCCCGCGACCGGGCGATGTTCCTCAACTCGACCGTACGCGCCCTGCTCCACCACGCTCGGGCGCCCGTCGCCGTCCATCGCACCTCGCACGCTCCCCGGAGTTGAGCCTTCCCGGCGCGAGACCGCCGTGGCACCGCCTGCCGTACGACGAGAAAGCACATGTCCCGGCACCGGGCACCTCACGAGCGAACGATGGCCGGCCCTCACGTAGCGCACGCTGGCCCTGCTTTTTCAGCGCTCCCTTTAGTCCTTTTTGTCTTGTTTGTCGGTTTTGAACTAACCCGTTCCCTTTACAAAGTAGATCAGCAATGTCTTTCACCCCCTCGAACCTTCCGGACACGCGCGACCGCCGCCGGACACGGCGGCGCAGAGCATGCCCCGCCGTGTCCGGCGATGATCCCGAGGGGCCTACAGCAGGGGCGGGAGGACGAGCAGGTCGTCGTCACCGTGCTCAAGCCGTGAGGTGACGTCGACGACGCCTTCGAGCAGGCGGATCGCCTCGACGAGCTGGACGACCTGTGAGCGGCGTTCGACCTTGCCGTCGAGCGTCACCACACCGTTCTCGACGCCGATGACCACCTCGGATCCGGTGGTCAGGTCGCTGGCGACCGCCTCGGCCTCGGCGCGCAGTTCGGCCTCGGCGCGGTCGAAGACGCGCAACAGGTTCGCCCGGTGCAGGATGCCGGCGAGGCGGCCGGTCACCGGGTCGATCACCGGAAGCTGCTGGATCCTCTTGTCGTGCATGAGTCGCGCCGCCTCCCTGGCGGGCATGCCCGGCGTAACGGTGATCGCGGGCGAGGTCATCAGGTCCTTGGCCACCACCGCCGCGGCCTTCTCGTGCTCGCGCCGGCGAGCGGCGCTCTCGAAGATGGAGATGCTGTGACGCACCGCGTCGCTCTCCTTGAGCAACAGGTCGTCCTGGGAGACCACCCCGACCGGACGGCGCTCCACGTCGACGACCGTCACCGCGCCCACGGCGAAGCGTCGCATCACGGCCACGATGTCGGCGAAACCCGCGTCCTGCCGCACGGCGATGGCGGTGCGCCCCATCACGTCACTCACGGTGATCGACATTTTCTTCTCCAATTCCTGCGAGTCCTCACGGATGCTCCCGCCCTCCGGGCGCCGCCCGGAGTGGACGATCGCCACACCGCGATGCGCGTGGCATCCTCCGTCTTCTCTCCCATCAGACATCCCTCCCGGCGGTCCGCTCCAGGGCCACAGGTCCCGATCTCACCGCGTGAGGGCAGAGTCTTTCGTCCCGGACCCGGTACGCGTCATCGCCCGATGTCCCGTCGGCGCCCGGCCTGAGGGCAGATCGTCGGTGATGAAGGGGACTTTCGCCCCTAACGTCGCTGGAGAGCGACCGGGCAGCCTTGAGGGCATGAAGCTCGACTCGGCAGGTCTGCAGATCCTCTCGCGCCAGGAGTGCGTCACGCTCCTGGCGTCGGCCTCGATCGGGCGCATCGTGTTCACCGACCGGGCCCTGCCCGCGGTGCAACCGGTCAACTTCGTGCTCGACGGCGAGAACATCGTGATCCGCACGGGTTTCGGATCCAAGCTCGCCGCCGCGGCCAGCGACGCGATCGTCGCCTTCGAGGCCGACGAGTTCGACCTCACCGCCCGCACCGGCTGGTCGGTCACCGCCGTCGGCCCCGCACGCGCCGTACGCGAACCGGACGAGATCGAGCGCCTGTCCGCACTCCCCCTGCGCACCTGGGCGCCGGCCAACCGTGACCACTACATCGTGGTACGCGCCGAGCAGATAACCGGCCGCCTCCTCTCGTCCAGGCATGACGAGCGGGAGACCTGACAGCCCGTTTCCGGCACCGCCCACAGCCGCGTCCGGTGGCAGCGACCAATGGCGGCCGGACAGGGACCTCCGGCCCTACATCCCGCCGTCCACCGGGCGTGAGATGGAGATGAGAAGAGACGGTCACGGAGCCGGGCAGATGACCACACTCATCACTTGTCCGCAGGGAGCGGAAAGGGGCCGTTCCCGGAGAACTCCGCCCGGCGGACCTTCGAGCCGGGCGAGCAGGCCCGCACCATCACGGGTGGAGAACATGCCATGCGCACCAAGGTAGAGAACGTCATGACCAGGAACGTGGCGCTGGTCACCGCCGACACCCCGTTCAAGGACATCGCCGAGACGCTCATCGCGTGCGCGGTGAGCGCCGTTCCCGTCGTGGACGGGGAGGGCCGTGTCATCGGCATCGTCTCCGAGGCGGATCTGCTCGCCAAGGAGGAGTTCCGGGAGCAGTACTACCGTGAGGGCTACCAGCCGCCGCTGCGCGCCCGGCTGCGGCACCGGCTGAACCAGGAGGTCCGCGCCCCGAAGGCCAAGGCACGGGGCGACGTCGCCGCCGAGCTGATGTCCTCCCCCGCGATCACCGTCACCGGAAAGACGCCGACGGTCGGCGCCGCCAGGCTCATGGAGGCGCACGGCATCAAGCGGCTCCCCGTCGTCGACCAGGATGGCCGCCTGGTGGGCATCGTCAGCCGCCGCGACCTCATCAGGGTTTTCGTCCGGCCCGACTCCGACATCGCCGACGAGGTGCGCGAGGAGGTCCTCGGCCGCTCCCTGCGGATGGAGACCGCGCAGGTCAACGTCCGGGTCGACCATGGTGTCGTCACCCTGACGGGCACCATGGAACGTCGCAGCGAAGCCGAGATAGCGGCCCGGGTGGTCGGCCGCGTCAACGGCGTCGTCGACGTGGTGAACGAGGTGCGCTGGCTCCAGGACGACGACACCTGGAGCGGAGGGTCAGCTTCTCGGTCGTAAACGACCGAGCTTGCGGCTCCTCGCCGTCGATGGATTCGACGGTTCAGGCCGCGTCGTCGGCAGCGTGACTCACTGCCCAGCTCGCAACGCCGCGTGCGGCGATGTTGCGGGCCGCGTTGACGTCGGCGTGCTCAGCGAAGCCGCACGACATGCAGGAAAAGGTGGCCTGATCGGGCCGGTTCTTCTTGTCGATGTGGCCGCACGCCGAACACCCCTGCGAGGTGTACGCGGGATCGACGTGGACCACGGCGACCCCGGCACGGGCGGCCTTGTAGGCGATGAACGCACCGAGTTGGTGGAACGCCCACGAGTGCAGCGTGACCCGCTGGGGCCTGCGGAGCCGTACCCGCTCACGGATGCCCTGGAGGTCTTCCAGGGCGATGCCGCGTCCGGTGCGTGCAGCCTCGGTCACGATCTGCTTGGAGATGACATGGTTGACGTCGCGGGCGAAGCGGGCCTCTTTTCGGCGGCGTGCCTTCAGCAGCCGTTTGGCGGATTTGGTCTGCTTGGCCTGCAGGCGCCGCCGCAGCTCTCGGTTGCGGTGCCGGACGGCGTTCAAGTGCTTGCCCGAGTGGTGTTCGCCGTCATTGGTGGTGGCGATGTTCGCGATGCCGAGGTCGACGCCGAGGAATCCGTCGGGTTCGATGACCTCGGTGTCCGGGATATCGCAGGTGGCGATCAACAACCACAGGCCGTCGCGGTGGATGAGGTCGGATTCGCCCTTGCGGTAGGCGGCCAGCGCGTGGGCCTGCTCATCGGAGCAGCCGAATCGGACGCCTTTCATCCGGCCGCCGGTGGTCCAGATGCTCACGGTCCGCTCAGCGGTCTGCCAGGACAGGCACCGGTCGTCGAGCGGCTGGGCGGCGTCGGCGCGGAAGGCGACCGGCTTGCGCAGCTTCGCTTTCGCCTGCGCCTTCACCGTCGTGTAGGCGTCGGTGACCTTCTTGATGACGTGCTGGGCGGGCTGGGCCGACAGGCCCATCTCCTTGAGCCGGCCGTAGGTGTGCCTGCGCAGGTCGTAGTTGCGGAACGTCTTCGTCTGCCACGCGATACCGGCGACGAGGTTGGCTGCTTCGTTACACAGGCGCAGCGTGTCCGCCAGCGCCGCCTCCTGGGCGGGCGTGGGGAACAGCCGGACCTGCACCACGAATTTCACGCTGCGAAGCGTAACCACTCAGGCCGACACGTGCGGTCCGTATGCGATTCCTCCCGGGCCCGAAGGCCCGGGGCTCCTCGCAAGTGACATGCTGAACCGGTCGCTCCCCCGCCCCTCACGCGTCCCGGCCAGGATCCTCCCGAGCGGCGAACGATCCTGGAAGAAGAACGCGACCCGGTCGCCGGAAAGCGCGAGGCCACGCGATTCGGCTTCGCGATCCCACGACCGTGCGACAGCGAAACAAGAACGTAACACGCGATGACTCACCGTTAATCACATCGGCCTTCCGAAGCTTAATAAAGGACCACTCTGCCGCTTGCCCGAAGACCCTCCATGGGCACCGATAAATGCCCCTACTTCGATGGACAGCAATCTCTTACCATCGTGGAACCAAATGGTTCGGCGATCTCACTGATGGTTATTCATGCCTGGTGGAAAAGGCGACGACACTCATCACCGCGACACCGAGGGGCGATTAACATTCGACCTCCGCGCCTCCCGGTCATTTATTCCCCCTTCCACCGAGTGACGAGATCGTTGACCGCGCCTACGATAACGATCGTCACCGACACAGCCCGCTCCGGCGGGCAGGAATGGGAGTGCAGATGGCGACGAACGAACCACTCCACCTCGATCTGGAGGCGCTCGACGTGATGACGGTCGAGCTCCCCGGCGAGGATCTCGTGAAGGCCCTGGGCATGGGTCTCGGTAACACCGAAGTGGGCGCCTCGGGCATCACCGGGCGCACGAGCTGGCTCGTCTAGGCTCCCCGCACATGGTCTCGACGCGTCGTGGCCTGCCGGGACGCGTCGAGATCGACGCGGCTCATCGCACGGTGGACGCGACCGTGGTCGCCAGAATCGCCGCGCTACCGGTGGCGGCGCTCGCGGAGCTGAGGTGCACGGCCACGTGGCGGAGCGTCCAGGAGATCCTGGCGATTCGTGATCGGCTGGCCGACGAGGGCCGACGGCTCGCGGACGAGCTGGAGACGGTGATCGGAGCGGTCGGGCCAGGCCCGCAGCGGCCGGCGCTGGTGGCGTTGCGCCGGGCGCTGTACAACGCGAGACGCCCGGCGGGCCGCGCCTGGCCGGTGGAGGTCGGCTCCGGCCTCGCTCCGCGCGTCGCGGCCTGGATCGCGGACCTCGATCGGCATGACGCGCTCGTCCGGCGGCTACCGGAGGAGCTCGATCAGGAGTGCCGGGGCACCTACGAGGCGCTGCGCCGATGGGTCGGCACCGACGCCTTCGGCCACGGCGTGCTCCAGGCGGGACCGGCGATGTCCGCCGCGCTGCGCCGGTGGCTGGCCGCACCGCCCGGCACCGCCCCGCCGCGCCAGGTCGCGCTCCGCCTCAGCCGCTACCTGGCCCGCGTCGTGGCGAAGACGAGCCCGCACGCGACCTTCATGATGGCGGCTCTCGGACGGTGGAGCGACGACGGCGAGCCGGTCCGCTGGGACGGGCCGTGGGCGTGGCGCAGCGCGGTCGAGCCGAATGTCCCCCTGCTGCTGCGGCTGCTCACCGACCTGGCCCGCGCCGACGACGGCCTCGCGGACCTCTTCGAGATCAGGCCCAACCCGAGCCTCGACGAGGACGACGGCCGCCTGTGGTACGTGACCGGCCAGGAGGACGCCTACAACGGCATCGCCGCCTCCGAACCGCTCCGGCGGCTGCTGCGCCCGCCGTACGGCGATCTCCGTACCGGGGCCGGTGACGCGCTCGGCCGGCTGCTCGACCTGGGAGTGCTGGAACTCCATCCCCCGGTCGCCGACCAGGCCGCCGCGCACCTCGCCGACCTGACCGATCGGCTCGGCACACATCCCGCGGGCAAGGCGCTCGCCGCCGCGCAGGAGGCGCTCGCCCGTTACCCGGAGGCGGCCCGCGTGTCGGAACGCGAGGCGCTGCGACGGAAGGTGCGCTCAGCGTTCACCCGGCTGGCCGAAGACGACGCCGACCGCCTGCCGGACCGCAACCTCTTCCACGAGAACGCGGTGGTCACCACGCCCGGACCTCGGCTGGGCCTGGCCGCCTGGCGTCCCGCCCTGGGCGACCTGCACGCGATCACCGACTTCGCCGCGGTCTTCGATCGGGACGGCGTCGCCCGGCTGCTCGCCGCCGACCTGTTCGCGCAGTGGTTCGGCGCCGGCGCGCGGGTGTCGTTCGGCCGGTTCCACCGAACGCTCGCCGAGCGAACCCATCGGGCCGTACCCGGCACCCTCGCCGGTGAACTGCACGCGCTCATGTATCCGTGGCAGGAGCGGCACCCAGAAGGCCGGACGCCCGCCGTGCCCCGGCTCGACGAGCTTCGAGACGCCCGCGCGGCGGCGCTGGCCGCGGTGCGCGGGCTGCTGCCCCAGACCCCGGACCCGCTCACCGTCGATCCGACGGTGCTGGCCGGTCTTACCGCCGGCCGTCCCGCGTTCGTCCGTCCCGTCGGGTCGCTGTCATGCTTCGTGCAGACGATCGGCCCGCCGGAGGACACGCCGGTTCGGCTGGTGCTCAACGGGTTCGGCCCCGGGCACGGCGCGATGCGCAGCCGCGTGCACCGCCTGCTGCGGGTCGCCGGGGTTCCCGCCGGTGAGAACCGTCCGCTCGGGACGGAACGCGGCGTGCCGGTGGAGATCACCGGGCTGTTCGGCAGCAACGTCAACCTGCGTTCCGCGGTGGCGACCCAGGAGATCGGCTATCCGGGCGTGGTCCCGAGTGGCCCGGCCGTGCTCGGCCTGCGTGACCTCGCCGTCCGGCACGAGCCAGGCGCCGGCGGTCTCGTTCTGACGCACGCCGGGCACGACACCCCGCTCCTGCCGGTGTACACCGGAATGGTCGCGCCCATGCTGCTGCCGCGTACGGCACGCCTCCTGCTCCAGCTCTTCGGCGACATGCCCAGCCCGGTGATGGGGCTGGAGTCGATCTTCTCCCGGCCGCCGGAGGCGGTGCCGGCCCGCGTCGGGCGTACGGCCCGGGTGTCGGTCGGCCGGGTCACCGTGGCCCGTGCCGCCTGGTACGTCCCGGTGCGCGAGATCCCGCGCCGGGGCAGGGGCGACTCCGCCGCGACGCACCTGCTCGCGCTCGCGGCCTGGTTCGCCGAGCACGCCCTGCCGGAACGTTGTTTCGTCTCCTCTGCCGATCCCGGCGCGCCGGTCCGCGACAGGCTGCGCGTGGGGCGGCTCGCCAAACCGACCTATCTCGATCTGGCCGATCCGGCGCTGGTCGCGCTGTTCGACCGGGGGCTGGACGCGAGCGGATCGATGGTCGTCTTTCGTGAGCCACTCCCGGACTTCGAGGCGGCGGCCGACCTCGGAGGAGACGGCGACCACCCCGATCGCCGCCGCCATGTGAGCGAGTACGTGGTCGAGGTGGGCCATGCCTGACCGCTGGATCTCCCTGCACGCCTTCCACCGGACCGACACCGACCTGCTGCTCGGCACGGCCGTCCACGGCCTGGTGCGGGAGCTGGACGAACGGCTCGACCGGTTCTTCTTCCTGCGGTACTGGGAGGGCGGCCCGCATCTGCGGCTCCGCCTGCTGCCGCGCGTCCCCGGCGACGCGACGACGATCGAGAAACGCGCCACAGCCGTGCTCCAAGAGCACCTCGCGGCGCATCCGACGACGGACCCGTGGGATCGCGAGGGCTACGCGCTGCTCGCCCGGGAGTTCGCCGGGCGGGAGGGCATGGACACCTACGACCGGCGGCTGCGGCCCGACGACCACGTGGAGGCCGTCGCCTACCGGCCCGAGTACGCGACGTTCGGCGGGCCGGAGGCGATCGCCGCCGTCGAGCGGCACTTCACCGACTCCAGCCGGATCGCGCTCGCGATCCTGCGCGGCGAGCACGACCACCGGCGGCGGCTGGGCCACGCCCTCTCCGCGATGATGCTCGCCCTCATCGCCTGGGAGCCCGACCCCCGCCGCCTGGGCCCTCTGCTGGCCGGGGAACGTGACCGCTGGGATCCGGCACCGGCCCGTGCCCGGCAGGTGGAGATCTTCACGAGGCAGCGCGAAGCCCTCACCGCGCAGGCGGAAAGGTGCCGGCTCATCGCCGCCCGCGCCGTCTCCTCCCAGAACCACGCCACGGCCGGCCGTTCCGTCGGCGGGCCATCTTTTGGCGGCGTCCTCGATACGGGCGACACGTACGACTCGCCCGGCGCCTGGTGGCGCTCGGTCGACACCCTGCACCGGCGCCTTGTCGCGCTCCAGCGGGCCGGGCGCTTCTCCCCGGTCCGCGCCCAGGGCGCGTTCCGTACTTCCGGCGCCGTCGACGCCCCGGCGGACACGGACCGCCACGACATCCTGAGCGTGCTGGACCGGTGCGTCCACCTGTTCTGCAACCGTCTCGGCCTGTCGATCGCCGAAGAGGCGCACCTGCGCTACCTCACCGCAGTCACCCTGGAGGGGGCGGCACGATGCGAGGAAACCTCGTGAGCGAACTCCCCTGGCACGGCATCCAGATCCGCTACTACGACCAGGACAAGGACGCGCTGATCCTGGACTGCGTCCGCCCGCTGTTCCAGCGTCTGGACGGCCTCATCCAGCAGCCCTACCTCGTCCGCCACTGGCGCCGAGGGCCGCACCTGCGGCTCAACTTCCGCGCGACCCCGCGAGACTGGGAACGCGAGATCCTCCCCGTCGCGACCGAAGCGATCACCGGCTATCTGCGTGAGCATCCCTCCACCACCCGCCTCGACGAGCACGAGCACCTCGCCGCCCACCGCCTGCTCGCCGTACGGGAGCACGAGACCGGGCCGTTGCGGCCGTGGTATCCGGACAACTCCCTGCAGATCGAGCCGTACGACGACCGGTTGCGCGTCTTCGGCGGCCGGTCGCTGGCGAACCTGATCGACGCGTCCGCCGCGGAGAGCACCCGGCTCGTCTTCGGCACGCTGGACCTGGTCCGCCGGGGTGAGCTCGCGCTGTTCGCGGTCGCCATCGACCTCATGGTCGCCGTGGCGCACGTGAGCGTCCCTCCGGTCAGCCGCGGTTACATGTCCTATCGATCTCACGTCGCGGCGGCGGCCTCGTGCTGTGAGAACCGGGACGCGATCATGGCCGCGTTCGAGGCCAGGTACCGCGAGAACGCCAGGCAGATGCGCGCGACGGTGGTCGACGTGGTCGCATCGATCGACGCGGGCGACCCGGCGCCGCACGTACGCGACTGGATCGCCTTCACCCACCGCCACAAGGAGATCGCCCTGCCGCTGCTGGCCCGCAAGGAGATCGATCTGGACGTCTCCGACCAGCCGGTGCTCCAGCGCCACCGGGTCGACTATTTCGACGTGCTCATGTCCACCGACCGGCACCGCACCGAGATCCTCGAATCGGACTGGTTCCTCGCCCACCGCCTCGCGGTCAACATGCTCTACGCCCATCTGGCCCGGCTCGGCGTCACCCCGATCCAGCGGCACCTGTTCTGCCATCTGATCGCTTCGGCGGTGGAGGAGGAGTACGGCGTCTCCCCGCTGGAGAGGGCCCGCGATTACCTGCTCAGTGGCTGAGCCGCCACCCGCCGGACAGGCCGTGGGCCGTCCCCGGGCACGGCACCGCTTGACAGGCCGCCTCCGGCGAACGCTAATCTTTATATATGAATAGTTCTTCAGATGAGCGATTCGTGGCGATAGATGGGTGTACAGCCCGGATCGTGGACGCGCCGCGGGTGGCGGCGGTGCGTGAGCGGATGCCCGCCGCGCAGGATCTGACCGACACCGCCGAGGTGTTCGGGCTGCTGTCCGATCCCGGCCGCCTGCGGTTGCTGCTCGCTCTGCTGGAGGGCGAGATGTGCGTGTGCGATCTGGCCGCGGTGAGCGGCCAGAGCGAGTCGGCGGTCTCCCACGCGCTGCGGCTGCTGCGGGCGCACCGCGTCGTGACGGCTCGCCGGGCCGGCCGGATGGCCTTCTACCGGCTGGAGGACGCGCACGTGCGGATGCTGCTCGACCTCGCGCTCGCCCACACCGAGCACACCCAGGCCATCCACCCCGAACGCGACGGAACCCGCTGATGGGCACCGGGCACGGCCACGGACACGCGGCGGGCCGGCACCGATGGCGGCTCGCGGTCTCCTTCGCCCTGATCGGCTCCTTCTTCGTGGTCGAGCTGGTCTACGGGCTGCTGTCGGGCTCGCTGGCACTGCTGTCGGACGCCGGGCACATGGCCGCCGACGTGGTGACGCTGGGCGCCGCCCTGGTGGCCACCCGCATCGCCACCCGTCCCGACACCACGGGGCGCCGTAGCTACGGCTCCTACCGCGCGGAGGTGTTCGCCTCCCTGCTGGCCGTGCTGCTGATGCTCGGCGTGGCGGTGTACGTGGTGGCCGAGGCGGTGGGCCGCATCGGCGCCACCGCCGAGGTCTCCTTCGGCCCGATGCTCGTCGTGGGAGCCATCGGCCTGGTCATCAACGTGATCGTGTTGCTGCTGTTGCGCGCGGGCGCGGCCGAGAGCCTGAACGTCAAGGGCGCCTATTACGAGGTGGTGGCCGACACCGCCGGGTCGGTCGGTGTCATCGTCGCCGGCTGGCTGGTCGCGACGACCGGCCAGCCGATCTGGGACACGCTGATCGCGCTCGCCATCGGTGCCTTCGTCGCGGTGCGCGCCGTCTCACTCGGACGGCAGGTGTTCGCGGTCCTTGGCCAGCACGTCCCGGCCGGGATGGACGCCTCCGCCGTCGCCAGGGACCTGGAGTCCGTCGAGGGCGTGCGCGACGTCCACGACCTGCACCTGTGGACGTTGACCTCCGGCATGAACGTCGCCACCGCCCACCTGGTCACCTCCGAGGGCGCCGACAGCCACGCCGTCCTGGACCAGGCCCGCGACCTGCTGCTCAGGCGCCACAACGTGGCCCACGCGACCTTGCAGGTCGAACCGGCCGACCACCTGGGCTGCGACGAACTGGGCTGGTGAGAACCTCACCGTCGCCGCGCTCACGCGGCGACGGTGTCGGCATGACGGTGTCGGCACGGTGGAGGACGTCCGGGCCACCCCAGACCGACACGAGAAGGCCCGCTCCCCGTACGGGGGGGCGAGCCTTGTGTGATCCGGGGGTGGTGTTCAGGGGATGGATGTGTCCGGGGGTGGTTATCTGAGGACGGGGTAGCGACGCACCAGGGGGGTGGTGGCCCACCAGGCGCCCAGGCCCCAGGTGGTGCCGGCGCCGCTCAGGGCCAGGCCGGTCAGCACGACGGCGTAGACGAGGTGGTCGTCCATGAAGGGGTTGGTCTGCAGAGGGAGTTCGGCGGCCCACATCAGGACCATCATCAGGCCGCCCGCCACGGCGGCGACGCGCAGACCCGCGCCCAGCAGCAGGGCGGCACCGACGCCCAGCAGGCCGAGCATGAACAGCCAGTCCACCCACGCCTGTCCGGCCAGGCCGCTGAACAGTCCGCCCAGGGCGTTCTCGCCGGTGCCCTTGAGGAAGCCGGTGGTGGGGCTGCCGCCGTTGATCCAGGCGCGCTCGGCGGGAGTGGCGAACCCCCAGCCGAAGGTCTTGTCCAGGAACGCCCACAGGAAGATCCAGCCCAGGCTGATCCGGGCGATCGCCCAGACGTAGTCGACCGGACGCCTGACGGCCGGCGCGGGGACGGTGTCCATGACCGGCCCGGTGTGAACGTCGTGCCCGTGAGTGGTGGCCATGACGGCTCCCCTTTCCATGTTGTCGCGTGATGTTCAGCGGTCTTCGTGACGTACTCATCACACCGTTTCCCGGAGCCCGGCCACAGTGCCGTACGGACCGCGTCACGCTCTCGAACGTCCCCTCGGCGCGGGACCTTCGGCCCTGTCACGCCGAGCACGACGGGAACCGGGAATCTCACCACAGGGAAGAGGACGGCACGCATGCGAACGCCGGCGAAGTCGCCGACGTTCGCGGATCCGCGAACGTCGGCGACACGCACGGCCTTCGGCCATGCCGCTCCCTGACCGCCGCCGCCCGAAGGGGACACCGGTCGCGGGAGGGACCGGTCAGGAGGAGCCGGGAGAGGCCGGGGCGGGGGTGACGACCAGAGGGCAGGTGGCGTGGTGCAGCAGCGAATGGCTCACCGACCCCAGCAACAGCCCGGTCAGCTCGCCGCGACCGCGTGAGCCGACGACCAGCAGGCCGGAACGGGCCGAGACCTCGGCCAGGACGCGCGCCGGGTGACCGTCTTCGAGCTGTTCGGTGACCTTGACGTCGGGATAGCGCTCGCCCCAGCCGGCGAGGGCCTCGGCCAGCAGACGGCGTTCGACCTCGGCCGTATCCTCCGCGAAGGGATCGCCCCCGACGACCGGACGGCTCCAGGCGTGCACCGCCCGCAGGCCGACACCGCGCAGAGACGCCTCGGCGAAGGCGAAGCTCAGGGCGCCCGTGCCCGCCTCCGAACCGTCGACACCGACGACCACCTCCCCGGCAGGCCAGGCGGACGGGTCGCGGATGACGGCCACCGGGCAGGCGGCCCGTCCGACGACCCCCAGCGCGACCGAACCGAGCAGCATCCCCGTGAAACCACCCAGCCCGTGATTGCCGACCACCAGTAGCTCCGCGTCCGCGGCGGCCTCGATCAGGATGGCGCGCGGGTCGCCGCCCAGCAGCCGCGGCTCCGCCACGACGCGTGAATCCTCCTGCCGGACGCGTTCCATCGCCGCGTCCAGCATGGACGTGGCCCCTTCACGCATCCAGCGGCCCACATCGGCGTAACGGTCTTTTTCTGAGATCTCCAAGGGCCATGCGGGCATGGCGTGCACGACGCTCAGCGCGCCACCACGCGCCGCGGCCTCCCGCGCCGCCCAGCCCGCGGCCGCGAGCGCGGCCTGCGAACCGTCTACTCCCACTACGATCATGATGTCCTCCCTCTCCCCATGGTGTCCAAGGCATCATCGCAGCGGCGGGCGACCGGCCCACGACGGCGGTAAAGATCCCTTGGCCGAGGAACCTCCGTCACCGTGTCCGAGGTGCGGGCGCCGCCCCGCCCGTCAGGTGAGGGGGACGTGCCAGGTCAGCCGGGTCCCCTCTCGCGGGGAGGAGTCGACCTCGAAGGAGCCGCCGAGCGCCGTGGCGCGTTCCCGCATGTTGCGCAGGCCGCTGCGTTTGCCCTCGCCGGGCAGGCCGACGCCGTTGTCGGTGACGGTGAGGGTGAGCCGGTCATCGGCCGCCTCGGCGAAGACGTCGGCCTTGGAAGCCTTGGCGTGGCGCACGATGTTGGAAAGCGCCTCGCGCAGGACGGCCAGCAGGTGCTCGGCGACCGGCGCGGGCACCTTGTGGTCGAGCTGTCCTTCCATCCGCAGGCCGGGCATGAAGCCCAGGTGCCCGCGCGCGCCCTCGACCAGTTCCACGATCCGCGCGCGCAGGCTGGGCTCGTCGGCATCGCGGGGGGTCTGCAGGGCGAAGATGGTCGAGCGGATCTGCCGGATGGTCTCGTCCAGCTCGTTGATCCCGTGCTGGAGCCGCTCGGAGGCCTCCGGATGCTCGACGAAGCGCACGATGCTCATCAAGGTCATCGCGATGGCGAAGAGCCGCTGGATGACGACGTCGTGCAGGTCCTTGGCGATCCGGTCGCGGTCTTCCAGCAACCCCAGCCGCTCGGCGTCCTGACGGGCCTCGGCCAGCTCCAGCGCGACCGCCGCCTGCCCGGCGAAGGAGTGCAGTGCCCGCAGTTCGCTGCCGCTGAACGGGATGCGGCCCGGTCGCTTACCCAGCACCAGCACTCCTCGCACCACCCCGGCCACGCCCAGCGGCACCGCGGCGGCGGGTCCCACCGTCAGATCCCGGATGAGTGCCGCGGGCAGGTCCGCCTCGCCGAGATCGGCGACCATGACGGGCTCGCCGCCCAGCAGGGCCCGGCCGGGGAGCGAGCCCGTGACGTCCACCCCGGCCCGGTCGAGCCCGCCGGACTCCGGACCGTCGGCGATCATCACTCGCAGGACCTCGCGGCCCGCGTCGGGAAGCATGATCATCGTGATGTCGGCGGCGGCCAGGTCTCGCGCCCGCCGCGCGATCAGCCCGAGTACCTCGCGTGGCTCCGCACCCGACAGCAGGCTGGTGGTGACCTCCGCCGACGCCTGCAGCCACATCTCCCTGCGCCGCGTCTCCTCGTACAGACGGGCGTTCTCGATCGCGACACCCGCGGCGGTGGCCAGCGCCGTCACGATCGCCTCGTCCTCCTCGTCGAACGCCCCGCCACCGCGCTTCTCGGTCAGATAGAGATTGCCGAACACCTCCTCACGCACCCGGACCGGCACCCCCAGAAACGACCCCATCGGCGGATGGCCGGGCGGGAAACCGTAGGAGGCGGGATGGTCGGTGATGTGGGCCAGCCGCAGGACCTGCGGCTCCTTGATCAGCAACCCGAGCAGGCCCAGCCCGTGCGGCCAGTGCTCGATCCGCGCGATCTCCTCCTCACTCAGCCCCACCGGGACGAACTGGACGAGCGTGTTCTGTTCACCGGCCACCCCCAGCGCGCCGTAGGTGGCGTCGACGAGGGTGGTGGCGGTCTCCACGATCCTGCGCAGCACCGTCTCCAGATCCAGGTCGCTGCCCACCGCGACCACGGCCTCGAGCAGCGCGTGCACCCGGTCACGGGTCGCCAGCACCGCCTCCAGACGCCCCTGCAACTCTGACAGCAACTCGTCCAGCCGCATGTTCGGGATCAGGGAACGCGGCTCCTTTTCCGTCATAGCGCGAAGTCTCGCATCCGGGCAACGCTTAGGACAGTCGGGTGCCGCTCTTTGACCAGGACACCGTGGTCCTGGCGGTGAAGATCACCACGGGTGGTCCTTGAGGTGGCCCTCGACGGTGTCTCGCCCCCACAGCCCGTCGGCGACGATGATCCGGTAACGGCGGGCCAGCGTGTCGCCGTCCGGCAGGACGAGTTCCTCGTGGAAGGCGAGGGAGGGGGCGACCGCGGGGAAGGGCTGGTTGCGCACGAACCAGTGGGTGGGCGCGTCGGCGTTGTCCGGGTGCTGCTCGAAGACCAGGGTGGAGGCGGCGTCGACCTCGTCGTGCGGCGAGCCGTAGGCGAGCCAGCCCGCTCTGTGTCCCATGACCTCCTCGCCTTCGAGGTCCCCTTCGGCCAGGATGCCCCCCCAGGTCATGTCGCGGGGCCCCCGCCAGAACAGGCCGGTGTATCCGGCGTTCGGCCGGCCCGCCGTGGTGGGGCTGCCGATCCTGAGCTCCTGCCCGCGCACGTTGGTCAGCTCGGTGCCGAACTCCAGGATCCATGATCGGCTCGCGAGGTCGACGTCGTGGACGCGCACGGTGCGCAGCTCGGTGATCCACCGCTCACCGCGCGCGGTCAGCCAGGTGACCCGCTCGGCGAACGTCAGTTCCCGGCCGTCGCACTCCAGAGCGTCGAATCCCTCGTGGCGCAGGGTCCCGACGTTGTCGCGCTGAACGTAGCCGTGTCCGGGGCCGCCCTCGAAGGTGGGGCCGCCCCAGAAGTTCTGCCCGGACAGGTGGGAAAGGGTCATGGCCAGGCCCTTGTGCCAGCGGTGATCGTGCGGCCGGTGCCCCGAGACGACCTGGCCGCCCAGGGTACGCAGCGGATGGAAGTAGGGCGCCGGACACTCCGAGGGCGCGACGTCGGAGCCGAAGGTGTAGCCGAGCAGTTCGACGCCATGCCCGGTCAGGGTGAAGGCGGTGTCGTCCAGGCGGGTCAGTGCCAGAGCGGATTCGGTCGAGGGCACGATCAGTTTCCTCCTGTGGTGGCCGTCGGCGCCCAGCCGTCGACGTCGCCGTGCAGCCGGTGGTAGAAGGGGTCGCCGGGGATCAGGTCGGTGCGCGCCACCGTGGTCCCGGTGAACGCCGAACGGTAGATCGCCGTCACGAGTTCGAGCGTGCGGCGCCCGTCGTGGCCGCTGACCGGAGGCCGTTCTCCCCGGTCGTAGGCGTCGAGCAGAGCGGTCAGCTGCGCGGTGTGGGAACTGCGCGTCTCAGAGCCGGGAGCCGACCAGCGCTCCTGGCGTGCCGCGCCGTCCTCGGCGCCGGCCAGGTGCGGCGCCGCGGTGTAGGTCCAGTCGTCGTTGCCGTAGCCGTACAGGTGCCTGAGCTCGACGGTCGCCTCGACGAGGTCGACGCGCAGGTAGCTCTCCTCCCGTGGCGACAGCACGCTGTTGACGATCGTCGCCAGGGCCCCGCTTTCGAAACGCACACTCGCCACCGACACGTCCTCGGTCTGGACGTCGCGGTCCAGGCGCCCCGCCATGGCGGTGACCTCCGACCAGTCGCCGAGCAACGCCAGCAACAGGTCCATCTGGTGGATGCCGTGGCCCATGGTCGGGCCGCCTCCCTCGGTGTCCCAGCGCCCGCGCCAGGGCACCTCGAAGTAGGAGTGCGGCCGGTACCAGGTGGTGCTGCAGTGCGCGACGAGGGGACGGCCCAGCTCACCGGAGGCGATCAGCTTCGCGGCGTGCAGGCCCGCCGCGCCGAACCGGTGCTGGAAGACGACGCTGGCGTAGGCGCCGCGGGCCTGCTCGGCCGCGGTGATCGTGTCGTACTCGGCCAGCGACAGGCACGGGGGTTTCTCCAGCCACACCCAGGCCCCGGCGAGCAGGCACTGCTCGGCCTGCCGGGCGTGCAGCCCCGGTGGGGTGCACAGGTGCACCAGGTCGGGCCGGGCGACGTCCAGCATCTCGGCCAGGTCGGTGTGGACACCGGGAATGGAGTTCTCGGCACAGAAGGCCTTGACGCGTTCGGTGTCGACGTCGCAGGCCGCCACGATCCGTACCCGGTCGCCCTGGGCTTTCAGCGCGGGCAGGTGACAGATCGTCGCGATTCCGCCGGTGCCGACGATCGCGACCCGTACGGGTGTTCTCTTCGTCATCGAATGTGAGACTCCTTTGGGTTTGACGGCGGCCACCTGACGGTGGAGGCGACCTCTCGACGCCGAGCGCTCAGGCCGTGAATCTCTCCCTCACCTCGGCGATCATCGTGCGGCCGTTCAGCAGGAGCAGCGATGCCAGCACCGAGGCGAGCAGCACCGCCGCCACCTCGGAGGCGATCAGCGTGACGGCCGCCACCAGGACCAGCAGGCAGGCGTTGCCCAGCGACGCCCGGGGGGAACGGGTGAGAAAGTACGCGGCCAGGCGGGCGACGTCTCGCGCGCGGAACGCGAAAAGAGAGGTGATCACCAGCACGTTCGCGACCCAGAGGGTCGCCGCCACGGCGATGACGACCGACGACACCGCCCACCATCCCCCGACGCCGGCGACGGCGAGGTTCGATCCGATGACCGCCATCCACAGCAGCCAGGGGACCCAGAGCTTCACGACCCCTCGGAGGTTGGCCCGGTAGCCACGCCAGAACGCCGCCCCGGGACGGAGATCGGTGAGATCCAGGCGGCGGTGGTGCAGCGCGTACAGCGCGGCCGAGAGGGCGGGACCGGCCGGGATCAGGCAGAGCGCCGCCAGCGGGACGTTGCCGGCGTCACGGCCGAGCAGCACCAGCCCGACCAGGCCGGGCACGGCCGTGAGCAGGAAGAGCGACTCGACCACCACGAGGGTGTAGACGAGCGCGCAGACGCGCGCCAGGGGCCCTTCGCCGAACCGGATTCCGGCCGTCGTGTCGGTCATCGAACATCTCCAGCGTGAAAACCTCGTCCTGGCGGACGACCGGCGGTGAAGCGGGAATTCCCTCCCGGGAGGGGGGACGTCACCCGTGCTGCTTCTTGTACCGCTCGTAGGCGCCGTTCACCATGTTGACGAAGGAGAGCATGTTGTTCGCCTCGAGTTCCTTGACGTAGGCGTCCCACTCGCTCAGATCGCGTTTGCCGAGGATGAACTGGAGCGTGTTCTGGGTGACGTGGTCCTTCAGCGGTGTCTGCCACAGCGTCACCTGCTCGCGCTCCTCGTCGGTGAGCGGGTGCGGGGGCGGCACCGGCAGGGTCTTCCTCGCGTTCATCTCCTTCTGGAACGCGATCTCCTCCTCGGAGAAGGTCGACTGCAGCAGCTCGGTGGACCCGCCGTAGGCGAAGACGCCGTTGGAGAAGCCGAAGTCCTTCTGCAGGTGCTTGGGCGCCTTGGGGTTGAGTCCGACGAAGTCGACGTCGGGGGCGAGCTTGTACTTCCCCGACGCGTCCTTGGTGTGGGTGACCCCCTCGACGCCCCACTTGGCGAACGCCTGCCCCTCGTCGGAGTACCACAGCCAGTCGATGAACTGCATCATGGCGACGAAGTTCTTGCTGTCGCGAGCCTTCTTGGAGATCATGACGCCGTTCTCCAGGCGGGTGTTGCCCGCGCCGTACTTGATGGGTCCGAGCGGGCCGACGGGCACGGGGATCTTCACGAGCCTCGCCTTGGGGTTCGCCTTCTCCAGCGGCGGCCGGTACTCGTTGACCAGGGTCTGCGCGTTCGAACTGATCACGAAGGACTTGCCGGAGACCAGTTTCTGGATCGCCTGGTCGTCGGACTGCGTGAAGCTCTCCGGGTCGAGCAGCTTCTCCTCCACCAGCGTGTGCAGATACTCCAGCATCTGCCGGTACTGCTCCATCGCGCCGGTGAAGGCGAACTTCTGCAGGGCGGGGTCCCATTTCACCCCTTCCCCGTAGCCCCAGCCGCCGGGGGCGCCGTAGGAGGTGCCGATGACGTTCAGCAGGCTGGCTCCGGGCGTGAGGGTTCCCCAGCGGTCGGACAGGGGGTAGGAGTCGGGATACTTCTCCTTCATCGCCTTCAGCACGGTGCGCAACTCCTCCCAGGTCCCCGGGATCTCCAGCCCGAGTTCTTCCAGGATGTCCGCGCGCATCGCCAGGGAGTACTCCACCCAGGGCTCCTGGTGAAGACCGGGCAGGAGATAGAAGCGGCCGTCGGACTGCCGCAGCGTGTCCAGATCAGGCTGCAGGTTCCACTTGGCGACCTTCTCCTTGAAGTTCGGCAGCAGATCCAGGTAGTCGCTCACCGGCAGGATGGCGCCGGAGGCGACGAAGGGGGTCTCCTGGCTGGGATACGTCTTGGGGATGATGAGCGGGGCGTCACCCGCGCCGATCACCAGGCTGCGCTTGTTCTCGTAGTCGCTGAGCGGCACCACACTCGGCTGGAACGTCACGTTGGTCCGCTTGCCGAGCTCCGACCAGAACAGCCAGTCGTTCTTGATCGGGTAGATCGGGTGGTTGTTGTACAGGACGGTGAACGAGAGCGGGGCGGCAGCCTTGAACCCGGTACCGGCGCCGTAGCCGGGCATCGCGCCCTCCCGGTTCGCCGAGAGGTCGTCGGCCTGCTTCTTGGAGTCGTCGCTGCCGCAGCCCACGAGTACGGCGAAGGCGCCCATCGTGACCATCGCCTGACGCCGGTTCATCTGGTACATGGAAGCCCCTTATTTCTCGGAATCGGAAACGGGTTGAGTGAGGGCGGCGGGGCTATCCCTTGACCGCGCCGAGCGTGACACCGGTGACGAAGTAGCGCTGCACGAAGGGGTAGATCCCCAGGATGGGCAGGATGGTGAGCACCACCGTCACCGCCTTGATGTTGGCGGCCACCGTCATGTTCATCGCGTCGGCGCCCACCGACGACGCGCCGGTGGCTCCGGCGATCAGGTTGCGCAGGAAGACGGTCACCGGGAAGAGATCGGACTGGCTCATGTAGAGGAAGGCGGCGAACCACGAGTTCCAGAAGGCGACGGCGTAGAAGAGCACCATCGTGGCGATCACCGCCTTCGACAGCGGCAGCACGATGCGCAGCAGGATGCCGTAGGTGCTCATGCCGTCGATCGCGGCGGCCTCCTCCAGCTCGACCGGCAGCGCCTCGAAGAACGCCTTCATGATCAGAAGATTGAAGACGCTGATGGCGTTCGGCAGGACGATGGCCCAGATACTGTCCTTCATCCCGAGACTGGTGATCAGGACGTAGTTGGGGATGATGCCGCCGGAGAAGAACATGGTGAAGACGGCGATCCCGATCAGGAACCTGCGCCCCTTGAGGTGCTTCTTGGACAGGACGTAGGCGTAACAGGTGGTCATGAACATCGCGATCATCGTGGCCACGACCGTGTACACCACGGTGTTGCGGTAGTTCGTCCAGAACGTCGGGTCAGAGATCACGTACTCGTACGTCGTGAGGGTGAACCCGCGAGGGATGAGACTGACCTGACCCGAGCGGATGGCGGTCTCGTCGCTCAGCGAACGGGCGACGACGTTGACGAAGGGATACAGCGTCACGATCACGACAGTGGCCAGAACGACGGCGTTGACCGCCTGGAACACCCGGTAGCCCCTGGAGGCGTCCACGGTCACCACAGGCTCGTCCCCACCGTGCGCCGGGAGATGAGATTCGCCGACAGGACCAGGATCAGCCCGATCAGGGCCTCGAACAGGCCGATCGCCGTGGCGTAGCTGAAGTTGTTGGAAACGACGCCCATGCGGTACAGGTACGTGGAGATCACGTCCGCGGTCGGGTACGTCAGCGGGTTGTAGAGCAGCAGGACCTTCTCGAACCCGACCGCCATGAACGCGCCGATGTTCAGGATCAGCAAGGTGACCGCGGTCGGCCGGATGCCGGGGAGGGTCACGTGCCAGGTCTGGCGCCACCGGCCCGCGCCGTCGATCCTCGCCGCCTCGTACAACTGCTCGTCGATGGTGGTGAGCGCGGCGAGATAGAGGATCGTCCCCCAGCCGACGGTCTGCCACATCTCCGAGGAGACGTAGATCGTCCGAAACCACTCCGGCTGCTGCAGGAACGAGATGGGATCGTCGCCCGCCGCGCGCAGGATCTGGTTCACCGGCCCGTCGACCGAGAGCAGTTCTATGACGAGACCGGCCACGACCACGATCGACAGGAAGTGCGGCAGGTAGGAGATCGACTGGACGAACCGCTTGAGGCGCCGCTGCCGCACCTCGTTGATCAGCAGTGCGAGCACGATCGGCATCGGGAAGCAGAACAGCAGGGTCAGGGCGCCGAGCACCAGCGTGTTGGTGAACACCTGCCAGAACGTCGGGTCGTTCAGGAACATCCGCACGTAGCGCAGGCCCGCCCACTCCTCGCCCAGCACGCTGCCACCGGGCTCGAACTTCCGGAAGGCGATCACGTTGCCGATCATCGGCAGATACCGGAATATCGCGAAGAACAGCAATGGGAGGATCGCCAGCGAGTACAGCTGCCAGTCGTGACGCAACGCCTGCCGCCAGGTGCGGCCCGAAGTGCGCTTCCGGTGGACGGGTCCGGGCCTCACCTCGCGCGGATCCTGATTCTCGGGCGAGACGTCGATCGTCCTGGTCGCGCTCACTCTCGAGTCCCCGGCCTCATCCGGTGCCCTTGACGGCTCGGCCCGTCCGGCAGGAGAGGTCTGTGCTCCCCGGGGCCCCTTTCACCGGGCGAACCCATTCGACGCGGAATCCAGGTCGTGGAGTTCCCTTTCTCGCATGCCATCCTTTCGGCCTGCGACGGCGTCACCTGACGCTGCCGGACAGAAGCATCGAAGATCCGGAGACTGAAACTTTCAAGATTTTCTATTAATATTGCGGAAATATAGGCGCCTTACAAAGGCTCGTCAAGGGATCAGTCAGATGACTCTGTCACCTGCGAAGGTCGGCACGCCTCACCCGCAGCTCAGACATGAGCGGGTCGACGACGTCCCCGCTTCCGAAAAGTTTCAGCCCGATCAGCTAGCCGCTCACCCGGCCTCCCCACCGGCGCACGCCCCCGGCATCGCGGCGGCCGGAAAGACCGCGGCCCCGGCACCGACCGCGGCCGCCCGAAGGCGACCGGGCGGCACGTCAGCCCGGCGAGGGTCCGGTGCTCTCCCTCACGATGAGTTCGGGCTCCACCAGCCGCCGCACCTGGCTCGACCTGCCCGCCATCTGGTCGAGCAACACGTGGAAGGCGTGGCTGCCGACCTCTTCGAAATCCTGCCGGACCGTCGTGAGCGGAGGCCAGAAATAGGCGGACTCCGGCACATCGTCGAAACCCACCACGCTGACGTCCTCGGGAACGCGCCGCCCGGCCTCGCGCAACGCCCGCAGCACCCCCAACGCCATCTGGTCGTTGCCCACGAAGATGGCCGTGACCTCGGAGTCCTGCGCCAGACGCCGGCCGAGCTGGTAACCGGAGCGCGAACTCCAGTCCCCGCGCGACACCTCGGGAACCTGATGCCCCCCGGCCTCCAGCACCTCGCGCCAGCCCTCGACCCGGCCGTTGGCGTCGATCCAGCTCGCCGGGCCCGCCAGATGCCACACCGTCTCATGACCGAGGCTGAGCAGGTGCCTGGTCGCCCTCGCGGCTCCCGCCCGCTGATCCACCGTGACGACGGGAACGGAAAGGCCCGCCCCGGCGTCGACCGCGACCACCGGAATCTTCGACGACAGGTGACGCAGGCCGTCGGCCGCCGACTCGTGCGGCGCGACGATGATGACGCCGTCCACCGACTGGGACTGAAACTGGCGCAGGCTTTCCTCGATCGAGCGACGGGTGAGCATGCTCAGGCTCGCGATGCTCACGGAGTAGTCGTTGAGCCTGGCGGCACGTTCGATGCTGTAGAGGGTCGAGGCCGGGCCGTACAGGGTGGTGTCGATGCTGACCACGCCCAACACCCCGGACCGTCCTGTGGCGAGCTGACGTGCGGCGGTGTTGGGCCGGTAGTCCAGCTCCCGCACCGCGGCCAGCACCCGCTCCCGGGTTTTCGCCTGCACCCGCTCGGGCGCGTTCAGCGTCCGCGACACGGTCATCGCCGACACCCCGGCGAGCGCGGCGACGTCTTCCAGCACCGCGGGCCTGGAACGTGGCAGGCCGTCATTCGATTTCGCCTTCAAAGCAGCTCAACCCCCATGCGGTAACGCTAACAGGACTTCGAGCCTCGCTCCGCTCCGGCCGATGCCGTTCACGCGCCGTCGGCGGTGATGTCCTCCCCCGCTCACCGGCCTTTTGCCCTCTCGGCGGCGAAGGCGCTGGATGATACGGCCAAAAATGGACGGAGATCCTGGAAAACAGTAATCTCGGCGTCAGCTGTCCGCCGGGTTCCCGGAGGAGAGCGGGCGGATCAGGGAAAGGAGTCGTCAGTGGCTCAGAAGGTGGCTCGAAAGACGGTCGGACCGGCGGCCCGATCCCAGGCCGGCACCCGCCGGTCGAACGCGACCGGCTACGTCGCCGCCGCCCTCGCCGCCACCCTGATAGCCGGATCGCTCGGAGCCCTGATCGGCTACAACAGCGGCCGCCCCGACGCCACCCAGAGCGCCATCACCGAGATGCGGGAGGCGGAGGCCAAGCGAGACGCCCAGCAGATCACCGAGCTGACCACCCTGGCGCGCACGAGTGCCGACGACCTGAACAAGGTCCTGGCCGGGCTCGCCGAGGCACTCCCGGTGGACGGGGCCTCCGACGCGCCACCGGCGACGCAGGAGCGGGTCGACGACTGGCAGCGGATCCTCCGCGAGACCGCGGAAAAGCACGCTCCCACCCCCTCGGGAGCGACCGGGACCAACGTGGCGCGCGGCGGGCTCCGCAGCGCGG
This sequence comes from Streptosporangium sp. NPDC050284, assembly GCF_044459525.1. Taxonomy (NCBI): domain Bacteria; kingdom Bacillati; phylum Actinomycetota; class Actinomycetes; order Streptosporangiales; family Streptosporangiaceae; genus Streptosporangium; species Streptosporangium sp. NPDC050284. The sequence continues at coordinate 59,838 of NZ_JBITIZ010000019.1, forward strand.
TGAACGCCCTGGTCACTGCGGTCGACACCTACGCGGCCGGCCTGCGGCTCCCCGAGGGGTCCCGCAAGGACCTCCTCGACCTCGCCGCACGCCAGCGCTCCACCGCCGTCACGGTGTGGTCCGTCGCGGCCACCCAGCTCGACCAGCTCAACGTCGACGCCGGCAACGGCCACCAGCACACCTACCTGACGAGCACTCCCGGAGACGGCGCCATCACCTCGGACGGCGTCCCGGAGGGCCAGCACGACGACTGAGCGACGAACTCCTCCTGGCCGCCCAGGACGGGGCGGCCAGGAGGAGTCGCGCTCCCGGCCGGGCCACCCTGAAACTTTCAGTACCGAGCCGACTCCCCCGCGAAGCGGGGAGACGAGGTCGGCCCGTGGCTCCGGCCGCCGGGGAAGCGCAGGTGACGCACGGAGTGGCCACCGGCCCGCGATGACCGCGAGAGCCATGCGGAACACCGGCCGCGCGTCAGGGACTCCGGGAATCTCGCACCTCTCTTGACGGCCGTGACGCCGATGCCAACACTTGGCACACATCCGCCTTCCCGCCTGTGAGGTTCCAGGCATCCGGCGGAAACATCAGCGCCATCAGCATCCGTCGCGCGTTCGTGGACCTATCGTCCGTAACGAGAGGTACCCCCCCGTGAACAGACCCGCCAGCCCTCCCCCGCGACGCGTGCGCCGCCGTACCGGCGCCGCCTGCGCGGCAGCCGTCGCGCTGCTGCTCGCGTTGTGCCAGTCACTGGTGGCCGCCGGCCCGGCCGCCGCCGCGACGATCGACACCAGTGCCTGGTATCTCCTGGTGAACCGGCACAGCGGCAAGGCCATCGACGTCCTCGACCTCGCCACCAACGACGGCGCCCCCCTCGTCCAGTGGTCCCGCAACGACGGCGCCTGGCAGCAGTGGCAGTTCGTCGACTCCGGTGGCGGCTACTACCGGTTGCGCTCCCGCCACAGCGGCAAGGTCATCGACATCGCCTCCCGCTCCACCGCCGACGGCGCCAACGTCGTGCAGTGGAGTGACAACAACGGCACCAACCAGCAGTTTCGCGTCGTCGACAGCGACGCCAACCATATCCGCCTGATCAACCGCAACAGCGGCAAAGCCCTCGAGTCCTGGGAATGGTCCACCGCCGACGGCGGCCGCATCTCCCAGTACACCGACCTCAACGGCGCCAACCAGCAGTGGCAACTCGTGAGGATCGGCGGCACCGACCCGGTCCCCGGCGACGCCAAGCAGATGGAGAAGCTGAACCGCGGCCTGATCAGCGTGCGCTCCGGCAACGGCAACCTGGTCTCCTGGCGCCTGCTGGGCACCGAATCCCGCGACACCACGTTCAACGTCTACCGGGGCGGCACCCAGATCGCCGGCGTCACCAACTCCACCAACTACCTGGACCAGGGCGCCTCGGCCGACGCCTCGTACACGGTGCGCGCCGTGGTCGGCGGCACCGAACAGGCGGACTCGGAGACCTCGCTGCGCTTCGGCAACGGCTACCTGGACGTGCCGATCAGCCCGCCCAGCGGCGCCCACACGGCCAGTGACGCGAGCACGGGCGACCTGGACGGCGACGGCAGGCTGGACCTGGTGCTCAAGTGGGAGCCCAACGACGCCAAGGACAACTCCCAGTCGGGAACCACCAGCCCGGTCTACATCGACGGGATCAAACTCGACGGCACCCGGCTGTGGCGGATCAACCTGGGCCGCAACATCCGCGCCGGCGCCCACTACACCCAGTTCCAGGTGTACGACTACGACGGCGACGGCCGGGCCGAGGTGGCGATGAAGACCGCCGACGGCACGGTCGACGGCCGCGGCACCACCATCGGCAACGCCGGCGCCAACCACGTCAACTCCTCCGGATACATCTTGGCCGGTTCCGAGTACCTGACGATGTTCAACGGCCAGACCGGCGCGGCGATGTCGACCGTCAACTACGAGCCGCCACGCGGCACCGTCTCCTCCTGGGGCGACAACTACGGCAACCGGGTGGACCGGTTCCTGGCGGGCACCGCCTACCTGGACGGACGGCGGCCGAGCCTGATCATGGCGCGCGGCTACTACACCCGATCGGTCATCGTCGCCTGGGACTTCCGCAACGGCTCGCTGACCCGCCGCTGGACGTTCGACTCCAACTCCTCGGGCAACGGCGGCTACGCCGGGCAGGGCAACCACAGCCTGTCCATCGCCGACGTGGACGCCGACGGCAGGCAGGAGATCATCTACGGCTCGGCCACGATCGACGACAACGGCGTCGGCATGTACCGCACCGGCTTCGGGCACGGCGACGCGTTGCACGTGGGCGACCTGATCCCGAGCCGGTCGGGCCTGGAGGTGTTCACCATCCACGAGGCGGGTGACCAGCCCGCGGCCGACGTGCACGACGCCCGCACCGGGCAGGTCATCTGGCAGCGTCCGGGCAACGGCGGCGTGGAGGGACCCGGCCGCGGCGTGGCCGCCGACATCTACGCGGGCAGCCCGGGAGCGGAGTTCTGGGGCGCGGGAACCAACATGGGCAACCTGTACAACTCCTCCGGGGCCTCGGTCGGCCGCACTCCCTCCTCTGCCAACTTCCTCGCCTGGTGGGACGGCGACCCGGTCCGCGAACTGGTGGACGCCACCCGCATCGACAAGTACGGCACCGGCGGGGACACCCGGCTGCTGACCGCCTCCGGGGTGCACTCCAACAACGGCACCAAGTCCACCCCGTCCCTCTCGGGCGACCTGCTCGGCGACTGGCGCGAGGAGGTCATCTGGCCCACTTCGAACAACACCGCGCTGCGGATCTACAGCACGCCGACCGTGACCACCACCAAGATCCACACCCTGCTGCACGACCCGCAGTACCGGGTCGCCCTGGCCTGGCAGAACACCGCCTACAACCAGCCGCCGCACCCGGGCTTCTTCATCGGCGACGGCATGTCCACCCCGCCGCAGCCGAACATCTACCTGCCCTGATCCTTCGCCCCGTCGGACCCGACCTCCGTGGTCCGGCCCCCGGCACCGCCTGACACCGGGGGCCGGACCACGGACCGAGGAGCGGGTGCCCGCCTTGGCGGCCACCCGCTCCCCGCTGCTCCACGAAACAGCATGAAAGACTCGATCGGGATCACCGGCCGTCGACGTGGCGGCGGGCCGCTGTCCTGCGACGCCGCCCACCACCGGCAGACCTACCGCGTCGCCGTCGAGATCGGCATCCACCCACCGCGCCACGCGCGGCACCCCTACTCGAAGAGGGACGGGTCTCCTGTGCCCCGGCGGAGGACCTCGGGCTCGTCCTGCGAGAGATCGACGACCGTTGTCGGGACGGCGCCGCACTCGCCGGAGTCGATGACGGCGTCCACCGCGTGGTCGAGCCTCTCCTTGATATCCCAGCCCAGTGTCAGGGGCTCGGCCTCGTCGGGCAGCAGCAGCGTGCTCGACACCAGCGGTTCGCCGAGCTCGGCCAGCAGCGCCTGCACGACGACGTGATCGGGGATCCGGACTCCGACCGTCTTCTTCCGGGGGTGCAGCAGCCGCCGCGGCACCTCCTTGGTCGCGGGCAGGATGAACGTGTAACCGCCGGGGGTCGCCGCCTTGACCGAGCGGAACAGCGCATTGCTCACATGCACGAACTGACCGAACTGCGCGAAGTCCCTGCAAACCAGGGTGAAGTGATGGTCACTTCCGAGGTCGCGGATCTCTCTGATCCGGTCGATGCCCTCCTTGTTGCCCAGCCGGCAACCCAGCGCGTAGCCCGAGTCCGTCGGATACGCGATCAGCCCGTCCGCACGCAGAAGATCGACCACCTGCCCGATGAGCCGGGGTTGGGGACTGCTCGGATGCACATCAAAGTATTTCGCCACCCCCTGAGCTTAGAAGCGGAAGCCGCCCCGCACGACACACGAGCCCCTGAACATGACACGCGTGCCTCCAGGAGCGGCCCGAGGTCGGTCGACCGCCGAGGCGGTGTCGGGCCCGGCGGCACCGCAGTGCCCGGCCAGGCCGGTCATCCTCACGCGAGCCTCGTACGGACGCTCAGGTGAAACGCCGGTAGGTGATGGGGTGCGCGCCGGCCACCGACTGGATCTTGACGTGGTCTCCCGGCTTCGGGGCGGCGATCATCATGCCGTCGCCCATGTAGACGCCGCAGTGGCTCGCCGGATAGCCGAAGAAGACGATGTCGCCCGGCTGCGGCGGACCGGTGATCGGCTTGCCGCTCGCCTGGTATCCGGCGGCGGTGTTGTCTCCGATCTTGATTCCCGCCTCGTTCATCGAGACGTGCACCAGGCCGCTGCAGTCGAACGCGTCGGGGCCGTCCGCGCCCCAGACGTAGGGCTTGCCGATGTGGCTCCTCGCGGCGGCCACGATGTCGGCTCCGGTGCCGTCGCCGGTCACCGTGTACGGGATCGTCCGGCCTCCTCCACCGCCGCCGCCCGAGTCTCCGGTGTGGCTCCCGGAAGGCGCCCCCCCGCCGTTACCCTGCCCGCCTCCCCCGCCGCCCTGCGAGCCGGGTTCAGTACCGGCGAGCGTGGTGGTGCGGGACTCGTCCCCCTCGGCCACCGGCACCCACGGGGTGAGGCGCCCGGGGCCGGGGACGAAGTTCTGCTCTCCCGCGGCCGGGATGGCGGAGAACACCGTGGCGTCGCCGAGGTGTTTGTCGATCTCACGCCGCGCGGTGGACAGCGCGGTCTCGGCCGAGTCGACGTGCCCCCGCACGAGGAACACCGCCCTCCCGACCTCCTCGCCGATGCCCGGTTTGAGCTGCTCCGGAGTGGCGTGCGGGTTGCGACGCCGGTATTCCGCCACCCGGGTCAGCAGGTCGTCGCAGACACGCTCGGCGTTCGTCCTCGCCGTCTCGACGGCGTCGGCGGCGGCCTCCAGGGAGGTCGCGCAGTCGCCCATCGTGTCTCGCAGGGAGGCGCCCGCACTGTTGTAGCGCCGCATGTACGCCACGAAGGCGTCGGCGGAGGCCCCTTTCCAGGCGGTGTCCACCTGGTCGACCGCCTTCTTCAGGAGCGTGAACGGCTCGGCGGACGAGCCGGCCGCCCTACGCCACCGGGTGGCGATCGCCCGGATCGCGGCGGGGTCCCCGTCCGTCCTCTTCACCAGCGCGGCCAGGGCCTGCCCTCCGGGCAGCGCCGCCACGGCGTTCATGTCGGTCATAGGGCGGGCAGGTGGTTACCGGTGTTCCGCTCGGCCCTGGTCACGTTCTCCTCGATGGTGTCGAGGGCACGCTCGACGCCGTCAAGGCGGCTCTTCACCGTGCCCAGCTCCCTGTCGGCGTACCCTTCGACCCTGCCGATCGCGTCGGCGAGCTCCTGGGCACCTGCCATGGTCCCGAAGATCGAGGAACTCGCGCCGCCCTTGGCCGGGAAGTCGTCGCCGACGCCGGCGAGTCTTCCCCCCTGGGTGTTCACCGTGACGCGCAGCTTGGCCAGCGCCTCGCGGTTCAGGTCGAATCTTCCCACCGGAGCCGGCTCCCCTCCGCGGTCGCCGGGAGACCGACTGCCCGGACGACGATCTGGCTCGTTGGCCGGTTGCCTGCCCACCGTCCGGCCATGTCTACCAAGAGGCGATCTTATCCGCGCAACAACGATCATCGCAGCACAAAAGCACATCCGTCATCTCGGGTCACCGCCCGCGATACGAACGCCCCGGACGCCCACCGGGAAAAGAGGCGGGCGTCCGGGGCGTTCGGAAGGGGTCAGACCTGCCGGGCGATGCCCTTCTCGACCGCCTCGATGATTCGAGGCCGCAGCTCGGAGCAGCTGATGATCGCGTCCACCGAGCCGACGTCGACCGCCCGCTGGATGCTGTGCACGCGGTCGAACTCGGTGGCCACCTCGGTCAGCTTCTCGGCCCGCACCGACGAGCGCAGCTCGGCCAGCTCGGCGGCGAGCGCGGCCCGGGTGGCGGCCGGCGCCTCCGCGACGCGGGCGGCGAGCGCGAGCACCCTGGGGTCGTTGCCGGTCCGCTTGTCGACGTCTCGCGCGAAGACCACCGCGGCGGCCGGGGCGCCGCCGAGCACCGAGGCGAACGAGCCCTCGACCGCGAGCACGGTCAGGTTCGGGTTGAGCGCCTTGGAGAACACCACGAACGCGCCGCCGTGATAGCGCGAGATCACGCAGAACACGATCGGGCCCTTGAAGTTCACCACCGCGCGGCCGATCTCCGCGCCGTACTCCAGCTGCAGCTTGCGCATCGACTCGGGTGAGCCGTCGAACCCCGACAGGTTGGCCAGCACGACCAGCGGACGGTTCCCGCTCGCGGCGTTGATGGCCCGGGCGGTCTTCTTGGACGACCGGGGGAACAGGGTGCCCGCGGTGTAGGTGTCCGGGCCGTCGGTGGGCGGGAATCCGCGGCGCGGCACGGACCGCGACTCGATGCCCAGCAGGCACACCGGCCGGCCTCCGAGGTGGACGTCCCAGACCGCGGCGGTGTCGGCGTCGGCCATGCCCGCCCACCGCTCCAGCACCGGGTGGTCCTGATCGGACAGCGCGCGCATGACCGTGCGGATGTCGAACGGCTTCTTACGGTCCGGGTTGAACTCGGCGGAGAAGATCTGACCCACCGTCGTGAAGTCGCTGTCCGGCACGGCGTGCGGGAACGTCGACACGTCGCGGTCCACCGGGTCGCCGGTGATCGCCTTGCGCGGCCCGCTCTCCCCCGGCGCGACGTAGCTGTGGTCGTAGTGCGACATCAGGATCTCCCGCGCGCCGCGGATGTCCGGCGCCCAGTACTGTGCCTGGCCGTTCGGGCCCATGATCCGGTCGTAGCCGCCGATGCCGTGGTTGTCCTCGGCCGACACGCCGCCGGAGAAGTCGAGCGACTGCTTGCCGGTCAGCACCATCGCGGAGTCCGGCGTCATCACCAGGATGCCCTTGGTGTGCATGAGCATCGTGGCCTCGGCGTTCCAGTACGGCTGGGCACCGACGTTGATGCCCGCGACCACGATGTTGATCTCACCGCCGTCCTGGGTGAAGGTCACGATCCGCTTCAGCGCGGCCGCCACCCAGTCCATGTTCTCGGTGCCGGACGACATCGAGATCCGGGCGCCCGCGGAGAGCGCGAACCACTCCAGCGGCACCCGCATCCGCTCGGCGAGGTCGAGCGCGGCGATCACCCGTGCGCACTCGGGCTCCGACAGCGCGCCGAGTGCCTTCGTCGGGTCGCCCAGCAGCACGACGCGGGTCATGCCCTCCGGGTAGCGCGGCGTGGGCGTGCTGACGACACCCGCGACGAGCGCGGCGCCGTTGCGCCCCTTGGGCCGGTTCACCGGCACCAGCCTCGCGTACTCGTCCAGGTCGTACTCGGTGAAGGAGCCGAACGGCCCGGCGAGCATGTCGGTCAGCTCGTACGGGTGGTGCGTGCCGCGGCTGTGCGCGCGCAGCACCTCCTGGCGGTAGTCGTCCAGCGGCTCGACGGGCTCGGTCGGCGGCGGCACGATGGACAGCCGCACCCCGGAGCCCACGTCGTAGCCGATCCGGACGGCGATGTCGACGAGCTCGCCGGTGACGCCGTCGCGGCGCCTGCCCAGGAACAACACCTCCTCCAGGCCCGCGCCCGCCGTCGTCGGCAGCACGCGCTTCGCCACGGTGTTCAGGTCGTCCGGCGAGAGATCGTTCGGCGGCCACACGTAGATGACGATCCGGTTCGTGGCGGACGTCTTCGCGCCGGGCTTCTTGGCCCGGCGGATCGCGTCGAGGCAGGTGGCCAGCACGTTCTCGGCCGCGGGCAGCGCGACGAGTCCTCCCTCGTCGTCGCGCAACGGGGTCAGGTCGCGGACCTGCCCCAGGGCGACGAGGCGCTCGTCGGACGGGTTCTGCCGCGCCGAGGCCCGGAAGAGGTAAATCTCCTCGTCGGGCGCGGGCAGCCGGGTGAGGTCGAAGTCGCGCAACCGCTCCAGCTGCATGCGCTCGGCGATGCGCGGGTGCAGGCCGCGCAGCAGCCGCTCCTCCACGAAACCGTCCGCGGACGGCCGGAAGGTGAAGTGGTGGTGCATCACGGCGCCGCTGTCGCCCGTGACGGTCGCGGCGATGCGGCCGATCCGGTGCGACGGCTGCTGCGCGGCCATGACCTCGCGCAGGCGCGCGGCCATCTCCTCGGGGTCCTCGGGAGCGTCCGGCCAGGTCAGGTAGATGTCGGCCACCAGCTCGCCGGCACCGGCGAACTCGTCGACCGCCTTGACGGCCTCGGCCAGCGCCAGGAAGTCGACCGCGGTGGCCACGACGCGGCCCTCACCGCTCGTGGTGCGGTGGTCGGCGACGACGAACGTGCAGCCCGCCACCTTGCTCGTCCGGATGCCGCTGAGCGCGCGGTTGCCGTAGTAGCGGCGGATCAGCACCTCGAGCAGCGGCACGGGGTCCACGTCCTCGCGGCCGATCCGCTGGCCGACCAGCCGGACGAGCGGCTCGGCGCTGGCGACCATGGCGGAGATCCGCTCGGCGCGGTCGGGCGAGTCCGGGTGCTGGTCGAGGTGGCGCAGGTGCTTGCGTACGGCCGTGTAGACCTTGGCGCGGGTGCGGCGCAGCAGTGGCTGGACGAACCAGGCGAACACCACGCCGCGCGCCAGGTCCGCGACGGCCGGGAACCTGATCTGGGTGGCGGCGATCAGGTGCTCCAGCACCACGCCGACGGCGACGCGGTCGGCCTGGGCGGGCGGGGCCTCCTTGGCCCACTGGCGCAGCAGGGTCGTCACCACGGCGACGTCGGCGGAGGCGCGCCGCTGGGCGAGGAAGATTCGGAAGACCGCGTCCTCCAGCTGCGGCGTGCGCTCCAGGCCTTCGACGCCGTAGCGGGACAGCACGTGCGTGAGCCGCTGCTGGAAGTTCTCCGACAGCCCGGACCGGTCGGGGTCGAGGTACTGCAGGTAGGTGTGGAAGTACTCGCGAGGGCTGTGCACCGAGGAGTCGGGCTTGGACTCCTCGCCGGCGGGCCGGTTGCGGCTCAGCTCGCTCAGGTCGGCGAACAGGTGCAGCAGCTCGACCTCACCGGCCGGCTCGTGGTCGCCCTTCGCGACAAGCTCGGCGCGCGCGGCGAGGTAGCCGGTGAGCAGGCGCTTCTCGTCCTGCGGGTCGACGTCGAACCCCAGCAGGAGGCCGCGCAGGTCCTGCAGGCCACGCGCGGCCCGCTCGGCCGCGGGCACGTCCACCGGCTCCGGCGGCAGGTCCAGCTCGATCTCCCGCACCTCGGCGACGGGACCGGCCGCGCCGTCGCCCAGCGGTTCCAGGCGGAGCAGGCGGGCGCCCGCCTCCACCTGGCTGCCGACCGAGACCGCGAGCTCCCGTACGCGTCCGCGGAACGGCGCGCGCAGCACGGTCTCCATCTTCATGCTCTCGACCACGAGCAGCGGCGCGCCGGCCTCGACCTCGTCGCCCGGCTGCAGCGGCGTGGCCACCACGAGCGCCGGCACGGGCGAGCGCACGATGCCGCCCTCGTCGCGGCTGATCCGGTGGGTGACGCCGTCGACCTCGACCAGGTGGATCGGGCCGTGAGTGCTCGTGACGACCTTGAAGCGGACGCCGTTCACGGTGATCTGGCCGCTGTGCTCGTCGAAGCGCTCGATGTCGACGTCGGCCGTGTGCCGCAGGCCGCCCGCCGAGATGCCGACGCGGAACCGGTGGCCGCCGGTGCGCGCGACCTGGACGCGGTAGCCGACGTCGCGGAGCTTGAGTTCCAGCGCGCGGCCGCTCTCGTGCTGCGACTGCGGGCGGCCGCCGTGCGCGGCGGCCAGGAATCGCTGCCGCGTCACGGCCTCCTCGTCCTCGTACGCCTCGACGGCGGCGGCGATCAGCGCGATCGCGGAGTGCCGGTGTGACACGAGGGCGCCCCGGGCGCGCACGCGATCGATCCAGCCGGTGTCGGCCGAGCCGTCGATCACCTCGGGCTCGTCGAGCAGCATGCGGACGAAGCCCTTGTTCGTCACACCGCCCTCGATGATGACGGTCGTCTGCGTCATCGCGCGACGCAGGCGGGCCAGTGCCTCGGTACGGTCACGGCCGTGTGCGATGATCTTGGCGATCATCGAGTCGAAGTCGGCGGGGATCGTGTCGCCCTCGCCGAACCCGGTGTCCACCCGGACGCCGGGACCGCTGGGCAGCGCGAGCCGCGCGATCCTGCCGGGTGAGGGCGCGAAGTCGCGGTCGGGGTCCTCGGCGTTGAGGCGCGCCTCGACGGCGTGCCCCCACTCCTCGGGGGCCTCGCCCTCCAGCCTGCCGCCCGCCGCGACGTGCAGCTGGGCCTTCACCAGGTCGACGCCGGTGGTGATCTCGGTGATCGGGTGCTCGACCTGCAGGCGCGTGTTGACCTCGAGGAACGCGAACAGCCGCTCGCCGGGGTGGTAGAGGAACTCGACGGTGCCCGCGCCCTTGTAGTCCACCGCGAGCACGAGCCGCTCGGCCGCCGCCTTCAGCTCGGCGACCTGCGTGGCGTCGAGGACCGGCGAGGCGGACTCCTCGATGATCTTCTGGTTGCGCCGCTGCACGGAGCAGTCGCGCACGCCCAGCGCCCACGCGGTGCCCTGGCCGTCCGCGATGACCTGTACCTCCACGTGACGGGCGCCCGTCACCAGGCGTTCCAGGAACACGACGCCGCTGCCGAACGCGCGCGCCGCCTCCTGGCGCGTCAGCTCGTAGGCCAGGGTCAGCTCGTCGGGGCCGGAGATCATCCGGATGCCGCGGCCGCCGCCGCCCGCGGTCGCCTTCAGCATCAACGGGTAGCCGATCCGCTCCGCCGCCTCCTTCGCCTCCTCCAGCGTCTCCACCGGGCCGCGGCTCCACGGCGCGACGGGCACACCGACCTCTTCGGCGATCAGCTTCGAGCCGATCTTGTCGCCCAGTTTGCGCATCGCATCGGCACCCGGGCCGACGAACGTCACGCCGATCTCGGCGCACAGGTCGGCGAACGCCGGGTCCTCGGCCACGAAGCCCCAGCCGACCCAGGCCGCGTCCGCGCCGGTCTCGACCAGGGCCTTTTTGAGGACCGCGTGGTCCAGGTAGGGCCGGTTCGCGGCGGGCCCCAGGTCGTAGGCGATGTCCGCCTCGCGGACAAACGTGGCCGTCCGGTCGGAGTCGGTGTACAGGGCGACGGTCTCGATCCGTGTTCCCGTCTCCGCGGCTAGGTCCTGAACGGCGTAGATGAGCCGCATGGCGGCTTCACCGCGGTTGACGATGGCAACACGACTGAACACTGAGCGAACCTTTCGAAGCGGTGAACACGGCGGCCGTCCCCGCCCCGATCGTGGTACATACTCCCGGTCGTTCCCCGCCCCCGGAAATGGCGGGGACTGAGCGTCTTTCGCGGCCGGAGTTGTGAGGCTCGCACAAACGTACCCGCCGGGGTGGCGTGGCATGCGACCGACATGATCCCTGACTCGGACTTCCCGGCCACGCGGCTCAGCGGTTGTGCTCTTCGCGGGGGCGGTTCAGCAGCAGGTCGGCGGCGCGGGCGAGGACCTGGGCCCGGGTCCGGTCGCCGTGGTCGGCGGCGAGAAAGTGCTCGCCGATCGCCACGCAGAAGGCGAGCATGCTGCGGGCCTCGACCTCGTCGGGGTCGGAGCAGAAGGTGCCGATCAGTTCTCGCAGCAGCGCCATGCGCCGGTTGTCCACCCGTCGCAGGCGCTCGGCGACCTCCTCGTCGCGCCGGGCCCAGTCCCGGATCGCGAGGTCGATGGGGAGCAGGCGGCCGCTGGAGAAGGTGAGGACGCCCGCGCGCCGGATCTTGTCCCTCGGGTCGCCGCCCTCGCGCTCGATGCGGTCGAGCACCTCGTCGGTGCTCTCTCGCTCCCAGGCGTCCAGTATCGCCTTCAGCAACGCGTCACGGTCGGCGAAGTAGCCGTAGAACCCCCCCTTGGTGACGCCGAGCCTTTTCGCCAGCGTCTCGACGCGGACGGCGTCGGGACCGCCGGCGGCGAGCGCCAGCAGCCCCTCCTCGACCCACCTGTCACGCGGCGTGCGAGTCGCGCCCACGATGTTGTCCCACCTCACTTCTCTGTTCGTATATACGCCACCGTATAAATGAGTTAGCCTCGCGTTATACGGTAGCGTATATACGAATGGAGACAGCGAGACATGACCGTCGGCCTCGTCGACCGTGCCGTGGGGACGCACAGCGTCCCCGAATCCGTCCGCGCTCTCAGCTCGCTTTCCCGCATCGACTACGTCGACCTCTTCACCCTCTCCACGGACGCGGACGCGACACCTGAGCAGTGGGCCCGTGCGATGTTCGGTGACGTGCCCAGCATCGCCGAGCTGCTGATCTGGCGTGTTCTCCTCGGTTTCCGGCTCAGCCCGGGACGGTCACCGGACACCGTGGCCGGATGGTGGATCGGTGAGCGCGGCGAGGACTGGATCCGGCTTGAGGCCGCCTCCTGGTTTCTGAGCGGCAACCTCCTCGTGCGGACGGCCGAAGGGCGGGTGTCGCTGGGGACCTTCCTGCGCTACGACCGGAGCCTGGCCCACACCGTGTGGCCTCCGCTGTCCGCCGTCCATCGCCTGCTGGTGCCCGGGGTGCTGCGCACCGCCGCGGCGAAGCTCACTCGCGCCGGGCGCCCGCCGCGGCCGACCGGCGAGGCCGGCCGAGTATGAGACCGGCGGGGCCCGGGGTGCCGGCGAGACGGGGCTCTCGCCTCCGGCACGACCCTCCCCGCGGGCCTCGGGCGCGACGGTGAGGCACGCGCGAGGCCCGCCGCCACCGCCTTCGCGGTCATCACCGAGGCCGCCCGCGGCGAGGTTCGTCACGAGGTGACGAGCTCCGCGGCGAGGTCCGAGGCTCGTTGCGTGGTGAGCCGCCCGTCGGCGACCACGACGGTGATCGCGCGTTCCAACCGGCCTGGGACGCTCAGGGGCGCGTCCCAGGCCAGAGCCGGTCCGACACCCGGGTACTCGGCGACGCGAACGAACCACGGGTCGAGCCCGAGGGTCTGCACGAACAGCAGGCTCCAGTCGTCACAGATGAGCGCGAGCCAGGGCGAGAGGCCACCGTGCACGGCCCGCTCGCCGGAGGCGCCGTCGGTGAAGACGTCCAGCCCGGTGGAGTCCTTGGGCGCCCGCCAGAAGAATCCCCCGTAGCCGGCGCCGGCCCTGCCCTTGCAGGCCGAGCTCTGGATCGACAGCGGCGCACCGGTCCGGTTGTCCAGCGTGAAGGCGACGTCCAGCGCCCAGGCGCCGGGCAGGACACGGGTGGTGAGGGTCCGTTCCTCCACGGCCAGGACGGTGCCGTCCGGTCCGACCCAGTCGAGGCTCTCGGCGAAGCCTCCGTGCACGGGACGCAGGGAGCGCCGCCGCTGGCGCCCGTGGTTGGGCAGGATCCGCGGGCCGGTGCCGGGTACGTAGGTGGAGCCGCCCCAGAAGTTGACCCCGTTGACATCGGAGATCGCCACGCTCGCCCCGAAATGGTGCACGTGGTCGGCGGGCCGGCTCTCGGTCACGACCGTTCCGCCAAGGGTGAGGACCGGATGCAGGTGGGGGCGCGGCGCGTCCGTCGGCTGCAGGTCGCCCCGCTGAAGGTAGGTCGCGACCTGCCGCGAACCGGCCCTCAGCACCGTCTCGGGCCAGACCGCCTTTGGTCCGGTCGCCGCCTGGGAGCCGGGTCCGCCGGGGAAACCGAGCTCCGAGAGGGTTTTCAGCTCGGCCGCCGCGCGCGCGGCCAGACCTTCGATGCCCGGCAGTACCAGCCGGGACGGCTCAATGCGGAAGCCGTCGACGGGCAGCGGATCGGGAGCGCGCCGGATCTCGTCGAGCAGCCGGGTGAAGCCCCCGGTCCGCTCCAGCGGCACCAGCAACTCCTCCCCCTCCCTGATGTGCGCCAGGAGGTTGCCGAGCAGATCGACCCGGTCGAAGCCGATGCGGACACCGTCCACCTCGATCTCGTCGAGGGTGTAGAAGAGCAGGGCAGAGCGCCTCTCGCCGTGCAGGTGCAGGTAGGGCTCGGTCCTGCGGTCGCCGCACAGGCTCACGGTGATCGCGATGACGGTGCCGTCGGCGAGGCGGAGCCGCGCGCTGGAGGTGTCGTCGCAGGAGATCTCGTTGGCCCGGTACAGCTCCAGCTCGACGCCCTCGACCGAGGAGGCCGTGTCGGCCCCCGCGACGGCCAGCGCGGTGGCCGTCGCGTGCGCGAACGGATTGGTGAGCGCGCCGTCCATGACGTCCACACCGTCCAGCCTGCGGTGTCCCGCCCAGGGGGCGCGCGAGTAGTAGGTGAACGGGCGTGTCCAGGATCCGGCGACACCGATGCCCCGAAGTGGTTCGCCCAGCGCTCCGGCCGCGGCGGGAACGGCGGCCGAGCCGAGCGACTGGAAGCCCACCTGGCAGGCGAGCCCCGTCTCCGCCACGGCGGCGGAGATCCGCTCGAACTCCTCCACCGACGGCGCGGGCGGTTTTTCCAGCAGCACGTGCGCGCCGGCCCGCAGGGCCGCGACGGCGAGCGGAGCGTGGGTGTGGATCGGCGTCGCGATCACCGCGACCTCCGCACCGGTCTCGGCGATCAGCGACGGCAGGTCCGCCGAGAACGGCACGTCGAGGCCGGGCGAGGGCGGCAGGGTGTCGCATACCCCGGCGAGCTCGGCCCGGCCCGCCGCGGCGAGCCGCCGGACGTTCGCCAGGTGGTTCCTGCCGTAGCCGTGCACTCCGGCGACCACCACTCGTACGGGCTTCACGACGCCCACCTCGTCGGTGCCCCGGTCGCCCGCAGCTCCGGCCCGCTGATCTCCACCGGGAAGGGCGGGGCGAGCAGCCCGAGGTCGGTCAGTGCGGCCTCCTCCACCCTCTCCACCATCGCGGGGTGGTGCAGCGCGAGGGCGAGCTGGCCCGACAGCTCGGTGAGCAGGTGCGGATAGACGGGGACGCCGAAGGCGCGGGCGAGCTCGGCGATCCGCAGGAACGGCGTGATACCGCCGACCCGCACCAGGTTCGGCTGGACGACGTCGCAGGCGCCCCCGGTCAGCAGGTCGCGGAACCCGTGGACGGTGGCGACGTTCTCACCGACCGCGATCGGGACGGCGACGTTGCGCCGCAGTTCCACATGGGCGGCCAGGTCGTCGGCGGGCAGCGGTTCCTCGATCCAGAACAGGTCGTAGCGCTCCAGTGCCCGTAGCGCGACGCGGGCCCGGTGCAGATCCCAGCGCTGGTTGGCGTCGACCATCAGCAACCGGTCGGGGCCGATCACCTCACGGACCGCCGCCACCCGCTCGACGTCCTCGGCCGGCGAGGGGCGCCCGACCTTGATCTTGACCGCGGTGTATCCGGCGGCGACCCATCGCCGGGCCTGCGCCCGGAGTTCCTCCAGCGGGTAGTGGAGGTTGACTCCGCTGCCGTAGACGGGGACGCTCTCGCGCCGCGCGCCGAGGATCTCGACCAGCGGTCGCTCCCCGCAGCGCAGGTCCCAGAGGGCGAGATCCACCCCGGCCAGGGCGATCGGGACGATCCCGGCCCGGCCCGCCTCACCGAGGTGAGCCGACAGCCGGTCCCACACCAGCTCCGGATGCGGCGGCAGGCCGATCACCGCCTCGCGGATGTCGTGCTCCAGCAGTGCCCTGATCGCCTGGGCCCCGATCTGTGGCGTCCACGCCATCCCGGTGCCGCGCCGCCCGTCGTCCAGTGTGACCGTGACCAGCAGTACGTGGTTGTGAGAGACGTCCGGGCCCCAGGGCCGGGTGAGGGGTACCGACCGTGGCGTGACCGTCAAGTCCTTGATCATGACGCTACCAGGGCGAGCCCCGACTTGATCAGCGCCTCCAGCTCGGCCTCGTGCTCGGGCGCGACGGGCACCAGTGGCGGCCGGACCTCACCCGCGTCCAGCCCGCGCAGCCGCACCCCGGCCTTGACCAGCGACACCGCGTAGCCCGGAACCCTGGAACGCAGCCGCACCAGCGGCGCGTAGAACTCGGCGATCAGCCGCTCGTCGCCGTTCAGGTAGGCGTTGGCGATCTCGGGCGCGAAGCAGAACACCGCGCTGGAGTACAGGCCGACGCCGAGCGCCCGGTAGGCGGGCTGGGTCAGCTCGGCGGTCGGCAGCCCGTTGAAGAACAGGAAGTCCGGGTGGGTCTCCCGGACGGCCAGTACGATCCGCTGCATCCGGTCGATGTCGCCGAGGCCGTCCTTCAGCCCGACGACACCGGGGATCGCGGCCAGCTCGACCGCCGCCTCCGGTTCGAGCGCGATCGGCCCGCGCTGGTAGATGATCACCGGGAGTTCGGCGGCGATCGCCCGTACGTAGGCGGGGAAGCCGGGCCCCTGGACGAGGTAGGGCGGCATGAGCAGCAGCCCGTCGGCGCCCGCCTCCCTGGCGGCCCGCGCCTGGGCGAGTGCCGCGCCGATCGGCCCGCCCGCTCCGGCGAACACCGGGACGGCCCCGGCCGCCGCCTCCACCGCCACCCGGACGACCTCGGCGTGCTCGGCCTGCGACAGCGCGGTGAACTCGCCCGTCCCGCAGGCGGCGAACACGCCGCCCGGCCGGTGCTCAAGGCCTCGCCGGACGTGGTCGGCCAGCACGCCGGGCGCGAGGTCGCCGTCCGGGCCGAAGGGGGTGACGGGGAAGAAGAGGACACCGTCGAGATTCATGATCAGGGTCTCTTTCTGCAGAGTCAGGAGAGTTCGGTGCGCCAGCCGCGCTTGGCGGTCCAGCCGAGCAGCCGCTCGGCCTTGGCGGAGGAGAAGGCGGGGGCGGTACCGGTCAGATGGGCGGCGAACGTCTTCGTCTCCGGCATGACGGCCGGCAGCAGTTCGGCCAGCGGCTCGCGCGCCAGGGCGTCGCCGGCGCCGGCGAAGAAGACCTCGCCGTTCGTCTCCAGCAGGGGGAGCCTGGTGAGCAGTGTGTCGACGAAGTCGCCGGCGTCGCGGGCGTCGAGGTAGTTGAACAGGGAGGCTCCGCCTATCTCGGGCCGGTTCAGCCGCTCGGTGATCGTGTGCCCGGACTGGGTGGGCGCGCCCTCCCACTCCTCGGGCGCGACGACGAAGCAGGGGCGGAACGCGGCCATCCGGGTGGTCTCGGTGGTGCGGGCGAAGGTCCGCATGGTCTGCTCGGCCACGACCTTCGACAGGTTGTAGGCGTTCCAGGGCTCCGTCGGGTGGTCCTCGTCGAGCGGCAGGTAGGCGGGGGTCCATCCGCCCGGCGCGCCGTATCCGATCACCGTGGGGCTGCTGGCCACGACGAGCTTCTCCACCCCGAGGGCGACCGAGGCCGTGCAGACGTTGAAGGCGAGCTGGGTGTTGACGCGGAACGTGGTGGGCTCGGAGCGGCTGAACGGCACCGCGATGGCCGCCAGGTGGACCACCGCCTGCGGCCGGAACCGCGTGATCACCGAGTGGGCCTCCCCCAGATCGGTGAGATCCGCGGGAAGGGCCGAGGCGGCCTCTCGCGGGGTGCCCGGCGCGCTGTCCACGCCGATCACCTCATGTCCGGCCGCCGCGAGCGAGGTGACCACGCTGCGGCCGAGCCGGCCCGCGCTACCGGTGACGAGCACTCTGCTCACCGTGTGGACTCCTTCTGAAGACTGCAATCAGTTGCAGTAAACAATCGCGTCAGGCGAGACAATACGTCAAGTGAGCGGGGTCAATCACCCGCAACCGGTCTCAGGATGGTTAGTTGATCTGCAAACGATTGCGTTAGGGTGTGCGGCATGTCAGTGACCATTCGGGACGTCGCCCACGCCTCAGGTGTTCACGTGTCGACGGTCTCCCGAACCTTCTCGGCACCTCATCTGGTGAACGCCGAGACCCGAACCCGGGTGCTCGCGGCGGCCGAGAAGCTCGACTATCGGCCCAACCGGGCGGCCCGCTCCCTCAAGACGGGCCGCACCAACAACATCGGGCTGATCGTGGCCGATCTGGCCAATCCGTTCTTCCCTCCGCTGATCAAGGCCGCGCAGGCCGCCGCCCGCCGCCAGGACTACCACCTGTTCGTGGCCGACACCGGCGAGGACCCCACCGAGGAGGAGAACCTCGTACTGGCCTTCTCCAAGCAGGTCGACGGCATCGTGCTGTGCAGCCCGCGACTGTCGAACAAGGCTCTGGAGAAGCTCTCGGAACGCGTCTCGTTCGTGCTGGTCAACCGGCGTATCCGCGGGCTGACCACGGTCGTGATGGACGTCGCCCACGGCGCCCGCGTCGCGATGGATCATCTCGTGCGACTCGGTCACCGGCGCGTCGCCCTGGTGACGGGTCCCGCCGGATCGTGGACCAGCGGCGAGATCCGCAAGGCCGTCGCGGAGATCCCCGATCTCGACACGGTCGTCATCGGCCCCAACTCCCCCACCGAGGAGGGCGGCATCGCCGCCGCGGCCAAGGTGGCCGAGGCCGGGGTGACCGGCGTGCTCGCCTACAACGACCTCGTCGCCATCGGCCTCATCGGAGGACTGGAGGTCCTCGGCGTCGACGTGCCGGGCGACGTCAGCGTGATCGGCTTCGACGACAGCATCACCGGGCGGCTGCACCGCCCCAAACTCACCACGGTCGCGATGCCCGCGAGCGACGCCGGCCGGATGGCGGTCGACCTCCTCATCCAGTCGATGAGCGCAACCACCGTCCTGGAGACTCACCTGGTGGTCCGCGAGTCCACCGCGCCCCCCAGGGAAACTCCGTGAACCTCCAGGAGGCCGCCCTGCCCACCGGTCGGCCGGGACGGGTGCCGCGCCCGCCCCACCGATCGATCGGCTGAGACGGGCGCCGCCCTCGGCGACCACACCCCCCGGGGAAGGCGCGCCCGCCTGAAGGGGCGACTCCCCCGCCGATGAGGCCCAAGCCGCCACAAGGCACCCGGCCCGGCGCCGCCCTATGCCGGAAACAGGTGCGGCGGGAGCGCCCGCAGGGGCGTTCACCAGGCGTTTTCCGCTCGCCACAACGGGGGCGTGTCTACGCCCGCAACTGCAATCGGTTGTACAAACTCGTCTCAGTGCGAGATTTTTCCATTCAGGCCTCGGCGGCGAATATCCCCTCTGAGCTGCGATAACACTAAAAGCGAGCGTTACGATTCGTGAGCTAGCTCACTGCAAAGGGTTGACGTATTAGTTCGTAACGCTATAGGAAAAGCGCATCCCATTCACCAACTCCCCGAAGGGCCAGTGATGACGCTGAGTCCCGCACCGGCGGGGACGGCCGAGATACCGGTCGCGCCCCGGGAAAAGGCGGGCGCCCCCCGCCCAGGGCGTCTCAAGAGCTCCCGCAGCCGATCGCAGGCGCTGGCCGCCTATCTGTTCCTGGCCCCTTGGTTCATCGGCCTGTTCGCGATCACGCTCGGCCCGATGATCGCCTCGCTCTACCTGTCGTTCACCGACTACAGCCTGCTGAGCGAAGCCCACTGGGTGGGCCTGGACAACTACGAGAAGATGTTCACCCAGGACGACCGGTTCATGGCCTCGCTGCAGGTGACGACCACCTATGTGGTGGTGTCCGTCCCGCTGCAGCTCGCCTTCGCCCTGGCGCTCGCACTCGTGCTGGACAGGGGACTGCGCGGCCTGCCGTTCTACCGCTCGATCTTCTACCTGCCGTCGCTGCTCGGGGGCAGCGTGGCGATCTCGATCCTCTGGCGGAAGATCTTCGGGACCGACGGCATCGTCAACTCGTTCCTCGGCCTGTTCGGCTACGAGGGCCACGGCTGGGTGACCAGCCCCGACACCGCGCTGTGGACGCTGATCATCCTGCACGTCTGGACGTTCGGCGCCCCGATGGTCATCTTCCTGGCCGGGCTCCGCCAGATCCCGCAGAGCCTGTACGAGGCGGCCGCGGTCGACGGCGCCGGCAGGTGGCGGAAGTTCCGCTCGATCACCCTGCCGCTGCTCACCCCGATCATCTTCTTCAACCTGGTGCTGGAGGTGATCAAGTCGTTCCAGTCCTTCACCCAGTCGTTCATCGTGAGCGGCGGCAACGGCGGACCGGTCGACTCGACCCTGTTCTACACGCTCTACCTCTACATCAAGGGCTTCAAGAACTACGAAATGGGTTACGCGGCCGGCATGGCCTGGGTGCTGCTGCTCATCATCGCCGCACTGACCGCCGTCAACTTCCTCATGTCTCGATTCTGGGTTTTCTATGGCGACGACAAGTAAGCGCGTACCGGCCCTCTTCCGGCCCGCCCCGCGCCTGGTCAGGCACCTGCTGCTCATCGCCGCCGGGCTGCTCATGCTCTACCCGCTGCTCTGGATGGTCTCCAGCTCGTTCAAGCCCGAGGAGCTGATCTTCCGGGAGCCGGGGCTGATGCCGACCGCGGTGACGGCCGAGAACTACACCGAGGGCTGGGGCGCGCTCAAGCACTCCTTCGGCTACTACCTGTGGAACTCGGCGGTCCTCACCGCCCTTGCTGTGGTCGGCAACCTGGCCGCCTGCTCGCTCGCGGCCTACGCCTTCGCCCGGCTGGAGTTCCCGCTGAAGAAGATGTGGTTCGCGATCATGCTCGGCTCGATCATGCTTCCGCACCACGTCACGGTCGTCCCGCAGTACATCGTGTTCGCCAAGATCGACTGGATCAACACGATCTGGCCGATCGTCGCGCCGAAGTTCCTCGCGACCGACGCGTTCTTCATCTTCCTGATGGTGCAGTTCATCCGCACCCTTCCCCGGGAACTGGACGAGGCGGCGGCGATCGACGGCGCGGGCCAGTGGCGCACGTTCACCCGGGTGATCATGCCGTTGTGCGTCCCGGCGCTCGCGACCACCGCGATCTTCACCTTCATCTGGACGTGGAACGACTTCTTCACCCAGAACCTCTACCTGACCAACTCCGACAACCTCACCGTTCCCGTCGCGCTCCGGCAGTTCATGGACTCCAGCGGCGAGTCCTCCTGGGGGCCGCTGTTCGCGATGTCGATCATCTCCCTCGGCCCGATCTTCGGATTCTTCCTGGCGGGCCAGAAGTATCTCATCCGCGGTATGGCGACCACCGGTCTCAAATAACCCTCCCCCATCCCCCACCCCCCGGAGGTATCCCGATGAAGCGCATCCTGGCGGCCACCGCCATCACCCTGCTCGCCGTGTCTGCCACCGCCTGCGGCAGCGACGACAGCGGTGATTCCGGCGGGAAGACGAAGGTCGTCTTCTCGTACTGGGGCAGCGACGCCCGTCAGAAGCTGACGGAGTCGGCCATCGCCGCTTTCGAGAAGAAGAACCCGACGATCGATATCGAAGGTGACTTCTCCGACTGGGACAGCTACTACGAGAAACTGGCCACCAAGACCGCGGCCGGCGACGCCCCGGACGTCATGTCCATCGAGATCCGCGGTCTCGCCGAGTACGCGGGCCGCGCCACCCTCACCGACCTCACCGGCAAGCTGAACACCGCCGACCTCGACCAGGAGGTGCTCAAGGCCGGTCAGGTCGACGGCAAGCAGTACGCCATCCCCACCGGCGTCAACACCTTCCCGATGATCGCCAACAGGGCGACGGTGGAGAAGGCGGGCGAGAAGGTCCCCGACGACACGACCTGGACCTGGGACGACTACATCTCGATCTCCCAGAAGGTGACCGAGAAGGGCGACGGCAAGATCTGGGGCACCGAGTGGAACGTGAACCCCGCCTTCCTGCAGCTGTTCGCCGCCCAGCGCGGGGAGCAGTTCTACAAGGACGGCAAGATCGGCATGTCGGAGCAGACCATCAAGGACTGGTGGGCACTCCTGCAGAAGATCGTCTCCACCAAGGCCGGTCCTGACGCGGCCCAGATGCTGGAGACCGGCACCAAGGTCGACCAGGCACTGCTCGCCACGAACGCGAGCGCGTTCGGCAGCTGGTGGAGTAACCAGCTCACCGCGCTGAACAAGGGCTCCGGCCAGGAACTCGACCTGCTGCGGATGCCCAAGGCCGAGGGCGCGACCACCGCCGGCATGTTCCTGCAGCCGGCGATGTACTACACGATCTCGTCGAAGACCGAGCAGGCCGAGGCCGCGCAGAAGTTCGTCGAATTCCTCGTCAACGACCCCGAGGCCGGCGCCATCCTGCTCAGTGACCGCGGCCTGCCGACCAACGCCAAGGTCGTCGACGCCATCAAGGACAAGCTCACCCCGACCGACCAGAAGGTGCTCGCCTTCATCGACTCGATCAAGAGCGAGCTGAGCCCGATCGTGATCCCGCCGAAGGGCGCGATGGAGATGGAGGACATCCTCAAGCGCGCCAGTGACTCGGTGCTGTTCGAGAAGGCCTCCGCGGACGACGCGGTGAAGGCCTTCCTCAACGAGGCCAACGCCGCCATCTCCCAGTAACCGGCCTCCCCTGACGTGTGCCGTACGGCTCGCGCCGAGCCGTACGGCACACCTGTCCCTTTCCCGTCCCCCTGATGGAGTTCCTGATGCGATACGCCTTCGTCGGACTCGGCCACCGAGTGCAGCTGTACATCGACGCGCTGCTCGGCGAGTGGGGCGACACCGGCGAGATCGCCGCCCTCTGCGACGTCAACCGGACCCGGATCGGCTACTACCTCGACCGGATCGGACGCGACGTCCCGTGCTTCGCGCCGCACGAGTTCGGCAAGCTGCTCCAGCTCGCCGACGCCGTCGTGGTCGCCACCGTCGACGCCACCCACGCCCGTTACGTCGTCGCCGCGCTGGAGGCGGGCAAGGACGTCATCGTGGAGAAGCCGCTGTGCACCACCGCCGAGGACTGCGCGGCCATCGTCGAGGCCGCCGAGCGCAGCACCGGCCGGCTCGTCGTCACCTTCAACTACCGCTACTCGCCGCGCAACAGCGCCGTCCGCCGGCTGATCGCCGACGGGGCGATCGGCGACGTCGCCTCCGTACACTTCGAGTGGGTGCTCGACACCATCCACGGAGCCGACTACTTCCGCCGCTGGCACCGTGACAGGTCCAGCTCAGGCGGGCTGCTGGTGCACAAGTCCACCCACCACTTCGACCTGGTCAACTGGTGGCTGGCCGACACCGCCCGCTCCGTCTACGCCCGGTCGGCGCTGCGGTTCTACGGAGCCGCCAACGCCCGCGCCCGCGGCCTGCGCGACCGGCCACAACGCGCTCACGGCGCGCCGGAACTCGGCACCGACCCCTACCTCCTCGACATCTCCGCCGATCCCCGGCTCAAGCGCCTGTACCTGGACGCCGAGCACGAGGACGGCTACATCCGCGACCAGGACGTGTTCGGCGAGGGCGTGAGCATCGACGACAACATGGCCGTCCTCGTCGGCTACTCCCGCGGGGCGACGCTCACCTACTCACTCAACGCCCACGGCCCCTTCGAGGGCTACCGGGTGGCCTTCAACGGCACCGCGGGACGGCTGGAGCTGGAGGTCGTCGAACGCGCCTGGACCCCGCCGCGAGCCGCGATCGACCCTACCGCCGCCGACAAGGCCCACGCCCCCGGCGCCTTCGAGCGGCTCGTCCTGCACCGGCACTGGAGCGAACCGGAGGAGGTCGCCATCCCCTCGGGCGCGGGCGGTCACGGCGGCGGCGACGCCCTCATGCTGAACGACGTCTTCCGCGGCGCGGGTGAGGATCCGCTGGGCCGCCAGGCGGGGCACCTCGCGGGCGTCGCCGGCGTGATGGTCGGGATCTCGGCGAACCTCTCCGCCGCGACCGGCGCCCCCGTCCTCCTCGACGAGGACGGCACCCGGCTCGCGAGCTGACCCGGTAGAACCGGGCGCGCCGTCGAAGCGAGCGGACCGCCCGGGCACGCGGAGTCGTTCACATCGGGTTTGCAGGGCAGAGCCTAGCTTCGCTCCCATCAGTTCCTCCCGAGGGGACCGTCGTCTTTGGGCCACGGGGGAATCGGGAGCGGGAGGGCCGCTAAGGCCCGAGCGTGGAGTGGCCTGACAGGTTCACGCATTCCGCGTCGCCTCTTTCCGGCATTCGATACGGTGGGAACAAAGGTTCGAGCGAGGGGGGTGTGGTGCGCAGGTCGTTCAAGTTCGTGCTGCGCCCCACCGCGTCGACGCCCGCGCGCGGGCCCGCGCCGTCGACCGGCGGCCGACCGACCTGATGGCCCTGGTACGCGGCGTCGTCGAACACGCCGGCGTGCTGGCGGCCGGCAAGGAGATCGGCCTGTCGGTCACCGGCCCGTCCACCGCCGTGTGCCCCGTCGACGAGCCCACCGTGAACCGTGCGATCTCCAACCTCGTCGACAACGCGATCAGATACGCCCCGGCCGGCTCGCGGGTGGAGATCGACGTCGAGGTCGGCGACACCGAGGCGACGCTGATCGTGACCGACCACCCCCGCCGACGAACGGGAACACGTCTTCCAGCGCTTCTGGTGGCCGGCGCGACGTCCCCGGCACCGGTCTCGGCCTGCCGATCGCCAGGCAGATCGCCCTGGCCCACGGCGGCGACCTCACGCTGGATCCTCCCCATCCGGCCGGCGGCTGCGCCTTCCGGCTCACCCTGCGCCATTTTATATGAGCACTGTTATATTAGCGCTGTGACATCTTTGGACCCCACCGCCTCCCCCGGACGATGGGACGCGGTCCACGCCATGTTGGCCGCCCTGGACGCCCAGATCGAAACCGTGTACGTCGAGCGGGGCATCGAGGGAGTGCGCCCCAGGTTCGCCTATCCGCTGATCCGCCTCGCCCACACCGGCCCGCTGACGATCCGTGAACTCGCGGACTCGCTGGGCCGCTCGCACTCGGCGATGAGCCAGACGATCACGGCGATGCGACGCGAAGGGCTGGTCGACTCCGAGCTCGGCACCGACGCCCGCACACGCCGCATCACCCTGACCGGCCGCGGCCGCGCCCTCATCCCCTTCCTCGAGGCCGAGTGGCGCGCGACCGAGGCCGCCGTCGCCGAGCTCGACGACGAGATCCCGCACGCGCTCAGTGCCGTCGTCGCCGAACTGGAGCGCGCCCTGGCGCGGCGGCCCATGCGAGATCGAATCCTCGCCCACCTCCACGAGCCGCCCGCCGCCCCGGCGGAGCCGTCTCCGTGACCTGGCGCGAACGGCTGATCGACGTCCGCCCTCTGCGCACCAGCAGGCCTTTCCGCGACCTGTGGATCGGATCCTCCCTCGCCTCACTCGGTCAGCAGGTCGCCGGGGTCGCCGTCCTCCTGCAGGTCTGGGACCTCACACGCAGCCCGCTCTGGACCGGCGCCATCGGCCTCGCCACAGCCGTACCCCTCCTCGTGCTCGGACTGGTCGGCGGATCGCTCGCCGACGCCGTCGACCGCAGAAACCTGGTCCGCGCCACCACCGCGGGCCAGGTCCTGGTGGCCATGGGCCTCGTGGCGCAGGCCGCCGCGGACAACCGCTCCGTCCCGCTGCTGCTCACCCTGATCGCCGCGCAGTCCGGCTGCGCGGCGCTCGGAGCCCCGGCGAAGCGCACCTTCCCCGTCCGGCTGCTCCCCGCAGACCAGGTCGCCGCCGGACTCGCCCTGCAGAACGTCGCCTTCCAGGCCTCCATGCTCGCCGGGCCGGCCCTCGCCGGCCTCGTGCTCGCCCAGTGGCACTATCCCGCCGCGTACGCGATCCAGGCCCTCGCCGGCGTCGCGTCGCTGATCGCCGTGATGCGGCTGCCCGCGATGGCCGTCTCGCGCGCCGTCGACGAGCGGCCGCCCGTCGACGGCGCGCCCCGGCCGCGCGGTCCGGCCAGGGGAGGCTGGCGGATCATCCTGCGGCGCCCCACCCTGTGGGGCGCCTTCGCCACCGACCTCGCCGCCACCCTCCTCGCCATGCCGATCGCGCTCTTCCCCCTGATCAACGAGATCCGCTTCGAGGGCGACCCCCGCACCCTGGGACTCTTCCTGTCCGCGATCGCGGTCGGCGGGCTCGGCGCGGGCCTGCTGTCCGGAACCGTCACCCGGCTACACCGCGGCGGCCTCGTCCAGCTCGTCGCGGCCACACTCTGGGGCCTCGCCCTGGCCGGCTTCGGCCTGGCAGGGCCGCTCTGGCTCGCCCTCGGCTGCCTCGTGATCGCCGGTGCGGCCGACACCGTCGCCGTGGTCACCCGCAGCGCACTGGTCCAGCTCGAGACGCCCGACCGTTACCGCGGGCGGGTCTCCTCGGTCGAGCACGTCATCGGCGTCGCCGGCCCGGAGGCCGGCAACTTCCGCGGGGGACTCCTCGCCTCCCTCACGTCCGCACCCGTCGCGCTCGTCGCGGGCGGCCTGGCGGCCGCGCTCTGCGTCGTCGCCGTCGGCATGGTCAACCGCCCCCTGCGCGACTACCGCACCCCATCCGGAGGCGAGGAACGCGAAGGACATGAAGCACGTGAAGTGCTGCCACTCCCCGAAGTGGCCCACGATCGCGAGATGTCACCCGGGTGTTGAACCCCACGCGGTTCGCCGCGGACGGCAGACGGCACGGCCCCGCCCCCGCCATGAACGCCGTCCCGAACACCGTCCCGAACACCGTCACGAAGGAGCCTCGCGCGACGCGGTTCGCAGAGGGGCGGGCAGCTCACCGCCGCCGGCAACATGCTCGATCAGTTCGAGGACGGCTCCGGGACCGCCGTTCGCCCGAAGCCACCGGCTCACCCGGCACGCGGCCTTGGCGTACGCGTCCGGGTCGGCTTTCGCCGTGCGCAGCCAGTCATCGAGCGTCTGTGGCGGCGCCTCCCCTTCGGGAACCCGGCACCGGTCGCCGGCCGTGTCGGGCTTCAGGTGGCGCGGGTCGTCGGAGACCACGACGGCCAGCCCCTCGTCGAACCACTGCGGGAGCGGCACCGCACCGGACCCAAGGCGGGCGTGCAACTCGACGTGCGACATCTCGTGTGAGGCGATCACCGGGTTGACACCGCCAGGTGACAGCATGATCGCACGGTTCAGCACGGCGATCCCGCGCTCCCCGCCGCCGCCGATCCTTCGATAACACGAGGCGGTCAGGCAGGCCAGGATGTCGGGAGAGCTCCGGCGCCCACCGTAGAAGTCCGCCACCCGCCGGTCGGCCGCGTCGATCACCTCCGCCACCTGCCGCTCCCTGGCCGTCGGCAGGCCGGACTCCAGATACAGGCCCGGCCTGACCTGTCTCATGCCGTAACAGGTCGGACAGGTCGTGGCCGCGACCGAGGGGAAGGCGAGCGCGATGCCCGCCACCACGGCCACGAACAGCCCGGCGACGACGACCGGCAACCACCGCCACACCCTGCGCCTCCGGCTCATCACGCCCCCCGTGCCGACGTCGCCGACGAGCGCGGCGCTCCACGGCGAATCTGGATGATCATCACATTGTGTCCCTGCGTACGAAGGTCTGCCAGGCTGCGACGACGGAGAGGGTCGCCCAGGTGGCCGACACGAGGAGACCGGCGACCGGGCCGAGCGCGGTGGCGGGGGTGGCGGGCATGCCGATGAGGCTGAGTGCCGCCTCGTGCGGAAGAAGGCTCACCACGTGGGGAAGGGCGCCCTGCAACATCGGTGAGACGAGAACGGGCGTGAGGAGGAGTGTGACGAGCGGGGTGACGACCGTTCTCGTGACGACGGCGAGACCGAACCCGACGAGGCCGAGCAGGAGATAGGCGACCAGGAGCGCGAGGAGGCCGGCGGCGGCGTCATCGACTCCCGTCTCCCCGGCCCGAATCGCCGGGAGGTGCCGCAGGAGGTGTCCCGGCAGGACGGCCGGAATCGACGCGACCAGGCCGAAGGCCGCGCTCGCGGTGAGTTTGGCGGCGAACAGCAGGTCGCGGCCGGGGACGGCGGCGAGGCTGACGCGCAACTGGCCGCCACGGTACTCGCCACCGGCCGCGAAGACCGCGATCGCGACGAACGCGTAGACCGGCGAGAGGGTGAGGGTGCCGAGCTCGGCGATCGGGATCCCACCGTCCTGACCGGCGACGCGGACGGTGTCCGTGGCCGCGACGATCCCGAGCAGGCCGTTGGCGCCGAAGCCGAGGGCGAGGGCGATCCAGCTGGCGGGGAGGGTGGTGATCTTGATCAGCTCAGCGGCCAGGACGTCGCCGAACCGGATGGCCGCCATCGTCCGGGTGCTCATCGCGCGTCCCTCGCGCCGAGCGTGACGCCCGCGGCGACGGCGGTCACGGCGGCCCATCCGGCGAGGACGAGCAGACCGTGCGCCCGGCCGGCCGTGAGGTCGTTGACGCCGGGGTCGAGCATGAAATTCCTCGCCGCGCTGAGCGGGAACAGCGCGTCCACCTCGGGCGCGATCCCGGCCAGGACCTGGGTCATCGTGACCGTGATCAGCACCACGGTGACGACGACGCCGATCAGGGTGTCGCGCACGGTGAGGGTGACGGCGAACGCGGTGAGGCAGAACAGGACCGCGAAGGCGACGAACCGGCCGTGGCCGACGAGCGCCTCCCCGGTGACGAGCAGGCCCGGGTTCCAGTCCCTGACGGCGGCGTAGACGAACGCGGAACTGATGCCCGCGATGAGGATCGCGACGACGGACACGTACAGTGCCGTGGCGAGAAGCTTGGCGACCAGCAGGGGAACCGTCCGCGGCATCGCGAGCACGGTCAGGCCGAGCTGCCGCGAGCGGAACTCCTGTCCCGCGATCACGGAGGCGAGCACGGGCAGGAACAGGCCCATCTGCAGCGACGCCCCGGCGTAAAGGCCGAGGATCGCCTCGGTGGCGGGCTGAGGCTGCCCGGCGAAGATCTCGATGACGCCCTCGGAGGTGATGTTCGCGACGGCGTCGGCGAAGAGTCCGGCGGGCGGGATCTGGACCAGCACGTGCAGGGCGAGGATGACACCGGCGGCGATCCACGCACCGGGCAGGGTGAGGATCTTGCTCAGTTCCGCCCGAGTGGCCGCGGAGATCCCGCTCACCGGCGTGCCCCGGCCCGGTCGCCGGTGAGCGCGAAGAACGCCGCCTCCAGCGAGGCGTGGCCGGCGGTCACCTCGGCGAGCGTCCCCCGGACGACGATGCGGCCGCGATTGATGATCACCACGTCGTCGGCGGTGTCGGCCGTCTCCTTCATGAGATGGCTCGACAGCAGCACGGTACACCCCAGGGCCGCGTGCTCCCTGAGCAGGTCGCGGACCCAGCGGATACCGTCGGGATCCAGCCCGTTCACGGGTTCGTCCAGGACGAGGACCTCCGGCTCGCCGAGCAGCGCCCCCGCGATCCCCAGTCGCTGCCTCATGCCCAGCGAGTGGTTCTTCACCCGGTGTCTCGCGGCGTCCGCCAGGCCGACGAGATCGAGGACCTCCCGCACCCGCTCCCGGGGGATCCGGTTCGACCGGGCGATCCACGACAGGTGGTCGATCGCGCGGCGCTCGGGCACCGGTCCCGCGCCGTCCAGCAGGGCGCCGACCGTGCGCAGCGGGTATCGCAGGTCCCGGTAGCGCCTCCCCCCGATCAGTGCCCGTCCTCCGGTGGCCGCGTCCAGGCCGAGCAGCACGCGCAGCGTGCTGGACTTTCCCGCCCCGTTCGGGCCGAGGAACGCCGTGACACGGCCCGGCCTGGCCGTGAACGTGACGTCGTCGACCGCCTTCCTGTTCCGATAGTGCTTGCTGAGCCCGTTGATCTCGATCACCGCACACCCCGATCCCTCGCGTTGGACGACGTCCTCCAGCCTGCGGCGACGGGGTGCGGGGCCGCGTCCCCCGAAAGGGGACACCTCAGCGGGGCTCGTGCAGCAGTCCCGCCTCGTAGGCGAGCACGGCCAGGCGGGTGCGGTCGTTCACGCCGAGTTTGGCGAACACGCGCTTGAGATACGTGCGCACCGTCTCCGTGCTCAGGAAGAGCTCACCGGCGATCTCCTGGTTGGAGTATCCGCGGGCGACCAGCCGGATCACCTGCACCTCTCTGGCGGAGAGCACCTCCTCCGCGAACGCGTGCCGGCGCCGCGACCGCTCCGGCGCGAACCGGCGCACCAGCCTCGCGGTGACCTCCGGTGCGAGCATGGCATGGCCCGCGTGGACCGTACGGACCGCGTGGAGCACCTCCTGCGGTGAGGCGTTCTTCAGCAGGAACCCCGACGCGCCCAGGGTGAGTGCCTCGTGGACGTACTCGTCGAGATCGAACGTGGTCAACATGATCACCCGGGTGCCCTCCGCCTCGGCGAGGACGCCACGGGCCGCCTCCAGTCCGCCGCCGTCCGGCATCTGCACGTCGAGCAGGGCCACGTCGGGCCGCAGCGCGAGGATCAGCCGCAGCGCCTCCACGCCACCGGCCGCCTCCCCCGCGACGCGGAACCCCTCGGTGCGGTCGAACAGCTTCCGGTACACGCCGCGGAAACGGCCGTCGTCGTCGGCAAGGAACACGCTGACAGGTGTCATCTCCTCCCCCGGTCGCCGTCGTCCGATTCCCGACCGGCTCGATCCTCCCCCAGCGGCAGCCGGGCCTCGACCTCGAATCCCCGCTCCGGCAGGTTCCGCCACGCCACGGTGCCACCGGCCAGCCGCGCCCGCTCCCGCATCCCCAGCAGGCCGAACCCGGACACATCCTCGTCCTTCCCGCCGGGGCCGTCGTCGCGGATCCGCGCGACGAGCGCGTCGCCATCCGGATGGAGTTCCACGGTGCAGGCGGCGCCCGGCGCGTGCCGTATCACGTTGCTCAGCGCCTCCTGAACGATACGGAACGCGACCGCCGCGGCGGCCTCACCGATCTCGCCGCCCTGCCCCGGCGTCGCGATCCGCGCCTCGACACGTACTCCCGCGGCACGCGTGGCCGCGACGAGCGAACGCACGTCCGAGACGCCGGGGACGGGCCCGGCCGTGTCCGTCCGCTCCTCGCCGGACCCCGCCCGAAGCGAGCGGACCAGCGACTGGACGTCCTCCAGCGCCGTCCTCGCGTGATCCTCGATGTCGGCGAGCGCGTCGCGAAGCTCCCGCTCGCTCGCGTCGGGAAGGCTCCGCGTCACCCCGGCCTCGGCGCTGATCAGCCCGAGGGCGTGCCCCACCACGTCGTGCACCTCGCGGGCGACCTCGAGCTGCGTGCGAGCGGCTCGCTCGACCGCCCGGGCGCGTTCGGCCTCCCGGACGGACTCGATCCGCCTGCCGACGGCGACCCCCAGCAACCACGACACGCTCAGTGCCGCGATCGCGATCACCACCCGTCGGCCCGAGCCGCCCAGGCCGTCTTGCGGGACGGCCGTCACGGCCGCCAGGACCGCGACGGCACCGACCGCGACGAGGGCGAGCCCGCGAACCCGCGGCGCGCGGGTGAGCGCCGGCGGGTACAGGCACCAGGCCGTGGCGAGCATCGGATCCTGGCACACCCCCAGCAAGGTCGCGACCACCGTCGCGGCCCCGGCCGCCGCCACCGCGGGCACCGGCCACCGCCAGCGCAGCAGCATCGCCGCCACCGCGACCGTGGCCAGCGCCATCCCGGCTGCCGGGCGCCAGAGGCCGGCCGCGCCGATGACCGGGGGGAGCCAGAACGTCCCGACGACCACGAGCGCGGCCGCCGCGTCCACGAAAGGCCGCGGCGGTCCCGCCGCGGCCGGTACGGCCCTGTCCACGCTGGAACGGTATCCCACCGGCGGGCCCCGTCCCGGACGGCGGACGCGCGCCCGCTCTTCCCGCACGCGGGCGACCGAGAGGCCGGCGGGTGAGTCCTCGAAGGACGGATCCTGTCGAAGACCCCAAGCCGGTCACTCGGTGGGTCAGCCCCCGGCGGAAGGTGCTCACCTACATCGTCTCTGTCAGTCGGTGCCGAACTCCATCGCGGCGCGGTCGAGCATCTCGTCGTCGTCGGAGACCTCGCCGCGCGAGGCGATGGCCTCCGCGCCACCGCGTGGCATCGCGCCGATCAGCCCGGTCGAGGCCGCCTGGGCTGCGCCGATGAGCGCGGGGTGGGTGGTGCCGACCATGCCGAGGCCGGCGTACTGCTCCAGCTTGGCGCGCGAGTCGGCGATGTCGAGGTTGCGCATGGTGAGCTGGCCGATCCGGTCCACCGGGCCGAACGCCGAGTCCTCGGTGCGCTCCATCGACAGCTTGTCCGGGTGGTAGCTGAAGGCCGGTCCCGAGGTGTCCAGGATCGAGTAGTCCTCACCGCGGCGCAGCCGCAGCGTCACCTCGCCGGTGATCGCCGTGCCGACCCAGCGCTGCAGCGACTCTCGCAGCATCAGCGCCTGCGGGTCGAGCCAGCGGCCCTCGTACATCAGCCGGCCGAGCCGCCGTCCCTCGTTGTGGTAGCTCGCCAGGGTGTCCTCGTTGTGGATCGCGTTGACCAGCCGCTCGTACGCCGCGTGCAGCAGTGCCATCCCCGGCGCCTCGTAGATGCCCCGGCTCTTGGCCTCGATCACCCGGTTCTCGATCTGGTCGGACATGCCCATGCCGTGCCGCCCGCCGATCGTGTTCGCCTCCATCACCAGGTCGACGGGGGTGGCGAACTCCTTGCCGTTGATCGTCACCGGGCGGCCCTGTTCGAAGCCGATGGTCACGACCTCGGTGGCGATCTCGACCTCGGGATCCCAGAATCGCACGCCCATGATCGGGTTCACGGTCTCGATGCCGGTGTCGAGGTGCTCCAGGGTCTTGGCCTCGTGGGTGGCGCCCCAGATGTTGGCGTCGGTCGAGTATGCCTTCTCGGTGCTGTCACGGTAGGGCAGGCCGTGGGCGAGCAGCCACTCCGACATCTCCCTGCGGCCGCCGAGCTCGGAGACGAAGTCGGCGTCCAGCCAGGGCTTGTAGATGCGCAGGTGGGGGTTCGCGAGCAGGCCGTAGCGGTAGAACCGCTCGATGTCGTTGCCCTTGAACGTCGAGCCGTCGCCCCAGATCTGCACGTCGTCGTCGATCATCGCCCGGACCAGCAGGGTCCCGGTGACGGCGCGACCGAGCGGCGTGGTGTTGAAGTAGGGACGTCCGGCCGAGCGGATGTGGAACGCGCCGCAGGTGAGCGCGGCCAGGCCCTCCTCGACCAGCGCCGCGCGGCAGTCGACCAGGCGTGCGATCTCGGCGCCGTACGCCAGCGCACGGCCGGGCACCGAGGCGATGTCGGGCTCGTCGTACTGGCCGATGTCGGCGGTGTAGGTGCACGGAACGGCACCCTTGTCGCGCATCCACGCGACGGCGACCGAGGTGTCGAGGCCGCCGGAGAAGGCGATGCCGACGCGCTCGCCCGCGGGCAAGGAGGTGAGAACCTTGGACATGAGACAAGAGTATGCATCACGACGCATGACTATGCAAAATTCCAGCTCTTCATCTCCCGGAGCAGCCCGACTTCTTGCTGAACCTATCGAAAATCGATACATTTACATCGTTGCTCGATAGAGGGAGAGACGATGGGAAGATTAACGGTGCTCGCGCTTCGCGCCGTGCTCGTGGTGTTGCTCGCCGGATCGGTGTTCGTCCAGGCGGTGATGGTGCCGTTGTTCGCCGTCGACCTGGAGGCGCTCGACGCGGACGTCGCGTACCTGCGCGCCCCGCTCCTCGTGATCGTCTTCCTGGGCGTGGTGACGATCCAGGTCGTCCTGGTCTGTGTGTGGCGGCTGGTGACGATGGTGCGACGCGGAACCGTGTTCTCCCACGCCGCCTTCCGGTACGTTCACACCGTGATCGGCGCGATCACGGCGGCCGCCCTCCTGGTGTTCGCGCTCGCGGTCCTCCTGGCGCCGGGCGACCCGGTCCCCCCGGGCATGGTCCTGCTGATCTGCGGGGCCGCCACGGCGGTCCTGGGGGTGGCGCTCGTCGTGCTCGTGCTGCGGATGCTGCTCGCCCAGGCCGTCGCACGCGACGTGGAGGCGGCGCGGATGCGGGCAGAGCTGGAGGAGGTGATCTGATGCCGATCACCGTCGACATCGACGTCATGCTGGCCAGGCGGAAGATGTCCGTGGGCGAGCTCGCGGACCGCGTCGGGATCACGCCCGCCAACCTGGCGGTGCTCAAGAACGGCCGCGCCAAGGCGGTGCGCTTCACGACGCTCGCCGCGCTCTGCGAGGTGCTGGAGTGCCAGCCGGGAGACCTGCTGCGCTGGCAGGCCGAGGACGCCGCGGACGGATGACGCCGGCACTCGGCGCCAGGATCCGGCGGACCGTGTCAGCGGCCGGACACCCCACGTTCTCCTGCGCCGATCACCGGGACCTCCGCGTCTCGCGGAAGCTCTCGGCGAGCAGCCTCAGACCAGGTTCGACTCTCTCCGTGGGGATCGAACCGTACCCGAGCAGCAGTCCCGCCCGCGCGGAGGTCTCGCCGTAGTAGGGGGCGAGGTCCTGCAGCGCGATACCCGCCTTTCGCGCGTACGCCCTCACAGGGGCCGTGTCGGCCCCTGCGGCCGGGGTCAGATAGGCGCAGAGGTGGAGGCCGGCGGCGGAGGGAACCGGCTCCAGCCAGTCGCGAAGGTCACGCCGCAGGACAGTGACGATTCGCTCGCGGCGGGCCGCGTACTCGCGCGTCGCCTTGCGGACGTGCCGCCCGAGCAGGCCCTCGCCGATGAAAGCGGCCAGCGCCGCCTGGCTGGGAAGGTCTCCGCACCAGTCGGTGAGCCGCTTGGCGGCGCGCAGGGCGGGCTGGAGCGAGGCGGGGGCGACCAGGAAGCCCAGTCTCAGCATCGGCAGCATCGTCTTGGAGAAGGAGCCGACGTAGACGACGTGACCGCCGCGGTCGAGGCTTTGGAGCGGTTCGAGCGGACGGTCCTCGAAACGGAACTCGCTGTCGTAGTCGTCCTCGATCACCACGGCCCCGCGCCGCCCGGCCCATTCGAGCAGCGCGGCGCGGCGGCCGAGGGACATCGGCATCCCCAGCGGGAACTGATGGGACGGCGTGACGTAGACGAGGCGGGCTGAGTCGGGAAGGGCCGCCACGTCCAGTCCCTCCCCGTCGACGGGGACGCCGACGACCCGCGCGCCCAGCGACTCGAACAGCAGCCTGGCCGGAGGGTAGCCGGGCTCCTCGACGGCCACGCGGCAGCCGGGCTCGATCATGACGCGGCCGATCAGGTCGAGTGCCTGCTGGGCTCCCTGCGTGACGAGAACGTCGTCGGCGCTCGCCCGCACCGAGCGGGAGACGCCGACGTGGCGGGCGAGCGCCTCTCGCAGTCCCGCGTGTCCTGAGGGATCGCCGTAACCGGCGGAGCGCGCCAGCGCCGGGCGCAACTCGCGGGTGACAAGCCTGCGCCACGTTTCGAGCGGGAACAGCTGCGCGTCGGGAACGCCCACCCCGAAGTCGTAGACCGGCTCCCCTTCCGGTTCGGCCGGCGGTGCGGTCTCAAGGCGCCAGTGGCGGCGGGGACGTACGCCGCCCGCGGGAGCGTTCCTCGAGCGGACTCCGGCGAGGGGCCCGGTGAGGGGCCCGGTGAGGGGCTCGGTGCACACGAAGGTGCCCGCCCCGACCTGGCCGACGAGAATCCCCTCGGCGGCCAGCCGCTCGTAGGCGACGGCCACGGTGTTGCGCGACACGTCGAGCCGCCGCGCCAGCTCCCGGGTCGCGGGCAGGCGCTCCCCCGGGCGCAGGCGACCGTCGAGGACGGCGTCCAGGAGCTGCCGGTAGATGCGGGCGGACAGGTCGCCGCGCCCGGTGAGGCTCACGTGGAAGTCCATCTCGCCCTCTCGTATTGGCCCAATGAGTTGCCCTCATATTGGATCTTATGCGGGGTCAATCGGCTCCATATGGTTGCCCCTGGGCCGGCGAGGAGCCATGTCGGCCACGTAGCGACCGAGGAGTCCCGTGTTCAGCCGGATCATGCCCCCTGCCGGGCCGCCCAGAGTCCTCGCCCTCGCACAGCTCACCAATTCCATCGGGGACGGCGCGTACTACGTGTGCTCGGCGCTCTACTTCATCCGGATCGTGGGACTCTCGCCGACCCAGGTCGGCTTCGCGCTCACACTCGGCTGGGCCGTCGGCTTCGTGGCGGGGGTCCCGCTCGGCCACCTCGCCGACCGCCGTGGACCTCGCGGCACGGCGGTCCTGCTCGCCGTCGCCACCGCCGCCTCGGTGGGCTCGTTTCTGTTCGTCCACTCCTTTCCCTTGTTCGTGGTGGTCGCCTGCCTGTACGCGACCTCGCAGTGCGGTCTCGCCGCGGCCAGGCAGGCGCTGCTCGCCGGCCTGGTGGACAGGGAGCGGCGCACCCGGATCCGGGCCCACCTGCAGGCGACGGCGAACGCCGGGCTGGCTGTAGGCGCCGCGCTCGGCGGGGTGGCACTGCACCTCGACACCCGGGCCGCCTATTTGGCGGTCCTCGCGATGGACGCGCTGAGCTTCCTGCTCTCGGCCCTGATCCTGCTCCGCCTTCCCCCGGTGCCGCCCACCGCGGCCGCACCGGCGGGCGAACCGGCACTGGCGGTGCTCAGGGACAGGCCGTACGCGCTCATCTCCCTGCTCAACATGGTCACGCTGCTGAACATGCCACTGCTCAGCCTGGTCATCCCCCTGTGGATCGTCCAGCGGACCGAGGCCCCGAACTGGACGGTCTCGGCCCTGCTGGTCCTCAACACTCTGGGCGTCGTGCTGTTCCAGGTACGGGTGGCCCGGCGGGTCACGGATCTGGAGACCGCCTCCCGGTCCGTGCGGCGGGCGGGTGCGGTGCTGTTCGCCGCGTGCGCGGTGTTCGCCCTGTCGTCGGCCTGGTCCTCGGCGTGGGCCGCCGCGTTCGTCCTGCTCCTCGCGGCCTGTCTTCAGGTGTTCGGCGAGATGGCGCACGCCTCCGGCGCCTGGGAGATCGGATTCGATCTCGCCCCCGCCGACAGGCAGGGCCAGTACCAGGGCTTCTTCGGGTCCGGTGCGGCGGTCGCCAGGATGCTCGGCCCCCTACTGCTCACGACGCTGATCCTCACCTGGGGAACTCCGGGTTGGCTGGTGCTCGGTGGCCTTTTCCTGCTGGCCGGCCTCGCCATGGGACCGGCCGTGCGCTGGGCCCTGCGGACCCGGCGCACAGAGCCGATCACGGCGACGGGTGGCCGGTGAGACGGCCGCCCATGCCGCGGAGGAAGCGGTGGCGCGGTGCCCGCCGCCGGGCCGCCCTCGCCTTCCCGCTTTTCCGCGAAAAACGGTTTGTGGCTCCACCACCTCGAACAGCATGCTGGGCGTCATGCTGATCAGAGATGCGACGTCCGGCGACTGGCCGGCGATCTGGCCTTTCCTGCACCGGATCGTGGCCGCCGGCGAGACCTACACCTGGGACCGCGACGTCAGCGAGGAGCGGGCCCGGGAGCTGTGGTTTCCCGAACCTCCGGGCCGCACGGTCGTCGCCGTCGACGCCGACGGGACCGTCCTGGGCTCGGCCAAGATGTATCCCAACCACATGGGGCCCGCCTCGCACATCGCCAGTGCGAGCTTCATGGTCGACCCCGGCCACGCCGGGCGCGGCGTCGGGCGGGCCCTGGGCGAGCACGTCCTGGAGTGGGCGCGCGCCGAGGGCTATCGGGCGATGCAGTTCAACGCCGTCGTGGAGACCAACACCCGGGCGGTGGCACTGTGGCGCTCGCTGGGCTTCGAGGTGCTGGCGACCCTGCCGGAGGGCTTCGAGCATCCGGACAAGGGCTACGTCGGACTGCACATCATGTACAGGTCCCTCTGATCGCGCGGCGCCGGCGGGGTCGCGGGTGACACGCGACCCCGCCGGCACCGGCGCCATGACCGTGGAGGTGCTTCCCGCGCCGGGTGTCACGCACCGCAGGGCGGACGGACTCGCTCGCGGTGGATGGGCGCTCCACACGCCCGACGTCGCGCACGGCGCGGCGGACGGACTCGCTCGCGGTGGGCGGCCGCTGTTCAGCCGAGGTCGAAGAAGATCGTCTCTTTCTCGCCCTGCAGGTGGACGTCGAAGCGGTGGACGCCCTCTCGCTCCGGCGTGGCCAGCAGCGTGTGCGCGCGCTCGGGCGGCATCGAGTCGAGGAAGGCGTCGTGGGCGAGGTAGATCCGGGTGTAGAGGTGGTGCAGCAGGCCGCGGGCGAACACGCACACGCTGATGTAGCCGTTGCCCGGCACGAGGGTGCGCAGCGTCCAGCGGCCGTCGGCGTCGGTGGGAACCCTGCCGAAGCCGGTGAAGTCGACACCGTTCCTGCCGAGGACCGCGCCGTTCACCGCGTCGCGGCGCAACGTGCCCGGCGCGCCGGTGAGGTCGCCGGACGGGGCGGCCTGCCAGAACTCCAGCAGCGCGTCCGGCACCGGGGCGCCGGCGCCGTCGTACACGTAGCCGTGCACGATGATCCCGCCGGTCGCGATGTCGCCGCCGCCGGGGAACGGGAGCGCGTAGCCGTAGAAGGGGCCGACGGTCTGCGAGGGGGTCGGGTTCATCGAAACTCCTTGAGCGCGGAGGCCCCGGGCCTCGGCCCTGGGGAGGAGGTCAACGGCTCTCCTCCGTCCAGGTGGCGGCGGGGCCGTCCAGGACGATGTCCCACCGGTAGCCGAGGGACCACTCGGGGACGGACAGGTCGTGCTCGTAGGCGGCGACCAGGCGCTGCCTGGCTCGGTCGTCGGTCACGGAGTTGAGGATGGGGTCGTAGGGGAACAGCGGGTCGTTCGGGAAGTACATCTGGGTGACCAGGCGCTGGGCGAAGGCGGTACCGAAGACGGAGAAGTGGATGTGCGCGGGACGCCAGGCGTTGACGTGGTTGCGCCACGGGTAGGCGCCGGGCTTGATCGTGGTGAAGGCGTAGCCGCCGTCGTCGTCGGTGAGGCAGCGGCCGACCCCGGTGAAGTTGGGGTCGAGCGGGGCCGGGTGGTCGTCGCGCTGGTGCGGGTAGCGGCCGGAGGCGTTGGCCTGCCATACCTCCACGAGCTGGCCGCGCACCGGGCGTCCGTTCCTGTCGAGGACGCGGCCGTGCACGGTGATGCGCTCGCCCAGCGGCTCGCCGAGATGCTGCCTGGTCAGGTCGGCGTCGAGCGCGGTGACGTCGGTGACGCCGAAGACCGGCCCGGTGAGCTCGGCCGCGTCCGGGTCCTTGAGCGCGATCAGCGGTTGCCCGGGGTGACGGAGCGCGGTGCTGCGGTAGGGGGCGTAGTCGCGGGACGGGTGGTGTCTCTCCCCGGCTTCGCGGGGCTCGCGGAGCTCGCGGAGCTCGGCGATCTCGCGGTCGATGTCGGCCTGCGTGGGCGGTGTTGACATGAACTCCTACCTTCCGGGAACGAGGGCCGGGTCCCGGCCGGAGCCGGACGCGAGGGTCCTTGTGGCGTGCGCGGCGGGATCGTCGGCGTCCTGACGGCCGGACGGTGCGCGTACGGCGTCCTCGGCGAAGACCGTCCTCACTCTCTCACCCGCGCGCCAGTACGATCGCGCAGCTGCGCCGGGCTCACCCCGGGCGCGGTCTCCACCAGCGCCAGTCCTTCCCCCGTGACGTCGAGGACTCCGAGGTCTGTGATGATCCGGTGCACGCACCCCTTGCCCGTGAGGGGCAGCGAGCACTCCTCGACGATCTTCGGCGAGCCGTCCTTCGCGGTGTGCTCCATGATCACGATGACCCTGCGGGCACCGTGGACCAGGTCCATCGCGCCGCCCATGCCTTTCACGAGCCTGCCGGGGACCATCCAGTTGGCGAGGTCGCCGCGGGCCGAGACCTGCATCGCGCCCAGCACCGCCACGTCGATGTGACCACCGCGGATCATGCCGAACGACAGCGAGGAGTCGAAGAACGACGCGCCCGCGAGCACGGTCACGGTCTCCTTGCCGGCGTTGATCAGGTCGGGGTCGACGTCGTCGGGAGCGGGGTAGGGGCCGACGCCCAGGATGCCGTTCTCCGAGTGCAGGATCACGTCCACCTCCGCCGGCAGGAAGGAGGGGATGCGGGTGGGCAGGCCGATGCCGAGGTTGACGTAGTCGCCGTCGCGCAGCTCGGCCGCCGCGCGCGCGACCATCTGGTCACGACTCCAGCTCATGAGGCGTCCTCCTCCCGAGGCGCGGGAGCGGAGGTGGTGCGCCGTTCGACGGCCTTGTCGGCGGTCTGTTCCGGGGTGAGCCGCACGACGCGCTGGACGAACACGCCTGGCAGGTGGACCTCGTCGGGATCGAGCTCGGTCAGCTCCTCGACCTCGGCGATCGTGACCCGGCCGGCCATCGCGGCCAGCGGGTTGAAGTTCGCGGCGGCCTTGTTGAACACGAGGTTGCCGTACCGGTCTCCCCTGGCCGCCCGCACCAGCGCGAAGTCGGTGGTGATGCCGTACTCCAGCACGTAGTCCCGTCCGCCGAACTCGCGCACCTCCTTGGGCGGCGAGGCGAGCAGCACCGAGCCGTCCGGGCCGTGCCGCAGCGGCAGCCCGCCCTCGGCGACCGGCGTGCCGACTCCGGCCGGGGTGTAGAAGGCGGGGATGCCGCAGCCTCCCGCGCGCAGCCGCTCGGCCAGGCTGCCCTGCGGGGTCAGCTCCACCTCCAGCTCCCCGTTCAGATACTGCCGGGCGAACTCCCTGTTGTCACCGATGTAGGAGGCCGTCACCCGGCCGATCCGCCCGGCCGCGAGCAGGACGCCCAGGCCGCCGCCGTCCACTCCGCAGTTGTTCGACACCACGCCGATGCCGCGTACGCCCGTGTCGTACAGGGCCTGGATCAGCACGTTCGGGATGCCGCTCAGGCCGAACCCGCCCACCGCGAACGACGCGCCGTCACGCACATCCGCCAGCGCCTCCGCGGCGTCGGCGACCACCTTGTCCCTGCGCACGACACTCCGTCCCGCCATGCGTTCGCTGTGCGAACTTTCGTTCACTATTGCGCATCCGAGTATGCTTATCCGCGACTTTCCTGTCAAAGCCCTCTCGTTCACCGGCCCGTCGAGCCGGGCCCGGTTCCGGTGGCCGCACCCGTACGGGACGAAAGAGCCGCTTGCGCGCCGCGAACCGTTCTGGGCACGACCGAAGCCGCGGGCGACCTGCGCGACCGGGCGACCGCCGGTCCGCCCGCACCCGCACCGCTCGCCGCGACGTCACGGGGCGGGGTTCAGCCGGATCAGGGTGAGGCCGTACGCGATGATCCAGACGACCCACATCAGCCAACCGGCGAGACCGAGGAGACCGAGGGGACCGGCGTGGTCGATGATCAGGGGCGTGAGGGTGGCGGAGCCGAACAGCAGCGCGGCCGCTGTCAGCCCCAGGGTGCCGTGCCACGGCCGGATGAGACCGGCGCGCAGGCCGGCGACGGACAGGCCGATGAGGGCGAGCGCGAGGAACGTGCCGTTGAGGGTGAACAGCGCGTCGTGCAGGACCCACAACCCCCCGGTCGTGGCATTGCCGGGCGCGGCCGTCGAGGTGAGCGCGAGGCGGATCGCGATCACCGCGGCGAAGGTGGCGTTCTGCAGCGCCAGGCCGGCGAATCCGAGCAGTGACCACGCCTCGCCCCGGTCGCGCTCCGAACGCCGCAGCGCGGAGACCGCGCCCGCGCCGAACAGGGTCGCCAGGAGCCAGGCTGCGGGAGTGAGGGCGGACGCGACGGCGACGGCGTCGCCCCTGGCGCCGAAGAACGCGTTGACCTCGCCGATCTCGGCACTGGTGAGCGGCAGACCCGCGGGGACCATAATCGCGTTGGCGAGGACGATCGCACCGGCGAAGCCGAGGGCGGCGATACCGGTGATCCGGGAGAAGCCCAGGGCGGCCCCTCCGAACGTTTGACGTAACATTTATTCATTATAAGCAGCGTAAAATGATTGAAGGAAGCCAGTGAGCGCAGAGCCGGACCGGCGCCGTTACGACTCGTTGCGCCGGGCGACGCAGGCGCGGGAGACCCGGGCGGAGATCGCCCGCGCCGCCCGCGGGCTGTTCGTCTCCCAGGGGTGGGCGGCGACCACCGTGCGAGACGTCGCCCGCGAGGCGGGAGTCTCCACACCGACGGTCTACGCCGCGTACGGGAACAAGGCGGGGCTCACCCGGGCGCTGGCGGACTCGGCCGACCTGTCGGCCGACGCCTCGCGGATGCTGCAAGAGCTGGAGTCCTCGACCGCGTCCCCCGAGCGGCAACTCGCGGCGATGGCCGCCTACGACCGGCGGCTGTTCGAACGCGCGGGCGACGTCATCGCGCTGGTACGCGAGGCGGCCCGCACCGAGCCCGAGCTGGCGACGGCCTACCACGACGGCCGCAGGCGAGGCGATGAGACCCGGATACTGGTGTTCTCCTCCTGGCCGGACGGCGTCCTGCGGAGCGGCCTGGACGTACGGTCCGCCGTCGATGTCTATGCGGCCCTGTGCAACGTCGACGTCTACACCACGCTCACCGTCGAGCGCGGCTGGTCACCCGGCCGCGTCGAGCGGTGGTGGGGCGAGGCGCTGGCCCGCCAGCTTCTGGAGTGAAGCCGCCTTCCGCGCCGCCGTCGGCTCCCCGGGCCAGGACCCGCGCCTGCGCGCCGGAGGAGGACGCAGAGTCGGGCACGGCCGTCCGGGGTCCTGGACGGCCGTGCCGAGTCTCAGGTCCGCCGGACGCCGATGAGCCGCTGCAGCAGGATGAAGGCGAACAGCAGCAGGCCGATGAAGATCTTGGTCCACCAGGAGCTGAGGGTTCCCTCGAAGCTGATGATCGTCTGGGTCAGGCCGAGGACGAGAATGCCCAGAACGGTGCCGAAGAGATACCCGGAACCGCCGGTGAGCAGCGTGCCGCCGATGACCACGGCCGCGATGGCGTCCAGTTCCATGCCGACGGCGTGCAGGCCGTACCCGGACAGCATGTAGAAGGACAGCAGGATCCCGCCGAGCGCGGAGCACAACCCGCTGATCGTGTAGACGGCGATCTTCGTCCGTCCCACAGGAAGACCCATGAGCAGCGCCGACTGCTCGCTGCCGCCGACGGCGTAGACCGTGCGGCCCAGACGCGTGTAGTGCAGCACGTACGCGGCGACCAGCACCACCACCGTGGCGATCACCACGCTGGGCGAGATCCACATCTCTCCGACCAGGTCGATCCTGGTCTGCGCGAAGGCGGTGAAGAGACCGTCGGTGATCGGGATCGAGTCGGTGCCGATCGTGTAGCACAGACCGCGCGCCAGGAACATCCCGGCGAGGGTCGCGATGAAGGGCTGGACCTGGAAGTAATGGATGATCGCCCCCATCCCGGCTCCCAGCGCCGCGCCGACGGCCAGCACCAGCACGATCACCACCGGCGCCGGCCAGCCCTGGTTCGTGACGAGACTGGCCGTGATCATCGTGGACAGCGCCACCACCGCGCCCACCGACAGGTCGATGCCGCCGGCGAGGATCACGAACGTCATGCCGACGCCGACGACGAGCAGGAAGGCGTTGTCGACGAAGACGTTGAGTATCACCTGGCCGCTGGCGAACCCCTCGTACCGGATGCCGCCGACCGTGAACATCGCGATGAGCAGGCCCGCGGTCACCGCGACCGGAACGTACCTGCGGGGGATCGCGAGCCGCCCGGCAGGACCGGCCGTGATGGTGTCCGTCGTCATCTGTTCCTCACAGTCTCTTCCCTTGCCTGCCCGCCCTCTTCCCGCGCCTGCTCGGCGACGGCGCCCGGACCCGCGGAGGGGCGGCCGGGCTCCTCCTTGGGAACCGGAGGCGGTGGGGCAGGACGTCTGCTCCACCCGAACGCCTTCTGCCGGAAGGCGGGCGACTGCAGCAGGCACACGATGGTCACCACGAGGGCCTTGAACAGCAGCGTCGTCTCGGGCGGCACGCCGATCGAGTAGATCGTGGTGGTCAGGGTCTGGATGATCAGCGCCCCCAGCACGGTGCCGCTGAGCGAGAACCGGCCCCCCGCCAGCGAGGTGCCGCCGATGACGACGGCCAGGATCGCGTCCAGCTC
This sequence comes from Streptosporangium sp. NPDC050284, assembly GCF_044459525.1. Taxonomy (NCBI): domain Bacteria; kingdom Bacillati; phylum Actinomycetota; class Actinomycetes; order Streptosporangiales; family Streptosporangiaceae; genus Streptosporangium; species Streptosporangium sp. NPDC050284. Next base: position 103,252 of record NZ_JBITIZ010000019.1, read on the forward strand.
GATCCACAGGCCGGCGTTGTTGCCGTCCGCGCTGGACACGTTGGAACTGATCATCAGACCCGCGATGCCCGCGCACAGCCCGCAGAAGGTGTATGCCACGATCAGCACGCCCCGGGAGCGGATCCCGGACAGCCTGCTGGCCTCGGCGTTGCCGCCGACCGACTCGATGAACATGCCCAATGCGAGCCGCCGGGTAAGAAAGGCGGTCAGCGCGATCAGCGCGATCACGATGAGGATGCCGAACGGGAGCGTGAGCCAGTAGCCGCCGCCGATCAGCTTGTACGGGCTGCTGTTGATCGTGATGATCTGCCCGTCGGTGATCAGCTGGGCCAGACCCCGTCCCGCGACCATGAGGATCAGCGTCGCGATGATCGGCTGGATGCCGATGGCGGCCACCAGGAACCCGTTCCAGGCCCCGAGCACGAGTATCACCAACAGCGTGAGGCCGATCGCCGACAGCACCCCGCCGACGGCGTTCTGATCGGCCAGGTCGCTGATCTGCATGCAGGCCAGCGCCCCGCTGATCGCCACCACCGATCCGACCGACAGGTCGATGCCGCCGGTGGCGATGACGAGCGTCATGCCCAGCGAGACCAGGATCAGCGGCGCCCCGAAGCGGAGGATGTCGATGAGGCTGCCGTAGAGGTGGCCGTCCCTCATCTGCACGTTCAGGAAGTTGTCGGTGAACACCACGTTGAGCGCGAGCAACGCGCCCAGGATCACGGCGGGCCAGAGCAGCCGGTGCCGCGTCAGCGCGCCGAGGGCACCGAAGGCGCCGTTTCCCACAGGGCTCATACCGGTGCTCCACTCGCGATTTTCTGCATCAGGACATCGGTGGTGAGCGCGTCGTCGTTGTCGAGCTGGGCGATCAGCGTACGGTCGCGCAGCACCCCGACCCGGTGGCTGAGCCGCAGGACCTCCTCCAGCTCAGCGGAGATGAACAGCACGGCCATGCCACCGTCGGACAGCTCGACGACCAGCCGCTGGATCTCCGCCTTCGCACCGACGTCGATCCCCCGGGTGGGCTCGTCAAGGATGAGCAGCCGGGGTTCCATGATCAACCACCGGGCCAGCAGCACCTTCTGCTGGTTGCCTCCGCTGAGGGTGCGGACCGGTTGCTCGGGATCACCCGGCCGGATGTTCAGCGTGGCGATGTACTTGGCGACCAGCTCGTCCTGCTTGCGCCGGGACAACGGCCTGCTCCAGCCGCGCGCGGCCTGCAGCGCGAGGACGATGTTCTCCCGCACCGTGAGCTCGTCGACGAGTCCCTCCGCCCGGCGGTTCTCCGAGCAGAAGGCGATCTTATGGTTCATCGCCGCCCTCGGTGTGCGCAGCGCGATCCGCCTGCCCTCGACCCGCAGCGAGCCGCTGTCGGCGTGGTCGGCGCCGAACAGCAGGCGCGCCAGTTCGGTACGGCCGGAGCCGAGCAGCCCGGCCAGCCCGATCACCTCACCCTGCCTGATGGTGAGCGTGAAGGGGTTGACACCGCCCGCCCGCCCGAGATCGCTCGCCTCCACCAGCGGCTCCGCGACCCGAGCGGGCGGCTTTCCTTCGAGTTTCTCCAGATCGGCCAGCTCCCGCCCGATCATCTTGGCGACCAGGTCGACCTGGGAGAGCTCGCGGGTGAGGTACTCCCCCACGAGCTTCCCGTTGCGCAGGATCGTCATGCGATCCGATATCTCGTAGATCTGGTCGAGGAAGTGCGAGACGAACAGGATGGCGATGCCCTTTTCCTTCAGCCGGCGCATCACCCGGAACAGCTGGGCCACCTCGCCGGCGTCGAGGCTGGAGGTCGGCTCGTCGAGGATCAGCACCTTGGCCTCGATGTCGACCGCCCTGGCGATCGCCACCATCTGCTGGACGGCCAGCGAGCACGACGCCAGCGGCGCCGACACATCGATGTGCAGATCCAGGCCGTCCATCAGTTCCTCGGCCCGGCGGCGCATCTCCCGCCACCGGATGCGGCCGAAACGGCGGGGTTCGCGGCCCACGAAGATGTTCTCCGCCACCGAGAGGTTCCCGCACAGGTTGACCTCCTGGTAGACCGTGCTGATACCGGCCTGCTGGGCGGCGGACGGACTGGAGAAGGCGACAGGCTTCCCGGCCAGCTCGATCTCGCCCTCGTCGACGCCGTACACGCCGGTCAGGACTTTGATCAGTGTCGACTTCCCCGCGCCGTTCTCTCCCATCAGCGCGTGCACTTCGCCCGGCAGCAAACGGAAGCCGACATCATCCAGGGCCTTGACGCCGGGGAATCGTTTGCCGATTCCGCTCATCCGTACGATCGGTGCCGGTTGGTCCATGCCGCGCTCTCCTCTCTTTCCCAGGTGGGCGGCTCAGTACTGGCGGTTGGGGAGGGCTTCCTTCGCCTGCTCCTGGGTGAAGGTGGTCTCCTCGGTCACCACGCGCTCGGGGACCTGCTCACCGGCGACGACCTTCTTGGCCAGGTCCATCAGCTGGGGGCCAAGCAGCGGGCTGCACTCGACGATGTAGCTGATCTTCCCGTCGGCCAGGGCCTGCATCCCGTCCTTCACGGCGTCAATGGTGATGATCTTGATGTCCTTGCCAGGCACCTTGCCCGCGCCCTCGATCGCCTCGATGGCACCCAGCCCCATGTCGTCGTTGTGCGCGAACAGCACGTCGATGTCCGGGGTGGACTTCAGGAACGCCTCCATGACCTCCTTGCCCTTGGCCCGGGTGAAGTCACCGGTCTGCGAAGCGGCGATCTTGAACTTCGAGTCGGCCGCGATCACCTCACCGAAGCCCTCCTTGCGGTCGTTGGCCGGGGCCGAGCCGGTGGTGCCCTGGAGCTCGACGATGTTCACCGGGTCGGTGGAGTCCTTGTACTCCTCCACCAGCCACTGGCCGGCCTTCCTGCCCTCCTCCACGAAGTCGGAGCCGAGGAAGGTCTTGTACAGGGTCTTGTCCGCGGAGTCCACCGCCCGGTCGGTCAGGATCACCGGGATCTTGGCGTTCTGCGCCTCCTTCAGCACGGTGTCCCAGCCGGACTCCACCACCGGCGAGAACGCGATGACGTCGACCTTCTGCTGGACGAAGGACCGGATCGCCTTGATCTGGTTCTCCTGCTTCTGCTGGGCGTCGGAGAACTTCAGCTCGATGCCGGCGCTCTTCGCCGACTCCTGCACCGACTTGGTGTTGGCGGTGCGCCACCCGCTTTCGGCACCCACCTGGGAGAAGCCCATCACGATCGTGTCGTTGGCACCGGCTCCGGCGCCGCCGGCGTCGGCGGTGTCCGGTCCTTCCGTACTGCTGCAACCTGTCATCGCCGCGGCCATGACGCCCGCCAGGACGAGCGCTGAGATCTTTCGGAACATGGGGGGATGTCCTTCTATGTGAGCGTTAACATTTGAACGGAGGACCATGATTGGCGCCGGTCGTCCGGGTTGACGGCCGCGTCGACGAAGTGCCGCTCACCCGCAAGGCGATCGAGGGCACGCGATGGATGTCCGCGCACCACGCCCGACGCCTGGACCTGCTATGACGGCACGTCGATACCACACCACTTCACAGTTCCGCAGTCTCCGGTCGCGTGTTTTCTCCCACGCGCCCGAAGGTCCGTTGTGTAGCCGGGCGACCGTCTGGCGCGACATGCTCGCCTCGGCCGTTACCGGCGGTTGGAGCTCCACACCTGTCTGCACGGCCGCTCCTCATCTTGCGTTGGACAAGACTGTGAACGCTAACAACCGTGCCGTCAAGCGGTCGCCTTATTACGGTCTAATCACACCGGAAACCTGGGCTCTGCTAGACCTCGACCATCCACTGCCACAGGCGAGGACATTACTCACCATGACTCCCGGCTCCGGGAGAGCCGACCTGGACACGGAGCAGGACCGGGATACACCGCCCACCGGAAACACCGGAAAACGCGCGAGGGGCGGCGACGCGGGGCGGCGGTCGCGAGGCTCTCCGCCGACCGCCACGGGCATGCGCTCCGCACCCCACCCCGATACCGGTTCGGCTCCACCACGAGACCGGAGAGCGGAAAATGGGTATTGACAGCGGTTACGTTAACGACAAAACTCGTGTTTGAAACATATCAGTAACCGGGCCGCCTCCCGCATCGCGATGGCCGCACCGCCACCCGGCGGCACGCATCCTTCCTTCGCGAGACGTTTTCCCAAGGGCGTACTTTTCCAAGAAGGTGGCGTGAAAACCGACGCGAGGTGTTAACGCTAACAAAAAGTCTCACCCGGAATCGTGCGACGGGAGCCCGGCCGTGCGTCCCGAGCCGACCGTGCCCGCCGGGCGGCTCCCGGGAAGCGCCGACGGCCACCGACGGCCTCGACCGCGACAATTCGATTCGCCGGCCTCCCTCTCTTCTCGTCGGCACCCGCCCTCCGCTCCACCGGCACGGAGAGACCCTCCCGTGCGGCGCTATCCTTTGGCCCGGGGCTGGGCGCGGACGTGCATGCGCTCCCCCTGGGGGCCGAAGAGGCTGAGGATCTCCACCGCCCCCGCCCCCGCGCTGCCGAACCAGTGCGGGAGCCGGGTGTCGAACTCGGCGACCTGACCCGCGACCAGCACGAGGTCATGGTCGGCCAACACGAGCCTCAACCGCCCGGAGAGCACATAAAGCCACTCATAGCCGTCGTGAACCCTGGGATCGGGCTCGGTCTGGTCCGCGGGAACGAGGATCTTCCAGGCGGCGATGCCCCCCGGCTGACGGGTGAGCGGGACCACGATCCGGCCGTGCGCGCGGCGAGGCGTGAGCCGGACCCTGGGATCGCCCACCTCGGGCGTGCCGACCAACTCGTCCAGCGGCACCTGGTGGGCCAGGGCGATGGGAAACAACAGCTCCAGGCTCGGCTTGCGCTGCCCGGACTCCAAGCGAGACAGCGTGCTCTTCGAAATCCCGGTCGCCTCGGACAGCGCGGCGAGGGTGATCTCACGCTGGATCCTGAGCCGCTTGAGGCGAGGCCCGACCTCGGACAGAGCTTGAGCGATCTTGTCCATGAGACCAATTGTCACAGGGAAGCCGGCCTTGCGGCGGTCCCGGTACCTCACGAGGTTTTTGTCGCACCGGCGTGGCAGCATGCCTCCATGGCCACATCGAAACAGCCGGTGACGGTTCCGACCGGCGTGAGCGCCGACGACTTTCTGGCCACGGTCCCCGACCAACGCCGGCGAGCCGACGCGGAGCGCCTGCGCGCGGTCCTGTGCGAGGTGACCGGTGAGCCCGCGGTGATGTGGGGCCCGAGCATCGTCGGCTTCGGCAGCTACCATCGCACCTACGAGAGCGGGCGCACGGGCGACTGGCCTCTGGTGGGCTTCTCGCCGCGAAAGCAGCATCTCGTCGTCTACCTGATCGGCGGGTTCGAGGAGCGATACGCATCGGTGCTCACCCGGCTGGGTCCTCACAAAGCCGGAAAAGGTTGTCTCTACCTGAAAAGGCTCGACGACGTCGACGAGAGCGCACTGCGTGAGCTCGTCGACCGCGCGGCTCGGGTGCACAGGGGCGTCGACCGGGCCGGGTGAGCGCCGACGATCACCACTGCCCGGCCCTCGAGGGTGGCTTCGCGGCACGGCACGCCTGCCGGTGACCCCGCGCGACCCGGGAAAGGCGACGCCGCCCGAGGCGCGCATCCACGGCCTTCCTGACCGCCTCGCGGTTCGGTCAGCGTTCTTCCAGCATGTCGGTGACCGGCCGGCGGACTCCCTTGCCCTCGTCGAAGGTGACGCCCAGACGCATGATCATCTGGGGGTACTCCTGCGAGCACAACTCCTGACGCAGGAATTCCCGCAGGTGAAAAATCTCCAGAGCCTGGGTGTGGAAGGCCGCGCTGAGACCGTGGGCGCAGGCGCGCAGCAGGACGCGCTGCAACGTCTGACCGGCCGTGATCCAGTCCTCGCGGGAGTCGCCCTTCGTGGTCAGGACCGCCACGACACCGGTGGAGACGGAGAAGAACTGGTCGCTCTCGCTGCCCCAGGGATGGCCGTGGGTGTAGTCACGCTGGGCGAAGTGCGGGCGGGTCCGCCGGGGAGTGCGCGGGTAGCCCTCGGCCGGGACCCCGTCCGCGCGGGCGCTACCCGGCGGCCGCGCCCAGCGGATCAGCTCCAGCGACAGCGCCCGGTCCTGCGACTGCACGTCCTGGGCGGCGCAGGTGATCGCGGCGAGCACCCGGATCGCCGCCTCGGAGCGGACCGGTGTCAGCCGCGCCCCCTCACCGTCCGCCTCGGCCACCAGCGTCTCGACAAGACGCTCCGGGACGGGCAGCTCGGTGAAACCGGCCCGGTGGGTGCGGCGACGCTCGATCTCGGCATACAACAGCCGGGCGCTCTCGTCGGCGGGTATGGCCGCTCCCGGCCGTATCGTGGCCAGCAGCGCCGGGCGGTCGGGGTCGGGCAGCACACGCACGTGCGGCTCGTAGCCGAGCGCGCGCAGCGCGAGCCGCACGTTCATCAGGGCCGCGCCACAACTGATCAGCATCTCCCGGCCGGCGGCGTCACCGATCCGCAGTTTCCTGTCGCTGTCGGCGCGCAACGCGATCTCGTCGCCGTCGACACCGAAGGACCACGGCTGGGTGTTGTGCACCGACGGTGCCCACGTGGCGGCCTGAAGCGCCGTGCGGATCACCGAGGTGATCTCCTCGCCGGTGCGGACGTTCATGATCTTCCCCTTGTCCATCAGTTCCTCCCGAGGGGACCGTCGCCTTCAGGCGACGGGGGAATCGGGAGCGGGAGGGCCGTCCAGGCCCGAGTGTGTAGTGGCCTGACAGGTTCGCGCATTCCGCGTCGCCTCTTTCCGGTATTCGATACGGTCTCCCAGCAGGCCACCCTGCGCCGCCTGGACAAGGCGTTCGCCGCGTTCTTCGCCCGCGTCAAGGCCGCCCTCGCGTTGGTTCGCGACTACGACGTGATCGTGCACGAGGACCTGCGGATCGCGAACATGACCCGCTCGGCGTCCGGCACGCCTCAGGCGCCCGGCAGTAACGTGGCGGCCGAGTCCGGTCTCAATCGCAGCATCCTGGACGCGGGTTGGGGGGTGTTCCTGACGATCCTCGCGGACAAGGCTGAAAGCGCCGGTCGAGAGCTGATCGCGGTGAACCCCGCCAACACCTCCCGCACCTGCGCCCGATGCGGGCACTGCACGAAGGGCAACCGCCCCACCCAAGCCGAGTTCCGGTGCGTATCGTGCGGGCATGCCGCGCACGCCGACGTGAACGCGGCGACCAACATCCTCAGGGCAGGGCTTGCCCTTCGCGACGTCGCGCGAGCGGCTTAACGAGAAGCCGCTCCCTGAAGGGAGCGGAGGAGTCACGGTCTCACCCCTGTCACAGGAACGGCGGAACGGGAACGAGGTCATCGGATCGGCAGGTGAGGGCGTTCTCGACCTCGAGGACACCCTCGATCTCGCCGACCGCCGCGACCAGGGGCGCGATCTGCGACCGGAAGGGGAGCTGCCCTCTCAGCGTGACCACCCCCGCCTCGACGGCCACGCTCATCGCCTCCGGGGCGACGGCGAGCCGGTCACGGACCTCGGCGACCTCGCGTTCGATCTCCTCGGCCGGGCGGGCGAAGACCTTGAGCAGATCGCTCTGGTGAACGGTGCCGGTGATACGCCCGGTGACCGCGTCGATCACCGGTAGCTGCTTGATCCGATGCCGGTGCATCAGCCGTGCCGCGTCCCGGACGGCGGCGTCCTTCGTGATGGTGATCGCGGGGGTGGTCATGATCTGCCTGGCCGTGCCGCCCGCGGCTTTACGGTGCTCCTGGCGTCTTTTGTGACTGTCGAAGACGCCGCCGGCGCGCGCGCCCGAATCGGTCTCCCTGAGCAGAAGATCATCGTCGGAGACCACGCCGATGGGATGATCGTCGGCGTCGATGACGGTGAGCGCGCCGACCTTGAAGCGTCGCATGGCGTCGACCATCTCGGCGAACGTCGCCTCCGGCCGCACCGCGATCGCCGTGCCGCCCATGACTTCCCTGACCTTCATGACGCACCTCCTCACGACGAGCATCGCAAGGCGGTCCTGGGGGCGTCAGCGGCGAAAGTCCCTGAACAGGAGGACTTATGGTCTGCGCGCGACGATGATCTGCCATCTCGTGCCCCGCACCCGTCCCAGGGCGGACGCGGGGCACCGGGGCGGGTTCTTTAGTGGGGCCAGGTCCAGTCGCGGATCTCGGGCAGGTCCTCACCGTGCTCGCGGGTGTAGGCGCGGGCGGTCAGGCGGGCGTCGACCATGTGCTGGCGCAGGTGCGCCGACCGCTCGGCCAGCCCGGGAACCCGGTCGATGACGTCCATCACGAGATGGAACCGGTCGATGTCGTTGAGCATGACCATGTCGAACGGCGTGGTCGTGGTGCCCTCCTCCTTGTAACCCCGCACGTGGATGTTCTCGTGACCGTTGCGCCGATACGTCAGACGATGGATCAGCCACGGATAGCCGTGGAAGTTGAAGATGATCGGCCGGTCAGCGGTGAACACCGTGTCGAAGTCCGCGTCCGACATGCCGTGCGGATGCTCCGACGGCGGCTGCAACCGCATCAGGTCCACCACGTTGACCACCCTGACCCGTAGTTCGGGCAGATGCTCACGCAGCAGCGCGGCCGCCGCCAGCGTCTCCAGGGTGGGCACGTCGCCCGCGCACGCCAGCACCACATCCGGCTCGACGCCGGCGTCGGTGCTGGCCCACTCCAGGATGCCCAGCCCTCGGGTGCAGTGGGCGATCGCCTCGTCCATCCCCATCAGATCCAGCACCGGCTGCTTACCCGCCACGATCACGTTCACGTAGTCGCGCGAGCGCAGGCAGTGATCGGCCGTCGACAGCAGCGTGTTGGCGTCCGGCGGCAGATAAACCCGCACCACCTCGGCCTTCTTGTTCATCACCACGTCCAGGAAGCCGGGGTCCTGGTGGGAGAAACCGTTGTGATCCTGGCGCCACACGTGCGACGACAGCAGATAGTTCAGCGAGGCCACCGGGCGACGCCAGCCGATCTTCCGCGAGGACTCCAGCCACTTGGCGTGCTGGTTGAACATCGCGTCGATGATGTGGATGAACGCCTCGTAGCAGTTGAACAACCCGTGGCGGCCGGTCAGCAGGTAGCCCTCAAGCCAGCCCTGACACAGGTGCTCACTGAGCACCTCCATCACCCGGCCACCCGCCTGGAGGTGGTCGTCCCCATCGCGGATCTCGGCGTTCCAGGCGCGGTCGGTGACCTCGAAGACCGCCTGCAGCCGGTTGGAGGCGGTCTCGTCGGGGCCCATCAGCCGGAAGGTCTCGGGATTGGCGGCGATGACGTCGCGCAGAAACTCACCCAGCACCCGGGTGGGCTCACTGCTGGCGGTGGCCGGTGAGGTGACCTTGACCGCGTGCTCGCGAAAATCGCCCAACGCCAGCGGTCGCAGCAGTTCGCCGCCGTTGGCATGCGGGTTGGCGCTCATCCGCAGCGGCCCTTCGGGCACTGTGGCCAGGATCTCGGCCACCGGCCGCCCGTCGGCGTCGAACAACTCCTGCGGCCGGTACGAGCGCATCCACTGCTCCAGCATCGCCAGGTGTTCGCCGTTGTCGCGCACCCCCGACAGCGGCACCTGGTGCGAGCGCCAGGTGCCCTCCACCGGCAGGCCGTCGACCCGCTTGGGGCCGGTCCACCCCTTCGGCGTCCGCAAAACGATCATCGGTAGCCGGTCGGTCCGTCCCCGCCGGTAGTCGGCGATCTGCTCCCAGACCGTCTCCAGCGTCTGGGCCATGAGCTCGTGCATCGCCTCGGGCTCGTCCCCGGCCACCACGTGCGGACGGTATCCGTACCCCTCCATCAGCGCGAGGAGCTCTTCTTCCGGAATACGGGCCAGCACGGTGGGATTGGCGATCTTGTAGCCGTTCAGGTGCAGGATCGGCAACACCACGCCGTCACGGCTTGGATCGAGGAACTTGTTGGAGTGCCAGCTGGCCGCCAGCGGCCCGGTCTCGGCCTCTCCGTCCCCGATGACACACGCCACCACCAGCTCCGGGTTGTCGAACGCGGCCCCGTAGGCATGCACCAGCGCGTACCCGAGCTCCCCGCCCTCGTGGATCGAACCAGGCGTCTCGGGCGCCACATGGCTGGGAATGCCACCGGGAAAGGAGAACTGCCGGAACAACCGCCGCATCCCCTCCCCGTCACGGGAGATGTCGGGATAGCACTCGGTGTAGGAACCTTCCAGCCAGGCATGCGCCACCGCCGCCGGGCCGCCGTGGCCCGGACCGGCGATATAGATCATGTCCTGGTCGCGTTCGGTGATGATCCGGTTCAGGTGGGCGAAGCAGAAGTTCAGTCCCGGAGTGGTCCCCCAGTGTCCCAGCAGCCGCGGCTTGATGTGCTCGGGCCGCAACGGCTCGGTCAGCAGCGGGTTGTCCAGCAGGTAGATCTGACCGACCGACAGATAGTTGGCCGCGCGCCAGTAGGCGTCGACATGCGCGAGTGCGTCCATACATCGACAGTTCCTCGACTGAGGCGTTCAAACCCCGATACGGCGAACACGTTCGTCACATCGCGCGGCGCGGGCGCACCACACGCACGAGGGCGTACAGGGACCAACGGGGGCGGGGGCAGGCGCGTGGAACCACCACCGGACCTCGCCTCGCCATGATCGACAGCTCCTTCCCCCTACCGGATCGGGATGGAATGGACGAAGATCTCCGGGTGAGCCGGGAGTGCCGTACGGACGCGTTCGAAGTCGCCGCGGTTCACATCGCCGGGAGCATCGGGACGCCGCCCCGGGAGCACAGCGGTACCTCGGGGTGAGACGCCATCCGACGAGAGGAGCCCCTGAGTGAAGGTCGCCATTGTCGGCGGAGGTCTCGGCGGGTTGACCGCCGCCCTGCTCCTGCGGCAGGCCGGTGTCGAGGCCGTCGTGTACGAGCAGGCCGCCGAGCTGCGCGAGGTGGGAGCGGGGATCGGAGTGAGCCCCAACATGGTCCGCCCTCTGGTGCGGGCCGGGCTCGGCGAGCGGCTGGCCTCCTTCGCCGTCCCCATGGATGCCGCCTGGGAGTTGAGGCGCTGGGAGGACGGCCGGGTGCTGGCCTCCCAGACGATGGGCGAGGAGTGCCGGCGGCTGTACGGCAGCGACTTCTACGTCGCGCACCGCGCCGACCTGCTCGACATGCTGTTGAGGGCGCTGCCCGAGGACGTCATCAGGACCGATCGGCGACTGGAGGTGCTACGGCAGGCCCCCGACGGGGTCGAGCTGACCTTCGGCACGGCCACAGGCGCGAGGGCGACGGTGGTCGCCGACGCGGTGATCGGCGCCGACGGCATCCACTCGGCGGTCCGGCCCACGATCGTCGACGAGGAGCCCCCGCGCTTCTCCGGGCTCTGCGCCTACCGGTGCCTCATCGACGCCGAGCGGGCCCCTGAGCTGGCGGTGCGCCGGGTGCAGACACTCTGGCTGGGGCCGGGGCGCCACTTCGTCCACTATCCCATCAGGGACAGAAAGCTGATCAACGTCGTCGCGATCGTGCCCGCGGGCGAGTGGCGCGTCGAGTCGTGGACGGCCGACGGGCGGCTTGAGGACCTGAGGGGCGAGTTCGAGACCTGGGACCCTCGGCTGAGAGGGCTGATCGCCGCGGCCACCGAGACCAAGCGCTGGGCCCTGTACGACCGCTCTCCCCTGGAACGCTGGACGTCGGGGCGGGTGACCCTGCTGGGGGACGCCGCCCACTCGATGCTGCCCTTCCTCGGTCAGGGCGCCGCCCAGGCGGTCGAGGACGCGGTGGTGCTCGCGATCTGCCTGCGCGAGGCCACCCGTGAGACGGCGGCGGAGGCGCTGGCCCGCTACGAGAGGATCCGCAGGCCCCGGGCCTCGCAGGTGCAGCTGATGAGCCGGGGCCGCGAGGTGCTGAACCATCTGCCCGACGGGCCCGCCCAGCTGGAACGCGACGCGGCCCTGGCCGCCAGCACTCCGCTCCGGCAGAGCGCCTGGCTTTACGGCCATGACCCCGAGACCGCCGTGGCGGACTGAAACGGTGATCCCGGCCGCGGACACGGCGGGCCTGACAGGCGGGCTCACCCGCAGGCGAAGCCTCGGCGAGGCTCGCCGCCGCGCTCCGGCGGGGCCCCGTTCATCTGCCGGCCTCGGCACGCAGCTCGGCGAGCAGTTCGCCCTGCTCGGCGAGAACCTCGGCCAGGATCGATCGCGCCACGGACATCAGGTCGGCCAGGTCCCTGGTGGACAGGGCGTAGACGACGGTGGCGCCGTCCCTGGTGGCGGTCACGACTCCCGCGCGGCGCAGCACGGCGAGTTGCTGGGAGAGGTTGGAGGCCTCGACGTCGATGGCGCTCAGAAGGTCCCGCACCGGCCGGGGGCCGTCCTGGAGGAGCTCCAGGACCTGGATGCGGACCGGATGGCCGAGGGTACGGAAGAATTCGGCCTTGGCCTGGTGCAGCGGCACCGGCATGATCAGGCAGCCCCGGCGGCAGGCCCGCCACCGGCGTGTCGTACGTCGACGCCGTGCTGGTCGGCGATGCGCAACAGGTTCTCCAGGCGCCCGGACAGGACCTCGATCGCGTGGTCGTCGAAGGCCTGGCGCATGAGCTCCAGCTCGCCGTCGACATCGGCGATGCGTGCCCGTAGCTCCGCCGCGAACTCGCTCATGTCCCCCATCTCCCGTGGATCAAGTCACTCCCCGGCGTCTGGTTTTATCGGCACACCGTTCCTCATGATGTGGCAAATTGCACAATTCTTCAAATCGTAATGACGTTGGCTATGATGGCGAAGGCCGTTTTCAACCAGGGCCCGCGGCCGGTTCGAGCCCGATCGATGACGGATCGACCGCGAAGCGGGATACTTGGTACGGCTACCGCAGGCTGACCTGCGGCGTCAGAGCGCGCCAGCCGGCGATGCGACAGTGACGAGGGGCCGAGCACGGCCTGCGCGAGGGAGTACAGCCAATGGGACGGGGCCGAGCCAAGGCTAAGCAGACGAAGGTTGCCCGTGAGCTGAAGTACAGCAGCCACAACATGGATCTTGACCGGTTGCGCAAGGAGCTTGGCGCCGGCGACGATCCCGCGCCGGAGAGCGAGGCCGACGACCCCACCGGCGAGCCCACCGGCAGGTGACACCGCGGACGGGCCCTGCCCCCGACTGCCCCCGACTGCCCCCGGCTGCCCCGGCTGGCCCCGCCCGGCCGCCATGACACCGACGGAGTCCGCCCCCTGGCCTGGCGGCTCCGTCGTGAGGGTTCTTTTCGGCGTATCGAGCGGCCGTGAGCCGCCCGAGGAACATATCGATCGGCGGTGAACCCCCGAGGCGGTGTCCGCCGCGCCGGGGCGGATTCCGCGCAACATCCGGCAACATCATTGAGGCACCCGCCCAGGGCTGCTTACCGTCACGGTTGTGCGTACCGCAGCGTCGCGGTCGCACTCCCGGTCAGCGCGTCGACGGAGAGCTCTGGCGGGTCCCATTCATCTCTCGGTGACCGGCTTCCCTTCCTCGCCGTGCATCCGGGATCTGCCAGTTCACACGCCGTGGCCCCGGGACGAATCGCCGGATCGCGCGAGGTCGTGCCTCGCGTGGGCGGAAAGTCTCCCCGGGTCACGGCCACCATTCACCTCCCGCCTTCACCGCGCCACCGCGCCACCGCGCCACCGCGCCACCGCGCCTCAGCATGCCTTTCGGCCTCTCGCCCGGGATCGCCGGAGCCCTCTGGACAGACAGCACGGTTAACGCATGTCCTGACTTGTCCGGTTATGCTGACTGGTCCGATGGACATGAGCGGGTGGAGTTCCCCATGACGATCTCCTGCTGGGTGGCCGGAGCCACCTCGCGAGCCGTACCCGGCGGCCACGGACCGCGGCACGCGCGGGCCGGAACCTTCCCGCCGGAGGAACAGTGACGAACCGCTACGGACCCCAGTTCGGGCCTGACATCACCTTCCTCGGCGTAGAACGGTGCTCGCTGGACGATCCCGCGAGCTACGCGGGCGCCGACGTCGTGATCGTGGGCGCGCCGTTCGACGGCGGCACCTCACACCGGCCCGGCGCGCGCTTCGGACCACAGGCGATCCGGATGACCGACTACCTGCCGCACGACGGGGCGCGCCCCAGCCTGGCGCTGCGCACCGACGGCCTGCGCGACCTGCGCGTCCTGGACGCGGGTGACGTCGAGATGCCACCGGGCGACATCTCGACGTCACTGGCCGCCCTGGAGTCCGCCGTCGAGAAGGTCGCCCGCTCGGGGGCCATCCCGGTGATCCTGGGCGGTGACCACTCGATCGCCTTCCCCGACGCCAAGGGAGTGGCCAACGTCCTCGGGCACGGCCGGATCTCGATGATCCACTTTGATGCCCACGCGGACACCGGCGACATCGAGTTCGGCTCGCTGTGGGGCCACGGGCAGCCGATGCGCAGGCTCATCGAGTCGGGGGCGCTGCGCGGCGACCGCTTCCTGCAGGTTGGCCTGCGCGGCTACTGGCCGCCGCCGGAGACGCTGGACTGGATGGCCGAACGGGCGATGCGCTCGTACGAGATGACCGAGATCGTGCACCGCGGCCTGGACGAGTGCCTGACCGAGGCCTTCGCCATCGCCGTCGACGAGTGTGACGGCGTCTTCCTGTCTGTCGACATCGACGTGTGCGATCCGGGTCACGCCCCTGGCACGGGAACCCCGGAGCCAGGTGGCATCACCGCGCGCCAGCTCCTGGACTCCGTACGGCGCATCTGCCTGGAGCTGCCGGTCGTCGGCGTCGACATCGTGGAGGTCAGTCCGCCCTACGACCACGCCGACATCACCGCCGCGCTGGCCAACCGCGTGGTCCTTGAGGCGTTGAGCGCCATCGCGCGGCGGCGGCGCGACGCCCGGGACGGGACCGTCTGGAACCCGCTGCTGCCACTGCTCGCCGAGCGCCCGGACCGCGGGGCCGACCGGCCGGGCGGGCAGGACCGCTGACTCGCCCGCCCAGATGCCTATCTGGTCCTCGGGCGGTTGCCCCATCTGGGCCTGCGGAACAGGTCTCGGCGTTCCAGCAGGTAGACGAGCTTCGAGACCGCGGTCCTGACGGCCTCCTCGTGGCGGTGACGCTTCTGCGGGACGACGGCGCTCCAGCGCTCCAGCAGGAGGGCGATCTCCTCGGCGAGTTCACCGATCACCCGGTAGCGGGTGCTGAAGGCGTAGAGGTCTCCGTGTATCTCGTTCACCAGGTCCTCGTCGACCCGGTGGGCGAGCGGCCTGACCCTGCTGAGGATTCCCGCCTCCATCGCCGGGGTGACCGGTGCCCGGCGGGCGTCGCCCTCGGGCACCATGATGAGGGCACGGACCCGCGCGACGGCCAGGGCGCGCTCGGCCTGCGGGGTCGCGGGGTGCTCGGCGAGGTCCAGGAGGCGGCGGAGGGTCTCCTGCGTCTTGTCGTCGAACATGGAAAACCCATTCCGCCTTCGCGTCTCCAGTGTCACCGGACCGGGAGGAAAAGGGGGAAGGTCTCGGCGCCGGCACCCACGCATGCCGCGCACGTGCGATCACATGCTATTCGACCCGATGGACTCTGATAGGCGGGACGCGTACCGGTGTGACCGGTGAGCGCGGGGTGAGTCGAGATATGCCCGGAAAGTGAGAGAGCCGCCGACGTCCCGGACCTCACCCGTCGCCGGACATCGGGCTGTGGTGTCGCGCCGGGACCGGGGCGGACGGCCAGACGATGGTACGTGCTGCGGCGACGCGTTTCCCGCTTTTCACCGGATCCGGTATGACACAGCCTCTCAGCTCGGCTTTTTCCACAAATAGCCCTACTTCTCAATTTTTCTGCGCATACAGTCCAGTTTTGTCGGACGGCGCCCCCTTCTCTGAAGGGTGGAGGAGAGTGGACGGGGTGGCTCACAGCCATGGATCCGATCGGTGACGATCTGCTCAGGACCATCAAGCCCGAACTCGGGTACCGGGAGGGGCCGGGCCAGCACAGCAAGTTCGGCGAGTGGTACGCGGTCAACGTGGCCCAGGACCCGCAGTACAGGACGGCCCCCTGGTGCGCGATGTTCATCGCCTGGGCGGCGGAGAAGGCGGGTGTGCAGGAGTACGTGGGGCAGTTCGCCTGGACCCCTTCGCAGGCCCGCTGGTTCGAGAACCACGGCGCGTGGACGCGGACGCCGGAGCCGGGGGCCCTGGTCTTCTTCGACTGGTCGGGTGGCAAGGACATCAAGGGGATCGACCACGTCGGCATCGTGGAAAGCGTGAACGGTGGAACGATCCACACCATCGAGGGAAACGTCGACCGGGTCTGGCTGAAGCGTAAGACCCGCGACCAGGGCAAGGTCGTCGGCTACGGCCTGCCCCGCAAGGTCAAGGAGAAACTGACGGCCATCTCGGGTAAGGACGGCACCGTTCCGCAGGTGGCCGGGCGGATCGAGGTCCGTCCCGCGCCCGCCCCCGGCGCGACCACCCCTGCGGAAACGCCTGGAACGTCTCCCGTCTCCATGGAGACCGCCGCGATCGCCGGACTGCTCGTCTTCATCCTCGGTACGACGTTCGTCCTGTCCCGGCTGCGTCTTCGCGCCTCCCGCGTCCCGGCGGGGCGGCACCGCAGGAGGAACGGGCGGGGGGAACACGCCGATCCGTGGATCGGCATGATGCCTCCGGTCACCGAGACACTCCCTCTCGCGCAGACACCTCCGGACTGGAAGGCGCTCCCTTCGACCGTGGTGTCCCATCCGGACGACCGGCCGGATGACGCGCCCCGGATCCGCGGGACGATCCGGGTGAGCAGGCCGAGCTGGGCGTACGAGCCGTACCGTGCGAGCCTGCCCGAATGCGCCGACGGCGTCTTCGGCCGCGTCGGCACCCGGATCGCCGGGCCGGGCCCGGAGGGGAGGCCGCGGCGCGGCACGCTGGAGGCACACGAGGGTGAGGAGGCGCGGGCCGCGTGACCGATCCTCCTCGGCCAACGGGCGAAGCCCGACAGGATCACCTGGGCACGCGCAGGCACCTGCAGGAATGAAAGGGATCGAACAGGCTCAGACAGCATCGGATGGGCATGCGCCGGGTCACGACGGGTTGCCCAATAAGGTTAGGCAAAGCTAAGTTGCTGAGGACGGTATTCCCTCGGCGAAGGCGGCACGATGACAGCGGGCGGCGAGCAGACCCTTGAGCGCGCGGCGGAGGTCCCGGCCTATCGCGGCCACCAGGTGGCGGTCCTGCGGACGGAGCGGCTCAGCCCGAGCTTCGTCCGGGTCACCTTCGGCGGCGAGGATCTGGCCGGCTTCGCCGACAACGGTTTCGACCAGCGGATCAAGGTGATCCTCCCGCTGCCCGACGGCAGCATCACCCCCCTGGGCGAGGGCGCCGACTGGTACCAGCGGTGGCGGGCACTCCCCGACGAGCTGCGCAACCCGATCCGCACCTACACCGTTCGCGCCGTGCGGCCCGACCTGCGCGAACTCGACGTCGACTTCGTCCTGCACGGCGAGACCGGCCCCGCCTCCCGGTGGGCGACCCATGCCTCCCCCGGCGACCGGGTCGTGGTGGTCGGCCCCAACGCCGCACACCCCGGCCCCACCGGCGGCCAGGAGTGGGCCCCGCCCGCCGGGGCGTCGCACCTGCTGCTCGCCGGGGACGAGACGGCCGTGCCCGCCATCGCCGCGATCGTCGAGTCGCTGTCCGGCTCCGTGCGTACCACGGCGCTGCTGGAGATCCCCAAGGCCGCCGACGCGCTCCGGCTCGACGTCCGTCCGGGCGTGAAGGTCACCTGGCTGCCCCGCAGGGGAGCCCGCCACGGCGACCTGCTCATCCCGGCCGTACGCGACACCCTGGGCGCGCTCACCGCTGAGCGCGCCGTCACCGGCGCCGCGAACCCGCTGGAGGACGTCGACGTCGACGCGGAGATCCTCTGGGAGGTCCCCGAGTCCTCGAAGGGCGACGGACTGTACGCCTGGCTGGCCGGCGAGGCGGGCATGGTCAAGCTGCTCCGCCGCCACCTGGTGCAGGAGGTCGGCGTCGACCGCTCCTCGGTGGCCTTCATGGGCTACTGGCGGCTGGGACGCTCGGAGAGCGCCTGAACGGGGGCCTGCCACATACCGTCACGCACACCGGCGCCCGGTGACGTGGCCCTCACCGGGGCGCCTTTGCCCTCCCCCGCACGAAACCTGCCGACTCCTTGACGCCGGAGGGGCCCCGGCAGGTGTCCGGGCCACGTAACTTGAGGGCGTGAGGTGCCCCGCTCGCGACGTGAGAAGGCCGGCATGACGGCAGCGGAATCCGCCCGTCAGGACCCGGCGGGCGCCTGCGGATACCGGCCCATCGCCGACCACGGACTCATCGGCGACCTGCGAACCGCGGCGCTGGTGGACACCGGCGGCACCATCGTCTGGTACTGCTGCCCCCGCTTCGACGCGCCCAGCGTGTTCGGCTCGATCCTGGACGCGAGCCGGGGCGGATCGTTCGAACTGGGCACGCGGGCACCGGCGAGCACCAAGCAGTTCTACTTCCCCGACACCAACGTGCTGATCACCCGTTTCTCCGCCGCCGACGGGGTGGGCGAGGTCCAGGACTTCATGCCGATCGTCGGCGGCACGTGCGACGACGCCCGGCACCGGCTGATCCGGCGGGTGAGATGCGTGCGCGGGTCGCTGTCGTTCCGCGCCCGGGTGGCTCCGCGCTTCGACTACGGCAGGCAGCCGCACGTCCTGAGCCTGTCCCAGGACCGGGCGGTCTTCGAGTCGCCGTCGCTGTCGCTGGCCCTGTCGTCCAGCACCGTCCTGGAGGCGGACGGCCAGGACGTGCGCTCGGAGTTCGAGCTCGACGAGGGCGAGTGCGCGGTGTTCGCCCTCGACAGGTTCGGCGACGACGTGGCGCCGCGCTCGTGCCCGATCGAGGAGGCCGAGCAGGAGTTCACCGCGACCGTGGCGTACTGGCGCCGCTGGCTGTCCTCCTCGACCTACCGGGGCCGGTGGCGGGAGATGGTGCACCGGTCCGCGCTCACGCTGAAGCTCCTCACCTACGCGCCGACCGGCGGGATCGTGGCCGCCGTGACGACCAGCCTGCCCGAGCAGATCGGCGGGGAGCGCAACTGGGACTACAGGTACGTCTGGATCCGCGACTCGGCGTTCTGCGTGTACGCGCTGCTGCGGCTGGGCTTCGGCGAGGAGGCCGAGGCCTTCATGGGGTTTCTGTCACGGCACGTCAGCCGCGACGACGACGGCGGCCCCTCGGGTCCTCTGCAGATCATGTACGGCGTCGACGGGCGCACCGAGCTCCCCGAGATCGAGCTGGCCCACCTGGAGGGCTACCGGGGCTCGGCTCCGGTGCGCGTCGGGAACGCCGCGGTGGACCAGCTCCAGCTGGACATCTACGGCGCCCTCCTCGACTCGGTCTACCTCTACGACAAGTGGCACCGGCCGATATCCAGCGCCCTCTGGGAGGACGTCCACATCCTGGTGGACTGGGTCTGCGACAACTGGGACCGGCCCGACGAGGGCGTGTGGGAGACGCGCGGCGGGCGCAAGGACTTCGTCTACTCGCGGCTGATGTGCTGGGTGGCGATCGAACGGGCCATGCGGATGGCCGCCCACCGCGGGCTGCCCGCCGACACGCCCCGCTGGCAACTGGCCCGCGACGCGATCTACCGGCAGATCATGCGGCGCGGCTGGTCGGAGGAACTGCGGGCGTTCGTCCAGCACTTCGACGACGACGTCCTCGACTCCTCGGTGCTGATGATGCCGATGACGAAGTTCGTCTCCCCCACCGACCCCAAATGGCTGTCGACCCTCGACGCGCTCGGCGCGAACCTGGTGTCCGACTCGCTGGTCTACCGCTACGACCCCGAGGTCAGCCCGGACGGGCTGCGCGGCGAGGAGGGCACGTTCTCGATCTGCTCGTTCTGGTACGTCGAAGGGCTCACCCGGGCCGGGCGCCTGGACGAGGCACGGCTCGCGTTCGAGAAGATGCTCACCTACGCCAACCACCTCGGCCTGTACGCCGAGGAGATCGGGCGGACCGGCGAGCAGCTCGGCAACTTCCCGCAGGCCTTCACCCACCTCGCACTGATCAGCGCCGCGTTCAACCTCGACCACGCCCTGGGCTGAGCCGCTCCCCCTTGGCGGGGGGGCCCCCCCCCCCCGGGGGGGGGGGCCCCCCCCGGGGGGGGGCGGCCCCCCCCCCCCCCGGGGCCCCCCCGGGGGGGGGGGGGGCCCCCGCCCCGCCCCCCGCCGGCCCCCCCCCCCCCCGCAACCCC
>NZ_JBITIZ010000020.1:0-77277 GCF_044459525.1 Streptosporangium sp. NPDC050284
ACCTTGGCGAAGGACGTCGAGCCGGTTAGGAGGCGGTGGCGCGTCTGCAGGTCGGCCGCGCTCGTACACGAGGGGGAGGCTTGGCGGGCGGCGTGGGGCGGGGGGGGGGGGGGGGGGGGGGGGGGGGGGGGCCGCGGGGGGGGGGGGGGGGGGGGGGGGGGGGGGAGGTGGCCCCGGTGGCGGCCGGGTCGTACATGCCGGCGGAGGGGGGAACCTCCACCACCATGGTGTCGGCAGGGCCGGGGGTCGACTCCAGGACGGCCCGCGCGTGGTCCATGTGGGAGGCCGCGACCAGCACGTCGTAGCGGCCGGCGACGATCGCGCTGCGCGAGGCGAAGTCCCGCTTGCCGCCGGTGAAAAGGTGGTTGATGAACCCGAACGCGGCTCCCATCACGGCCCCCCACAGGGCCGCCCAGAGCACGAGGACGAAAAACGACATCGTGGTCGAGGTGAACAGGCCGAGGAACATTCCCACCACGGCGCCGAAGGCCGCGCCGCTTCCGGCTCCGGTGAGCGCGGCCCGCCCGTTGGTCATCCTGCCGGTGACGGTCTCCTCGAGTTTCAGGTCGCTGCCGACGATCGCCACGTTCTCTACGGGGAAGCCCGCGTCGGATAGCCCGTCCACGGTTCGCTGTGCCGCGAGGTAGTTGTCGTAGCCTGCCAGGACCCTCCGGTCCACGACGACCTGCGTGTCCAGGCCGGTGGGCGTTCCATTCATGTCCGCTCGCCTTTCGGTGGTGGAAGATGGCTCGACGAGCCGACTACCCCGTGGCGGTAGGAGGATGCGTGTCCTTTCCCGGGATCTCGACCTCTACGGCGAGATCCCGGGAAAACGGTGTCCCGCGCCGTCGGGTGGATCACCAACTCTGGTGGAGCGGCATTCCCTCGGTGTAGCCGGACGAGCTCTGGACGCCGATCACCGCGCGCTGGTGGAACTCCTCCAGGGTGGAGGCCCCCGCGTAGGTGCACGAGGAACGCAGACCGGCCACGATGGCGTCGATCTGGTCCTCGACGCTGGGCATGGCCGGGTCGAGATACATTCTGGAGGTCGAGATTCCCTCCTCGAACAGGGCCTTGCGCGCCCGGTCGAAGGGGGAGTCCTCCGCCGTGCGGAGTCTCACCGCCCGGGCCGAGGCCATGCCGAAGTTCTCTTTGTACTTGCGCCCGTCGGCGGCGGTACGGGTGTCGCCCGGCGACTCGTAGGTGCCCGCGAACCACGAGCCGATCATCACGTTGGACGCCCCCGCGGCCAGGGCGAGGGCGACGTCGCGGGGATGGCGGACGCCGCCGTCGGCCCACACGTGGCGGCCCAGCCCGCGGGCCTCGGCGGAGCACTCCAGCACGGCGGAGAACTGCGGGCGGCCCACGCCGGTCATCATCCGGGTGGTGCACATCGCCCCGGGGCCGACGCCGACCTTCACGATGTCCGCCCCCGCCTCGACGAGATCCCGCACGCCCGCGGCGGTGACGACGTTGCCCGCCGCGACGGGCACGTCGGGGCCGAGCGCGCGGACCGCCCTCAGGGCGCTGATCATCTTCTCCTGGTGGCCGTGGGCGGTGTCCACGACCAGGCAGTCCACCCCGGCGTCGAGGATCTCCTTGGCCTTGGCGGCCACGTCGCCGTTGACTCCGACGGCCGCCGCGACGCGGAGCCTGCCCGAGTCGTCGACGGCAGGCCGGTACAGGGTGGCGCGCAGCGCGCCCGTCCTGGTCAGGATGCCGACCAGCCGGCCGTCCGCGTCCACGACGGGGGCGAGCCGGTGACGGCCCTCGTGGAGGCGGTCGAAGGCCTCGCGCGGGTCGAGCCCTGCGGGCAGCGTGAGCAGGTGGTCGGACATCACCTGGGAGAGCTGGGTGTACATGTCCACGCCCGAGCAGTCGCTCTCGGTGACCACGCCGGCCGGGCGGTTGTCCCAGTCGACGATGATGATCGCGCCGTGGGCCCGCTTGGGCAGCAGGTTGAGCGCCTCTCCGACGGTGTCGTGCGGGGTGAGCGTGAGCGGTGTGTCGTGGACGAGGTCGCGTTTCTTGACCCAGTCGACGACGTCGGTGACCACGTCGATCGGGATGTCCTGCGGGATCACGGTGATCCCGCCCCGCCGCGCGATGGTCTCCGCCATCCGCCGCCCCGCCACCGCCGTCATGTTGGCGACCACGACGGGGATGGTGGTTCCGGTGCCGTCCTGGCTGGAGAGGTCGACGGCGAGCCGCGAGCCGACGGAGGAGAGCGACGGAACCATGAAGACGTCGCTGTAGGTCAGGTCGTAGGCCGGTGCCATCTCATTGAGGAATCTCACGTTGCTCCACCTTATGCCGTGAATTGCCGGATATGAGCGTTCCCCTTTTCCCGGCCTTCGAAGAGGACTGGCAGCTCGGAGCGGGGACTAGGATCCGATTTGCGTGAATAAGTGGATGGCCATGAGGAGGCATTGTGATCGTGGTTGATCGGCCCGAGATGCTCGTCGTAGGTCATGCCGTACGGACGTCGAACGCCGACGAGACGGAGCCTGGCCGGGGGAGGCTCGGCGTGCTCTGGGCGCGGGCGGGGTCCCCGGGGGCGTTCGCCCATGTGCCGGGACGGGTCGACGAGAACATCTACGCGGTGCTCACCGACTACGAGAGTGACCACCACGGTGCCTACACCCAGATCGTCGGGGTCGCCGTGCGCAGTGCCGCGGCGCTGCCCGAGGGGATGGTGGCGGTACGGGTGCCGGGGGTGCCGTCGCTGAAGGTCGAGGTCCGCGGGCCGATGCCGGGTGTCCTGCTGGAGGGGTGGCAGCAGCTGTGGAAGCACACCGAGTCGGGAGGCACCCCGCCGAGGGCCTTCACCACCGACCTGGAGGTGCACCACCCGGGGGGAGCCGACATCTACGCGGCGGTCCTGTCCCCGATGCGCTGAGCGGGGCCGTTCCCGGCACGCCGGGCGGAGTGGCAGGGGTCCCCGCGGCCGCTCCGGGTCCTTCCCTCGTGTTCCCTCGTGCCGGTTTCTCCCGGTCGGGGCCATTTGCGGGGACGGGCTCAGTCCTCGTCACCGGGCGGGTCGGGCAGCCGCCAGCCGGAGACGACCAGCGGGAGCACGAAGTGCGTCAGGGCCAGGGCGAGCGTCAGCGCGAAGGACGCGTCCCCCGGCATGGAGTGTTCGCGACCCAGTGCGACGCCCAGGGCGAGGGCCATGACGAAGACGGCGGCCAGGATGCCCGTCGTGAGCCGGTGGGCGATGGCGACGGTCCGCAGGCGCTCGCCCACCTGGCGCTCGTCCAGGTCGCGCTCGGATTGTGAGGAGGGTGCCTGGGGCGCGGAAGCCGACCGGACCGGTGGAGCGGAGCGGGCCCCGGAACGGCGATGGGCCGCCCGTGTCTCGGGTGGGGGTCGTTCCGTTCAAGCCTCGGGAGAGGCCGTTCCGCTGCCAGGCGGGGCGGTCCAGGCCGCCGGCGGTCAGCCCTCCTGCCCCCACAGGGGCTCGGGGATCTCGAAGCCCACGTCCTGGCCCCACCGGTTGCGGTAGCTCACCTCGTGCGCGGGGCGGCGGGGTGCGACGCCCCAGCGTCCGGTGGGGTAGCCGAAGGTGACCGTGCAGGCCAGGGTCCAGCCCTTGCCCTCGGGCACGCCGAGCACCCGCAGCGTCTCCTCGGCGTGGAAGATGCCGAGCACGCTGGTCAGCGCGCTGCCCACCCCGTGGGCGCGGGCGGCGAGCTGCGCGCTCCACACCGAGGGGAAGATCGAGCCGCCGGACGGGTCGTTGCGGACGAACGCGAACAGCAGCAGCGGATAGCCCTCGAAGTGGTCGGCCAGGTACTGGGCCGACTTCAGGACGCTGAGCGTCCGGGTGTCGCCCTCGGCCTCGGCCTTCTCGCGCATCGGCCGGTAGTGGCCCTCGAAGAGCTGTCCGAGCGCGTCCCTGTAGAGAGGGCCGAGCCGTTCCTTCACCGCGAGGTCGTCGACGAGCAGGAAGCGCCAGCTCTGCACGTTGCCGCCGCTGGGCGCGCGGACCGCGGCGTCCAGGATGCTTCGCTGGACCTCCTCGGGGATCGGGTCCGGCCTGACCCTGCGCATCGCCCTGGTGGTGTAGAGGGCCTCGAAAACGTCCATCAGGCCAGCACCCCCGCTTCGCGCAGCCGTGTCGCGGTCTCGTCGGCCAGGCCCCAGGAGGAGAGGTCGTCCAGCCGGGTGGAGGGGGAGAGGTCCTGCTCGGGCGCGCCGAGCAGGCGTGGCGTGGGCGCGGGCTGTCTGATCCCGCCGATCTCGACGAAGGTGCCCCTCGCCTTGTTGTGCGGGTGATCCGCGGCCTCGCCCATCTCCAGCACGGGGGAGACACAGGCGTCCGTACCGTCGAAAACCGCCTCCCACTCGGCGCGGGTTCTGGATCGGAACGCCTCGGCGAGTCGCTCGCGGAGCGCGGGCCACCGCGACCTGTCGTCTCGGTCGGGCAGGTCCTCCAGGCCCATCAGGGTGATCATCTCCGTCCAGAACTGCGGCTCCAGCGCGCCGACGGCCATGTATCCGCCGTCGGCGGTCTCGTAGGTGTCGTACATCGGCGCGCCGGTGTCCAGCAGGTTCGTGCCGCGCGGGCCCCAGCCGCCGGTCTGCACGCCGTGGCAGAACATCGCGAACAGCGTCGCCGCGCCGTCCACCATGGCGGCGTCGATCACCTGTCCCACGCCGGTCCGCTCGCGTTCGATCAGCGCCAGCAGCACGCCGTACGCGAGCATGAGGCCGCCTCCCGCGAAGTCGCCGAGGATGTTGATCGGCGGGGTGGGGCGCTCGCCCGCGCGGCCCAGCATCGACAGCGCGCCGGAGACGGCGATGTAGTCGATGTCGTGCCCCGCGGTCGGGGCGAGCGGGCCGTCCTGGCCCCAGCCGGTCATCCGCCCGTAGATCAGGCGCGGGTTGACCGCGTGCAGGTCGGCCGGGCCGATGCCGAGGCGTTCGGCGACTCCCGGCCGGAAGACGTCGACGACCACGTCGGCCCGGCGGGCCAGCTCCTTGAACGCGGCGACCCCCTGGGGGGACTTGAGATCCAGGCCGACCGTCCGCTTGCCCCGGTCCATCACGTCGGCGCGCGGCCTGTCCCCGGCCTTGGCGACGACGCTCACGCGATCGACGCGCAGCACCTCGGCCCCGTGGTCGGCAAGCATCATCCCGGCGAACGGCCCGGGGGCCAGTCCCGCCAGTTCGAGCACGCGGACTCCGGCCAGCGGGCCCTTCCTGGTCACGCGCTCCATCGACATTCTCCTCGGGGGTCGCCGGTTCTCTGCGGGTACGGCGTTGACGAGCAATCACTTGGTCGTGAACACTGCCGTCCCTCTCGCCACAGTAGAACAACATTCGACTTTCGATGGCAAGACACATCGCCAGGAGCCGCGTGAGGCCCGCGCGTGTATGGGAAACTTGCGCCCTCTCCGAATGGTACCTAGGGGTCTTACGATGACATATCCGCACAGTGAACGGGTGGTCGCTGGGCGCTATCGATTGCTGCGAGAGCTCGGCCGGGGCGGGATGGGCGTGGTGTGGGAAGGCCACGACACCCTCCTCGGCCGCTCGGTCGCCGTCAAGGAGGTGCTCCTGCCGCCCAACCTCTCCCCGGCCGAGCACCAGGTCCAGCTGACCCGCACCTCCCGCGAGGCCAGGACCGCGGCGAGGCTCAACCACCGGGGCATCGTGGCGATCTACGACGTGGCGGAGCAGGACGGCCGCCCCTGGATCGTGATGGAGCTGGTCAGGGCGCGCGGGCTGGACGAGGTCGGCCGGCTGCCGGTGCGCCAGGTCGCCGACATCGGCCGCCAGGTCCTGTCGGCCCTGCGCGCGGCCCACGAGGCGGGGATCCTGCACCGCGACGTCAAGCCGAGCAACATCCTGCTGGACACCGAGGGACGCGCGGTGCTCTCCGACTTCGGCATCGCCACCGTCGAGGGCGACACCTCGCTCACCCAGACGGGCATGGTGACGGGCTCGCCCAGCTTCCTGCCGCCCGAGCGCGCCACCGGCGTCGACGCCGGCCCCTGGTCGGACCTGTGGGCACTCGGCGCCACCCTTTACGCGGCGCTGGTCGGCAGGGGGCCCTTCGAGCGCCGCGACGCCATCTCCACCCTCAGCGCGCTCCTCACCGAGGAGCCCGACTTCGGTCCGGTACCTCCGGAGATGCGAGCGGTGCTCACCGGCATGCTCCAGCGGGAGCCCGCCCACAGGCTGACCGTGCGGCAGGCCGACGCGATGCTGGCGGAGGTGATCGACAACCCGTCGGCCGCGGCCCGCCGCACCGGGGAGACCGTCGTCCGCCCCGCGGCAGGAGGCAGGGGGCACCGTACGGAGGAGAGCTTCGGCCACGCCGGCAGGACCTCCCAGAACAGGCACGAGACCGGGATCTCGGCTGCCTCCGGGCGTCGAGGGGGAGGGCGGCTCCCCCTCATCCTGGGGGCCGTCGTGGCCCTGGCCGCGGGGGGCGCCGCGGCGGCCGTGGCGATGTCGCGGTCCGACCAGCAGCCGGTGGCGCGTTCCGTGCCCACGGTCGCCCAGACCGAGCCGACGCCGGTGGAGCAGACCACGTCGCCGACGCCCACCCCGACCCCGACTGCCACCCCGACTCCGACCCCGACCAGAACGACGGCGCCCGCCGGAGGGCTGAAGGTGTGGCGGGCACGTCCCCCGGAGAACTGGTCGATTAGCTACCCGGCCGGATGGAGCGGTGACTGGGCGGCCGAGACGGGATACACCCAGTGGCTGCGTCGCGACGGGGCAGCCCACATGTCGGTGGAGCCGCTGGAGGGAGACGCCGACGGACTGGAGGCACTCCAGGAGGTCGTGAGGGAGAACGCGGCCCAGTGGAGCGAGATCCACTCCGAGGACACGGTCAGCATCCCCCTCGCCTACGGGGCCGGGCTCCAGTGGGAGTTCACCTGGAGCATGAAGGACGGCGGGGGAGCACCCTGGGCCAGGTCCGGGGTGACCTATCACGAGGTGCGGCGGTTCGTCGCGGTGGGCAACTCGGTGCTGGTGCTCAGCTGGACCACCCACGAGGCCGACTGGGACACCCAGCGTGCCCTCATGACCCGCGTGTTCAACAGCTTCCACCCCCGTGGAGGTGAGTGACATGCCCTGGAAGGTGCTCGCGCTGCCGCCGCTCCCCGAGGAGGCGGTGCGCAACCTGCTCGGCTCGCTCGGCGACCGGATCGCCGTCTCGGTTCCCGCGACCCGAGACAGAAAGTCGCTGCTCGCCGCACTCGGCGACGCCGAGATCGTGGTCGGCGACTGGAGCGGCGGGCTCACCCTGGACGCCGAGGCCGTCCGGGCCGCGCCGGACCTGGCGTTCGTGCAGCAGCCCTCCGTGGGGGTGGACGGCCACGATCTCGCCGCGCTCGCCGCGGCGGGCGTGCCGCTGGCCAACACCGCGGGGGTGAGCGCGATCGGGGTGGCCGAGTGGTGCCTCGCCGCCGCCCTCGCGCTGTCGCGGCGGCTGCTCGACGCCGACGCGGCGGTCCGCGCGGGACGCTGGCCACAGCTGGACCTCGGCCCCGCCGAGCTGTACGGGTCGCGCGTCGGCATCGTCGGGTTCGGCCCGATCGGCGAGGCCGCCGCCCGGATGTTCGCCGCCCACGGATGCGAGGTCTCCTACTGGACCCGTACGCCGCGCGAGGTGCCCTACACCTACAGAGAGCTCGGTGATCTCGTCGCGAGCTCCCACGTGCTCGTTCTGGTCATCCCGCTGACGGAGGAGACCAGGGGGATGATCGACCCCTCCCTGATGCCCTCGGGCTCGCTGCTCGTGAACGCGGCGAGGGGACAGGTGGTCGACTCGGCGGCGCTGCTGGCGGCCCTGGAGTCCGGGCACCTGGGTGGCGCCGCGCTCGACGTGTTCGACACCGAGCCGCTGCCGCCGGACGACCCGCTGCGCACCGCTCCCCGGGTCCTGCTCTCGCCGCACGTGGCCGGGGTGACCCCTCAGTCGACCGGCCGCCTGATCCGGTGCGTGCTGGACAACCTGGAGGCCGCGATCGAGGGCCGTCCGGTGACGAATGTGGTCAACGGGGTTGATGCGGTGGTCGGTCGAAGATCACTGGAAGAGCGGTCGTAGAGTTTTCTCGTGTTTAACGCGTCCCACCTGGTTCCGGAGACATCCGAGATATAGCGTGCCTAGGGGCGATCTTTCTGATGAGGTCATGGGGGTGATTACCGTGCGACAGACGACAGGAATGCCGGCGCACCGGCAGGCGGTGGAACAGATCAGGGCGTCCTACGCCGCCATCCCGCAGGACGCGGCGCCCCGGCTCTCCAAGGCCACCACGAACCTGTTCCGGTTCAGGGACGGCGCCCGCTCGGCGAAGCTGTCGGCCAAAGACCTGGACCAGGTGATCGAGGTCGACCCGGTGGCGATGACCGCCGAGGTCCAGGGGATGACCACCTACGAGAACCTGGTGGACGCCACGCTCGCCCACGGGTTCATGCCGCACGTCGTGCCGCAGTTGAAGACGATCACGCTGGGCGGGGCGGTGACGGGGCTCGGCATCGAGTCCACCAGCTTCAGGGACGGGCTGCCGCACGAGTCGGTGGAGGAGCTGGAGATCCTCACCGGTGACGGACGGATCGTCGTGGCCCGTGACGACAACGAGCACCGCGACCTGTTCCGCGCGTTTCCCAACTCCTACGGCACGCTCGGCTACGCCCTGCGGATCCGGATCAAACTCAAGCGCGTTCAGCCCTACGTCAGGCTGACCCACATCCCGTTCGGCGACGCCGACAAGTGCATGCTCGCGATGCGGGAGATCTGCGAGCGCGGCGAGTACGAGGGCGAGCGCGTCGACTTCGTGGACGGCACGTTCTTCGAACCCGGCGAGCTCTACATCACGGTGGGCCGCTTCGCCGAGCGTGCCCCGTACCTCTCCGACTACACCGGGATGCGCATCTACTACCGGTCGATCCAGACCAGGACCCGTGACTGGCTCACCGTGCGCGACTACCTGTGGCGCTGGGACACCGACTGGTTCTGGTGCTCGCGTGCCTTCGGCGTGCAGACCGCGCTGGTGCGGTCCCTGATGCCGCGCAAGTGGATGCGCTCGGACGTCTACCGCAGGCTCGTCGGTCTCGACCGCAAGTACGGAGTGATCGCCAAGGTCGACCGCTGGCGCGACCTGCCCGTGCAGGAGTCGGTCATCCAGGACATCGAGGTTCCCGTCGAGCGCGGTGCCGAGTTCCTGGAGTTCTTCCACACCAAGGTCGGGATGGCGCCGGTCTGGATGTGCCCGCTGAGGTCCACGGGCGAGTGGCCGCTCTACCCGCTGGAGCCGGGACGGCTTTACGTCAACTTCGGCTTCTGGGGAACGGTGCCGCTCCCCAGGGGGCAGTTCGACGGCTATCACAACCGTCTGATCGAGAATCGGGTCCACGAGCTGGAGGGGCATAAATCGCTGTACTCCACTTCGTTTTACCCAGAAGATGAATTTTGGCGGTTTTATAACGGAACTGCCTACTGGCCGGTCAAGCGGGCATACGACGGGGGTGGCCGGTTGCTCGATCTCTACGACAAGTGTGTTCGGGGGCGTTAGTAGGAGAGGTTGTTTCTGTGTCGCTCGCAGAGATCTTCGAGAAGGTCATGGGGCCCGAGGCGGACGTGCGCTTCGTCGCCTACGACGGAAGCAAGGCCGGACCGGACGGTGCCGACATCAGCGTCGAGGTGAAAACCCCGGCGGCCGTCGCCTACCTGGCGCAGGCACCCGGAGAGCTGGGTCTGGCGAGGGCGTACGTGTCAGGACATCTCGACGTCCACGGTGACATGTACACCCTGCTGTCCCGCATGTGGTCGCTCACCGTCAACGACATCCCGGTCGGGCAGAAGCTCTCGGCCGTTCGAGCCATCGGGGTCCGCCCGCTGCTGACGCGAATGCCGCCGCCTCCGCAGGAGGTGCGGCGCAGCGTGCTCGCCCGGATGGGCAGCAGGCACGCCAAGCAGCGTGACGCCGAAGCCATCCACCACCACTACGACGTCTCCAACAAGTTCTACTCGTGGGTGCTCGGCCCTTCCATGGCCTACACCTGCGCGGTCTTCCCCGAACAGGACTCCACGCTGGAGGAGGCGCAGCTCGCCAAGTTCGAGCTCGTCGCCCGCAAGCTGGCACTCAAGCCCGGCATGAGGCTGCTGGACGTCGGCTGCGGCTGGGGCGGCATGGTCATCCACGCCGCCCGCGAGTACGGTGTGAAGGCGCTGGGTGTCACGCTCTCGCGCCAGCAGGCCGAGTGGGCGCAGAAGGCCATCGCCGAGGCCGGTCTCGGTGAGCTCGCCGAGGTCCGCCACATGGACTACCGCGACGTGCCGGAGACCGGCTTCGACGCCGTCAGCTCGATCGGCCTGACCGAGCACATCGGCAAGGACCAGTTGCCCTTCTACTTCCGTTTCCTTTACGACAAGCTCGTCCCCGGCGGCCGGCTGCTCAACCACTGCATCACCCGCCCGACGGGAACGGAGAAGACGCTCAACGCCGGTGGGTTCATCAACCGCTACGTCTTCCCCGACGGAGAGCTGGAGTCGGTCGGCTACCTGGCCCGCCAGATCGAGGACACCGGCTTCGAGATCCGCCACGAGGAGAACCTGCGCGAGCACTACGCGCAGACCCTCCGCTTCTGGTGCTCCAACCTCGACGACCACTGGGACGAGGCGGTCCAGGAGGTCGGCGAGGGCACGGCACGGGTCTGGCGCCTCTACATGGCGGCCTGCGTGGTCGGCTTCGAACGCAACAAGATTCAGCTTCACCAGATCCTCGGAGTGAAGCTCCACGACGACGGCAGGGCCGGCGTCCCGCTCCGCCCCTCGACCGACTGGCCCTGATCTCCGGGACACCCGCTCACGCGCGGGTTCCGGGAGGCACGTCGCGTGCCTCCCGGAACCGGCGCCGCCGCCGTGCTCTCATCGGCCGCAGGCCTCTCACCTCTCAGCGGAGCTCGCGCTTGAGGATCTTCCCGGTCGCGGTCATCGGCAGGGCGTCACGGAACTCGATGATCCGCGGATACTTGTACGCGGCCATGTTCTCCCTGCTCCAGGCGACGAGCTCGTCCTCGGTGATCGTCGCGCCGGGGGTGCGGATGACGTACGCCTTGACCTCCTCGCCGTGCGAGTCGTGGGCGACCCCGACCACCGCCGCGAGGGAGACCTCGGGATGGGTGATCAGGACCTCCTCCAGCTCGCGCGGGTAGACGTTGAAACCACCCCGGATGATCATGTCCTTCACCCGGTCGATGATGGCGTAGTAGCCGTCGGCGTCGCGGGTGGCGATGTCGCCGGTGCGGAACCAGCCGTCCCTCATGACCTCGGCGGTCGCCTCGGGCCGGTTGTAGTAGCCCTTCATGACGTTGTGACCGCGGATCGCGATCTCGCCGGGCCCCTCACCCTCGATCGTCTTCCAGTCGGCGTCGATCAGCTTCATCTCCACCCCCCAGATCGGGGTGCCGATCGAGCCGGGCTTGCTGGGCCTGCCCGGCTGGTTGAAGCTGGCCACCGGGGAGGTCTCCGACAGGCCGTAGCCCTCCAGGATCCCGATCCCGAAGGTCCTCTCGAAGTCCTTCAGCACCTCGACGGGGGAGGAGGCGCCACCGGCGGCCGCGACCTTGAGCGAGGTGGGCACCTCGTCGCCGTCCGCGTGGATCTTCGACAGCATGGCCCAGTACATGGTCGGCACGCCCGCGAACAGCGTGACGTTCTCGGCGCGCATCAGCTCCAGGGCCGGGCCCGGCTCGAAGCGCGGCAGGAGCACGATGGTCGCCTGGCGCCGGAACCCGGCGTTCATGACGACGGTCTGCCCGAAGGAGTGGAAGAGCGGCAGCACCGCCAGGTAGGCGTCGCCGCCCTCGGTCCGAGGGAACATCTCATCGGAGACCATGGCGTTGAGCAGCATGTTCTGGTGGCTGAGCTCGGCGCCCTTGGGCTGGCCCGTCGTGCCGCTGGTGTACAGGATCACCGCGGTGTCGTCGGGCGAGGTCTGCACGGTCTCGAACTCGCCGGACACGCCGTCCAGCGCCGCCCACAACGTCTCCCCGTACTCGGACTCGGTGGCGAACGCGGTGGCGGGCAGGACGAGGAAGTGTTCCGCCGATGACTCCTCGAAGCCCGCCCTCCCTCGCTCGCCCAGCGGCAACTCGGGGGTGCCCTCGAAGCAGAACAGCGCCTTGGCCTGCGAGTCCTCCAGGTGGTAGGCGATCTCTCTGGACTGCAGCAGCACGTTGAGCGGCACGACCGTCGCGCCGGTCTTGAGGATCCCGTAGTAGACGAAGGGGAAGTAGGGCAGGTTGGGGCAGGCCAGCGCCACCTTGTCGCCCTTACCGATCCCCCGGGAGACCAGTAGGTTGGCAACCTGGTTCGCGATGGTGTTGACCAGGGAGTACGGCAGCCGCAGGTCACCGAAGACCAGTGCGGTGCGGTCGGGGGCCTCCCGGGCGCTGTCCTCCAGGGCGATCGACAGGTTGAGCATCGTGCGTCCTCCTCCAAGCGGGCTCTGACTTTGCTCATACTGGCAGTCAGAGATACCGACCGGTAGGTAGCGCGGCCACGAATTGACTGGCAAAGCGTGGGGGAGTAAGCAGATGAGAGCGCGCTTACGGGGAGATGAGCCGGTCGTCTGTGTGATGAGAGGTCATTGAGCGTGGAGTACGACTACGTCATCGTGGGCGCGGGGTCGGCCGGATGCGTGCTGGCCAACCGTCTTTCCGCCGACCCTCACGCGAGGGTCGCCCTCATCGAGGCGGGTGGTTCCGACCGGAGACTCGAGGTCCGGATGCCCGCCGCCTTCGCCAAGCTGTTCAAGACCGAGTGCGACTGGGACTTCACCACCGTCGGGCAACCCGAGCTGTCCGGCAGGGAACTCTACTGGCCGCGCGGCCGGATGCTCGGCGGGTCCTCCTCGATGAACGCCCAGATGTGGGTGCGCGGGCATCGCGCCGACTACGACGGATGGAACGTGCCAGGCTGGTCCTACGAGGAGGTCCTTCCGTACTTCCGCAGGGCCGAGCGCCGCACGGGCTCCAACCGTGGAGACGTGTACGGCACGAAGGGCCCGATCCACATCTCGGAGCTGCGCTCCCCGAACCCCGCCACCGCGCTCTTCCTGCGGGCCTGCGAGGAGTTGGGCATCACGCGCCTGGACGAGCTCAACGGCCCCTCCAACGAGGGCTGCTCGCCGACACCCGTCACCCAGCACAGGGGCCGCCGCTGGAGCTCCGTCGACGCCTACCTCGCCCCTGCGGCCGGGCGCCCCAACCTCACCGTGCTGACCTCCTCGCGCGTACGCCGGGTGCTCGTCGAGGACGGGCGGGCGACCGGGGTGGAGTACGGCGACGGCGACGCAGCGGTGGCGCGGGCGCGCGGAGAGGTCATCCTGTCGGCCGGGGCGATCGGCTCACCGCACCTGCTGATGCTGTCGGGCATCGGCCCGGTGGACGAGTTGCTGGCCGCGGGCGTCGAGCCGGTCCACGAACTGCCCGAGGTCGGAGCCAACCTCCAGGACCATCTCGCCTCGGGCGTCTTCCTGCACTGCCTCAAGCCGATCACCCTCGCCGGTGCCGAGGCGCCCGGCAACCTGTTCCGCTTCCTGGCCCAAGGCCGGGGCATGCTCACCTCCAACGTCGGCGAGGCCGTGGCGTTCATCCGCACCTCGGACGAGGAGCCCGCCCCCGACATCGAGCTGATCTTCGCTCCCGGGTCGTTCATCGGCCACGGCCTCACCCCGCCGCCCGGGCACGGCCTGACCATCGCCTCGGTCCTGCTCCGGCCGGAGAGTCGAGGCCGCCTCTCGCTGGACGGCGAGGACGTCGTGATCGACCCCGGCTACCTGACGGCGCGGGCCGACGTCCGCCGTCAGGTAGCCGGGCTGCGCAAGGCCGGGGAACTGTTCGCCACCGAGGCGCTCCGGCCACTCGCGGGACCCCCGATGGACCCGTACTGGGGTCCGAGGACCGAGGAGGGGCTCGTTCGCTGGATCCGCGAACGCAGCGAGACCCTCTACCATCCGGTCGGCACCTGCCGGATGGGTGAGGATCCCGGATCGGTGGTGGATTCCGCCCTGAGGGTGAGGGGGATCGCCGGTCTGAGGGTGGTCGACGCCTCGATCATGCCGGTCATCCCCCGGGGGCACACCCACGCGCCCACCGTGATGATCGCCGAAAGAGCCGCCGACCTCGTCGCCGGGGACTCGTTGAGGCGTTGAGGCGTTGAGGCGCGAGGTGCCGGGGCGCTGTGCGTTGTGACGTCGGTCACCGGACGCCTCCCGCGTACCGGTCGCGCGGGAGGACCGGCTTGGCCGGGCTCCGGCCTTCCTTTCGCAGGGTCGCAGGGGGGAGCATGTTCTCCAGGCCGGGCGCTTCCCGCATCAGGAGTGCTCCGGGAAAGGCGACGACCTCGTTCTGTGCTGGTTGAGGTGAGGGTCCTGTGGCAGGATCCAAGAAACAGAACGCGGTTCTAGTGGAGGCTGGCGTGACGGTTTCACTCGCGGACATCGACCTGTCGGACATCTCCTTCTGGGAGCGGCCGATGGCGGAGCGGGAGGCCGCCTTCGCGGTGCTTCGCGCGCAGCCGGGCCCCGTCCTCTTCGCCGAGCCCGAGATCCCCTTCGCCCCGCCGGGCCCCGGCTACTACGCCCTCGTGCGGCACGCGGACATCATCGAGGCGAGCCGCCACCCCGACGTCTTCTCCTCGGGCCGGGGGGCGACGTCCATCCAGGACCTCGGCCCCGACTTCGGCGAGTACTTCGGCTCGATGATCAATATGGACGACCCCCGGCACGCGAGGCTGCGCAGGATCGTCTCCAGGGCGTTCACGCCAAAGATGATCAAGCAGTTCGAGGTCGACGTCGAGGCCGCCGCCGTGCGGATCGTGGACGATCTGATCGCGAAGGGTCCCGGCTGTGACTTCGTGACCGAGGTGGCGGCGAAGCTGCCCTTGAAGATCATCTGCGACATGATGGGCATCGGCCCCGAGCACTACCAGGCGGTCTTCGACGCCACGAGCATCATCCTGTCGGGCGGCGACCCCGAGTTCATCGCCGATGTCAGCCGCGCCGCCGAGCTGCTCCTCGGCGCGGGACAGGGGCTCCAGGACCTCGTCGTCTCCCTGGCCGCCGAGGGCGGAGACAACCTCACCACCGCACTGACCAGCGCCAACATCGACGGTGAGAAGCTGACGATGCAGGAGCTCGGCTCGTTCTTCATCCTGCTGGTGGTGGCGGGCAACGAGACCACCCGCAACGCCATCTCGCACGGTCTGCACCTGTTCAGCGAGAACCCCGACCAGCGGGCACTGCTGCTCGAAGACTTCGAAGGGCGCCTGCCCGGTGCCGTCGAGGAGATCGTCCGCCTCGCCTCGCCCGTCGCCTGGATGCGCCGCAGCCTCACCCGCGACTACGAGATGAACGGCCACCTCTACCGCGAAGGTGAGAAGGTCCTGCTGTACTACTGGGCCGCCAACCGCGACGAGAGCGTCTTCACCGACCCGCACCGCTTCGACATCCAGCGCACCGAGGGCCCGCACATCGGCTTCGGCGGGCCAGGGCCGCACTTCTGCCTCGGCGCCCACCTGGCCCGCCGCGAGATCACCGTGATGTTCCGCGAGCTGTTCACCCGCCTGCCCGACATCCGTTCCGAAGGGGAGCCCGACCGTCTGCGCTCCAGCTTCATCAACGGCATCAAGCGCATGAGGTGCACCTTCTAGCCTTCCGTGACTTTCCGGCGCTCCTCGACCTTCGGGACGGGCGCGGTGCTCACCGCTCCAGCGCGCGGATCGACTTGAAGACGGTGTTGATGTCGGGGAGCAACTCCTTCTTGCTGTCCGGCACCGACATGTAGACGATCGCGGGCAGGTCGGCGCCGGTGCTCACGGCGGCCACGACCATGGTCGTCTTCGAGTCGCCCGCGGTGATCTCATACGCGGCGAGCTGGCCGGGCAGGCCGTTCACCGACAGGGTCTGCTGGGCGGTCTTGCGGGCGGTGTTTCCCTCGGGGAAGAACTTGTTGCGCCCGCTGGAGGCGACCGCGTTGATCACCGGTGCGAGGTTCTCGGGCGAGGTGTACTTCGCCTTCAAACGCGGTGAGAGGGGGCCCGACATCAGCTGGGCGAACTGGGTCTTGCCCGTGGAGTCCGCGCCCGCCGGGAGATACTGGCGGGTCGTGAAGCCGTAGCTGGCGGGCATGCCGGGACGCTGGTCCTGCCGCCAGGGGGCGCCGAGCTGGGCCAGGGTGATCCCCGCCTGCTGGTCGGTGAGCGTACCTGCCACCGGTGAGGCGTCGCCGGTGAAGCGCGGCAGACGGCCGATGGCGGCGGGCTTGGTCGACTTCTGGGTCGCCGCGGGCTTGGGGTCGGAGGGGATCTCCTCGTCGGCCGAGGCAAGCGGCCCGGCCAGGAAGGCCCAGAGCACCGCGCCGAGCAGCGCGATGGCCACGGATCCGGCGAGCGCGAAGATCCAGACCGGTCGGCCCCGCTCCCCGTCCTCCTCGTCCTCGATGGCCTGGTAGTTGTCGCCGAAGACCGTGTTCCACAACTCCTGCTGGCGCTCCGGCGGAGGCGTCTTCGGGCCGCTGATCTGACCCGCGGTGACGAACGGCTTGTTCGGGTCGGACGGGTCGCGGCTCAGGTGATGACCAGGCTGGCCAGGGTGGTTCACCTGACCAGGCTGAGGCTGACCCTGCTGGGGGCCGCCCTGTCGAGGGTCGGCTCCGGGGTGAACAGGGGGTGCTCCCAGAGCCGAGGACGCGTTGGGAGCCTCCGCGTTCGCCGCGGCCAGGGCCCACATGGCGGGGTTGTCGGGCACGCCGTAACCGCGCCGGGCGTTTTCGCCGCCGGAGTCGCCGCCGTTCTGGACACCGTTCGGGTGGCCGCCATCGGGTGAGGTGCCGCCGAAGGGGGTGGCGCCGGGGTGGGAACCCTGAGCGGTGCCGGGTAGGGCGCCGCCGGAGCGAGCGGCCGGAGCGTCACCGTTCGCCCAAGCGGGGGAGAACGTCGAGGTGGGGGCCTCGGCGAACCCCGCGTTTCCCGGGGAGGCCGGGGGCCAGGTGTCACCGCCCGCCGGAGAGGCGGGCGGCCAGGGGGCGTTCTCCGCCTGCGCCGGCGGCCACGCGTTGTTCTCCGCCGAGGGGCGACCGGAGGGCTCGTGCCCCGGTGCGGTGGCCTGCCACGTCTCCCCCGCCGCGCCGGAGCCCTGCCGCTGGGCGTTCCCCTGCGGGCCGGTCGCCTGTGCCCAGCTGTCGGCCTGCGGGTTTTGTGTGCGGCCGTCGCTGTGGGGTGGGGTGGGGGGCCAGGTGTCGTTGGGGGTGCCTGCTTGGGGCCAGCCGCCGGAGGAGTCTGCCGGGGGAGTCTGGCGTTGGTCGCCGTTGTGGGACTGGGGGGAGGTGGGCTGCGGCCATCCGTTGCCGTTCCCGGGTGGGGTCTGGTGCGGGTTGTCGGTGCCCTGCGGGCCCGATGCCTGCGTCCAGCTGTCGGCCTGTGAACCGGATCCCTGCGCCCAGCCGTCGTTGTTCTGCGGGGCTGACGCCTGTGCCCAGCTGTCGGCCTGCGAACCGGATCCTTGCTCCCAGCCGTCTGCTTGAGAGCCGGAACCCTGGGGTCGGCTGTCGGTCTGGGGAGCCGAGGCCTGTGCCCAGCCGTCTGCTTGCGGGCTGGTCGCCCGTGCCCAGCTGTCGGCCTGTGAACCGGATCCCTGCGCCCAGCCGTCGTTGTTCTGCGGGGCTGACGCCTGTGCCCAGCCGTCAGCCTGAGGTGTGGTCGCCTGTGCCCAGCCGTCGTTGTTCTGCGGGGCCGACGCCTGCGCCCATCCGTCGTTGCGCGGGCTGAAGGCATCCGGCCAGCTGCTGACCTGAGGGGTGGTCGCCTGTGCCCAGCCGTCGTTCTGCGGGGCTGAGGCTTGCGCCCAGCTGTCTGCCTGCGGGCTCTGCGGGCGACCGTCGCTCTGGGGCGGGGTGTTCTGGGACCGGCCGCCGCCGGGGATGTCGGCCTGAGGGGTGGAGGCGCGCTGTCCTCCGCCGGGTGAGGTCTGCCAGGAGGAGCCGTTGCCGCTTTGTTGTTCATCTTGCGGGAGGGGCAGCCGGGGTCCGGTGCCAAGCGAATCGTTCGACCACGAGGGCGACGGCTCGGCAGCCTCCGGCCATGCCGAAGGCAGGTGGGACTGGCTGGACTGCTCCGAGGCCATGCTTTCCTTACCTCCCGCGCGGGTGCCCGAATTAGGCGTATTGGGCATGGTCTCACGTGAGACGGGGGGGTTCGCAGGGAAACTGGAGAACGCTCCCCTGAACTGGAGTCCGGTGGGATCGGTCGGTGGATCCTGCATGGGCAGGCCGACCTCCATCGGATCCGGGCCCTGCCCCGGCTCTGCTGAATGTGCCACGGTTAGAAGAGTAAACGCGAGAGACATACGAGGTCACAACAGGCGTATAGCCATCGGGTCTCGTTGCCCCGGGGAGAACGGGAGCCTCCATTCTGCTGACCTGGCCGGATCCTGTCTCCTGTTTGCCGTGATCGGCCCTGTTTTCGCTGGCCACGAATACGCCTTGCGGGCTGCGATAGTCTTGCCCTATGCGTGCCGCGACCCTGCTTATCGGGCCGCATCGGCCTTCCCGTCCCTGAGCGCCCTGCCGATGCGGCTGCCCTCCGCGTGAGCGGGGGGTTTTTGCATTGGGCCGGACGGGTCAGACCATCCACGCAGGCATACCCCGAGGAAGATCGACGTGAGCGAGCGAGCCGACATGCAGAGCGACGAGCAGCACTATGACCCGCAGGCCCTGCAGGTCAAGTGGCAGCGCAGGTGGGAGGAACTGGATCCCTTCCGGGCCTCCGACGACCCCGCCGACCCGCGCGAGCGGCGCTACATGCTCGACATGTTCTCCTATCCCTCGGGCGACCTGCACATGGGGCACGCCGAGGTGTTCGCCCTGGGCGACGTCATCTCCCGCTACTGGGTCCAGCGCGGCTACAACGTGCTGCACCCCGTCGGCTGGGACTCCTTCGGCCTGCCCGCCGAGAACGCCGCGATCAAGCACAACGCGCACCCGGCGGAGTGGACCTACGCCAACATCGAGACCCAGGCCAACTCCTACAGGCGCTACGCGATCTCCTTCGACTGGTCCCGCCGTCTGCACACCAGCGACACCTCGTACTACAAATGGACCCAGTGGCTCTTCAACCGCTTCTTCGAGCGTGGTCTGGCCTACCGCAAGGGCGGCCTGGTCAACTGGTGCCCGAACGACCAGACCGTGCTCGCCAACGAGCAGGTCAAGGACGGCAGGTGCGAACGCTGTGGCGCCGAGATCGTCCGTCGCGAGCTGACCCAGTGGTATTTCAAGATCACTGATTACGCCGACCGGCTGCTGGACGACATGTCCCTGCTGGAAGGCGGCTGGTCCGAGCGTGTGCTGACGATGCAGCGCAACTGGATCGGCCGCTCCGAGGGTGCCGACGTCGACTTCGTGATCGAGGGCCGGGACGAGCCGGTCACCGTCTACACCACCCGTCCCGACACCCTGTACGGCGCCACCTTCTTCGTGGTCGCCCCGGACGCGCCGCTGGCCGAGGAGATCGTCACCGACGACCGGCGCGAGGCATTCGAGGCATACCGGGGCGAGGTGTCCAAGCTGTCCGACATCGACCGGCTGTCCACCGAGAAGGAGAAGACCGGCGTCTTCCTGGGCCGGCACGCGATCAACCCGGTCAACGGTGAGCGCATGCCGGTCTGGGCGGCCGACTACGTGCTGTCCGACTACGGCCACGGCGCCATCATGGCCGTGCCCGCCCACGACCAGCGCGACCTGGACTTCGCCCGTACCTTCGACCTGCCGGTACGGGTGGTCGTGCACACCGGCCTGGCCGATCCCGGCGAGACCGGTGTCGCCACCACCGGTGACGGCGCGATGGTCAACTCCGGCCCGCTGGACGGCCTGGCCAAGGCCGAGGCGATCCGGAAGATCATCGAGGTGCTGAGCGAGCGGGGCACCGGTCACTTCACGGTCAACTTCCGGCTGCGTGACTGGTTGCTGTCCCGCCAGCGCTTCTGGGGCTGCCCGATCCCGATCATCCACTGCGCCGACTGCGGCGAGGTCCCCGTCCCCGACGACCAGCTGCCCGTCACGCTGCCCGACAT
Source organism: Streptosporangium sp. NPDC050284 (assembly GCF_044459525.1). NCBI lineage: Bacteria > Bacillati > Actinomycetota > Actinomycetes > Streptosporangiales > Streptosporangiaceae > Streptosporangium > Streptosporangium sp. NPDC050284. The sequence goes on from NZ_JBITIZ010000020.1 coordinate 20,094, forward strand.
GCGTGGCGAGGCCCTGGCGCCCAAGGGCATCTCTCCGCTCGCCTCGGCCGAAGACTGGGTCAACGTCTCCTGCCCCAAGTGCGGCGGCCCGGCGAAGCGCGACACCGACACGATGGACACCTTCGTCGACTCCTCGTGGTACTTCCTGCGCTACGTCGACCCGGCCTACGACGAGGGGCCGTTCGACGTCGAGCGCGTGCGCAGGTGGGGTCCGATCGACCAGTACATCGGCGGCGTCGAGCACGCCGTGCTGCACCTGCTGTACGCCAGGTTCTTCACCAAGGTCCTGCACGACATGGGAATGATCGACTTCGTCGAGCCCTTCACCCGCCTGCTGAACCAGGGGCAGGTCATCAACCAGGGCAAGGCGATGTCCAAGTCGCTGGGCAACGGCGTCGACCTGGGCCAGCAGATCGACGCCCACGGTGTCGACGCGGTCAGGCTGACCGTCGTCTTCGCCGGACCGCCCGAGGACGACATCGACTGGTCCGACGTCTCCCCGGCGGCCTCGCAGAAGTTCCTCGCCCGCGCGTTCCGCGTCATGGCCGAAGCCGGCGCGGCCTCCGCGCCCGGCGTCGACGTCACCGCGGGAGACCTGAACCTGCGCAAGGTCGTCCACCACACCATCGACGAGGTCACCAAGCTGGTCGAGTCCCACCGCTTCAACGTCGCGGTGGCCCGCATGATGGAGCTGACGAGCGCAGCACGCAAGGCCATCGACTCCGGCCCCGGTGCCGCCGACCCGGCGGTCAGGGAGGCCGCCGAGACCCTAGCGGTCATGCTGTCCCTGGTCGCGCCGTACGCGGCGGAGGAGGGCTGGGAGCGGCTGGGACACGCCGCCTCGGTCGCCACCGCGGGCTGGCCGGTGGCCGACCCGGCGCTGCTGGTCCAGGAGTCGGTCACCTGCGTCGTCCAGGTCGCGGGCAAGGTGCGCGACCGGCTGGAGGTCTCCCCGGAGATCTCCGAGGCGGACCTGGAGTCGCTGGCCCTGCGGTCGGAGAAGGTTCAGCCCTTCCTCTCCGGCACGCCGCGCAAGGTGATCGTCCGCGCACCCAAGCTGGTCAACATCGTGCCGTAGTCGTCCCGCGTGCTCTCGGGCCGCTGACGACGGACGGCTGAGTGACTGTCATGGCCGCGGCCGTCCCGCGTGCTCACGGGGTCGCTACGAACTCGGGGTGCCTTTGCGAGGGCATCCCGGGGGGCGCGCGTCAGCTCGGCCGGTGTGTCCCCGTGACCACTTCAGGGGAGAATCCGCACCGCTTCAAGCGGCGGGCCTCCATCTCGGCCTCGCCGGGTGGGTTCCCGTGCCCGCCGACGAGAGAGCTTCCCGGGGATGTCCCATCACCTGAGAACGCCGGATGGGGCTCGACATATGATGTCGAGCCCCATCCGGCATGTCGTTCTATGGCGTGTCGCACAGAAAGCTGGAGGCGCGTGATGCTGAGCTCGCGTGGCCACGGTGTGGCTCGGTCCGGACCCGCGTGCCGTGCGACGTTCTCGAGCGGCGATGCCTCCACGGGCCGGAGCCTGTGGAGAGCGCTGAGGAGCCTGCGTGGGACGCTCGCGTCAGAGCTTGCGGAGGACCGCGACGACCTTGCCGAGCACGGTGGCCTCGTCGCCGGGGATCGGGTCGTAGTTGGGGTTGTGCGGGACCAGCCAGACGTGGCCGTCTCTGCGCTTGAAGGTCTTGACCGTGGCTTCGCCGTCGATCATCGCGGCGACCACGTCGCCGTTGTCGGCGACCGGCTGCTGGCGCACGACCACCCAGTCACCGTTGGCGATGGCGGCCTCGATCATCGAGTCGCCGGTCACCTGGAGGAGGAAGAGCGTGCCCTCACCGACAAGCTGCCTGGGCAGGGCGAAGACGTCTTCGATGCTCTCCTCGGCGAGGATGGGGCCACCGGCGGCGATCTGACCGACGAGGGGCACATAGGCGGCGGTCGGACGGCTGACCGGAGTCTCGTCCTCACCGGAGTCGGGATCAACCCACAGCACGGGCTCGCCGGGAAGGCGTACCTCCAAGGCACGGGGGCGGTGCGGATCACGCCGCAGGTAGCCCTTGCGCTGCAAAGCCGTCAACTGGTGCGACACGCTGGAGGTGCTGGTGAGCTGCACCGCTTCGCCGATCTCCCGCATGGACGGCGGATAGCCGCGCTGCTGCACGGAATCACGGATCACCTCAAGGATCTTCCGCTGCCTGGGGGTGAGGCCAAGGGAGTCACGCCTTCGCACCGCCAGATCGCTGGCGGCCGAACCGTTCTCGTTGTGCTGGCTCATACGAACTCCTCGCCTCCCGGTCTGTATTTAACACGTCGCACACAGCGACCATACCTCGGCCGAAGATCATACTCAAACAATTGTTCGAATGTCCTCGAAATCGGCGACGCCGTGGTGTACAACATCGTACGGGAGTTCGATCGACATCGTGTTCGATTCACCGATCTTTCTTCGACATGTGTTCGGCCAGGTCGAGGGGATGGGGGGCCACCGTGAAACCGACCGCGACGACACCACGATCCAGGATCGCGCCGAGGTCCCGGGCGGCGCAGCGATCACCGGGGGCGCCGCACCTGCGGCTCGTGCCGCCCCCGAGGCCGGAGCCCGGTTCCGCGCCGGAGTCCGGGCGGAGGTCCGAGGCGAAGCAGGGGTGGGAGGCCGCCTGGGACTCGGTGCCGGGGGCGCGCCTCGGCCGCGAGCCGGGGCGAAGGTCCGGCAGGGAGCCCGAGCGGGCCTTCGAGCGTGAGCCCGGGCGGGGATCCGGCCGTGAGGCGGCGCGAGGGTCCGGCCGTGAGGCGAGGCGGGAATCCGGGCGAAAGCGGGGGCGTGCCTCGCGTGAGCCTGAGCGAAAGCCCGGCGGGGCCTCCGGGCGTGAGCCTGGGCGGAGTCCTGGCCGCGAGGCGAGGCGGTCGCTCGGGCGTGAGCGGGGGTGGAGCCCCGGCCGTGAGCGAGGACGGTGGTCCGGGCGTGATCCGGAGCGGGGAGCCGGACGCGGGGCCGGGCCGAGGAGGGCGCCGCGACCGGCGACGGCATCCTCGGTGGGCGCACGCCGGCCGGGTGCCGGCCGGAAGGGGGCGACCCGGCGGCCCCTTCGGCTCACCCGCCGTGGAAGGATCGTCGTGGTGGTGTTGCTCGCACTGTTCAGCCTGGCGGTGCTCTGGGTCGGCGGGCGCATCGACATGGTCGCGGCGGACGAGTGGGCGGGCCTTGAGGGGCTGCCGCGGATCACGGTGCACGCGGACGACACGCTGTGGGAGATCGCGGACGCGCTGACGAAGGAGGCGGACACCGGCTCGACGGTGCGTCGCATCATGGACCTCAACGGGCTGTCCGGCTCGGAGGTCCGGCCGGGGGCCCGGCTCTATCTCCCCGAGGGCCTCGTCTCCGTGAGATGAGGCCGGTCCGAGCTCCGGCGATCGGGCCGGGGCTCGTGCGACCGCTACGGCGCCCGGTCGAGCTCCGTCGGGACGGTCGGCGAGAGGGGTGGGCCTCGTTTCAGCGGGATGGGGTCGGTCGGCGGCGCGGATGGGGCGAGGGGTGTAGAGGGGGTGCGAGGGTCTCGTCTGACGGGTCGCCTGGGACGACTGTGAGGGAAGAGGCGCCCGGGGTGAGATGGGTCTTGCGCGGGTGGCGACACGCCGGGACGTGAGGGCTGATCAGCGACTTCGTGCCGCAAGGTCGTTTCAACTTGCGTTCATGGTCGAGCACTTCTACGGTTGGACCACAACATCTAGTGGCTGCATCGCAACACTTCACCACAGCTTGTGTTTCCATTACCGCATCTCGACTATTCAAGATGTGTGCGCGGGCGTCTGGCCGTGCGTGTCGTGGGTAGGTGAGGTGGGCCGGCCGCTTCGGTAGGTCAAGGAGGCGACACGCGTGCATTGTCCGTTCTGTCGCCATCTAGACACGCGAGTCATCGACAGCCGGGCCACCGAGGACGGCGGGGCGATCCGCCGCAGGCGCACGTGCTCGGAATGCGGGCGCAGGTTCACCACGCAGGAGACCGTTCTGCTCATGGTGAGCAAGCGCAGCGGTGTGACGGAGCCGTTTTTCAGGGACAAGGTGATCGCCGGGGTCCGGCGGGCGTGCCAGGGGCGGTCCGTCAGCGAGGATTCCCTGGCGCAGCTGGGCCAGCGGGTCGAGGAGAGCATCCGGGCCACCGGATGCGCCGAGATCGCGGCCCACGAGGTCGGGCTGGCCATCCTGGGCCCGCTCCGCGAACTGGACGAGGTGGCGTACCTGCGGTTCGCCTCCGTCTATCGCGGTTTCGAGACACTGGCCGACTTCGAGGCGGAGATCGAGCGGCTCCGGGCGGAGCGCTCCACCAAGCAGGACTGATACAGACCCCGGGCGTCGGGGGTGATGCGGCGCGTTGGTGTGGTCCGATTCGAGGGTTCCACGGAGCCCCAGAAGGGGGAAGTCATGACGGAGACCGCCGGTGCGGTGACACGTGGAGGCAAGAGGCCGCGTAAGGGCCTGAAGATGAAGCGCATCTTCACCACGCCAGGTGTGCATCCCTATGACGAGCTGGTCTGGGAGCGCCGCGACGTCGTCATGACCAACTGGCGCGACGGCTCGATCAACTTCGAGCAGCGCGGTGTCGAGTTCCCCCGGTCGTGGTCGGTCAACGCCGCCAACATCGTGACCACCAAGTACTTCCGCGGGGCGGTCGGCACCCCGCAGCGGGAGTGGAGCCTCAAGCAGCTGATCGACCGGGTGGTGGGCGTCTACACGCGTACGGCGGTCGAGCACGGTTACTTCGCCACCGACGAGGACGCCGAGATCTTCGACCACGAGCTCAAGCACGCCCTGGTCAACCAGGTCTTCAGCTTCAACTCGCCCGTCTGGTTCAACGTCGGCACCGCGTCGCCGCAGCAGGTCAGCGCGTGCTTCATCCTGGCCGTCGACGACCAGATGGAGTCGATCCTCGACTGGTACAAGGAAGAGGGGGTGATCTTCAAGGGGGGTTCCGGCTCCGGCGTCAACCTCTCCAGGATCCGTTCCTCCAAGGAGTTGCTCTCCAGCGGGGGCACCGCCAGCGGCCCGGTCTCCTTCATGCGCGGCGCGGACGCCTCAGCGGGCACCATCAAGTCCGGGGGCGCCACCCGCCGCGCCGCCAAGATGGTCGTCCTCGACGTCGACCACCCCGACATCGAGGAGTTCGTCGAGACCAAGGCGCGCGAGGAGGACAAGATCCGCGCCCTCCGTGACGCCGGGTTCGACATGGACCTGGGCGGCAAGGACATCGTCTCCGTCCAGTACCAGAACGCCAACAACTCCGTGCGCGTCTCCGACGAGTTCATGCGCGCGGTGGAGAACGGTGAGGAGTTCGGCCTGCGCGCCCGCCTCACCGGCGAGGTCATCGAGAAGATCGACGCCAGAGAGCTGTTCCGCAAGATGGGCAAGGCCGCCTGGGAGTGCGCCGACCCCGGGGTCCAGTACGACGACACGATCAACGACTGGCACACCAGTCCGGAGACGGGTCGCATCACCGCCAGCAACCCCTGCTCGGAATACCTGCACCTGGACAACTCCTCGTGCAACCTGGCGAGCATCAACCTGCTGAAGTTCCTGAAGGACGACGACACCTTCGACATCGCGAACTTCGTGATGATCACCGAGCTGATCATCACCGCGATGGACGTCTCCATCACCTTCGCCGACTTCCCGACCGAGAAGATCGACCAGACCACCCGCGCCTACCGCCAGCTGGGCATCGGCTACGCCAACCTCGGCGCGCTGCTCATGGCCACCGGCCACGCCTACGACTCCGACGGCGGCCGGGCGGTCGCCGGGGCCATCACCTCGCTGATGACCGGCGTCTCCTACCGCCGCAGCGCCGAACTCGCCGCGGTCGTGGGCCCCTACGACGGCTACGCCCGCAACGCCGACGCGCACAAGCGGGTCATGCGCAAGCACAACGACGCGAACGAGGCCCTGCGCACGTTCGACGAGATCGACGGTGCCATCCACCGCGAGGCCTCCAGCCAGTGGAGCGAGTGCCTCAGGCTCGGTGAGAAGAACGGTTACCGCAACGCCCAGGCCTCGCTCCTCGCCCCAACCGGGACCATCGGCCTGATGATGGACTGCGACACCACCGGCATCGAGCCCGACCTGGCCCTGGTCAAGTTCAAGAAGCTCGTCGGCGGCGGCTCCATGCAGATCGTCAACCAGACGATTCCCCGCGCGCTGCGGCGGCTCGGCTACCAGGAGGAGCAGGTCGAGGCGATCGTCGAGTTCATCGCCGAGCACGGCCATGTCGTCGACGCCCCCGGCCTGCGGCGCGAGCACTACGAGGTGTTCGACTGCGCGATGGGCGAGCGCGCGATCGCCCCCATGGGCCACGTGCGCATGATGGCCGCGGCCCAGCCGTTCCTGTCCGGAGCCATCTCCAAGACGGTCAACCTTCCCGAGTCCGCGACGATCGAGGACATCGAGCAGGTCTACATGGAGGGCTGGAAGCTCGGCCTGAAGGCCCTGGCGGTCTACCGCGACAACTGCAAGGTCGGCCAGCCCCTCTCGGCCTCGGGCAAGAAGACCGAGGAGAAGGAGAAGCCCGCCGAGCCGGCGATCCAGGTCGTGGAGATCAGCCGCCCGACCCGCCGCCGGATGCCGAACCAGCGCCCCAGCACCACCACCCGCTTCACCGTGGGAGGTGCCAAGGGCTACATGACCGCCTCGTCCTACCCCGACGACGGCCTCGGTGAGGTCTTCCTGAAGATGTCCAAGCAGGGGTCGACCCTCGCGGGCGTCATGGACGCGTTCTCGGTGGCGATCTCCATCGGCCTGCAGTACGGGGTGCCGCTGGAGACGTACGTCGGCAAGTTCGTCAACATGCGCTTCGACCCGGCCGGTATGACCGACGACCCGGACGTCCGCATCGCCGCCTCGGTGATGGACTACATCTTCCGCCGTCTGGCCCTGGACCACCTGCCCTACGACGACCGCGCCGCCCTCGGGATCTTCTCCGCCTCCGAGCGTGCCGCCCAGCAGCGCGGTGAGGACCCGGCCCCGATCCACACCGACGAGGTCATCGCCGAGCTCGCCACCTCGGCTCCCATCGAGGAGCCGCAGTCCCGCCCCGAGGCGGCACCCGCAAAGACCTCGAGCCGCACCGGCTCCCTGGAGTCCCACCAGGGCCGCACCGCCGACGCGCCTCTCTGCATGACCTGCGGAACCAAGATGCGTCCCGCCGGCAGCTGCTACGTCTGCGAGGGTTGCGGCTCCACCAGCGGCTGCAGCTGATTCCGAGCTGATTCAGAGCAGAGAAGCAGCGTTGGGTACGAAAGCCGAACCCGCATAACGCTCGCCAGAAAAGGGGGCCGGAGTTGACTCCGGCCCCCTTCTCGGCTCCTGGACGTTCTGGGGCTGTGCAGCGAGAACACCGTGATCGCCCGTCGTTTTCGCGGCCGGTAGGGTCGCCGGGGACATCTTGGGGTTGAGGGGAACGTCTCATCGTGAATGCGGGCATCATCGGGCAGGCGGTGGGATTGTTCGCTGTAACCAACATCGACGATATTTTGATCTTGGCGTTGTTCTTCGACCAGGGCACCGGACATCGCGGAGCCGCCGCGCGGGTGGTGGCCGGTCAGTATCTCGGCTTCCTGGGCATCTTGGCTGTGGCGGTGGCCGCGGCTTTCGGCGCCACCTTCCTCCCCGAGCCGGTCCTGCCCTACCTGGGCCTGCTCCCGCTGGCCTTGGGCATCAAGGCGGGCCGGCAGGCGTGGAAGGCCCACCGCGACGGGCGCAACGGAGCCGGGCAGACGGCGGAGGAGCATGCCGGTGGGCCCAAGGTCCTGGAGGTGGCCGCGGTCACCTTCGCGAACGGCGGCGACAACATCGGCGTGTACGTCCCCGTCTTCGCCACCGCCGGCATCGGATCGATGGCCGTCTACGTCACCGTCTTTCTGGCCTTGGTGGCCGTGTGGTGCGTTGCCGGGCGGTTCTTCGCCACTCGGCCGATCGTCGCCAGGGCACTGAGCCGGTGGGGACACATTCTGCTGCCGATCGTGCTGGTCGGCGTCGGCCTGCTCATCCTGATCGAGGGCGGCGCCTTCGGGCTGTAGAGCTTCGTCACGCGCGGCGTACTCCGACAACACGGACCAGGGGCGGCCGGTGGCGCGTACGTCTGAGCCGAGTCCTCACCGCCGACGGCCGGGTGACGACATCGGCCTTCACTCCCGGCGGCCTCTCACAGGCGATAGACCCGGCGGGCGGTGGCGGCGAACACGTTCTGGACGGTCTGGGGGGACCGGCGGGCGAGAACCTCCTGCCAGGTGGAGACCAGGGTGGGAAGGTCGGTCCAGATCTTCTCGATCGGGAAGTTGCTGCCCCACATGCAGCGGTGGGAACCGAAGGCCTCCAGGCAGGTGTCCGCGACCATCTCGATCAGCGAGCGGTCCACGCGGTGCACGAACGTGCCCTGGCCGGTGAGCTTCACCACGACGTTGGGCCGCTCGGCCAGCAGCCTCAGGCCGCGTTTCCACTCCGCCACCCGGGACGCCCCGGACTCTTCGAGCATCCCCGCGTGGACCAGCACGAACGTGACGTCGGGGAAGTCGTCCACGAAACTCGCGGCGTCGGCCATCTGGTCGGTGAACACCTGGAGCTCGAACAGCCAGCCGAGGTCGGCGAGCGAGGCGATGTTGCGCCGGAAGACGGGATCCTTCATGCGGTCGGGGGCCGAGGCGAAACGGAACTCGGGCCGCTCGTGCCAGTGCAGTTGCAGGCGGGTTCCCCTCATGAGCGGGGTGAGCGCGGCCTGGCGGCGCATCACGTCGGCCGCGCCCTCGTCGAAGAGGTCCGCCGAGCCGATCACGGCCATCGGCCAGCCGGTCTCCGCGTGGGTGTCGCGCAGCCAGCGCACCTCGTCCAGGCAGCGGTCGAGAGACCAGTTGGCCTGGACGTAGACCGAGGAGGTGATGCCGCAGGCGGTGGCCTCCTCGACGTACTCCGACACCGGGTAGTCGCGGCGGATCGGTTCGTAGGGGCCGAAGATGCGCGGGATCATCTCTCCCTGGAGCCAGGGCAGGTCGGTGGCGCGCCAGATGTGGTGGTGCGCGTCGACGATCCCGGCGGGAGCCGGACGGGCGGTGGTGTCGTTCATCGAATACCTCCGGCGTGGAGCCCTCCGGCCCCTGGGCGGGGACGCGGGACCGTGAGGGATGTCATGGGCGGGTCCCCGTGGGGCGTGGGATGGGCCACCGCCTGGCCGCCGCGCCCCGAGGGCCGGACAGGACCGCGGGGAGGCGGCGGACCTCCGCGAGGGCGGTGGGCAGGTCGCGCACGCCGCCGAGGTGGTCCAGGTGGGGGAGCTGGGCGGCCATGGCGCGCGTAACCGGGCTGTAGTCGGGGGAGCACGCCAGCGGTGACCACCAGACGAGCCGGTGGCCCAGGCGGGACAGGCGGGCGGTCGCGCGGACCATGGGGACGTGGTCGCCGCGTTCGAGCCCGTCGGAGAGCACGATCACGAGCGCGCCCCTCGCGAGCGCCACGAACCGGGGGACGCCCAGGAACTCGTGCAGCGCCGCCCCGATCGCGGTACCGCCGTCGGCGTCCGTGACCAGCTCGGACACCGCGCGCAGCGCCCGGCCGGGGTGGGGGTGCGACAGCACGGAGGTGATCCGGGTGAGCCGGGTGCCGAAGGTGAAGACCTCGGTGCGGGCCGGCGCCGCGCGCAGTGCCGTGTGCGCCAGGCGGAGCAGGTCGGGGGTGTGCCGCCGCAGCGAGCCCGAGACGTCGACCAGGATGAGCAGGCGGCGCGGGCGCGGGGGCCGGGCGCGCAGGCGCAGCTCGATGATCTCCCCGTCGTGGCGGCGCGTCCGACGCCAGGTGTGCCGCATGTCCAGCCGGTCGCCGGAACGCGCCGGGCGCCGCCGCCTGGACGGGGTCGGGGGCAATGCGGCGGGCCAGGCGGCCTCCAGCGCGCGGATGACCGGGCGCCACCGGTCGTCGGCCGCGTCGAAGTCCCGCCTGCCGTACGTGCTGAGCGTGCTGGCCTCGACGCCGTCGCCGGGCAGCACCTCTCGCGGGGCGGGGTCGTCCTCGCCCGGCCCCTGGGGGGAGGGGGCCTCGCTCTCCCCCGCCGGGGGTGGCGGTACGGCGTCCGGAGGGCTGCCCTGCCGGAACCATGCGGTGAAGACCCGGTCGAAGGCGGCGAGCTCGCCGATGTCGTGCAGCAGGGTGATCCGGGCGTACCAGTACAAAGCGGTCAGGTCACGCGGTGGTGACGCGCCGACCGTCCGCAGCAGGTCGGCCTGTTTCGGCAGCGCGGTGGTCACGCCGGCGGCGCGCAGCGCGGACAGGAACCCCCACAGATGACGCGCGGCGAGGGCGGCGGGCTCGAAATCGTCGTGCGGCTCCCTCGCGGGGACAGCGGCTGTGGGGGACGGCTCTTCAGGGAGAACCACGGGTTCGGAGCCGAGGGACGGGCCTCCCGCGACGGCGGCGGGCTCAGACATCGCCGAACAGCTCCTCCGCGTGCCCGGCGAGCAGCCGGGTGTCCTCCTCGTCCTTGATGAGCAGGCCGAGGGCACGGCGCAGCGCCACGGGCCACGGGCTGCCGCCCTCGGCGAGGGTCACCGCCCCCCTGGCCCACTCCACGGACTCGGCGATACCGGGCCGTTTGAGCAGCGGCAGCTCGCGTACCCGCTGGACGGCGCGTACCAGCCCTTCGGCCGCCGTCTCCTCCAGGCCGGGTACGGCCGCACGCAGGATCGCCCGCTCGCGGTCGACCTCGGGGAAGGCGATCCAGTGGTAGAGGCATCGCCGTTTAAGGGCGTCGTGCAGCTCGCGGGTCCGGTTGGAGGTGAGCACCACGATCGGGGGCGTGCGAGCCCCGATGGTTCCCAACTCGGGGACGGTGATCTGGAAGTCGCCCAGGAACTCCAGCAGGAACGCCTCGAACTCGCTGTCGGCGCGGTCGATCTCGTCGATGAGCAGGACCGCGCCGCGATCGGACTCCAGGGCGCGCAGCAGTGGCCGTCGCAGCAGGAACTCCTCGCGGTAGAGGTCGCCGACCTCCTGGCCGCGACTTTCCGCCACCCGGACATGCAGGAGTTGCTTGGGATAGTCCCATTCGTACAGTGCCTGTCCGGCGTCCAGCCCCTCGAAGCACTGGAGCCGGATGAGCTCCCGGCCGACGACGCGCGAGAGCACCGCGGCGACCTCGGTCTTCCCGACTCCCGGTTCCCCCTCGAGCAGCAGCGGCCGGTCCAGCCGCAGCGCCAGGTGGACGGCTGTGCGAAGGCCCTCGTCGGCGAAGTACCCTTCCCGTTCGAGCGCGGCGGCGAGCGCGTGCTCGTCCGGCGGGCAGGCCACCGCCGACTCTCCGCCGGCCGCCGACTCTCCGCCGAGCGCCGGCCCTCCGCCGGCCGCCGGGGAGGACCCGGCCGCCGAGGAGGACCCGTCGGCGGGGAAGGCCCCGTCGGCCGCCGGGAAGGACCCGCCGGGCGCGGAGGGGAACCCGCCGGACACCGGGGACGCCCCGCCGGGCGTCACAGCTGGGCGTGCTCGGTCGTGAGCAGGTGGACCCGCTGGGTGGTGTGCGCGGCGGCGTCGGCCGCGGCGGCCTTGCCGTGCTCGGAGCCGAACGCGGCGGCGCGGGCGTCCTCGTCGTCGAAGTAGAGCTCGTTCACCGAGTCGAACGGCGCGTCATCGCCGTTGCTGACGCTCACCGTGTACTTGCGCAGCCCGGGAAGCTTCTTGGCGAACTCGACGTGGTCCTCCACGACCCACTTCGCGAACTCCTCGTGGGACATGTTCTCCGCGCGCTTGAGCAGCGAGACGACTTTCAGCATGGTTATCGGTTCCTTCGGATCGGGTGGGTGTGCCGGGTGTTCAGGTGTCCTCGCGCGAGGACACCTCGTGCGGGGCGTCTCGCGCGAGGGCGTCCAGCCCGCGCAGGACGCGTTCGGGGGTGAAGGGCATCGCCGTGATACGTACACCGCAGGCGTCGTAGATGGCGTTGGCGATGGCGGGGATCGGCGCGTTGGCGGTCATCTCGCCGATGCCCTTGGCGCCGTAGGGGCCGTTGCCCGCGGGACGTTCCAGGAACAGGCTGTGCTGTACGGGGATGTCGGCCGGGCCCGGCATGAGATAGTCGGCGAAGTCGCGGGGCCCGTGGTCGCGCCGCGGGTAGTAGGGCTCGGTGGTCTCGAACAGGGCGTGCGACACGCCCATCCAGGCACCGCCCTCGACCTGCTGGGTCGCCATGGCGGGGTTGAGCGCGCGGCCGATCTCGTAGGCGTTGTACAACTCCAGCACCTCGACCACCCCGGTCTCGTCGTCCACCTCGACGACGGCGACCGTGCACGCGTGCGCCTGGCACGAGTCGGGGTCCATCTCTCCCGTCTCGGGCACCGGCACGCTCGGCTCCTTGAGGAAGATGCCGCGTCCGGAGATCGTACGGCCGTGCTTGAAGTGCGCGGCCATGGCCAGGTCGGTGATGTGGATGCTCGGCTCGTCGGAGCCCTTGAGCTTGATGACGCCGCTGCCGTCGGTCTCCAGGTCCCCGGCGTCGACCTCCAGCTCCTCGGCGGCGACCTCCAGCATCACGCCGCGCGCCTCGGCCGCCGCCATGATGACGGCGTTGCCGACGCGGTGGGTGCCCCGGCTGGCGAAGGTGCCCATGCAGTGCGGGCCCGTGTCGGTGTCGGCGGTGTTGACCAGGACGTTCTCGATCGGCAGGCCGAGCGTCTCGGCCGCGCACTGCGCGGCGATCGTCTTGATGCCCTGGCCGAGGTCCACCGAGGAGAGCGTGATCACGAAGGTGCCCGTGGTCGTGGAGTGGATCAGCGCCTGTGAGGGGTCGCCGCCGAGGTTCATGCCGGTCGGGTAGTTCACCGACGCGTATCCGCGCCCGCGCAGCCTGGCCATGGCCTACAGCCCCTCTCGTGTCGTCGAGGACATCCGGCGGTACGCCTCGGGCAGTTCGTGCCCGGACATCTCCGCGGCCTTCTGGATCACTTCGACCAGTGCCGTGCCCTCGGCGACCTTGCGGTGGGCCTTGAGGTCGCCGTCGCGATAGGCGTTGAGCAGGCGCAGCCGCAGCGGGTCCATCGAAAGGGCCCTCGCGATCCGGTCCATCTGCGACTCCAGCGCGAAGTCGCCGATGGTCACGCCGAACCCGCGCATCGCGCTGGAGGGCGTGCGGTTGGTGAACACGCAGTGGCAGTCGGCCCACACGTTCGGGATCGAGTACGGTCCCGGCAGGTGGGCCGCGGCCTTGGTGGTGCCGTACGGGGTGTGCCGTGCGTAGGCGCCTGAGTCGACGTACAGCGTGACCTTGCGGCCGATGATCCGGCCGTCGCCCATCACGGCGTCCTTGATGTAGATGCGCTCGGCGGCGCGCGGCGAGGAGACCTGCATCTCCTCGTACCTGCCGTAGACGAACTTGACCGGGCGACCGGTCGTCATGGCGGCCACGCACGCGACCGGCTCGACGACGACGTCGACCTTGCCGCCGAAGCCTCCGCCGACCGTCCCGCCGACGATGCGCAGCTTGTTGAACGGGGTCTGGAGGATGAGCGCGGTGTTGTCGAGGGTGAAGAAGCACGCCTGGGTGTCGGAGTGGATGCGCAACCGGCCGTCCGCCTGCGGGACCACCACGCAGCCGGTGGTCTCGGCGGGAGCCTGCTCGATCGGCGCGGACTCGTAGCGCCACTCGAAGACGTGGTCGGCCTGCGCGAACGCCCTCTCCACGTCGCCGAACCGGATCCGCCGGCAGTGGTGTCCCTCGTACGTGAAGAAGTTGCGGCCGTGGTACTCGTTGACCAGTGGCGCCCCCTCCGCCAGGGCCTCCTCGACGTCGAAGACCGCGGGCAGGTCCTCGTAGTCGACCCTGATCCTGGCCACGCCCTCCAGGGCCGCGGCCTCGGACTCGGCGACCACCGCGCAGATCGGCTCGCCGAGGTAGCGGACCTTGTCCACGGCGAGGATCGGCTCGTCGTCCGGCCCGACGCCGATCAGCTTCAGCGGGGTGTAGAGGTTGTTCGGGATGTCGGCGTGGGTGAGGATCCGGGTGACGCCGGGCACTTCGAGGGCGCCGGTCAGGTCGACGCCCCTGATCCTGGCGTGGTGGCGGGCCGAACGGTGCATCTTCAGGTGCAGCATCCCCGGCGGGGCGACGTCCTCGAAGAACTCGGTCCTGCCGGTGACGTGCCCCAGCGCGTCGGAGCGCTGGACGACCGAGCCGATGACGGTGAAGTCGTCCTCGCGCTCGGCGGCGAATGAGCCCTTGTCGATGGGGGCGAGCCGGTAGGTCATCGCGACACCGTCTCTTCCGAGGCCGGTACCGGCTTCTGGGACTCCCCGCGCCTGCGTCTGGCCGCGTCCAGGATGGCGATCATGATGGGCTGGTAGCCGGTGCACCTGCAGACGTTGCCCGAGATCGCCTCGGCCACGTCCTCCTGGCTCGGATCCGGGTCGCGGTCCAGCAGGGCCTCGGCGACCATGATCATGCCCGCTGTGCAGAAGCCGCACTGGGTGGCGAAGTTGTCGACGAAGGCGCTCTGCACCTCGTCGAGGTCTCCGCCCGCGGCCACCCCCTCAAGGGTGCGGACCGAGGCTCCCGAGACCGTTTCCACGGCGATCAGGCACGCCGTCACCGGCCGGTCGTCGACGAGCACGGTGCAGGTGCCGCAGCTTCCCTGCGCGCAGCCGCGCTTGGCCGCGGTGAGCCCCAGCGAGTCGCGCAGGACCGCCAGGAGTGTGGTGCCCGGTTTGGCGATGAACTCCCGGGACTCGCCGTTGACGACGAGCGAGACGATCTGTGACGACATTGTCCGGCCCTTTCTGGGGGTGGGCGGGCTTTTCAGGAGGTGAGGGGTACTGGTGGACGCGGTGGGACCGCTAGCCGGTGAAGGCCCGGCGCAGGTGCACGGGCAGGACACGCGCCCGGTACCAGGCACTGGCGTAGGCGTCGTCGAAGGGGGCCACGTCGGAGCGGGCGGCCTCTCCGGCCTCGGTCAGGACCTCGGGGCTCAGCGGGCGGCCCAGCAGCAGCCGCTCGGCCGAGACCGCGCGTACCGGGCGCGGGGCGACGCCGCCGAGGGCGATCGTGGTCGAGGTCACCACGCCGTCCTCGGTCCGGGTCACGGACGCGACGGTCACGATGGAGGCCGAGTTCAGCCTGCGGCGCATGGCCTTGTGGTAGTACCAGGTTCCCGGTTCCGGCAGTGCCGTCACCACCGCCGTGACGAACTCGCCGTGGCCGACTCCCGAGGTGAGCACGTCGGCCACCGGGGCCTCGCGCCGCCCGCCGGGACCTGCGATCTCGCACACCGCGTCGAGGGCGAGCAGGCAGACGGCGAGGTCGCCGTACGGCTGCGCGACGAACAGGTTGCCGCCCACGGTCGCCAGGTTGCGGATCGTGGGGGAGGCGATGCTGCGCATCGCCGGGCGCAGGAAACCGAGGCCGGGATGCTCCTCGACGGAGGACAGGGGGGCCGCCGCGCCGATCCTGGCCAGGCCGTCGCGGACCTCGATCCCCGCGAGTCCGGCCCGGCGCAGGCTGATCAGCTCGCTCCCGGGCGCGGCTCCGCCGCTGACCAACGGCATCACGACGGTGCCGCCGCCCATGATCTGGCCGCCCCTCGCCGAGTGGACCGCCACGGCCTCCGCGGACTCGGGCACGTGGACTGCCTGGATCATCATGTCCGGCCCCCTGCGTTACGAATGGGTTAATTATCGATAATTGATTATCGGCACCGTAAGCTGGGTGTCGTCCCGGAGTCAAGAGGAGATCGATGAGCGAGAATCGATGCTCGGTAGGATGCGCTCCATGACCGAGGAGCCCTCCAAGCTGCCGAGGCTGACGTTGTCGCGGCAGATCCGCGACTCACTGGTCAGCCGGATCGTCTCCGGCCGGCTCGGACCCGGTGAGCGGCTGGTGGAGACGCGCCTCGCGGCGACGTACGGCACGAGCCAGGCCCCCGTCCGCGAGGCGCTGCGCGAGCTGGAGGTCATGCGGCTGGTGGAGACCCAGCCACGAAGGGGCACCTTCGTGCGGCCCTTCGTCCACGAGACGCTCAGGGAGAGCTACGTCGTGCGGGCCGCGCTGGAGGAGACGGCGATCCGCCTGGCCCTGCTCGCCGGGACCGTCCCGCTGGAGGCGCTCACATCGGACGTGGAGGCGATGCGCGCCGCCGCCGCGGAAGGTGACGGCGAGACGTCCATGCGAGCGAGCGTGTCCTTCCACCGGCGCATCGTCGAGGCCTCTCGCAACGAGCTGCTCAGGCTCTCCTGGGAGGGGCTGCAGATCGAGGCGCGCACCTCGGTCACGATGCTCGCGACCGGCGTGAACCTCGACGAGATCGCCCGCGACCACGCCGAGCTGCTCGCGGTGATCGAGCGCGGCGACCTGGAGACGGCCTGCAAACACGCCCGCGACCACCAGTGGCACTACGCCGACCTCCCGCACGACGCCCACGGCCGGGTCCGCGACACCGCCGCCGGCTGAGTCCCCGCGCGTTCGAGGCGTGCACGGTTGGAACCCGGCGACCGGGGTAGCCGGGCTGGGCTGTCGTCATCACCGGCCGGAACGGCAGGAACCCGACCCTTGTGAGAGGTCGGCGCCCGTCGCGGACGAACGGCGAGGTCGCACGCGGTGCGTTGAGCCGCTCGACCCCACCGCCGGGGCCGGGATGCGAGGGACGCGGATACGGTTCGAGGAAAGGTGAGATCGTGACGAGCAACTCCGGACAGACCGGCTCCGAGGCGGCGTCGGCCGCGGCCAGGACGCTGACCGATCCCAACGCGACCGAGGAGGAGAAGGCCGCTGCCGCCAGCGCGCTGTCGCAGGCCCCGGAGAGCCAGGGGGAGACCGGTTCCGAGGCGGCGTCGGCCTCGTCCAGAACGCTGTCGGACCCTGAGCGGGGCGACGCGGAGAAGTCCGCCGCGGCGAGCGCGCTGTCGCAGACGCCGGAGGACCCCGAAGGGAAGTAGTGATCGAGGCTTCCCGGAGACCACCTCCGGGCAACTTCCCGGCGAAAGGCCTTTCCCCGTGCGGGCGGACGCGCGGGGAAAGCCCTCGTCCAGGGCGAAGGTGCCGACCGGTCCGAACGGGGGAAACGAAGAAAGACCCGCCGTGGCGGGTCTTTCGCGAGGAGGCCGGACGTGGGGTCGTCCGTCGTCGATGGGGGTCAGGCGGCGGACGTGGGACCGCTCGTCCGCGGAAAACGCAGGACGTTGCGGCCCGTGTAGGCGCTGAGGTCGACGACCTTGGCGTCACCGGTCGCGCCACGGCGTGTCACGGAACGAATGTCCCTGATCTTCAGCCGCGCGACATATGGTGGCACGACCACAAGTCTCTTCATTGAGCCCCCCGGCGTGATGGTTCCGTTATGAGAAGTATCTACAGATCGCCGCATAAGGCTGCCGTAAAGACCAGGTCAACAGGGGTGCCCTGAGGGAGGTCGCGGATCCAGGCCCGGGGTGCGGGCGGGGCGGCACCGGATGATCCGAGTGGGTCGCCGCATGATCCGTCCCCTTCCCTGGCTCGCCGTGCTCCGCGTCCTGTGACACCGATCCGCCGGACGCTCACGCGTCCGGCTCGCACGGGCAACCGTGCGAGCCAAACCTAGTGCGCCCCACCCCTCCCGATCAACCGCTTTGGCTACGCAGAGTCCCCGGAACGGCGCGGGTGGTGACGACGATCCGGTTCCACGCGTTGATCGTCGAGATCGTCACGACCAGCGCGGCCAGTACCTCGGGCTCGTAGTGCCTGGCGGCCTCCTCCCACACAGCGTCCGGCACCCTCTCACCGTGGACGGCGAGCAGGGTGGCCTCCTCGGCCAGGGCGAGGGCCGCCCGCTCGGCGTCACTGAAGAAGGGCGCCTCCCGCCAGGCCACCACGGAGAACAGCCGCTCGTCACTCTCCCCGGCCGCCTTGGCGTCGTGGGCGTGCATGTCGACGCAGAAGGCGCAGCCGTTGATCTGGCTGACCCGTATCTTGACCAGTTCCTTCGTGGCGTAGGGCAGCCCGCTGCCGGCCAGGTATTTCTCCAGCCCCTGCATGGCCCGGTAGGCATCGGGGGCGAGTTCGCTGATGTTCATCCGCTGCTTCATCGGACGCTCCTTAGTTTCTCCGGGTTTCTCACGATGTCGATCCCGGTGATCCGGCCCTCGGAGACGGTCAGCCCGTAGACGGCGAGCCCGCCCTCCGACGTTCGCAACAGCCCGGCCCGGCCGTTGACCGTGGTCACGGCCAGCCTGTCGGCGCGGCCGATCCTCCTGGCGATGCCGAGCAGGAAGCGGGCGACCCGCTCGGAGCCGTGGACAGGACGCCTCGCCGCCCCCACCACCCCGCCGCCGTCGCTGCGCAGCACCACGTCGGGATCGAGCAGCGTCATCAGCGTGTCGATGTCACCGTCGCCGTCCCCGCCTCGGATGACCTGCGCGAACGCCTCGACCACCCTGCGGTGCTCGGCCTCGTCGACCTCGAAGCGGGGCGCCCGCGCCGCGACGTGCCCCCGGGCGCGGGCGGCGAGTTGCCGGCACGCGGCGGCCGAGCGCCCGACCGCGCGCGCGACCTC
The DNA here is from genome assembly GCF_044459525.1 of Streptosporangium sp. NPDC050284. Taxonomy (NCBI): domain Bacteria; kingdom Bacillati; phylum Actinomycetota; class Actinomycetes; order Streptosporangiales; family Streptosporangiaceae; genus Streptosporangium; species Streptosporangium sp. NPDC050284. The sequence continues at coordinate 38,627 of NZ_JBITIZ010000020.1, forward strand.
CCCGAACGGCAGCCCGAACACGTCGTGCAGGACGAAGGCGGTGCGTTCGGCGGGGCTGAGCGACTCCAGCACCACCAGCATCGCCATGCTCATCGACTCGTCCAGGGTCACCCTGTCGGCGGGGTCGCCCTCGCCGACCACCGGCTCCGGCAGCCACGGCCCGACATACTCCTCGCGCCGTACGCGCGCCGAACGCAGTACGTCCAGCGCGAGTCTCGATACTGTGACCACCAGCCAGCCCGTCACGTCGCCGATCTCCGAACGCTCCGCCCTGCCCAGCCGGAACCAGGCATCCTGGACCACGTCCTCGGCCTCGTCGACGCTGCCGAGCAGGCCGTAGGCCACGCCGACCAGCCGTGGCCGGATGGCATCGAACTCTGCCGCGAGAGCTTCGTCACCGTTCACGTAAGGAGGACGAGACATGTCCCGAGTCTGTGACATCGCCCGAATCTCGCCGTCCTCCGGGGCGTCCAATCCACCGGAGAACGGAGCGTGAGTTGAGTACGGCACTTATCGACGGTGACCCGCAGCGGCTGGGCGGCTACTGGCTGGCCGGGCGGCTGGGCGCGGGCGGCCAGGGCGTGGTCTACGAGGCGTACGACGCCGAGGGCACGCGCGTCGCGGTGAAGGTCCTGCACGGTGACGCGGGGACCGACCCCGAGCTGCGCGACCGGTTCGGCCGCGAGGCCGCCGCCGCCCGCCGGGTGGCCTCCTTCTGCACGGCGGGCGTGCTGGACGCCGATCTCGACGGGCCCAGGCCGTACATCGTCAGCGAGTACGTGGAAGGGCCCAGCCTGCGCAGGGCCGTCGCCGAGGGGCGCCGCTTCACCGGGGGTGACCTGCACCGTCTCGCGACCGCGATCGCCACCGCGCTCACCGCCGTCCACGAGGCGGGGGTCGTCCACCGCGACCTGAAACCCGACAACGTGCTGCTCGGCCCAGACGGCCCGCGGGTGATCGACTTCGGCGTCGCCCGCACCGAGGACATGTCGCTGACCGCGACCGGCATGGTGGCGGGCACCCCGACCTACATGGCCCCCGAGATCTTCATGGGCCTGCGCGCGACCGCGGCCGTCGACGTCTTCGCCTGGGGCGGGATCATGGTCTTCGCCGCGACGGGCGCCGACCCGTTCCGGGCGGAGAGTTTGGGCGGGGTCATGCACCGCGTGCTGTCGGTGCAGCCCCAGCTGGACATGCTTCCCGAGCACCTGCGGCCGTTCGTCGCGGCCTCGCTCGCCAAGGACCCCGAGTCCAGGCCAACCGCGAGGGACCTGCTGCTCGCCCTGGTCAGCGGCGACAGGGCCTTCGACACCCCGAGGCTGCTCGCGGTGGGCAGCGACGCCGGGTCCCAGATCCGTGCGACCTCGACGGACCCCGCGCTCGGCACCCTCGCCGAGGACGCCTACGCCGCGCTCGGCCCCGCCGAGCGGGAGCTCGCCCCCGAGATCTTCCTGCGGCTGGTCACCGTGACCGACGACGACCAGCTCGTCGTACGCCGTGCGCAGTGGGGCGAGCTTCTCGACGGGCGCGAGGAGGGGGAGGCCGCCGCCGTACGGCGCCTGGTGGAGGTCTTCGCGTACCTGCTGGCTCACGACGACCGGGAGATCTGGCTGTCGCGGCCCGCGCTGCCGCAGGCCTGGCCCAGGCTGCGCGGGTGGGTCCAGGCCAACCTGGACGGCCTGGCCGTGCACCGGGGCATCCTCACCGCCGCACGGCGCTGGCAGGTTCAGGGACGCAGGGACGGAGACCTGTTCCAGGGCGGCAGCCTGGAGAACGCGATGCGCTGGGCGGCCACCGGGCGCCGCAACATCACGCTCAGCCCGGTCGAGCGTGACTTCCTGGAGGCCGGTGCCGCTCTCACCCGGCACCGGGCACGCAGGGGCAGGGTGCTCTCCGGCACGCTGGCCGTGCTGCTCGTCGTCGCGCTGGCCGCCGGGGCGTTCGCCGTGTGGCAGGGCAGGGTGGCCGACGCGCGCAGCGCCGTCATCGCCTCCCAGCGCGACCAGGCGACGGCCGCCAGGCTCGCCGCGACGGCCGACACGCTCCGCAGCTCGGAGCCGGTCACGGCGATGCTGCTCAGCGTGGCCGCCTGGAGGCTGGCCCCGGTGACCGAGGCGAGGGCGAGCCTGACCGGATCACTGACCCAGCGGGAGTCCGCCGCCTTCCACGACCCGGCCACGGGGATACAGACCCTCAGGGCGCTGAGCGCCGACGGGCGCACGCTCGTCAGCGTGAGCGACGGCGAGGTGCGTGTCTGGGACGTGCGGACCGGCAGGCGCGCCGGGGGCTTCGCCGGGATCGGCGGCGACCTGCGCGGGATCGCGTTGAGCCCGCGAGGCGGCCGGCTCGCCGTGATCAGCGGCCTGAGGCTGAGGATCTGGGACATGCGGACCGGCAGGCCGACGGGCGCCGCCATGGAGGTCCAGGGCAGGAACGCGGGCGGCGACACCACCGCGTCCTTCGGGCAGTCGGAGGACTGGCTCATGGTCGGGCAGGGGGAGGGGTTCATCGTCTGGAACGTCGTGACCGGCCAGAGGCACTCCCCGGTCGTGGGAGCCATCGGCAGCGACATCTCGGCGGACGGGCGCGGGTTCGCGACCGCCGACCTCAACGGCGATGTGTCGGCCTTCACCCTCGACGGTCTGCGCAAGGTTCCGCTGGGGAGCCGCTGCAACGTCTGCGGGCGGAGAAGTTTGGCCTACAGCCCCGACGGCGCGACCATCGCCTTCGCCAAGGGCAGGACCGTCGAGCTACGCGACGCGTCCACCGGGGTGAAGCTGGACAGGCTCTTCGAGGAGGGGGCGACCGGCGAAATCGTCTTCAGTCCCGACGGGCGCTTCCTGGCCACGGCGGTCGACACGGCCCTGCGGCTCTGGCGGGTCGAGGACGGCAGGCTGCTGCTCACCCAGAGGATCGACGCCTACGACCCGGTGGTGGCCTTCGACCCGGACGGGCGCACCCTGCGCTACCTCGCGGAGGACTCGGTGACGAGCCTCGACGTCTCCGCGCTGACCAGGCCCGTCACGCTGAAGGGCCCGGGGACCCGCTGGGCGGCATTCAGCCCAGGCGGGCGGTTCCTCGCCTCCAGGGCGGACGGGGCGAGCGAGGTCGTGATCCGGGACGTCCGCCGTCGCGCACGCGTGGGCTCGCTGAAGATCGGACCCGGCGGTGCGGACAACTACTTCGCGATGCTCTTCAGCGCCGACGGTGGGCGGCTGGTGGTCAACAACGGTGGGGAGAGCTCCCGGCTGACCGTCTGGGACACCTCCACCTTCAAGCGGATCACCACCGTCACCCTCGCCCGCGACGGCCAGGTGCCCGCCGTGGCGATCAGTGCCGACGGCACCGCTGTGGCCTCGTACACCCTTTACTACGACTCCGGGGTGGAGCCGGAGGGGGAGATCCACGTCTGGGACGTGCCCAGCGGCCGGCTCCGCTGGTCGCGGCCCCAGGGCATCGCCGACGGGTTGGTGTTCACCCCGGACGGCAGGGCGCTCGCGGTCGTGGGCGGTGAGCACCGGTTGCTGGACGCGGGCACCGGCGAGCCGTTCGGAGACACCTACGGCTCGCCCACCGCGAGCATCCCGGCGATCGCGCTCGCCTTCGACCGGAAGGGTGACCGCTTCGCCGTCGCCGACCAGGTGGGACGGATCTCGGTGCTGGAGACCCGGGGCAGGAAGCGGGTGGGCGCCGTGATCCGGGGCGGATCGGGAACGGGGGCCAACCTGACGTACTCGCCCCGCGGTGACCTCATCGCCGCGGCGGTGACCGCGCGGTCGGTGGGGATATGGGACGTCGAGACCGGGCGCCGCCTCGGCCAGCCGATCGTCGCCCAGACCGGCGACCTGCGGGCGCTGACGTTCAGCCCCGACGGTGCCCGGCTGATCGCCGTCGACGAGGCCGGCACCCTGAGCGAGTATCCGGTCGAGCCGCAGGCGGTGACGCGGGCGGTCTGCGAGCGTGCGGGCCGCACCCTGTCGCGCGAGGAGTGGCGCACCTACCTGGGGGAGCTGGCCTACCGGGACGTCTGTCCCGCCTGAAGCCTGAAGAGGGTCTTCTCAGAGCGCGTCGCGGACCGTACGAGATCGGTAGGGAGCCGGTCGTGGGCGGCCCGGGGCGGCCGGTGCGGAGGTTTCGGCGATGCCTGTCATGCCTGTGGTGTCGCGCCTCGCCCGCGAGGACGGTCGCGGCGACACGGGTTGTCTGACCTGCGGATACCTGGGTAGGACCCTCACCGGAAAAGCCACGAGTTTTCGGGGGGAAACATGGCGACCTGTGAAATGTGCGGAAACGACTATGACATGAGCTTCGAGGTGCACGCTCAGGGCACGGTGCACGTCTTCGACAGCTTCGAGTGCGCGATCCAGCGGATGGCGCCGATCTGCGAGCACTGCGGGGTCCGCATCGTCGGGCACGGCGTCGAGGCCGACCGGCGCTGGTTCTGCTGCGCCCACTGCGCGCGCAAGGAGGGGGCGGACAGGATCGTCGACAGGGTCGGCGCGCAGGTGTGAGTCGCGAGAGGTCGGCGACGCGTCACGATCCCGGTCGGCGTGCCGTGACGGTTTGTGATGCTCTATGACGGTGCGTGGCGCCACGCGGTGACGGTGCCGTCGCGGCTCGGGTTCGACGCGCGGTGACGGCGGGTGACGACGGGCGCCGCCGCGCCGCGGTCCCGGTCCGGCGCGCGGTGACGGCGCGTACCGCTCCGCGGACGCTGGGGATATTACAGTCGCACGGCGGTGTGAGGCGGTATTAACGAGACTGCCATGATCTGGTATTCCGTGAGTCTGGCTGAGACCGTCTCCTGCCTGCACACTGGGGCCTATGAGGGATTTTGATGTCCTTGTTCTTGGTTCCGGGCCGGGTGGACAGAAAGCCGCGATCGCCGCGGCGAAACTCGAACGGCGTGTCGCGCTCGTCGAGCGGCGCAACATGCTCGGCGGGGTGTGCATCAACACCGGCACCATCCCCTCCAAGACGCTGCGTGAGGCCGTGCTGCACCTGACCGGTCTCAACCAGCGGGGTATGTACGGCCAGAGCTACCGGGTGAAGGACGAGATCACCGCGGCGGACCTGGGGATCCGCACCCAGCACGTGATCGGCCGGGAGATCGACGTGATCCGCAGCCAGCTGTCGCGCAACCACGTGACGATGCTCAACGGGCACGGCCACTTCGTGGATCCGCACACGGTCGGCGTCGTCGACGAGCACGGCCACGAGACCAAGGTCACCGCCGACAAGATCGTCATCGCCACGGGCACCAGGCCCGCCCGTCCCGACACCGTGGAGTTCGACGGCCACACCATCATCGACTCGGACGGCATCCTGCAACTGCAGGACATCCCGGACTCGATGGTGGTCGTGGGAGCCGGGGTGATCGGCATCGAGTACGCCTCCATGTTCGCCGCCCTGGGCACCAAGGTGACCGTGGTCGAGCGCCGCGACCGGATGCTCGACTTCTGCGACCTGGAGATCGTCGAGGCGCTCAAGTACCACCTGCGCGACCTGGCGGTGACCTTCCGCTTCGGCGAGACCGTCGCCGCGGTGGAGCGCCGCTCCCGGGGCGCGCTGACCGTGCTGGAGAGCGGCAAGCGGATCCCCGCCGAGACGGTGATGTACTCGGCCGGACGCCACGGCATGACCGACGAACTCGCCCTGGGGGCCGCGGAGCTGGCCGCCGACGCCCGGGGACGCATCCAGGTCGACGAGCACTACCGCACCGCCGTGCCGCACATCTACGCCGTCGGTGACGTCATCGGGTTTCCCTCGCTAGCGGCCACCTCCATGGAGCAGGGCCGCATCGCCGCCCACCACGCCTGCGGCGAGCCGCTGGGCGGCATCCACCACCTGCAGCCGATCGGCATCTACACCATCCCCGAGATCAGCTTCATCGGCCCCACCGAGGACGAGCTGACCGCCTCCCACGTCCCCTTCGAGGTCGGCATCGCCCGTTACCGCGAGCTGGCCAGGGGCCAGATCATCGGCGACACGTACGGCATGCTGAAGCTCCTGGTCTCCCCGGAGACCCGCGCCCTGCTCGGTGTGCACGTCTTCGGCACCGGCGCCACCGAGCTCATCCACATCGGCCAGGCCGTCATGGGCTGCGGTGGCACCATCGACTATCTGGTCGACGCCGTCTTCAACTACCCCACCCTCGCCGAGTCCTACAAGGTCGCCGCACTGGACGCCATGAACAAACTCCGCCGCGTGGCCCGTTTCGAGATCTGATCGGTCGGAATCGGTCGCGGGGGAGCGCGACGAGGCCGAGCGAGGGACGCGGGTCGCCCGGGCGCCGTGCTCCTCACCGTGCTTCCCATCAGGCGGGAATGTCGCGCTTCCCGATGGCGATCGGTTCGATCGCGGTCAGCCGGGGTCGCCGAAGGCGTACCTCAGGGGTGGCAGCACCGCCCGGGCGTCCGCGCCGCCGACCCACAGGCCGATCATGAACGCCGCGGTCGCCTCCAGCAGACCCGCGCGTTCCAGACCGCCGCCGTCGACGGGCTCGCATCCGAGATCGGTGACGAGGGAGCGTACGGCGGCCAGCGCGGCGGGGTCGTCGCCGCAGAGAGGCACCGCGAGCGGGACGCCGTCGAAGGCGGGCGGCGTCATCCGCCAGACGTCCTCGTGGCACAGGTTGAACGCCTTGACGACGTGTGCGCCGGTGCTTTCCGCGACACGTCGCGCCATCGAGGGACCGCCCTCGGTGGCGAGGGTGAAGCGTCCCTGGACGACGGGGTTGACGCAGTCGGCGAGTACCCGTCCGTCCAGCGTCCCCCGTGCGGCTCCTGCGGACTCCAGGACCTCGGTCACGGCGTAGTCTCGAACGGCGAGCAGCGTCACTTCGCCAAAAACGGCCGCCTCCTCCCAGGTCCCCGCCCGCGCGGTGGGCCCGAGCCTGCCCGCCAGGGCGGCGGCCTTGGCCGGGTCCCGGCCGCTCACCGTCAGTTCGTGGCCCTCGCGGACCCAGTGCGTTCCGAGCGCATCCGCCATGCGGCCCGCCCCGAGGATGCCGATGCGCATCCGTCCTCCCCTGCTCGACTGCTGGTGTGGGACGAAGGTAGAGAATTCATCGGGCACCGTTCGGTGCGTAACGTCTCGGAGAGACTGGAGGACCCGGCGTGTTCCTCGCCGACTGCCGTGCCCGGCTCGCCTTCGACCTGATCGGCAATACCTGGAACGCCGTCGTCGTCTGGGCGCTGCGCGCCGGTCCCCGGCGTCCCGGCGAGCTGCGCGAGGAGATCGGCGGGATCAGCGCGAAGGTGCTCACCGAGACCCTGCGCAGGCTGGAGTACAACGGCCTCGTCTCCCGCAGGGTCTACGCCGAGGCGCCGCCCAGGGTCGAGTACGAGCTCACCGACCTGGGCCGGACGCTGGTTCCGCTGATCGGGGCGTTCGGCGAGTGGGCCTTCGAGCACGGCGACGAGGTCCTCGACGCCCAGGACCGTGCCGAGGGTCTCACCGGGTGACGCTGTGACGGTCCGCGCGAGAGGAACGGCCGGGCATGACGGCAGGGAACGTCCGCGGCCGATGGAGGATCGCCGAGGACCTCGGAGGTCCGGACGGGTGACCGGGCGCCCGGGTTGTTCAGCTCCCCGTGGAGGGCCGCTCCTTCTTCCCGGCCACGAGGGTGTCGGAGGTCTTGCCCGGCGCGGGGGGCCCGGCCGGTGTGGGCACGGTCGTGGGGGTCGCCGGGGGTGTGGACGTCGCGGCGCCGGACGGAGGCTTGCGGGTGCGCGTACGAGGACGGGGGGTGGCGGGAAACTCCGCGGTGTCCGTGGTGCTCTCCGTGGTGCTCTCCGAGGTGGATCCCCCCGGCTCCGAGGCGGGCGGGGATCCCTCGTCGGGCTTCTTCCCCGAGGTGGGCCGGGCGAGGGCGGGCGCCGCATGGGTCTCGGGCTCGCGCAGCGAGGCGATGACGTCGTCGGCCTCGTTCTCGGCGGCGAAGTCCTCGGCGGCCTCGGCCTCACGGCGCTTGATCACCACCATGTGGTCGACCGAGAGGCGGCCCGCGCCGCCGACCGCGAGCAGGATGGAGGCGGCGCCAAGGGCCACGATCAGCTTGGCGTCGCCACCGGTGAGCGGCAGGCCCACCTCGCCGCTGGCCAGGATGAACACGGCGAGAGCCTCGGCGAACAGCAGCAGCCCGCAGGCGGACACGGCGAGCCCTGCGACCAGCAGCGCGCCGCCGATGAGTTCCGTGAGCATGGTGGTCGCGGCCCACACGTAGGGCCCGGAGGCGCCCAGGCTCGTGAACTGCTCGGCGGTGGCGTTCAGGCCCGCTTCGAGCTTGTGCCAGCCGTTGGCGAAGAAGATCCCGCCCACGCCAAGTCTGGCGGCCAGGGAAGCAAGATCATGAAGGGTTTGTCGCACGGTTCCTCATTCTGGTTAGATTCCCCGTTCCTGCCCATGCTTGACCGATAGATGACCGAGCGGAGGCCGCCCAAACCCCTCACGAGAGGTCGTCCCCCTCTTCGCGGACAGGGCGGCGGGGCACCAGGAGTGTCACGGCCAGAGCGGTGGCGGCGAGCAGGAACACGCTCACCGCCACCGTCGTGTGCAGGCCGGAGACGAACGCGACACGGGCCGCGTCGAGCAGGGCGTCTCCCACACCACCGCCGATCTCCCGCGCCACGTGCGCGGCGGAGGCGAGTGACTGGCGGGCCTGCTCCATCATCGCGGGCGCGACGCCGTGGACCAGGGGCAGCGAGGGGGCGTACACGGCCGTGGTGATCGTGCCGAGCACCGCGACGCCGAGCCCGGCGCCCAGCTCGTAGGCGGTCTCCTCGATCGCGGCGGCGCCGCCCGCGTGGGATTCGGGGGCGGAGGACATGATCGTGTCGGAGGCGGCGAGCAGGGTGACCTGGATGCCGAAGCCGATGCCGATGAAACAGAGCGTGAGGGCCACCGGATGTCCCTCGGTGTGCCAGGTCAGGGTGGGGGCGAGGGAGAGGGCGGTCAGTGCCAGCCCGCCGCCCATCGTGGCGCGCAGCCCGAACCAGCGCAGCAGCCGTGCCCCGGCCAGACCGCCCACGATCGCGGCGATCATGAGGGGGAGCATCCGTACGGCCGCCTGGATCGGGCTGTGACCCAGGACCAGCTGGAGATACTGGGCGAGCATGAGCTGCAGCCCGACCAGGGCGAAGACCGTGAGCAGCACGCCGCCCACCCCCGCGCAGAAGGCCCGCCTCCGGAACAGGCTCAGGTCCAGCAACGGGACGGCGAGTGAGCGCTGCCTGCGGACGAACCACACCAGCAGCCAGACCCCGCCCAGGAACGCCACCACCCCGCCCGGATGCCCGGCCCCCGCCTCCTTCAGGCCGAAGGCCACCCCGAGGATGCCCAGCACCGACAGCGCCGCGCTGAGCGTGTCCCACGGCTGACCGGTGCGCCTGCGGGACTCGGGCAGGATCCTGGCCGCGGCGGGCAGCAGGACCAGCAGGATGGGGACGTTGATCAGGAAGACGGCGCCCCACCAGAAGTGTTCGACGAGCACCCCGCCGATGATCGGGCCGACCGCGGCCCCGGCAGCGGCCACCGCGCTCCACACGCCCAGCGCGATCGCCCGCTCGTGCCGGTCGGTGAAGACCTGCCGGATGATGGAGAGGGTGGCGGGCATGATCATCGCTCCGCCCAGGCCGAGCAGCGCGCGTGCGGAGATCAGCGCGAGCGGGGTCGGCGCGAACGCCGCCGCGGCCGAGGCGACACCGAAGACCAGGTATCCGGCGAGCACCAGGCGCTTGCGTCCGTAGCGGTCACCGAGCGTGCCGAAGGTGAGCAGCAGTGGCGCGACCATCAGCGAGTAGACGTCGATGATCCACAACAGCTCCACGGAGGACGGCTCAAGGGCGGCCGTCAGCGCCGGTACCGCGATGTGCAGCACCGTGGCGTCCACCGTGATCAGCAGCAGACTGAAGCAGAGGATGGCGAGGACCGACCACCGGCCGGCCCCTGATGCCCGTGGGTCGCCGTCCGCGCGCCTGGCCATGACGGTGGTCATGAGCCGCTCAGGATCTGTCGGCCTGGACGAACATGCGTCGCAGCTTAGGCGAAGCCGGGCAGTGCCCGGGGCTGCATTGGGCGATTGATTCACAGGGGAATGTCCGTTTTGTGCCCTGGGTGGGGCGGTGTTCGGCGGTTCTCGGGCCACTGTGAGCGACCTCTCTAGAGAGATACAGGCATATACCGCCATCTAGGCAAAATGTGATCTCGCACCGACCATGGCGATCGTGGGGAGCCAGCGCGAGGCCCGTGAGCCGCCGTGGTGAGCGGGCCCGGTGGGGATGATCCCGCCTCGATCCCGCCACCGCGGGACCCCGTCGGTTCCCGGTCAGGGAACGCCCCCGGCCGGGTTCCTGTCCCTCCGGAAGATCGCGTCGGTTCCCGGTCAGGGAACGCCTCCGGCCGGGTCCCCGTGTCGCCGCAGGACCTCCATGGCTCCCGGTCAGGAAACGACCTCGCCTCGGGACCTGTGCCGCCGCCCCGGGATCCCGCCGACCCCCGGCAGTGGTGCGCGGTGGCCGCCGCGTGGCTGGGCCATGACCGGCCCGAGGCCGCGCTGGAGGCCGCACGCAAGGCGCTGGACCTCGACCCCAGGTCCGAGTCCGGCGCCGACTGGGGATACCGCCTCGCGAGCCTCGCGTTCGAGCGGCTCGGCCGCGACGCGGAGGCCGTGGCCGCGGCCGAGGAGGCCGTACGCCTCGCACCGGGCTCCTGGGCCGCGCGAATGCGGCTGGGGGCCGCGCTGCGCAGGGTGCCGGGACGCTGGCGCGAGTCGCGGGCGCAGGCGGCGAGGGCCGTGCGCTACGCGCCGGAGGAGCCGGACCCGCACGTTCTCGCCGGTGACCTCGCGCTGCTGCGGGGTGAGTACGCCTCCGCGGAGGCCGCCTACCGCGAGGCGCTGCGCCTGCTGCCCGGCCACCCGGGCGCGAGGGTGAACCTCGGCCTGGCCCGGCTGCGCTGGGAGCACCCGCGCGCCCACCACGACCCCGCCTGGCCGGTCGACCCCCGCGAGACCGGCCGGGCCAGACGTGCCCTGGCGACATGGTCGCGGCAGATCCGGACCCTGCTCGCCGTCGCCCTCGTCGCGGTCTGCGCGACGGAGTTCGGGTTCGGCCTGGCCTCCGTGGCGAGGGTCGGCGGCGGGCTGGTGTTGCTCGCCGTCCTGGCGATCACCCTCAGGCGGGCGCACCGGGTCAGGCTCTGGTCGTACGTGCCGGGCATGCTCGCCCGCGACCTGTGGCTCAGCACGTCGGTCTCGATCACCCTGGTCGCCGTGGCCGCGTACGTCGCGGTCGTCGCCATCCTCCCCGCGGAGATCCCGCCACCCCTTTCCGGCCCGGTGCCGGGCGTACCGGGTGCGCTCTGGGCGAGTCTCGCCGGACTGGTGCTCCTCAACGGGGTGGTGCTGCTCGTCCTGCGCGTCCTCGTCGAGGCGTGGCGCGGGCGGCCTTTCAGGGCGCTGGCCGAGTTCGTCGCCGCGGGTGACGATCGCACGGCCAGACGCGACGTGAACGTGACGCTCTGGCTCGTCGCGGTCAGGGTCTGGTCGGTGCCGGCGGCGGTCGCGGTGGCGGTAATCGTCCTGGACGAGCGGAGCTGGGCACTGGCCGCCCTCGCGGTACCGCTCGCGCTCGGCCGGCTGAGAGTCCGGGTGGGTCTGCCCCTCGGACTCGCCCGCGCGTCGGCCTCCGACCGCGCGCTGGTGGCGGTCCTGGCGCTGTCCGCCTCGGCGTCGATCCTGCTCGGCGTGGCCGGAGCGGCACCGGCTCTCGGGCTCGACCCACTGGGAGAGTGGGCCTGGTGGGCGGGGATCGCACTGCTCGCCGGACCGGTGGCGGTATTCGCCACGAGGTCGGTGCGGGCGTGGTGGCACGGCGCGCCGGGGCCGTGGCGGGCCTCGCTGGTCATGTGCGACGGCTGCGGGAGCCGCCTCCCCGGCGACGCGGGAGCGCCGGTGGGTCTCAGCGGGGAGGTGCGCGCGGCCTTCACCTACGCGCGGGAGGTGGTGCTCGCGTACGCCGATCCCAGCGGTCCGCGCGCGCTCGCCGTCGGTGCGGTCAGCTCGGTCGGCCCGAGCGGCGAGCTGCGCCTGATCGCCGCCTCCGACGCCTGGGAGGCCGCCGAGCGCGATCCCAGGGTGGCGGTCTTCGTCGCCGACCCGCTCGACCGCCGGTTCTGGGCCGAGGTACGGGGCGTCGCCATCGGCGACACCGAGGCCGACCTGCTGAGAATCACTCCCAAGGAGGTCGTGGTCGGCGAGTATCCCGGCCGCCACCAGGGCCGCGCCCGCCGCGGCTGAGAGGTCCTCCCCGGAGCGCGGGACCGCCCTGCGGTGCGCGACGCGGCACGTGCCGGGATCCGGTTCTCCCCGGAGCGCGGGACGCCCTCGCCCGCAACGCGACCCGCGGGCGGCGTCCATGCCGGAACCGGGGCGTTCAAGGGCCGCGCGACCCGCAGGGCGGGGAGCCGTGGACCGTCTTGCCGGGCGGTGACATTTCCCTGCCCGTCCCCGGCGCGCTTCCCCAGGCGGGCGAGCGGCGGGGGCGGCCGGGACCGGGCCGTACCGCCTCGGGGGAACGCGGGCGAGGGTCGCCGCGCGCGGGGCGCGGGGGCGGCACAGGGAGGGGCGTGGCCGGAGGGACGGTGCGGAAAGAGCTTGCTACCTCGAACGTTGGTTTCATCCACTCTCATCCGGATATCTGATCCTGCCCACACGACGGCGTGGCGCGACCCTCAGGCACGCGCAAACGCCCCCTTGTTGCGGTATAACCAGGGGCGGACCGGGGAGGCGTGATGCGGGAATCCAGCAGGGCCCGTCCGGCGGGGCGCGCGGCGGCACGGGATCTGTTCGAGCAGGTTCGGCTGGGCTACTTTCGGCTCTCGCCGCCCCTGCGCAGGCTGATCTACGTCGCGGTGCTGGTCGGAGCGGTCGCGCTGGCGTTCGGACTCGGCTGGTCGGTCCTCAACACGTTCTTCTCCACGCTGGTGCTGCTCGGCTTCGCGGCACTGACCCTGAACTTCCCCCGCGCCGCCGCGACCCTGCTCGTGGTGCTCGGCTGGCTGGGAGGAGTCCTGATCTTCCGGGCCGTCCTCTTCGGCCTGCACTCGCCGATCCCCTCGGCGCTGATGCTCCTCGGCCTCCTGGTCGCAGGGGCCGCCCACCTCATCCGCTGGGTCCCACCGTGGGTGACCACGGTCATGGCACTGGTGCCCGCAGGGCTGACGGCCCTCCTGCTCGGCGTGGTCATCACGGGGTTCGTGCCCGCCGTCGCCATCTGGGCCGCGTACGCCGTGGCGGCCGGGGTGCTGGTCCACCGGTTCCTGCAGGCCCGCCGGGTGCGGGCCGCGCTGGAGGCGGGGGAGCGGCGCCCAGCCGGGCTCCGGGTCCGCGAGGGCGGCCACCCCGCCCCCGCCCAGGGAGCCGGCGAGCGCGACGATCCTCCGCCCATCTCGGTGGAGGAGGCGCTCGGCGAGCTGGACGCCATGATCGGCCTGGCCCCGGTGAAGGAGCAGGTCCGCTCGATCGCCGCCTCGATCGAGGCGGCCAGGCTGCGCAGGGAGGCCGGATACTCCACCGAGCCGCCGATGCGGCACTTCGTGTTCGTCGGCCCTCCGGGCACCGGCAAGACCAGCGTGGCCAGGACCGTCGCGAAGATCTTCTACTCCTTCGGCCTGCTGGAGACCCCCTACGTGGTGGAGGCCCAGCGGGCCGACCTGGTGGGGGAGTTTCTCGGCGCCACCGCGATCAAGACGAACGAGCTGGTCGACCGGGCGCTCGGCGGGGTGCTGTTCGTCGACGAGGCGTACAGCCTGATCAACTCCGGTGACGGCCAGCCCGACAGGTTCGGCACGGAGGCCGTGCAGACGCTGCTCAAGCGGGCCGAGGACGACCGCGACCGGCTGATCGTCATCCTGGCCGGATACGAGAAGGAGATGGGCACCTTCCTGTCGTCCAACCCCGGCCTGTCCAGCCGGTTCTCCAGCAGGGTCCGCTTTCCCAGCTACGCCCCCGACGAGCTGCTCCGCATCACCGAGCTGCTGCAGCGGCGCAGGGGCGACCGGATGGCGCCCGAGGCCGCGTCCGCCCTGCTCGCCCGCTTCGAGGACATCCACCGGCGCGCGATCGTCGACGACCTGGGCAACGCCCGGTTCGTCCGCAGCCTCGTGGAGGCCGTCGCACAGGCCAGGGACGTGCGCGTGGTGGGAGCGGGCGGCGCGCCCACCACCGAGGACCTGGTCACCACGATCGAGGCCGACGTCGTCAAGGCCTTCGACGAGCTCACCGCCCGCTACCGGGGTTACCAGGCGGCCCCCTCCCTTGAGGAGGCGCTCGCCGACCTCGACCGCATGGCGGGGCTGGAACCGGTCAAGCGGCAGGTGCACGCGATCGCCGCGCAGCTCAGGGTGGCCAAGATGCGCGAGGAGCGAGGGCTGCCGACCCCGCCGCAGATGCGGCACTTCGTCTTCGCCGGACCGCCGGGAACCGGTAAGACCAGCGTGGCCCGCATCCTGGGCCGCATCTTCGCCGCGCTCGGCCTGCTCACCCAGCCCGACGTGGTGGAGGCGCAGCGGGCCGACCTGGTCGGCCAGCACCTCGGCGCCACCGCGATCAAGACGAACGAGCTGGTCGACCGGGCGCTCGGCGGGGTGCTGTTCGTCGACGAGGCGTACAGTCTGGTCAACTCCGGCTACAGCGGGGGCGACGCCTTCGGCACCGAGGCCGTGCAGACACTGCTCAAGCGAGCCGAGGACGACCGCGACCGGCTGGTGATCATCCTGGCCGGATACGAGCGGGAGATGAACGTCTTCCTGGCCTCCAACCCGGGCCTGGGCAGCAGGTTCAACCAGCGGGTGCAGTTTCCCTCGTACTCGCCGGGGGAGCTCACCGAGATCGCGGTGCTGCTCGCCGACGAGTCGGGAGACCGGTTCGACGACGACGCCCGCCGCGACCTGGCCGAGGTCTTCACCTGGGTCTGCGACGAGGGCCTGATCGACGGACTCGGCAACGGCAGGTTCGCGCGCTCGCTCTTCGAGCGCGCCGCGATGCGCAGGGACGTCCGCCTCGCCGCCCTCGGCGGAGCCACCGCGAGCGCCGCCGACCTGACCACCATCACCGGTGCCGACCTGCGCGCGGCCGTCGACGAGCTCGCGGGGAAGTGACCTCGGCCCCGCCATCTCCCATCGAGATCCCTCCGATTCGGTACGCTGTGCAGCCCGTCGGTCGCCGAGTGTAGCAAGATGGTCACCGACAGCGGCGGGGCTCCGGAGGAGGAAAGATGGCGGGATTCCTTACCCGCAGGCTGCTCAACTATCTGGTGCTGATCGTCGTGGCCACCAGCCTGGCCTACATGCTCGCCGCCTCCGCGCTCAACCCGCGATCCAACTACGAGGGCCGCAACCCCCCGCTCCCGTCGGCCGTCGTCGACGCGCACCTCACCGACCTCAACCTGAACGACCGCACCCCGCTGTTCGAGCGCTACCTGACCTGGGCGGGAGGTGTCGTGCGCGGAGACTTCGGCAAGACGGTGGGGGGAGGGTCGGTCAACGACGACCTCGGGCGCCGCGTCGGCGTCACCCTGCGCCTGATCACGATCGGACTCGTCCTCGGCAGCGTCGCCGGTGTGCTCATCGGAGCCTACGCAGCGGTCAGGCAGTACGGCCTCTTCGACCGATCGGCGACCGTCCTGTCCTTCGTCGTGCTCGCGATCCCCACGGTGGTGCTGGCCAACATGCTGATCATCGCCGCCATCCGGCTCAACGAGGCGGCCGGCACCCAGATCGTCCTCGTCAGCGGAGAGGCGACCCCCGGCCTCCAGGGAGGGCTCGCCGCCGCCGTGTTCGACAGGATCCGGCACCTGGTCCTGCCCACGCTGTCGCTCTCGCTCGGACTCGTCGCCGTCTACAGCCGTTACCAGCGCAACATGATGCTCGACGTGCTCGGCGCCGACTTCATCCGTACGGCCATGGCCAAGGGGCTGAGCCGCAGGGCCGCGCTGACCCGGCACGCGCTGCGCACCGCGCTCATCCCGGCGGTCACCTACTTCGCCTTCACCTTCGGGGCGCTGCTGGTCGGCACCACCTTCACCGAGAAGATCTTCGGCTGGCACGGCCTGGGGGAGCAACTGGTCGACTCGATCTCCACCAACGACGTCAACACCGTCGCGGCGATCAGCTGCTTCGCCGCACTGGCCGTGTTGCTGGCCGCGCTCGCCTCCGACATGCTCCACGCCGTCCTCGACCCGCGCGTCCGGGTGGGGTGAGCCCGAGATGGCCATCGCCGACGAGGAACTCGCCGAGCAGCAGTCGTCCGTCGACAGGATCAAGGCACCCTCGCGGCTGCGAGTGGTCGCGGGCCGCCTCCTGCGCTCGGGACGGGGCAGGGTCGGCCTAGCTCTGCTCGTGCTGATCTTCCTGCTCGCCTTCGCCGGGCCGTACCTCACCCGCTGGACGTACGTTTCGAAGGACTACACGGCCTTCCTCGCGCCTCCCTCCACCGATCACTGGTGGGGGACCCTGCAGACCGGCGCCGACGTGTACGCGGTCACGCTGCGCGGCCTGCGCAGGTCCCTGATCGTGGGCCTGCTCGCCGCGGTGGTCGGCACCGCGCTCGCGGCCGTGGTGGGCGCCTTCGCCGGATACTTCGGAGGCTGGACCGACCGGGCGCTGACCTGGCTGACCGACCTGCTGCTCGTGCTCCCGGCCTTCCTCGTCCTGGCGATCATGTCCCCGCTCTTCGCCGGGAGGCAGTGGCCGGTGTTCGTGCTGGTGCTGGCGCTCTTCCTCTGGATGGTCACCTCGAAGATCGTCCGGAGCATGACCATCTCCCTCAGGGAGCGGGAGTTCATCCACGCGGCCAGGTTCATGGGCGTGCCCTCGACGAGGATCATCTTCCGGCACGTGATCCCCAACATGTCCTCGCTGCTGGTCGTCGACGCCACGCTCAACGTCAGCGCCGCGATCCTCACCGAGACGTCCCTGTCCTACTTCGGTTTCGGCATCCAGCCGCCCGACGTCTCGCTGGGCAGCCTCATCGCCGACGGCGCGCGGACGGCCCTGTACGCCCCCTGGACGTTCTGGTTCTGCGCGGGTCTGCTGATCGTCACCGTGCTCGCGGTGAACCTGGTCGGCGACTCCCTGCGCGACGCCTTCGACCCCACGTCCCACAGGGCGGGTGACCGGTGACGGGCGAGCGATTCCCGGGCACGACGTCCAGGACCGGCGAGCGCAAGCCGGTGCCCGACCCGATCGCCCCCGTGCTCGAGGTGCGTGACCTCGACGTCACCTTCGGCTCGGGGCCGGGGGCGGTCCGCGCGGTCAGGGGCATGGGTTACGCGGTCCGTCCAGGAGAGGTGCTCGGTGTCGTGGGGGAGTCCGGCTCCGGCAAGTCGGTCACCTCGCTCGCCGTGATGGGCCTGCTCCCGGCGCACGCCCGCGTCACCGGCTCGGTCCGGCTGCTCGGGCAGGAGATCCTGGGCGCCCCGGAGAGGACGCTCACCGCGTTCCGCGGCAAGACCGTCTCGATGGTCTTCCAGGATCCGCTCTCCGCGCTCACCCCCGTGTACCGGGTCGGTGACCAGGTCGCCGAGGCGATCCGCGTCCACCAGCGGGTGGGCGCCGCCCAGGCGGCCAGGCGCGCGGTCGAGCTGCTCGACCTGGTCGGCATCCCCAACGCCGCGCAGCGGGCCAGGGCGTTCCCGCACGAGTTCTCCGGTGGCATGCGCCAGCGCGCGGTGATCGCGATGGCGATCGCGAACGGCCCCGACGTGATCCTCTGCGACGAGCCGACCACCGCGCTCGACGTGACCATCCAGGCGCAGGTGCTGGAGGTGCTGAAGACGGCGCAGCGCGAGACCGGCGCGGCGATCGTCCTCATCACCCACGATCTGGGGGTGGTGGCGGGGTTCGCCGACCGGGTCCTCGTCATGTACGCCGGGCGCTCCGTCGAGGTCGGCTCGGTGGACGAGGTCTACTACCGCAGCCGCATGCCGTACACCATGGGCCTGCTCGGCTCGGTCCCGCGTCTCGATCGCGGCCGGGGACGCCCGCTGGTGCCCATCAAGGGCAGCCCGCCGTCACCGGCGGCGCTGCCGCCGGGCTGCCCCTTCGAGCCGCGCTGTCCGATCGCCGTCCCGGTGTGCGCGAAGACCGAGCCGGAGCCGGAGCCCGTGGACTCGCCGGGCCACCTCGCGGCGTGCGTGCGCTCCGGCGAGATCGAGGCGGCGGGATGGTCGCCGGACCAGGTCTACGGCGTGCGCGGACCGGCCACGGGCGCCGCCACACGTGCCGCCGCCGGTCCCGTCCGGCGCCCCGTGAGCTCCACCGGCCTCGCCGCTCCCGGTGTCGAGGAGCCGCCGCGCCCGCGCGAGGAGCGCGCCGTGGTCCTGCGGGTCGAGGACCTGGTCAAGCACTACCCCCTGGTCACCGGGACGCTCCTGCGGCGGAGGGTCGGCACGGTCCGCGCGGTGGACGGCGTCGACTTCGACGTCCGCGAGGGCGAGACGCTCGGCCTGGTCGGCGAGTCGGGCTGCGGTAAGACGACCACCCTGATGGAGATCCTCGAACTGGCCGCACCACAGCGCGGCAGGATCACGGTGCTGGGCCACGACACCACGGGAATGAGCGCCCGCGACCGGATGGCCGTGCGGCGCGACATGCAGGTCGTCTTCCAGGATCCGCTCGCCTCGCTGGATCCGAGGATGACCGTCTACGACATTCTCGCCGAGCCGCTGCGCGCGCACGGCGAACGGGACCCGGGGCCGAGGATCGGCGAGTTGCTCGACCTCGTCGGCCTGGAACCCGGCCACGCCGCCCGCTACCCGCAGGACTTCTCCGGGGGCCAGCGTCAGCGCATCGGCATCGCACGTGCCCTCGCCCCGCAGCCCCGGCTGGTCGTGCTGGACGAGCCGGTCTCGGCGCTCGACGTGTCCATCCAGGCGGGGGTGCTCAACCTGCTGGAGGAGCTGAGGAATCGCCTGGGCCTGTCGTACCTCATCGTCGCGCACGATCTGGCCGTGGTCCGGCACATCGCCGACCGGGTCGCGGTCATGTATCTGGGGAAGATCGCCGAGATCGGCCGGGTCGGCGGTGTCTACGACACCCCGCTGCACCCCTACACGCGGGCCCTGCTGTCGGCGGTCCCGCTTCCCGACCCGGTGCTGGAACGCTCCAGGGAACGCGTCCTGCTGGAGGGGGACCTGCCGAGTCCCGCCGACCCTCCCTCCGGGTGCCGTTTCCGGACCCGCTGCCCCCTGTTCAAGACCCTCGGCGAGAGCGCCCGGCGACGCTGCGTGGACGAGGAGCCCTTGATACGGCAGGTCGGGGACGACCACGGCGTCTCATGCCACTTCGCCGAGAGGGCCGACGCCGGATGACCCCGCCGTATGCACCGGGAGGAACACCGTGATACCAATCCGGCGCGTGGGCGCGCTCGCCGCCGCGCTGGCCGTGACCCTGGCCGTCGCACCGGGTCTCGCCGGATGCGGAGGAGGGGGGAGGCCGGGCGGGCCGGTCTCCGCGATCAAGGCCTACGACGTCAACCCGGTGCCTCGCGAGCGGGTCGCGGACGGGGGCGTGCTCCGGTGGGGGATCAACGAGTATCCGTCCAACTGGAACCTCAACCACATCGACGGCAACCTGGCGACGGTCAAGAGGGTCATGGACGCCCTCATGCCCTCCCCCTTCCGCTCCGACGCCAAGGGGAAGATCTCCCCGAACACCGACTACCTGTCCGAGGGCAGGGTCACCGCGCACGAGCCGGAGCAGGTCGTCACACTGACCCTCAACCCGCGCGCCAGGTGGTCCGACGGCACCCCGATCACCTGGGAGGACTACCGCGCCCAGTGGCAGGCGCTGAACGGCCGCGACGCCGACTACCGGGTGGCGAGCACCACCGGTTACCGGAACATCGAGAAGGTCGACAGAGGCAGGGACGACCACCAGGTCGTGGTGACCTTCGCCAAACCCTTCGGCGACTGGCAGTCGCTGTTCGCGCCGCTGTACCCCCGGAGTACGAACGCCACCCCCGAGGCGTTCAACACCGCATGGCTGAACCGCGTCCCGGTGACCGCGGGCCCGTTCGAATTCGTCGCGTTCGACCCGACCGCCAAGACCGTCACGATCGCGCGAGACGAGCGCTGGTGGGGTGATCGGGCCAAGCTTGACCGGATCATCTACCGATCCCTGGAGAGCGACGCGCTGGTCGGGGCCTTCAGCAACGGCGAACTCGACACCTTCGACGTCGGCCCGTCCGCGCCCGACTACGCGCGGGCCAGGAGCACCCCGGACGCGATCGTGCGGCAGGCGGCAGGCCCCGACTTCCGGCACATCACGATGAACGGCGAGAGCGCCCTGCTGTCCGACCCGAAGGTCCGCAGGGCCGTCGCGATGGGCATCGACCGTCAGGTCATCGCCCAGTCGGACCTCCAGGGCCTCGACTGGCCGATCGTGCTGCTCAACAACCACTTCTTCATGAACACCCAGGAGGGGTACCAGGACAACGCCGGTGAGATCGGCACGTACGACCCGGGCAGGGCGGGGAGGGAGCTGGACGCCGCGGGCTGGAAACTGGAGGGCCGGACCCGCATGAAGGCGGGAAGGGAGCTGAACCTGCGTTTCGTCCTGCCGTCGGGCCTGCAGCTCACCAAATCCGAGGCCGAGCTCGTCCAGGACATGCTCGGCCGCATCGGGGTAGGGGTCACCCTCCAGTCGGTACCGACGGACGACTACTTCACCAGATACATAATTCCTGGCAATTACGACATCACCGCGTTCGCGTACGTGGGCACGCCCTTTCCCGTCTCCAGCTCCTACGGCCAGTACGCCGACGCCGTCAGGCTCCCCGACGGCACCAGGCAGTGGAACGCCAACCTCGGCCGCATCGGGTCCCGGCGGATCGACGCCGCCATGAACAAGGCGACCGCCGACCTCGACGACGCGAGGGCCATCGCCGACACCAACGCCGCGGACAAGCTCATCTGGCAGGCGGTCAACGTGGTGACGCTCTACCAGCGACCGCAGATCGTCGCGGTCAAGAGCGATCTCACCAACTTCGGCGCCCGAGGCTTCTATGACCTGAAATATCAGGACATCGGCTTCCTCCGTTGACGCTCGTTGCCCGCCGCCGAGATGAACGGGTCTCCGCTCTCCTCCCCTGACAAGGGGGATGCGGACGAACGCCTCCCGACGAGGTCGGGCTCATCGTCTGGCCGCCCCGGGGTGAGCCCTACAGCGGTTCCGCGAACTCCCAGCCCTGCTCCAGCAGGGCGTCCACCGCCCGTACGGCCCGTGCCAGCCTGACCTCGGGTGGCCCGGTGACGACCAGGTGGGGCAGCCCGTCCGCGACCAGCCTCTCGCGCAGGCGGGCGTCCATCCGGTGCCGGATCGCCTCCCCGTCGCGCCAGCCGTCCTGCTCGAAGGGCACATCCCGCACCGAGGTGTGGATCCACAGGTCGTGCCGGGCACGGCGATGCACAGCGGTGACCTCCTCGGAGGGCTCGCCGAGATAGCGCTCGTGCCACAGGGAGGTGGTGAAGGCGTCGGTGTCGCACACCAGCAGCGGCGATCCCGTCCTGGCAGCGGCGTTCTCCCACGCGAGCTGGCGCTCGGCGATCACGCCGAACTCCGCCGACTCCCACCCCAGGTCGTCCAGCCACGGTTCGGGCAGCCCGCCGAGCTTGGCGTGCCGCCGGGCCAGGGCGAGTTTCTCCTCGCAGTACGTCCTGCCGTACTCGGGCACCCAGCGCGTCGCCGCCCACGGTCCGCCGCGAGCCGCGTAGTGGGCGGCCAGGGATCTGGCCAGTGTGGTCGTGCCGCTGGACTCCGCGCCGACGACCACCACGCGTCGGGCCAGATGGCCGCGTACGGCGGGTGAGAGACGGTCCCAGCACGACACCGGGTCGTCTCTCACCATCCTCCCGCTGACCGGGAACCGTTCCCGGCCCGGGTCGACGCCGACATGGACGGCGCCGAACCGGCGGGCCAACTCGGGTCCGTACGCCTCGGAGGAGAACACTGCGTCGATCTCCGGTACGTGGCCGTACGCCTGGGAGAGGCCGTGCCGGAACACCTCGACGTGCGCCGACCAGATCTCCGGGTCGTCGTAGTCGATCCCGACGTCGTCGACCACGGGGGCGATCGTCACGTGGGCCTGCGGGTGCGCCTCGCGCAACCAGGCGGCGCGCAGCGCCGGCGGGATGCTCTCCACGGTCGACGCGGCGATCACGACGCTCACCCGGGCGCATCGCGAGGCGGCGGTGTCGATCAGGTGGTGGTGGCCCGCGTGCGGCGGATAGAACTTGCCGATCACCAGCCCGTGGGCGAAGGTCCCGCCGCTCATCGGCGCGCCCTCCCGCCCGGGACGCCCGCCCCCGGCGTGGCCGGGACGGAGCGGGACGCGAGCTCCGCGCTCCAGGCCCGCAGACCGGCGACGCACAGCGCCAGGAAGACCACGTACAGGACGGCTGTCAGATGGAGGCCCTTGTAGGCGTAGAGGGGTATGTAGACCACGTCGGCCGCGATCCACAACCACCACGACTCGACCAGCTTCCGGCTCTGCCCGTAGGTCGCCGTCAGGGACAGGGCGGTCGTCAGGGCGTCCCAGACCGGCACGGTCGAGTCGGTCCAGGTAGCGAGGGCGAAGGAGAGACCGGCGGTGGCCACGACCCCGAAACCCGCCAGCGCGGCCCACTCGGCGTGTCCTGTGCGACGGATCGCCAGCGGGGTCCGCCCTGCCCCGCCGTACAGCCATTGCCACCACCCGTACAGACCCAGCGCGACGTAGACGATCTGCAGCGCCGCGTCCGCGTAGAGCCCGACGGTCAGGAAGACCGCTCCGAGCAGGGTCACGTTGGCGATCCCGATCGGCCAGTTCCAGACGTTCCGGCGGACCACCAGCCAGACCGTGAGGACGCCGGTGGCGAATCCCAGAAGTTCCGCCCAGCTGGTCGGGGTCCCCGCGACGGTGAACGCCGGCCGCAGGAGGGGGGCCAGTATCTCGGCGAGCGACATGCGGTCTCCTCAATCGTCGCGATGACGATAATCGGTCGCCCCGGTCCGGTCACACGGGGCCCCGCACGAGGCCCGATCGCCTACGCTCCGGTGACACGTACGCTCGCCGCGGCCCGGTGACGGCCGGACCGCCGTGAGCGGGTCAGTCGCGGCGGAACCGTACCCGGTCGCCGGGGCGGAGCTGGGCGGCCCAGGCGAGGCTCGCCGAGTTCAGGACGGCGATGACCGGGTAGCCGCCGGTCGGCGGGTGGTCGGCGAGGAACACGATCGGCTGGCCGCTGGGCGGCACCTGGACGGCCCCCGCCACCATGCCCTCACTCGGCAGTTCCCCGCTCCTGGCCCTTTCCAGGTGGGCGCCGCGCATTCGCACGCCCACCCGGTTGGTGTCCTGGCTGACCTCGTACGGCCCCGCGCACAGGGTGGCGAGGGCTCCGGGGACGAACCAGTCGTCGCGAGGACCCGGCAGAACCCGCAGGACGCCCCTCCCGAGCTCCGGCGAGGGCACCGCGTCCACGGTGATCGGCGGCAGGTCTCCGGTCGGCCCCACGGGCAGGACCGTCCCGGCGCGCAGCGGGGGAGGCCCCAGCCCGGACAGAGAGTCGGCGGACCGGCTCCCCATCGTGATGGGAACGTCGACACCGCCCCGGACGGCGACGTAGGTGCGCAGACCGGCCATGGGCGTCCCCAGGCGCAGTTCGCCCCCGGCGGGAACCCAGAAGGGCGCGCACATCGCCTGCGGCACCGTCACTCGCCGGATCCCCCCTTCCGGAGAGGCTTCGCCGGCGGAGATCTCGCTCGTGAGCGTCCCACCGGGAGAGGATCGGCTCGTGGACGCCTGCGCCCCGCCCGGAGAGATCGGGCCCGTCCCGCCGGGGGCCGTCTCGCACGGTCGCAGGAGGTCCAGAGGGCAGGCGGCGCCGGTGACGGCGGTCCAGGCCCCGGTGGTGAAGCGAAGCCGGGCCCCGCCGAAGGTCAGCTCGATCCCCGCGGCGTCCCGCGGGTTGCCGACCAGGCGGTTGGCCAGTCGCAGGCTCGGCTCGTCGGCCGCACCCGAGCGGGGCACCCCGAGGTGGGCGTACCCCGGCCGGCCAAGGTCCTGCACGGTGGCGTACGGCCCGGGCGCGACCACCTCGATCATGGCTCGCCGACCGCGAGGAAGCGTACCCGCGTCCCCGGCGTGAGCAGGGCGGGCGGGTCGGCGGCCACGTCCCACACCGCGGTCGCCGAGCGGCCGAGCAGCCGCCAGCCACCGGGTGAGGCCGAGGGATAGACCGCCGAGTAGGGGCCGGCGACGGCCACCGCCCCGGCGGGCACCGAGGTCCGCGGGGTGTCCAGCCGGGGGACGTGCAAAGCCGGGTCCAGCCCCGTGAGGTAGGCGAAACCGGGGGCGAAGCCCAGCCAGCCCACCACCAGCTCCCGCCCGGTGTGCCGCTCGACCACCTCCCGCGGGGAGAGGCCGCTCAGCGCGGCGACCTCGTGGAGGTCGGCGCCGTCGTACACGACGGGGAGGGTCACCTGTTGCGGGTCCACGGCCACCGCGGCGTCCGCGGCGGACGCCGCGGCGAGCAGGCGGAGGAGTTCGTCCCGCAGACGCGCGGGATCGGCCCCCGGCGCGGTGACGAGGACCGTGACGGGGCCGGGCACGATCTCGACCACCCCGCGGGGCCGGTCGGCCCGCAGCAGCGCGTCCAGCCGATGGGAGATCTCCAGCGAGCCGGTCTCCACCAGCAGCGCGTGCTCCCCGGCCCGCCGGACGCTCACGCGAAGGACCTCAGCGTCACTCCCGCCTCCACCAAACCGTCGCGCACGGCACGGGCCATCAGCACGGCGCCGGGGGTGTCGCCGTGCACGCAGATCGAGCGCGCCTCGACGGGCACCCGCGAGCCGTCCACCGCCTCGACCACCCACTCGGTCGCCATCCGCACGGCCCGGTCCGCGACCATGCCCGGGTCGTGCAGCACCGCGCCGGGGGAGCGGCGGGAGACCAGCGCTCCCGTGCCGGTGTACGCGCGGTCGGCGAAGGCCTCGACGACGGTGGTGACCCCCTCCCCGGCGGCGATCTCGTGAACCACGGAGCCGGGCAGGGTGAGCAGGGGCAGGTCCCGGTCGTAGTCGGCGACCGCCGCCACGACGGCCCCGGCCTGTTCGGGATCGCGGCAGATCCGGTTGTACAGCGCGCCGTGCGGTTTGACGTAGGAGACCCGGCCGCCCATCGCCCTCGCGATGCCGTCCACCGCTCCCAGCTGGTAGAGCACCTCGGCGCAGAGCTCCTCGGGATCGACGTCCATCTCGCGGCGGCCGAACCCGGCCAGGTCCCGGTAGGAGACCTGGGCGCCGATCGTCACCCCGCGGTCGACCGCCGCCGCGCACGTTCGCCGGATGTTCAACGGGTCGCCCGCGTGAAACCCGCAGGCGATGTTGGCGCTGGTCACGACGTCGAGGAGGGCTTCGTCGTCGCCCAGCCTCCAGATTCCGAAGCTCTCGCCCAGATCGGCGTTGAGATCGATCACCATGGCTCACCTACACCGGAGGCTCGTCGGGAATATCCGCGATGTCATCGAGGGCGATGGCCAGCTCCTCGGGGTCGTCCCCGATGCGCTCGGCGATCTCGATCAGCACGTGCAGCACGTCGTGCCGGTCATGGCCCAGGTCGAGCAGCCGCTGCGCCGCCTCCCACAGCTGCGGAGGGTCGCCCTCCCATAGCCTGGCGGCGATCTCCTCGTGCCAGGCGAGGTGCTCGTCGTAGTCGCGCCGGTCGAGCTCCCCCGCGTGGTCGATGCCCAGCAGGATCCGCCGGTCGGTGTCATCGGCGGGGTTGAGCAGGCTGAGCTTGATCTCACCGTGCGTACCCTGCAGGAAGGGGAACGCGAACACCCGCCTGGCCAGCGCCGACAGGTCGCCGTCCGGCAGCAGCCGGTCGAGCAGGTCGCGGTCGAGCCCGAAGGTCGTCGGGTCGCGGTAGGACTCCGCGAACTTGCCCGTCGCCTCCCAGATCGCGTCGAGCGTGGCCCGCAGCCCTTCGTCGGGTAGTCCGGTCCTGCCGGCGGCGAACCGCGCCCACGCGCCCAGCACGTGCGGCACCGCCTCCTGCTCGGCGGTGCTGAGCATCACCTTGCGCGGCAGCCAGTCGAGGAGGAACGTCTCGCACTTGGTCGGGCTCACCCGGAGCGGGCGGCCGAAATCCTGGTCGCAGCCGTAGTCGATGATGTGGTCGGCGCACCGGGAGGCCGCCGAGGGGTCGGACAGGTGCTCGGCCGCGTCCGAGGAGAGGAACTCGGCCGCCAGCATCGCCCGGCGGTCACGGCTGTAGGGGGCCTCGCTGTGCAGCGGGGCCGGCCGCTTCCTGCCGGGTGGCAGCGCCTTGATCCGGGACCTGGCGAAGGCGTGGTAGGCGCTGTAGCTGTCGCTGACCGGCACGGTCGTCCTGCGCTGGCCGTACTCGGCGGTGGCCTTCATGGCCGATTCGAGCAGCGCCCTGGCCTGCTGAGGTTCGATCTCCCCGAACCTGAGCATCGGGTTGCCCTCGGCCTCGGCCCTGGCCTGTTCCAGCAGCTTGTCGACGTGCGAGGAGACCCAGGCGTCACGGGCGATGCCGCGCATGTTGTAGTCGACGATCACCACCAGCGCGTGCCGCTCCTCGACGCTGTCGACGCCCCGGTAGCCGAAGGTGCACACCACGGTGTCCTGGTCGCCGTACGCGTCGCGGGAGACGAAGCAGCCGGTCGTCTTGACCACGCCCAGCCGGTCGGCCCAGCGCGGCCTGGCCACGTCGCGCTCCATGAGCGCCAGCGCGGCGCCCTCGGCCTTGGCGGCCTGGCGGGCCGTGCCGAGGTAGGCGAGCGCGATCAGCAGGGTGAGCGCGGCGGGCGAGCCCGCCTTGGCCGCGTAGTCGACCAGGCCCTCACCGAGGACCTGCTCGGCGTCCCCTCGGCGCAGCCGGCGCCCCCACCAGGCTCCGATCATGTCGGAGACCATGAGCTCGGCGTCCAGCGGGCTGCGTACGGCCAGTAGCTCGCGAGCGGCGAGCAACATCTCGGAGAAGACCGCCTCGGGGGACTGGCTCTCCCTGAGGTCTCGACGATGTCGCCGGCTCAAGCAGCCTCCCCCGTCGGGCGCGTCAGCCCATCATGGGCGCCGCCGCCGCGTCGATTGGCCCGCTCGCTTCCCTCGCTCACGTCCCAACCTTCTCGCATTCCCGGGCCAAACGGTGCGTAGAAGACGGCCGGGTGCTCCCGATGTTACCGGGGACCGCGAGATGGCGGCGCGGAGTTGACAAGGGCGAGCAGATGCTCGCGGGCGACGCGCTCGACGATCTCGGCCGTCGGCTCGATGCCGAGATGCTCGGCGCAGGCGCGGACCTCGGCCACGCACCTGTCGACGGTGTCGAGGGCGATCGTCTGGAACTCGGCGGCCAGGTGAGAGGTCACCGGCTCGTGGAGAGCCGCCGAGGGCGCCGAGGGCGCCGAGGGCGCGGCGAGGGTCGTCACGGAAGGCCCGGCGAGGCGGGTGGCAAGAACGGGCATGGAAGTCGCATTCCTCCGGAGTTTCCCGGGGCATCCCCCGGATGTGTCGGCGAGGACGTGCGTTTTCATTTCACAACTTATCTCGGGACTGTCAACCCTTGGCGCCGTGATATGGGAAGCTGACACCGTGTCTTGACTGAATCCTGCAACAGCCGAGTAAGTGAGTGTTCCCGAACAGGGAGCCGAATTGACGGCGAGTCAGTAGCCTGATCTCGCCTGCAAGCCCTACGGAGATGAGGTGGGCAGTTGCCGGGACGGTCCGGCCCGATCCTGCTATGGTCCTGGCCGCAAACGTTCGGAGACGCGGTGCCAGCCGGTCGGCGCCCGTGCGGGAGCCCCCTCGCATCGGCGCGAGGGTTCCGGTCCTCGGAGCGGCGGCGTTCCCAGGGGGCGCTGACCGCATCCTGGGCGGGGCTTCCGTCCACACCTGCCCATCGCCGATGATGTACTCCAGGATCCGGTCCCCCGGAGCCGCGCTATGCCAATTCGCAAGTTTGGAGATGTGCCTCGTGGGAGACCCTGGCACGCGACGGAGGTGCCGACCATGAGCGCCGAAACCTCCGTGCCCCGTCCCCGGGAGTCGGGTGTGGACATCTCAGACTCCGGCCTGTTGCAGGGCCTGCTGTCGCAGTCGCCGTTCGCCTTCGCGTTCTTCGACCCCGACGGCCGTTTCGAGCGCGTCGACGAGGTCTTCGCCGACGTGGTCGGCCTGCCCGCCGAGCGCCTGGTCGGCCGCGTCCCCGGCGATCTGCTCTCCGCCGACCTGACCGCCCTGATCGAGGGCTCGGTCCGCGGCATCGTGGCGGGCGCCGAGGTCGAGGGCGACCAGCGGATCCGTGTGCGCACCGCCGACGGCGAGACCCATCACTGGTCCCTGACCTTCTCCCCGGTCCACGACGACAAGGGCACGCTCCAGGCGATCTGCCTGGTCGGCGTCGACATCACCGACAGCAGGCAGGTCGAGGAGGACCTCAGGCGCAGCGAGGAGCGCTACCGCTCGCTGGTCGAGGCCCAGTCCCAGCTCGTGTGGATCACCGCGCCCACCGGCGTCGTGGAGGAGGACGCGCCGCAGTGGCGGGCCATCACCGGCCAGGGGCTCGATGAATACCTCGCCCACGGCTGGCTGGAGGCCGTCCACCCCGACGACCGCCCGCACACCGAGGAGGCGTGGCGCGAGGCGCTGCGCGGCCGGACCATGTTCGAGTGGAGTTACCGGGTCCGCACCCGGGCCAGCGGTTACCGGCACTTCGAGGTGCGCGCCGTCCCGATCATCCGGCACAATCGGGTCGTCGAATGGGTGGGCGCCAACACCGACGTCACCCCGCAGCGCGAGGCCGAGGAGATGCGCGGCCGCCTGACCGACCAGCTCGGCGCCGCGGCTCTGCGGACCGCGCGCCTGCAGGGCGCCACGGCGATACTCGCCGAGGCGCTCACCGTCGAGCAGGTGGTCCAGGTGATCATCGACGTGGGTCGTACGGCCCTGGCGGCCGACCGCTCGGCCGTGGCGCTGCTCGATGTCGACCGGGCCGCGCTGAAGCTGGTCAACAGCGGCGGCATTCCCGACGTCCCCGGCGCGCCCGGCGAGGAGATCCCGCTTTCGCACTCCAGCGTGATGACCATGGCGGTCAACAGCCGGCGGCCGGTCTTCGCCGAGTCGCCGGAGAGCCTGAGGGCCCAGCTGGTCGACGCGGGTGGCGACAGCGAGGAGGTCACCGGGTTCATCGACCACAGCGACGAGCGGGCCTGGGTGGGCCTGCCGCTGCTGGCCGCGGGGCGGGCGCTCGGTGCGCTGAGGTTCTCCTTCACCCGCCCGCAGAAGATCTCCCAGGAGGACGGGGTCTTCCTGGAGGCGCTCGCGGGTCAGTGCGCCCTCGCCGTCGAGCGGGCCACCCTGTTCGAGCGAGAGCACCGCACGGCGGAGACGCTCCAGCGCAGCCTGCTGCCCGACCGCCTGCCGGTGGTCCGGGGCCTGGTCCTCGCCCAGCGGTTCCGCTCGGGAAGCCGCCACGTGCAGGTCGGCGGCGACTGGTACGACGCGTTCGTCCTCCAGGACGGCCGGGTCGCGGCGGTGGTCGGCGACGTCATGGGCAAGGGCGTCAAGGCCGCGGCGGGAATGGGGCGCATCCGCAACGCCATGCGAGCCCTGGCACTGACCAACCCGCCGCCCGCCGCGGTGCTCACCGGCCTCGACAGGGTCTTCGAGGCCACCGAGGAGGAGGAGCAGGTCACGACTCTCGCCTACATGGTCGTCGAGCCGGGCACCGGAGAGGGCACGCTCGCGCTCGCCGGTCACCCGCCTCCGCTGCTGGTCTCCCCGCAGGGCGTGCCGCTGCTGTGCGACGGTGAGCCGGGCACCCCGCTGGGCTGGCCCACGAGCCGCCGGCAGTTCAGATTCTGTGTCCCGCCGGGCCACACCGCTGTCCTGTATTCGGACGGTCTTGTGGAGAATCGCAAGCGTGGCCTCGATGCCGGGCTTGCCGATCTTTGTTCTGTTGTGAACGAAGCGCCGGCCGAAGTGGTGGGAAGCCCGCACATGTTGCTAGATTTTCTTGTCGATCGCATGCTGTCCGGATATGAGCAGGATGACGACGTCACGGTGCTCGCGATCCACGTTCCCCTCGCCACGAAGAGTGACTGAATGAAACAGTCATAACGGTTGCTTTCGGGTATCGGTGCCTCGCTTCCGTACGCACTACTCTCTTGGTCGGCCTAGGGTGGAGGGCAACCGCCAGGAGGCGGCCGTATGGATCACGGTGTCATGCCACAATGCTGGACAGGTGCGTCGCGGTTAGCGCGGCCTCGCTAATCACAACTAGAGGCAAAACTGCCCCTAGTTGGGCATCTGGGTCCATTCTCGTCACGCTTTCCTTCGAGAGGTGTTCGTGTCGCCTGCAAGTTCGACTCGCTCGAAGCCATCCGAGCTGAACGAGCCCGTCATTCAGCAGCTGATGGAGCGGGGGCGCTCGCAGGGGTTCCTCGAGTCCGAGGATGTCCGCAAGGCCGTCGAGGAAGCGGACATTCCGATGGCGCAGGTCGCTGGAATCCTGCGAAGCCTTAGCAAAGAGGGCATCACAGTACGGCTGACCGCCGAGGACTCCGCGGCTCCCAAGAAGCCCCGCACTCCCGCCAAACGCCGCACCGCCCCGGCCACGCCCGCCGCCGTCAAGAAGACCAAGACCGCGGCGGCGGCCAAGGAGCAGCCGGAGACCGTCACCGCGGTCGTCAGCGGCTCCGAGCCCGCCGCGGCCGCGGCCAAGAAGCCGGCGGCCCCGGTGAAGGCGGCTTCGGCCAAGACGGCTCCGGCCAAGAAGGTCGCCCCGGCCGCCAAGAAGCCGGTTCCCGCCCCGCCGCCGAAGAAGGCCGGTCCCGCAGCCGCGGTCCCGGCGTCCGCGCCGAAGCCGGTCACCGGTGACGACGACGAGGTCATCGACCTCGAGGACGTCGAGATCGAGGACTTCGACCTGGAGGCCGTGGCCGAGGTCGAGGTGGAAGTCGAGGTGGAAGCCGAGGCCGAGACCGAGACCGAGGAGGAGCCCAAGGTCGAGGTCGTCGAGGTGAACGAGGACGAGGTCCTCATCCTCACCGACGACGACGATGACGCCCCGGTGCCTCAGGTCGCCGCCGCCGGTGCCACCGCCGACCCGGTCAAGGACTACCTCAAGCAGATCGGTAAGGTCCCCCTGCTCAACGCCGAGCAGGAGGTCGAGCTCGCCAAGCGCATCGAGGCCGGTCTGTTCGCCGAGGAGCAGCTCGGCAGCGATGGCGAGAAGCTCCCGGTCGACGTCCGCGCCGAGCTGGAGTGGATCGCCGAGGACGGCCGCCGGGCCAAGAACCACCTGCTGGAGGCGAACCTCCGCCTCGTGGTCTCGCTGGCCAAGCGCTACACGGGACGCGGAATGCTCTTCCTGGACCTGATCCAGGAGGGCAACCTGGGTCTGATCCGCGCGGTCGAGAAGTTCGACTACACCAAGGGCTACAAGTTCTCCACCTACGCCACGTGGTGGATCCGGCAGGCGATCACCCGCGCCATGGCCGACCAGGCGCGGACCATCCGCATCCCGGTCCACATGGTCGAAGTGATCAACAAGCTGGCCCGTGTCCAGCGGCAGATGCTCCAGGACCTTGGGCGCGAGCCCACCCCGGAGGAGCTGGCCCGCGAGCTCGACATGACCCCCGAGAAGGTCGTCGAGGTCCAGAAGTACGGCCGAGAGCCGATCTCCCTGCACACCCCGCTGGGTGAGGAGGGAGACAGCGAGTTCGGTGACCTCATCGAGGACTCCGAGGCCATCGTTCCGGCGGACGCGGTCAGTTTCACGCTTCTGCAGGAGCAGCTCCACTCCGTTCTGGACACGCTGTCCGAGCGCGAGGCGGGCGTGGTCTCGATGCGCTTCGGTCTGACCGACGGCCAGCCGAAGACGCTGGACGAGATCGGCAAGGTCTACGGGGTGACGCGCGAGCGCATCCGGCAGATCGAGTCCAAGACGATGTCCAAGCTCCGCCACCCGTCCCGGTCCCAGGTCCTGCGCGACTACCTCGACTGAGACTTCCTGACAGGGGGGTCGCGCCATATGGTGCGGCCCCTCCTGTCGTTAACGAGGGTGTAACAGATCGGTAGCACGTCATGTGAAACAGCCTCCTAGGCTGCCGCCTCATGGGTGTGGCCGAAGTCGACAGAGTTCGCGCACGAGGACTGCGGTTGATCGTCGATCGTCCGTGGGCGGACGCGATGCTCGACGAGGCGGTCGCCGCGGTGCGCCGGAAGATCTTCGAAGCCGGCACGGTCGCGATCGGCGCGGCCCGCGGCGATCCGGAGAGCCGTGCGCTCAGGATCGAGGCGCTGGCCAAGGCGGCCGTCGGTCACAGCCGTGCCATAGAGGCGTTGGCGGCCCGTGACCGGGCCAACCCCGACCTCTGGCTCTGGCTCGGGCGCACCCGCATCGAGGAAGCCTGGACGATCAAGCCGGATGTCAAGGCGCGGGCCGTGCAGGCGCAGCGCACGCAGGCGTTCCAGGGAGCGATGGAGTCGGCCAGGATGCCGCTTTTCGCCGCGGTCTCGCTCGCGCCGTCCGATCCCGTGCCCTGGGAATCGATCATGTGGCTCTATCTCGGCCTCGACCGGCCGCGTCAGGAGAAGGACGCGGTCTGGTACGAGGCCGTTCGGCGTTATCCGACGCTGTTCCCGGCCCACGTGGCCCGGCTCATGACGTTGTCCCCCGCCTGGGGCGGCAGTGCCCAGGAGATGCTGGAGTTCGCCAGGCAGGCCGTCTCGCGGGCACCCGATGGGGATCCGATGGCGTCCCTGGTGCCGCTGGCCCACTTCGAGCAGGTGGCCGCAGGGCGGTCGCCGATGTCGCGCGGCGGCTGGTTCTCCGATGGGGCGCTGCGGGAGGTCGTCTCGCATTCGGGCCGCTGGCTGGGAAACGACAGCCACCCCCGATCAATCGAGGCGCACAACCTGTTCGGGGCCGCCTTCTATCTGGCAGACCTTCGGCGGCCCGCGCGCGGGCACCTGATGCGGACGAAAGGCAGGGGGAGCACACTGCCCTGGTCCTACCTCGGAGATCCCGCCCAGCAGTTTCAGCGGGCCTGCGGGCGGCTGCACCTCGTCGCGGCGTGAACCCGGGGCCCCTCCCGCGCGGGGCTCCCGCCCGCCACGCCCCCGTCACGGCCCGGGGAGAGGAGCCCACGGCGCGTCACGTCACGATGTCGAGTGTCCACGAACGGTTCCCCGTGGGCGGGGCGTGGAGGACGACGGAGTGGCCGAGGTGATCCAGAACCTTGACGAGCTCCTCGGGGCTCTCCGGATCGGCTCCGCTTTCCAGCAGGGAGCGGGCGATCAGGCCGCGGGTGGCCTTGGCCATGTGGCTGACCACCTTCCCGTCCCTGAGCACCCGTACCGCCACCGCCCGGCCGCCGGGCCGCCACGCGGCCGCGTACGTGCTGGAGCGCAGGTCCACGACGAGGCCGGGTTCGGCGTCGAGCAGGGGGGTGACCGGCCGGCGCCAGAAGGCGCTCAGGCCGCCGAGCGGCGGCAGCCGCACCCCCATCGACAGCCGGTAGGGGGGCACGCGGTCGCCGACCCGCAGCAGGCCCCAGAGGCCGGAGAAGATCAGCAGGCTCTCCGAGGCCCGTGTCGCCGCCTGAGGGGAGAGCGAGGCCAGGCCGAGGTTGTCGTAGAGGACGCCGGTGTACAGGTCGGCCGCGGCCAGAGTCGGCGCGGTCCGCAGAAGCAGGTTTCCGCCGACCTCACCGGCCTGTCCCGGCGACAGGCCGAGCACGTCCCGCGCGGCCGGTCCCCGGCACAGCGCGATGAGCGCTTCCAGGACGAGCTCCCTGTGCGGGCCGAGGGCGGGAAAACTCAACCGGGACAGGTCGAGGGCGGGGCCGTCGCCCCGCGCGGCCTTTCCCTCGGATGGAGGCAGCAGAATCAGCACAGTCGCCGAGCGTAGTGGGGCGATCGGGGAGTTAGGATCCTTCAGCATGATCGATGACGCCTTTGACCGGCTGGTCGACCAGGCATGGCCGGCGCTCCAACGGGTGGAGGCCGGGTGCTGGACGCTGCGCGCCGCGAACGGGGTGACCAAGCGGGCCAACTCCGTGCTGCCGCTGGGCGAGCCCGAGGACCTGGAGGCCGCCATCGAGGGGGCCGAGAAGTTCTATGCCGACCGAGGGCTGCCCTGCGTCTTCTCCGTGGGAGGCGGGGCCACGCCGGGTCTGGACGCGTCGCTGGAGGCGCGCGGCTACGGGGTGGTGGACCCCACGTTGGTGATGACGGCGCGCCTCGGGCCCGAGGGAGGGTCCGAAGAGGAGGTCGAGCTCGCTGAGGCGCCCTCACAGGCGTGGTTGGACGCCTGGTGGAGCGTGGACGGGAGGTTCGGTGGCGACGGTCTGCCGACGGTCGCGCGAATCCTCACCGGCGTGCCCGCCGTATACGCCTCGCTCGGCCGGGAGGCCGTCGGGCGGGGCGTGGTCCAGGGGGAGTGGTTTGGGATCTACTCCATGGCTGTGATGCCGCACGCGCGGCGCAGGGGCCATGGACGGAAGGTGTTGCGTGCCCTGCTCTCGCATGCGCGGGCGCAGGGCACACAGCGGGCATATTTAGTCGTCGTGGAGTCGAACACCGCTGCCAGGACGCTCTACGAGCGGCAGGGCTTCACGGTGGCGGGCCGATATCACTATCGGGTCCGATGATGGCTCCATTCGTCTGGTTATCGTTCGTCGTTGCCTGCCGTTGCCGGGGTGTCGCTGAGACGAGCGGACTCGTCCTGGATGATGGCGCCCTTGTCTCTCAGCACGGCCACATGCTGACGCCCGTGGTGGGCGCAGAACAGCAGCTCCCCGCCCACGGGCAGGGTTGCGCGGATGTAAGCCTGGGCGCCGCACCGGTCACAGCGGTCAGCAGCTGTGAGCTGCTTGGCGGGGGCGAGGGTTCCAGTCACGTATCGCCTTTCAGGTCATCCCCTGAGGTGGAGGATCTGGCGTCAGTCACTTGAGAGAACATCTAACCCGATACGAACGTTCCCAACCGACCCCCTGCTACGCCCAGAGCGGAAAGCGTCCGAAAGTAACCATGATCACACCGGATGTAACGCACGAACCCACCGGATGGCAAGCTTGTACCCGTCGTGGTGGGAAGAACGGTAAGCTGCGCACACGTGTTCGACAGAGTGGGAGTGGGCGTGACCGCAGTTAGCGCGGAGACGGGCTATACGGCCCGCCACCTGTCGGTGCTGGAGGGTCTCGAAGCCGTCCGTAAGCGTCCAGGCATGTATATCGGGTCGACCGACAGCCGCGGTCTCATGCACTGCCTCTGGGAGATCGTGGACAACGGGGTCGACGAGGCCCTGGCCGGTTACTGCAGCCGCATCGAGGTCGAGCTTCACCCCGACGGCTCCATCGAGGTCCGCGACAACGGCCGGGGCATCCCGGTCGACATCGAGCCCAAGAGCGGCCTGGCCGGCGTGGAACTCGTCTACACCAAGCTCCACGCGGGCGGGAAGTTCGGCGGGGGCTCCTACGGCGCCTCGGGCGGCCTGCACGGCGTCGGCGCCTCCGTCGTCAACGCCCTGTCCTCGCGGCTGGACGTGGAGGTCGACCGCGAGGGCCGGATCCACGAGATCAGCTTCCGCAGGGGCGTTCCGGGCGTCTTCGACGGCGACGGCCCCAAGGCCAAGTTCAAGAAGAAGTCCGGGCTGCGCGACGGCGGCAGCGTGGCGAAGAAGGTCACCGGCACCCGCGTGCGCTTCTGGGTCGACCACCAGATCTTCCTCCCCGAGGCCGAGGTCTCCCTCGACGAGATCCACGTCCGCCTCCGCCAGACCGCGTTCCTGGTCCCCGGCCTGACCCTGGCCGTGCGCGACAGCCGCGGAGAGGAGGTCGTCGAGGAGGAGTTCCACTTCGACGGCGGCATCTCGGAGTTCACCGAGTTCCTCGCCCGTGACGAGGCCGTCTGCGACGTGCTGCGCCTGCAGGGCACCGGTCACTTCCGCGAGACCGTCCCGGTCCTCGACGACCTGGGGCACATGACCCCGACCGAGGTCCAGCGGGAGCTCACCGTCGACGTGGCGGTGCGCTGGGGCAAGGGCTACGACAGCACCGTCCGTTCCTTCGTCAACGTGATCGCCACCCCCAAGGGCGGCACCCACGTCAACGGCTTCGAGCGCGCCCTCGTCCGCACCCTGAACGAGCAGTTGCGCGAGACCCGCCTGCTCAAGAACGGCGACGCCCCCGTGACCCGCGAGGACATCATGGAAGGGCTCACCGCCGTGGTGACCGTCCGGGTGCCCGAGCCGCAGTTCGAGGGGCAGACCAAGGAGGTCCTGGGCACCTCGGCGGCCTCCAGGATCGTCGCCCACGTCGTCTCACGAGACCTCAAGGAGCTGCTCGCCAACCCGCCGCGCAACGCCAAGGCGCAGCTCCGCGCGGTCCTGGAGAAGATCGTCGCGGCGGCCAAGGCCCGCATCGCCGCTCGGGAGCACCGCGACAACCAGCGCCGCAAGACCGCCCTGGAGAACTCGGCGCTCCCCGCCAAGCTGGTCGACTGCCGCAGTGACGAGGTCGACCGCAGCGAGCTGTTCATCGTCGAGGGCGACTCGGCGCTGGGCACCGCCCGCGCGGCCAGAAACTCGGAGTTCCAGGCGCTGCTGCCGATCCGGGGCAAGATCTTGAACGTGCAGAAGGCGTCCGTCGCCGACATGCTCAAGAACGCCGAGTGCGCCGCGATCATCCAGGTCATCGGCGCGGGTTCCGGCCGATCCTTCGACATCGAGGCCGCCCGCTACGGCAAGGTCATCCTGATGGCCGACGCCGACGTCGACGGGGCGCACATCCGCTGCCTCCTGCTGACGCTGTTCCACCGCTACATGAAGCCGATGGTCGAGGCCGGGCGCGTCTTCGCCGCCGTGCCGCCGTTGCATCGCATCGAGGTCATCAACCCCACGCGCGGTCACGGCAAGTACGTCTACTGCTACTCCGACGCCGAATTGCACCGAGTGCTGCGCGACCTGGAGCGCCGGGGCAAGCGCTGGAAGGACCCGGTCCAGCGCTACAAGGGCCTGGGTGAGATGGACGCCGACCAGCTGGCCGAGACGACGATGGAGCCCCGCCACCGCACCCTGCGCCGGGTCCGCATCGAGGACATCGAGGAGGCCGAGCGCATCTTCGCGCTCCTGATGGGCAGCGACGTGGCCCCGCGCCGGGAGTTCATCGTGAGCAGCGCGGCCGAGATCGACCGCGACCACATCGACGCGTGATCATCGCTGAGAGGTGATTCCCGGTGGGAATGTCCGGGCGGGGGCCCGGATCCACACCGGTCGGGTGATCGGCTCCCCCGTCGGCGGGACGCGTCGGCGGGAGGCCGATCGTGCCCCGGGTCTTCGAGCGCCGGCGGACGGGGCGGAATCGCGAAACCGACATCAGGCCCCGGCCGGTTCCCGCGCCGGCGCCTGATGTCGACGCGTCGATCCGGGCCGGCGACGGCTTCCCGCGCCGGAGGGCGGATCAGGAGGGCCTGATCCCGACCCTCAGATGTCGACCGGCATCAGCTTGCCGGTGCGCACGTCGTAGACGGCCCCGCCGACCGGCATCCCCGCGGGCAGGAACGGGGTCGTCCTGATCCGTACGAGATCATGGCGGAGTGCCGCGTCCTGGTCTGGGACGGTGTGGAAGTCCAGGCTGCGGGTGTCGACGCCGCGCCGGGCGGTGATCGCGTGTACCTCGTCATCGGTGACCTTGGCCATGCCGCAGTCGGTGTGCGGCATGACCAGCACCCGCTCCACCCCCAGCAGGTTGACCGCCAGGATGAGCGTGCGCAGGACGTCGTCGGTCACCCTCGCCCCGGCGTTGCGGAGGATCTTGGCGTCCCCCGGCTTCAGGCCGAAGAGCCCCAGCGGATCGATCCGCGAGTCCATGCAGGTGACCACGGCGAGACCGCGGGCGGCCCTACCGGTCAGCTCGGTGTCGGTGAACGTGGCGGAGAACTCCTCGTTGGCGGTCAGCAGGTCGTCAAAAGCACTCACGTACGCATCCCTCGGTCGGCGCAATCAACGGACTAATGATGCTTCATGCCCGTTTCCTGAGCGTTGCCGGGGCCGCACCGGGTGAGGACTTCACCAAGATCCCACCACTGTCGCTCACGCTGGGTCATGATGTCGTCACCCGAAGTCCGGATGTGTGGGGAGGGTGAATGAGCAGGATCGAATCCCTGGCCGACTATCTTCGTGACCAGGGCAGGCGAAAGCTGGACCGGGTCGAGGTGAGGGACGGGGGGCGCAACGCGCGCTCGGCGCTGTCCCTGCTCGACGCGGCGGTTTACACCCGATCACTGAGGGACGAGGACCCGTTCGTGGCCGTCCTCGTGGAGG
The DNA here is from genome assembly GCF_044459525.1 of Streptosporangium sp. NPDC050284. Lineage (NCBI taxonomy): Bacteria > Bacillati > Actinomycetota > Actinomycetes > Streptosporangiales > Streptosporangiaceae > Streptosporangium > Streptosporangium sp. NPDC050284. The sequence continues at coordinate 77,016 of NZ_JBITIZ010000020.1, forward strand.
CGGGGTGTTTCGGCCCGGAGGGGACCGGTGAGTTCGAGCCGACGGATCGGGTGGCCAAGGTCGTCCGCTTCTGGGAGTCGGGTGAACCCTGGCAGTTGCTGATGGCGATCCGGTTCGCGCTTCAGGGGGCGCTCATCTGAGGTGCCGGGTTTCGGTCCGCCCGGGGAGGAAAGACGGACCGGGCCCGAGGCGGGGGGGGGGGCGGGGCGGGGGGCGCCCCCCCCCCCCCCCCGCGGGGCCGCCGCCCCCCCCCCCCAGGCCG
>NZ_JBITIZ010000020.1:77287-122613 GCF_044459525.1 Streptosporangium sp. NPDC050284
GATCTGGGGCGGGCGGGGCTGCGGCCCCGGGGGGGCCCTAAGCCGGCGCGGGGCCCGGGGGGGGGGCCCCCCCCCCCCGCCCCCCCCCGCGCCTCGGGCCCGGTCGGCACGGAACGCACCTGAGGCTTCCGGCGAGACCGCCATGAGATCTTCACCGGTGTCAAGATCAGGAGGAAACATGGGAATCGCGCAGCTGAGGTCGATCGTCCTCGACTGTCCAGATCCCAGGCGACTGGCCGACTTCTACAGTGCCCTTCTGGGCTGGAAGATCGCCGGAGTCGAGGACGACTGGGTGGTGGTCACCGGGGATGGGCCAGGGCGGCTCTGCTTCCAACGGGTTCCCGACCATCGGCCACCGGAGTGGCCCACCGCCGAACGGCCCCAGCAGTTTCACATCGATGTGACGGTCGAGGACTTCGATGAGGCGGAAAAGGAGGTGCTGGCGCTCGGCGCGTCCAAACACCCCTACCAGCCGGGCGAGGATGAGGGTTTCCGGGTCTTTCTCGACCCTGCCGGGCACCCGTTCTGCCTGTGCGTCGACTGACCGTCCTGAGCGATCTCAGGGCCTCCGCACCGATGGCGTCTCCCGCGGAAGGCCGCCGCGCCACTGCTGCCGCGTGACGCGGGGGCCTTCCGCGGGAAACCTCGCCGACCGCCTCATGGGATCACGCGGAATCCCCGGGGCCCTTCTCGCGGGCGGGGGTCACTCCTGCGGGGGAGCCGCCTCGGAGCCCTCCTCGCCGCCTTCGGAGCCGAGGGCGCCGCCCACGGCCGACACGGTGTGGGTGAGCCGTACGCCGGAGCCGTCACGGCGGCCCAGCTCCTCGGGGAGAGGCACGGGCTTGCCGACGGCCGAGACCGCGCGGGCCGGGCCGGGACCGGCCCAGGCGAGCAGCAGGATGTCTTCGCCCTTGAGGAAGCGCTGGACGCGGACCCCGCCGGTGCCCCTGCCCTTCGGCGGGTATTCGGCGAAGTCGGAGATCTTGGCGCCGCCGATCTGGGTGCCCGGCAGCGCCGTGGAGGAACCGGCGATCGTCACGACCTGTGACTCGCGGGCGGGATCGACCGCGCCGAACCAGATCACCACGGCGTCGCCGTCCAGCCGTACACCGGCCATGCCGCCCGCGGGGCGGCCCTGCGGGCGGACGATGGAGGCGGAGTAGCGCAGCAGCTGGGCCTCGGAGGTGATGAAGACGAGATCGTGGTTCTCGTTCTCCAGCTCCACAGCGCCCACCACGGTGTCACCCTCCTTGAGGGTGATCACCTCGAAGTCGTCGCGGTTGGCCGGGTAGTCGGGGACGACCCGCTTGACCACCCCCTGCGCCGTGCCCAGCGCGAGGCCGGGCCCCTCGGGATCGAGCGAGCCGATGCCGACGACCGTCTCGCCCGGGTTGAAGGTGACGTACTCCGCGACCGGGTGGCCTCCCGACAGCGACGGCGGGTTGTTCGAACGGGGCAGCGTGGGCAGGTCGACGACCTGGACCCGGATCATCCGCCCCTGGTTGGTGACCACGCCCACCTCACCCCTGACCGTGCTCCGCACGACGGAGACCAGCACGTCGTGGGCCGAGCGTTCGCCGTCGCCGGCCAGCGGCGAGGCGTCGAACGTGCGGGCCAGCAGGCCGGTGGAGGAGAACAGCACCAGGCAGGGGTCGTCGGCCACCTCCAGGGGGACCGAGACGTTTCTCGCGACCCCTGAGGACTCCAGCAGCACCGTGCGGCGCGGGGTGCCGAAGGTCTTGGAGACCTGGGCGAGCTCGTCGGAGACGACCTTGCGGAGCCTGTCGTCGGAGGACAGGATCGCGGTCAGCTCGGCGATCTCGTCGCGCAGGGTCTGGCTCTCGCGGTCGAGCTCCAGCTTGTCGTAGCGGGTCAGGCGGCGCAGCGGGGTGTCGAGGATGTAGTTGGCCTGGATCTCCGACAGCTCGAAGATCTCCATCAGGCGCTCGCGGGCCTGGGCGGAGTTGTCGGAGGAGCGGATGACCTGGATGACCTCGTCGATGTTGAGCAGGGCGACGATGAGGCCCTCGACGAGGTGCAGGCGCTCCTCGCGCTTGCGCCGGCGGTAGAGCGAGCGTCGGCGGACCACGTCGATGCGGTGGTCGACGTAGACCTGGAGCAGCTCGCGCAGGCCCAGCGTGCGCGGCTCGCCGTCGACGAGGGCGACGTTGTTGATGCCGAAGGTCTCCTCCATCGGCGTGAGCCGGTAGAGCTCCTCCAGCACGGCCTCGGGGATGAAGCCGTTCTTGATCTCGATGACCAGGCTGAGGCCCTTGTGCCGGTCGCTGAGGTCCTTGAGGTCGGAGATGCCCTGGAGCTTCTTGGCGGTGACCAGCTCCCTGATCTTGGTGACCACCCGCTCGGGGCCGACGTTGAAGGGCAGCTCGGTGACGACGATGCCCTTGCGGCGAGGGCTGACCTGCTCGATGGCGCACTTGGCGCGCATCCGGAAGGTGCCCCTGCCCTTGGCGTACGCGTCGCGGATGCCGTCGAGACCGATGATCGTGCCGCCGGTGGGCAGGTCGGGGCCGGGGACGAACCGCATCAGGTCGTCGAGCGTCGCGTCCGGCTTCTTGATCAGGTGGCGGGCGGCGGCGACGACCTCCACGAGGTTGTGCGGCGCCATGTTGGTGGCCATGCCGACCGCGATGCCGGTGGCACCGTTGACCAGCAGGTTGGGGAAGGCCGACGGCATGACCGTGGGCTCGGTCTCCTGGCCGTCGTAGTTGGGCTTGAAATCGACCGTGTCCTCGTCGATCGACTGGACCACGGCCATCGCCGCCGAGGCGAGCCGGGCCTCGGTGTAGCGCATCGCGGCGGGCAGGTCGTCGGGGGAGCCGAAGTTGCCGTGCCCGTCGATGAGCGGCAGACGCATCGAGAACGGCTGGGCCATGCGGACCAGCGCGTCGTAGATGGCGGTGTCGCCGTGCGGGTGCAGCTTGCCCATCACGTCGCCGACGACGCGCGAGGACTTGACGTGGCCCCTGTCGGGCCGCAGGCCCATCTCGCTCATCGAGTAGAGGATCCGGCGCTGGACCGGCTTGAGGCCGTCTCTGGCGTCCGGCAGCGCACGCTGGTAGATGACCGAGTATGCGTATTCGAGGAAGCTGGTGCGCATCTCGGTGGAAACGTCGATGTCGACGATCCGCTCCTCGAAGCCCTCGTCTGTCGGGGGTGTGGTCGTCCGTCGAGCCATCTGATTTCCTGCGCGCGTGCCCCGGCCGTCAGGCGGGGGGAGGCGCATCCTCCTTCTGTCTTCGTGGTCCAACCGTTGGCGCCGGCTCCCCGGGGAGCCTTGACCGGGATGTCCGGCGGGAGGCCGGTGACGGGGGCGACCGGGTATCGTACCGGGACTGGATACGATACCCAGCCCGTCCGACACTTCCGGGCCTTACGGCCTGCCCGCGGGTGTCAGAGCCGTTCCTGCCGGTCCGCCCGTGGGTGCTGGGGCCGTCCTGGCGGGGTGCCGAGGGCGGGAAGAACGCGGGTCCGAGGACCCGCTCCCGGCCAGGGGCCGGGGGTCTCGCCCTCGTGTTCGTCGCCGGGCACGTTCACCCTGGTGTCGTAGACCCTGAAACCGCGTGCCCGATAGTTCGCGAGAGCCACCGGGCTGTCAAGTGAGCAGGTGTGCAGCCACACCCGCCGGGTCGGCTCCCGCTCCGGCTGCCGGTCGGCCAGGTCCCAGGCCCTGGCCGTGCCGACCTCCAGCAGGTGACCGCCGATGCCCTGGCCGATCGCCCACGCCAGGAGGCCGAAGGAGGTGATCTCGACCGTCGCGTCGTCCTGGGGGGCGAGTTCGACGAAGCCCGCGGGGGTGCCGCGATGGTAGGCCACCCAGGTCTCCACGCCCCCGGCGAGCCAGTCGGCCCACTCGTCCCAGGTCCACGGAAGCTTGTTGGTCCAGTGCCAGTCTCCGCCGACGGCCGTGGTGAGGAACCGGCTGAACTCCGGCGAGGGCAGCTCGGCGCGGACGATGTCGACCTCGACCGACGGAGGTTTGGCGGGCAGCAGGTCCGAGCGGGAGGTCTGTTCGAGATACCAGGTGGTGACGTCCATAGTGGATGCATCAAATCACGGCGCGGAGCCCGTCAGGTCCCCAGCTCCCGACACCGCGCGGAGGCACGCGTGTGCCGTACCGGGGGAAAACAGTCGGCGAGACCTGGTACCAATGACCGGGTGAGCGAAGAGCTGATGCTGCGCGAAGAGGCCGAGGAGCGGCTGCGGGCGCTCGCCGGGGAGCACGCCCGGCTGCGCGAGGACCAGTGGGCGGCGATCAAGGCACTGGTGATGGACCGGCGCCGGGTGCTCGTGGTGCAGCGCACCGGCTGGGGCAAGTCGGCGGTTTACTTCATCGCCACCGCGCTCCTGCGCGAGCTGGGCGAGGGGCCGACCGTCATCGTGTCACCGCTGCTGGCCCTGATGCGCAACCAGATCGCCGCCGCCGAACGCGCCGGGATCACCGCGGTCACGGTCAACTCCGCCAACCCCGAGGAGTGGGAGCAGGTCTACAACCAGGTCGCCGAGGGCGCGGTCGACGTGCTGCTCGTCAGCCCCGAGCGGCTCAACAACCCCGACTTCCGCGACCACGTGCTGCCCGAGCTGGCCGAGAGCGCGGGCCTGATCGTGGTCGACGAGGCCCACTGCATCTCCGACTGGGGTCACGACTTCCGCCCCGACTACCGGCGGTTGCGCACGCTGTTCGAGGAGCTCACCGAGGGCGTGCCGATCCTCGCGACCACCGCCACGGCCAACGCCAGGGTCACCCGCGACGTCGCGGAGCAGATGGGCGAGGAGACGCTCGTGCTGCGCGGCGCGCTGGAGCGCGACAGCCTCCACCTCGGGGTCGTGCGCCTGCGCGGCGCCGAGCAGCGTCTGGCCTGGCTCGCCCAGACGCTGCACGAGCTCCCGGGTTCCGGCATCGTCTACACGCTCACCGTGGCCGCCGCCCAGGAGATCGCCGCCTACCTGCGTGAGCAGGGCCATGAGGTGATCGCCTATTCGGGGCAGACCGAGCAGGCCGAGCGGCTCGCCGCCGAGCAGGCGCTGCTGGACAACAAGATCAAGGCGCTGGTCGCGACCTCCGCGCTCGGTATGGGCTACGACAAGCCCGACCTCGGCTTCGTCGTGCACGTCGGCGCACCCCAGTCCCCGGTGGCCTACTACCAGCAGGTCGGCCGTGCGGGCCGAGGGGTCGAGCGTGCCGAGGTGATCCTGCTGCCCGGCGCGGAGGACCGCGACATCTGGGCCTACTTCGCCTCGCTGGCCTTCCCTCCCGAGCCCGTGGTGCGCGCCGTGCTGGCTGCGCTTGAGGAGGGCGGCGTGATGTCCACGGCCGCCCTGGAGAACCGGGTGGACCTCAGCAGGAGCCGCCTGGAGACGATGCTGAAGGTCCTCGACGTCGACGGCGCGGTGCGCCGGGTCAAGGGCGGCTGGGAGTCCACCGGCGAGCCCTGGGCGTACGACGCCCCCCGCTACGCCAGGGTCGCCGCCGAGCGGGAGGCCGAGCAGCGGGCCATGCTCGACTACCTCGACACCACCGGCTGCCGTGAGGAGTTCCTGCGCCGCCGTCTTGACGACGACACCGCCTCACCCTGCGGGCGCTGCGACAACTGCACCGGCGGCCACCGCTCGCCCGAGGTGGACGAGCGGGCCGTACGGTCGGCCGCCGACCGGCTCCAGCGGCCCGGAGTGGACATCGAGGCCCGCAGGCAGTGGCCGACCGGGCTGGCCGACCTCAAGGGCAGGATCAAGCCGGAGCTGGGTGCCGAGCCGGGGAGGGTGCTGGGCAGGCTCACCGACATCGGCTGGGGCAACCGCCTGCGGGGCCTCCTCGCCGACGGCGCCTCCGACGGGCCGGTCCCCGACGACGTCTTCGCCGCCGTGATCAAGGTGCTCTCGTCCTGGGAGTGGGGCCGGCGACCGGTCGGCGTCGTCGCGGTGCCCTCGGGAAGCCGTCCCCAACTCGTCCGTAGCCTGGCCGAGCGGCTCGCCCAGGTGGGGCGCCTGTCCTACCTGGGCGACCTCGGTTATCGGTCGGGCTCGCCCGGACGGCAGTTCAACAGCGCGCAGCGCGTCCAGGCGATCCGGGGCACCCTCGCCATGCCCGCCGCCCTGGGGGCGGCCGTCGCCGGGGCCGGAGGCCCGATCCTGCTCGTCGACGACCTGGTCGACACCGGATGGACGATGACGCTGGGAGCCGCGCTGCTCCGTCACGCCGGAGCCCCCGCCGTGCTGCCTCTCGCCCTCGCGGTCACCAGCTAGACGAGTAAGTCTGGTCCGGTGGACGGCCGTGTCACGTTGTCAGTCGTGGTGGGCGCGTTCCTCGGCGAGGCGGTGTGGCACCCGCGCCAGCCGCAGGAAGGTCACCAGACCGACACCGCCGACGAGGTTGCCCATGACGGCCCAGCCCAACGCCGCCAACCAGTCGAGGTAACCGAACGGAGCCTGGCCGGTGATCAGGGCGGTGAACATCAGGATCGAGTCCAGCACGCTGTGGAACAGCTGACCACCGGCCAGCAGAGCGCCGAACAACACGGCGGGCACCAACCGGACCCCGAGATCGTCGGTGGCGTGCTGCATCCGGGTCATCAACGTGATCACCATGCCGGCCAGCACCGCGAGAGAGAACGAATGCAGGTTCGTCCCCAGATCCGCGAAGTGGTTGCCGGCCTCCACAGCCGTCCGATGCAGCCGGGGAAAAGCCTGCATGATCAACCAGGCGACTCCCCACCCGCCGGCCAGGTTGGCCACCAGCGACACCGCCCACAACCTGGCCAGTTCACCCACGGATCCACGGCGGGCCGCGACCGCGGCCACCGGTACCAGGAAGTTTTCGGTGAACAGCTCGCTACGGGCCAGCAACAGCGCGACGAAACCGATGCTGAACGCCAGCCCGGCCAGAATCGCCGACCCGGTCGCCTCCTTGACCAGCAGGTACGCCAGCACCCCGGTGCCGACGTCGATCCCACCCAGCAGGCCGGTCACCACCAACGTCGGCCACGGCCGCGCCAACCGCGCAGAACCCTCGCTGACCAGACGGTCGAAGGCGTCCTCAAGCTCGGGCTCCGGCTCCACCGGGGGCTGCGCGAGCCCGTCATCATGACGATGACCGGACTCCGAAGACTCACTCACCGAGACGGCATGCCCCTTGCGGCAGTCGCTACTCCGACCTCGGGAAACAATGGAACAGCCAATAACGGCAGGCGGTTTTGAGCCTGGTCAAGGGGTTTTTCGAATCCGACGTTCTGATCCGTGATGAGCGCGTTCCGCGTCGTCGCGATTCGGCGGCGATGTCCGATCGGTGCGGCGGGTAATCGCCTCAGGGGGAGCCGGGGGCACGTGCGGAACGCGGGACCAGGTCTGCCGCACGTTCAAGATCGGTGAACCCGCGAGGGACGGGTCAGAGGCGGGGGCGGGCGCCGAGGTGCGAGATGGCCCGGGAGGCGAGGTGGCAGCCGGAGGCGAGGGCCTCGGCCGGGGGCTTGCCGCCCAGCCACGCCGGGAGGAAGCCCGCGGTGAAGGCGTCACCGGCGCCGGTGCCGTCGACCACGCGTTCGATGGTCTCGGCGGGGACTTTGATCGGTTCGGGGCGGTTGTTGGCGTACCAGAGCGCGCCCTCGTCGCGAAGTTTGACGACGACCTGCGGGAACCAGGCGGTGAGGACCTTGGCGGCCGCGGAGGGGTCGTCGCGGCCGGTCAGGACCTTCGCCTGGTCGGCGTTGGCGAACAGCAGCTTGGCGCTCTGCGTCCACTCCAGGAAGGGCTCGGCGCCGGTGCGCTCCAGGGGAGCGGAGGATGAGCAGTCGACCGAGACGGACATCCCCGCACGGCGGGCCATCTCCAGGGCGGCCCTGCCGGCGTCGCGGGAGCCCTCGTTGATCAGGGTGTAGCCGGACAGGTGCAGGTGCCCGCCCTGGGAGAAGAGGTCGCGGGGCAGGTCCTCGGGCGACAGCGCCGCGTTCGCGCCGGGGTCGGACAGCATGGTGCGCTCGCCCTTGTGGGTGACGAGCACCACGCAGGTGCCGGTCGGGCGCTCGGGATCCATGACGAGACGGGCGTCGACGCCGTACCCCATCAGCTCCATGTCGCGGTTACGGCCCGTGATGTCGGCGCCACGTCGCCCGATGAAGGCGACCTCGGTGCCCTCGACGGCGAGCCAGGAGGCGATGTTGGCGCCCGAACCACCGCCGTGCATGGTGACGATCGCCGGTGTGTCACTGGCCCGGGCCAACGGGTAGCGAGCACGCGCGACCGCGTCGGTCATGAGATCGCCCACCACGACCACCCGCGTCATGATGTCACCACCTTGCTGCCTTCGATGCCGACCTGCCTCTAGACATGCTTCAAGCCATACCTCTGGCCGTGCCTGTAACCGCGAAAAACTTAACAGCTTCCGGCCAGCGTATGGGGCCTTGACCGGACACCGCACCACAGTCGATGCACAAGCGTTGCGTGAATTCGCCCGAGTGGTCTGTTATGTGAGATTCACGTCTACTCTCGGGACTGTGGAGGCTGCTCAGTATCCCGCTCACTGGGAGGCGGACGTCGTTCTGTCGGACGGTGGAACCGCCCACGTACGCCCGATTCGGCCCGCCGACGCCGACCGGTTGCGTTCCTTCTACGGTCGGTTGTCCGACGAGTCGATCTACTTCCGCTTCTTCGGCCCCCGGCCGCGGTTGTCGGAGCGGGAGATCACCTGGTTCACCAACGTCGACTACGACAGCCGGGTGGCGTTGATCGCCACGATCGGCACCGAGATGGTGGCGGTCATCCGCTACGACCGGATCGAGCCCGGTGAGGCGGAGGTCGCCTTCCTCGTCGAGGACGCCCACCAGGGCCGAGGAGTCGCCTCCGTACTCCTGGAACACCTGGCCGCCACCGCGAGGGAGAAGGGGATCGCCCGCTTCGTCGCCGACGTGCTGCCCGCCAACCAGAAGATGATGGCGGTGCTCAAGCAGGTCGGCTACACCGCGCAGAGCCGTTTCGCCGACGGCGTGGTGAGGATGACCCTCGACCTCACCCCGACCGAGACCGCCCAGGAGGTGACCGCCTCCCGCGAGCACCGTGCCGAGTCCCGTTCCATCGAGCGGTTGCTCTCACCCGGTTCGGTGGCGGTCGTGGGAGCGGGCCGAGAACCGGGCGGCGTCGGCCAGACCGTGCTGCGCAACCTGCTCGGCGCCGACTTCACCGGCCCGGTCTACCCAGTGCACCGAGAGGCGCGGGCCGTCGCGGGGGTGCGGGCCTATCCGAGCGTGACGGCCATCGACGGCGAGGTGGACCTCGCGGTGCTCGCGGTGCCCGCCGACGGGGTGATCGACGTGGTCAAGGAGTGCGCGGAGAAGGGCGTACGCGGGCTGATCGTGGTCTCCTCCGGATTCGGGGAGACCGGTCAGGAAGGCCGGGCAAGGCAGGACGAGCTGGCGCGCATCGCCCGCGCGTACGGCCTGCGGGTCGTCGGTCCCAACTGCCTCGGCATCGCCAACACCGACCCCGCGATACGGCTGAACGCCACGCTCGCCGCCACCCTCCCCGGCCTCGGACGGGTCGGGTTCTTCAGCCAGTCGGGAGCCCTGGGCACCGCGCTGCTGCAGCGGGTGGCCCAGCGCGGCATGGGCATCTCCTCGTTCGTCTCGGCGGGCAACCGCGCCGACGTGTCGGGCAACGACCTGCTGCAGTACTGGGAGGAGGACCCGCGGACCGACGTGATCCTGCTCTATCTGGAGTCGCTGGGAAATCCTCGCAAGTTCGCCCGCCTCGCGCGGCGCATCTCGCGCCGCAAGCCGATCGTGGTCGTCAAAAGCGGTGGCACCACCCAGAACGTGCCCACCGGCCACGCCGCACCCGTGCTCGGCCTGCCGGACACCGCGCTCAGTGCGCTGTTCGAGCAGGCGGGGGTGATCAGGGTCGACGACCTGATCCAGCAGTTCGACGTGGCGCAGCTGCTCGCCTACCAGCCGCTGCCCGCCGGGCCCAGGGTGGGACTGGTCAGCAACTCCGACGCGATGGCGCTCCTCGCGGCCGACGCCTGCGTGCGGATGGGCCTGGAGCCCCGCCCGCCGGTCAACCTCGGCGCGCGGGCCTGCGCGGAGGAGTTCGGTACGGCGCTCGCCTCGGTGATCCCGGACGTGGACGCCGTGGTCGCGATCTACATGCCGCCCATCCCCGGCGACGGGGCGGAGGTCGCCGCCGAGTTGCTGCGCGCCTCCCGCGACTGCGGCAAACCGGTGCTCGCCACCTTCGAAGGCAAGATCGGCATGCTCGACGAGCTGCGGGTCGGCACCGTACCCGGCAGGGGCTCCATCCCCTCGTACGCCGCACCGGAGGAGGCGGTCCGCGCGCTCGCCCACGTCGTGCGGCACGCGCGCTGGCTGGAGCAGCCGGCCGGACTGCCCGAGGAGGTCGAGGGCATCGACTTCGGCGCCGCGCGGGACCTCGTGCTCGCGACGCTCGCGGACACCCCGGCCGAGATCGACGCGTCGGAACTGCTCGCCCACTACGGGGTGGAGGTCTGGCCGTCGCAGACGGTGGGGTCGCCGCGGGAGGCGGTCAAGGTGGCGTCGAAGCTCGGCTGGCCGGTCGTGCTGAAGGCCGCGGATCCCGAGGCGGCCAAGCGTGCCGGGACCGTACGTCTCGGGCTGTCCGGTCCCGACGGGGTGCGTGACGCCTACGCCGACCTGAAGCGCCAGCTCGAACCCGGTGCCGTGCTCGCGGTGCAGCGCATGGCCCCGCAGCCCGCGGTGCCGACCGTGGCCGGTGTGATGGACGACCCCGCCTTCGGCGCGGTGGTCTCCTTCGGGCTCGGCGAGATCACCGCGCGGCTGCTGCGCGACGAGGCGTACCGTCTGGCCCCGCTGACCAGGGAGGACGCCGCGGCGCTGGTGAGGTCGCCGCGCGCCGCACCCCTTCTGCTCGGCGAGTACGGCTACCCGCCGGTCGCCGTCGAGGCACTGGAGGACCTGCTGGTCCGGCTCGGGCGGCTGGCGGACGACCTTCCCGAGGTGGCGCGGCTCACCCTCGACCCGGTGCTGGTGGGGGAGTCGGGGGTGATCGTGCTGGGTGCCCGCGCCGTGCTCCGCAGTCACGAGGGCCCGCGCCCGGACGGCGGTCCCCGGCGCCTCGGCTAGCGCACATGCCGCTTCGTCACCGCTCAGCGGCCACATCCGATCCGCCGCGAGGGCCAGGGCACTGTGGGGCACGTACGGAACGCGGGGCTAACCCGTCCGCCGGGTCGCGGGGATGATCTGGACCGTGCTGGCGACGGTGGCGGGCGCGGGACCGGTCTCCATGGCGTCGCCCGTGCCGGGATCGACCATGTCCATGCCGTCCTGGACGGCATGGGCGGCATGGGCGGCTCTGCCGGACGCGGTGAGCGTTCCCGAGGCGTTCCGCGACACGGCCACGCCGACCGTGATCCGGGGGAGCTGGAATCCGGGCGCCACCAGGTCGCGCGTGTCGCAGTCGACGATTCCCGCCGTGATCCGGCATCTCCAGCCCGTGCCCGAGGCGCGCACCGGGGTCAGGCCCGTGGGGAAGTAGTAGGTGACCCTGGTCGGCCGGGTGATCCCGGCGGAGTCGGGTCTCGCGGTGACATCGATGGAGAAGGTGCCGCTGTCACCCGCCTCGAACGGGCCGTCGTGGACCGTGGTGAGGATCAGGTCGCCGGGGAAGCCCGCCCCGGAGAGGGACGGGCCGACGGCGGTCGCCGCCGCGGTCGTCATGGCGGCCGTCACGACGGTCACCGGGACGGCCGCCGCGAGGCGCGAGAGGCCGGTACGCCACGCCGGCCGGGTCCGGCCCCGCGAGGTCGGCAGACACGGCCGGGTCCGGCTCGGCGGGTCGGGCGGCGCTGGGACAGGCCGTCCTGCTGAATCCCGACCTTCTCCGGCCATGTTCTCTCGCCCCCTATTCCGGTAGGGATTCACCGCTTCCCATTCCGGAGTGATGAAAAAATCCCAGATATGTGAACAAGACGGAAAATAAATAAAATCGCCCGTTGTTGCTGCTCAGGGCGCCGCACACCCCCGCCCGTTACCGCTCCCGGTAACCCGGAAAGGGTCGCGTCAAACCGGGTGGAGGGGAAATTCGCGGCCGGCAACGGAGGCCCGGCGGCACCGGGATCACCCCCCGATGACGCTTTCACGGCCGGAAAAAGGCGAGGGCGGACCGCATCACGATTTGCACCGCGGGCCGAAGCTCACGTACTCCCGGTGAAAGCGCCGCCCCGGACAGGGCAGGATGGACCCATGAGGGAAACCCGACTCTCGTCCGCCGGCCTGCGCGACGCCATCGACCGCAGTGGCTACTATCCCGACCTGGTCGCCGACGCGGTCGAGTCCGCGCTCGGCAAGGAGCAGGTGGGCGCCTACGTCGTGCACCACGAGGCCACCTTCGACCCGGCCATGGAGGTGCGCAGGCACGTCACCGTGCTGGTGCTCTCGCCCACCCGGCTGCTCGTCTGCCACACCGACGAGCACCCCGCGGTGGAGGGAGTCTCGGCCTCCCACGCCTCCACGACCACCGAGGCCGTGCGCCTCAGCCGAATCCAGTCGGTCGCGGTCACCCGGGTCGTCCCCGACCCCGCCTCCTACGTGCCGGGGGTGCCGCCCACGGAGGTCACGCTCACCATCGGCTGGGGAGCCATCTCCCACGTCGATCTGGAGCCGGCCACCTGCGGCGACGAGAACTGCGAGTCCGACCACGGATACACCGGCGCCATCACGGCCGACGATCTCTCCCTGCGGGTGAGCGAGGCGGCGGACGGGCCGGAGGCCGTCTCCCACGTGCTGGCCTTCGCCAAGGCACTGTCGGAGGCCACCGCCCGCACCGCCTCGTGAACCCCCTGGTCCCCGCGTACGGGACGGCCTCGCTCGCGGACCTGTCCGCCTCACTGCTCGCCGCGGTCGGGGTGGGCGGCGACAACCCGCTGGATCTCGCCCCCGCCGAGCGGGTCCTGCTGTTCCTCGTCGACGGGATGGGCGCCGAGCTGCTCCGCGCCCATCCCGGCGTCGCGCCGTTCCTGTCGTCCATGTCCGGTGGGGTGCTCACCGCGGGCTTCCCCGCCACCACCGTGACCAGTCTGAGCACCCTCGGCACCGGCCTGCCGCCGGGCGGGCACGGCATGCTCGGCTACCAGCTCGCCGTGCCCGGCGCCGGTTACCTGCTCAACTGCCTGCGCTGGACCGCCCCCGGTCCCCCCGTCGAGCCCGGCGCGTGGCAGCCGGCCCCCACCGTGTACGAGCGCGCGGCGGCGGCCGGCGTCCGGGTCAGCTACGTCGGCCCGGCCAGGTTCGAGACCACCGGTTTCAACAGGGCCGTCTATCGGGGCGTGCGCTTCGTCGGGGCCGACGAGGTCGACGACCGGATCGCCGGGGTCCGCCACGCGCTGGCCGAGCCCCGGGCCCACGTCTCGGTCTACTACGGTGATCTTGACTCCATCGGCCACGTCGCCGGCTGGGGCTCCCCGGCCTGGCTCGACCAGCTCGCCCGGGTCGACCGGATGGCCGAGCGGCTGGCGGAAACGCTCCCGCCCGGCTCGGCGATGTACGTCACCGCCGACCACGGCATGATCAACGTCGCCGATCGCGTCGACGTCGACACCTTTCCCGCGCTGCGCGAGGGCGTCGCCATGCTCGGAGGGGAGAGCAGGGCTCGCCATCTCTACACCGCCCCCGGCGCCTCGGCGGCGGTCCTCGACACCTGGCGCGAGGTCCTCGCGGGAAAGGCGTGGGTGGCGTCCCGGCAGGAGGCGGTCGAGTCCGGCTGGTTCGGGCCCGACGTCCGCCGCGAATGGCTGCCCAGGATAGGTGACGTCCTCGCCGTTCCCTACACCGACTGCGCCATCGTCGCCTCGGTCGCGGAGCCGCACGAGGCGAGCTTCCTCGGCTGTCACGGCTCGCTGACCCCCGCCGAGCAGTATGTTCCCCTTCTGGAGACGAGCACCCGCTGACATGCGCCCCGCGGCTGAATTCGGGGTCCGCACGCTGGAGGCATTTTCGATGAATCCGCTGATCACCACCGCCGAACTGGCCGACCTGGCCGAGGTGAGCGTCCTCGACGTGCGCTGGAAGCTCGCCGTCTCGCCCACCGGGCCGGCCGGGATCGACTCCTACCGTGAGGGGCACATCCCCGGCGCCGTCTTCTGCGACCTGGAGACCGACCTGACGGCCCATGCCGGGCAGGGGGGCCGCGGAGGCCGCCATCCGCTGCCCTCCGCCGAGGCTTTCCAGGAGGCGATGCGCCGGCTCGGCGTGTCCGGCTCCCGGACCGTCGTCGTCTACGACGGGGCCGACTCCACCGCGGCCGCCGCCCGCGCCTGGTGGCTCCTGCGCTACTTCGGCCACTCCGACGTGCGGGTCCTCGACGGCGGTCTGCGCGCCTGGATCTCCGAGGGCCTGCCGGTCTCAACCGAGGAGAGCAGCCCCGAGCCAGGCGACTTCGAGGCGCGGCCGGGCGGGATGCCGCTGCTCGACGCCGCGGGGGCCGGCGAACTCGCCGCCGACGGGGTGCTGCTCGACGCCCGCGCCGCCGAGCGCTACCGGGGCGAGGTCGAGCCGATCGACCCGGTCGCCGGGCACATCCCGGGCGCGGTCAGCGCCCCCACCGGTGAGAACGTCGACGCCTCCGGACGCTTCCACCTGCCAGAATTTCTGCGCGAACGCTTCAACACCCTGGGCGCGGTCCCCGGGGTCGCGGTCGGCGCCTACTGCGGGTCCGGCGTGACGGCGGCGCACGAGGTGCTGGCCCTGGAGGTGGCCGGCGTCCCGGCCGCGCTCTACGTCGGGTCGTGGTCGGACTGGGTGAGCGACCCCTCCCGGCCGGTCGCCGCCGGCTGACCGTCACGCTCCCTCCTCGCCGGTCGCCTCAGGTGGCCGGTCCTTCCCGGTCGGCCAAGGCGGCTCATCCCCGCGGCCGAAGCAGACGAAGCCCGCTACGCCGGTCCTCCCGCTCGCGACGGCCAGCGCCCGCGCGGGCGGGTCACCGGCGGCGAGGGCCTCGTGGAAGGCGGTCATCAGCGCGAGCGTCTCCTCGTCGCGCACCGGCACCAGGCTCGCCACCACGCACCGCGTCCCCAGCGACAGAAACGTGCCCGCGAGCCCCAGGGGCGCCCCGTCCGCGGGGGCGTGCGCCATTCCCGCGTCACACGCCGACAGCACCACCAGAGCGGGCGGGGTGCGCAGCCGCAGCAGGTCGTACGCCATCAGCGGGCCGTCGTCGAGGTCGATGCTCGACAGCAGCGGGCTGCGCGGGGAGAACATCCCGTGCGCGGCCAGGTGGGCCACGTCGGCCCGCTCCAGTGCCGCCAGCACCTCCGCCCGCCGCGCCGCCACCCGCTCCGTGCCTCGATGGCACTCGCCGACCATGCGGGCCTCGGCCTCCGCGTACCGCAGTCCCGGTCCGGCCACCGCCATCGGCACCGCCTCCTCCCTCCCGTCCCGTACGGACGGCACACGCCGCCCTGCCAGCCAGGCGGCGGCGCTGGCCGCCACGGTCACCGGCCGATCGGCGTTCATCGGCAGCAGTGGCCAGGGCAGGGTGTGCAGCATCCCCGTCGGCACGATCACCAGTGGCCGGTCGGCCAGCCGATCACGCAGCGGGCCGAAGAGGAGCCGTTCCAACTCCGTGGCCTCCGCACCGGGCTCGGGGGCCCTTCCGTCGAGCAGGTGTGTCCTGCGCAGCCCGTACCGGAGGCGGACGGTGGCCTCGGCGACGGCGGGAAACGGGCAGAGGCGGCGCAGCGTCATCCGGTCCCGGGTGACCACGACGGCGGCCAGGTCGCTCTCGTGGCGGACGAACTCCACCAGGACCGACTCCCCGAGTGCCGCCCGCAGCGCGGCCGGGCGGGGCGCGAGCGGCCGGCCGGCGCCCCCGGTGACCGCCCGCCACCGCTCGGCCCAGGCCAGGACCGCGTGGCCCCGCCCGGTCCGCACGGCGAGGGCGAGCCCGAAGCGGGCCAGCGGCTCACCCGCCCTGGCGGCGTGCGCGCGTACCACCGGATCCTCGAACGTCCTCGTCTCGGCGCCCACCTCCGCCAGACCGGCCAGCACCGCGGCGAACGCTCCCCGCCGGTCTCCCGCCAGGGAACGCAGTAGTGCCGTCGCGTGCAGGGCGACCACCCCGTGGCCCGAACGGGAGAGCAGGTCGAGCTGGTGCTCGGCGGAGGGCCGATCGCCCAGTCCGAGGGAGACCTCGGCGACGGTGAGCCTGAGCGCCTCCGAGGTGTCCTGGTGCCCGGCGGCGCCGAGGACGTCGGCGCACGAGAGCATCGTCGCCGCCAGCTCCGCCGTGGGCGACTCCAGCGCGAGCCGGGCCCGCAGGAGGATCTCCTCGGCGACCGGCACCAGGATCGTCCGCCCCTGCGCGGCCAGTTCGCGGGCGGCCAGGTCCGCGCTCTCCCTTGCGCGGCGCGGATCACCGGTGCGCAACTCGACCCTGGCGAGCAGCAGGAGGGCCTCGGCCAGTGCCGTCCCGGCGCCCGCCGCGGCCAGCTCGGGAACCGCCGCCTCCAGCAGGACCCGTGCCTCGCCGGGCAGATGGGCGGCGATCAGGGCCTCGGCCAGGTCGCAGCGCACCGTCGCCAGCCGCTCCGGGTAGCCGACCAGGACGCTCTCCGCGCGCCGGTAGGCGCTGAACGCGGCGGGCAGGTCGCCGCGCCGTGCGGCCAGGAACGGCAGGTTGCCCTCGGCGAGCGCGAGAACGTGTTCCAGGCCCGCGCCCCTCGCCAGCTCCGCGCACCGGCTCAGGTCGGCCTCCGCCGCCCCCAACTCTCCGAGGAACACCCGGGCGAGCCCGCGGTTCAGCATCGCCCCGGCCAGGAACCTGACATCGCCGCCGAGGACCCGCACGGCCCGGTCGCAGTGGTCGACGGCCTCGCGGTAGCGGCCGAGCCGTGCCAGGGCCACGGCCCGGTGCACGCCGAGCTTGCCCACCTCCGCCGGGGTGAGGCCGGGCTCGGCGTCGGAGGCGAGGGCGAGCGCCTGCTCCGGATGACCCAGCTCCGTACGGACGTGGACCAGTGACAGCCGCGCCTGGGCCGCCCGGTGCGGCAGCCCCGCCGAGAGCGCTATCCGCACCGCCCGGCGCAGGTGCTCCTCGGCGAACGGCAGGTCGCCCAGCTCGCGCGCCGCCACCGCCACCGCCCTGTGCGCCACCGCCTCCGTCTCGCAGTGCCCGCACCCCGCGAGGCGCTCGGCAGGCCCTCCGCCCTCCGGCCCCTCGTCCTCCGACGCGCCGATCTTCGGCTCTCCGCTCCTCGTCGCGCTGCCCTCTGTCGCATCGCTCCTCGTCGTGCTGCTCTCCGTCGCGTCGCCGACCGGGGCATCCGCCCGGCAGGACGCGGGAAGCGAGGCGAGCACACTGCGGGCGAGAGCGAGGGCGCGGGCCGGGTCGCTGCCCGAGAGGTCGAGCGCGTGCTCGGCGTCGGTGAGCGCCTCCTGGAAGGTCACCTACGGGCGGATCCGGGTCCAGGTGGTGACCACGGGGGAGCACCCGGGGCGGT
This sequence comes from Streptosporangium sp. NPDC050284, assembly GCF_044459525.1. Taxonomy (NCBI): domain Bacteria; kingdom Bacillati; phylum Actinomycetota; class Actinomycetes; order Streptosporangiales; family Streptosporangiaceae; genus Streptosporangium; species Streptosporangium sp. NPDC050284. The sequence goes on from NZ_JBITIZ010000020.1 coordinate 94,782, forward strand.
GGCACACCACGCTGAACCAGCCCGGTGGCAGACCGGTGACGGCGAACTGGCCAGTCGAGGACAGCACACGCGACTCCGTGAGGTGCAGGGTGCGGATATCGACCAGCGTGCCCGCCTCTGGGCAGGGGGAGATCTGGCCCGCGAGGTCGACCAGGCCGTCCAGGGAGGTGACCTCCAACTCCACCGTGAGTTCGGCCACGGTGAACCTCAGCAGCCGTGCCCCCTCGGTGGACCGGACGCCTCGCGGCACGGACGTGACCACGGAGCGGGCCTGAACGGCGTCGGGTAGCCGCAGGCCGAAGGCCGCGTGGGCGGCGGCCGTCACCCGCGCGGGCACCGGGTCACTTCCCGAGGCCAGGCGCAGCGCGGCTATCAGGGACTCGTCGTCGATCGCCGCCGGATGTCGCGTCACGATGTCGCCTCCCGGGCGATGAGCATGGTGCGGAGCCGGCTCAGGCAGCGGCCCCTGGTGGGGCCGTAGCTGCCGCTGGGCATGCCCAGGCGCCCGGCCAGCTGGTGGACACCCGCGTCGGGGGCAGTCGCCATCAGCCGGAACAGCGACCGGCACGGCTCGTGCATCTCGTCGACGGCCTGCCACAGACGGCGGCCCTCGTCGGCGCTCAGCACGGCGAGCACGGGATCGGCGTGGGCTGCGCCCGCCGGGGCGAGCCACGCGTGCTCGCCGTCGGAGAGGTCGGCGACCAGCCGCTCGCCCCGGTGCCGACGGCTCAGGAGGGACGCCTCACGCTTGGCCGTGGTGAACAGCCAGGAGCCGATCCTGTCGGGGTCGCGGATGGTGTGCAGGCTCTCCAGCAGCCGCAGCCAGGTGCCCTGCACCGCGTCGGCGGCGTCCGCCGGGCTCAGGTCGTAGGCACGCACGGCCGACCACAGCAGCCCCGTGAAACGGGTGACCAGCGCGTCCCAGGCCACCTGGTCGTCCACCGGCACGGCGTCGATCTCGCGCTGGTCGCTCACCGCACCTCCGGAATCACGGAGAACACTTTACGTGTTCGAGTGAATGCTCTGGGTGAGACTTTAGCCCGGCGTGGGCACCGCGACTCCCAAATCGGGGATCCGCCTGGTCCTCGCCGGATCGAGGACGTGCTTCACGGCCTCCTGCTGGGGCCGGTCCACGCACGCGGCGGCGATCGCCCCGCTCACCAGGGCGGTGGCGAAGGAGGTCCCGCTCCAGCGCGCGTAGCCGTTGAACGCCCCGTGTTCGAGGAAGGTGCTGGACAGCCACTCACCGCGGGCACACGCGTCCACCCACGCTCCGTACGCCGAGAACGGGGCCCTTGCCCCGCCGTTCGGATCCAGTGCCCCGACGGCGATCACCCCGGGTGACGCGGCGGGCCAGAAAGGGCGGTCGGAGGCGGTGTTGCCCGCGCAGGCCACCGTGACCGTACCGGCCAGTGCTTCCAGGGCGGCCTCCACGAGCGGGGAGGGGCGGTCGTCGAAGGTGTGCCCGCCGAAGGACAGGTTGAGCACCTGCGGCGGGTCGGCCCGCAGCCGCTCCAGGAGGTGCAGCAGCCCGGCCTCGTCCCCGACGCCGTGGCCGTCCAGCACCCGGATCGGCCGCAGCCGCGCCGACGGGGCCGACCGCAGGATCAGCCCGGCGATGAACGTGCCGTGCCCCGCCTGGAGGTCCAGTTCGCCGTCGCCGTCGGAGTCGGGCACCTCGTCGGCCTCCCGGCCCCGCTCCAGGAACCACGGGCTTCCCTGCCACCACGGGTGCTCCGCCAGGCCGGTGTCGGCGAGTACCACCGTCACGGCGCCCGCCGCGCGCCCGGTGGGGGCGGGCTCGGGCGCCGGGAGGGCGGCGCTGGGGAAGGGGCGGGAGGCGGGGCCCCCGAAGTAGAGCGGCTGGCCCGTCAGGATGTGGTTGGCGGAGGCGCGCACGCCCCGCGCCCGTACCGACGCCACCAGGTCGCAGACGTCCACGCCCGGAGACAGACGCACCCGGTGGATTCCCCCGATCTCGGTGACGGCGTCGGCCCAGCGGGCAGTGGCCGCGAGGCCCGCGGCGTCGGTCAGCAGCTGACCTTTTCTGATCAGGGCGGGCGAACCGGGGATGGGTTCGACCCGTTCTATGCCGGTATTCATCTGGTCCTCCGGGGGCGATCACCAGGTGACGGGGTTTTCTTCATTCCCGAGGACGCCCTGGCCAAGTGCCCACGGCACAACATCTCGGTATGACCCCCCTCTGGTGCGACGTCACGACCGACGGTAGTCTCTCCTTCAGTCACTTGTGATCATCCTGGTATGAGGCCGTTGGGGAAGGCGCACCTCGTACGAAACGGGAGGTCCGGTGTCTGCTCGTGGCGTGCTTTACGTCCACTCGGCTCAGCCTGCGCTGTGCCCTCATATTGAATGGGCGGTCGCAGGTGTCCTTGGCGTGCCCGTAGACCTGACCTGGACTCCGCAGCCCGCCGCGCCCGGTCATGTGCGCGCGCAGGCCGAGTGGGAGGCCCGTGTCGGTACCGCGGCGGCCATCACCTCGTCGCTGATGGGCTGGCAGCGGATCCGCTTCGAGATCACCGAGGACGCCTCACCGGGCGCCGACGGGACCCGGCACGCCTACACCCCCTCCCTCGGCGCCTTCACGGCCGTGGTCGGGGCGAACGGCGACATCCTGATCCCGGAGGACCGGCTGCGCTCCGCCATGCTGATGGCCCGTCAGGGCCGCGTGGTGCTGGAGGAGGAGCTCGATCGCCTGCTGGGCAAGCAGTGGGACGCCGAGCTTGAGTCGTTCCGCTACGCGGGCGAGGGCGCTCCGGTCCGCTGGCTGCACGCCGCCGTCTGATCGGGCATGCCCCAGGGGGCACGTCCGCGTCCCTTGTGGCGGACGACCGTCCCGGCCATGGGTTTGGAACGTGCCCTGCGCCTCTTCCCTGCGCGGGGAAGGGCGCAGGGAAGACGGGCGAGCCCCCACCGGCAGGGACCGGCGAGGGCTCGTCGAACGACCGTCAGAGGGGGATGTTGCCGTGGGCGCCCCTGGCGGGGGTCACCTGGGCCAGGACCCTGGCGATGGCGCCCCTGGTCTCCTCGGGCTTGATCACCTCGTCGATCACGCCGAGCTCGATGGCCCGGTCCAGGCCGCCCGCGAGGATCTCGTGCTCCTCGGCGAGCCTGACCTCCAGGGCGGCACGCTCCTCCTCGGGGGCGGCGGCGAGCTCGCGGCGCTTGAGGACGCGGACCGCGGCGACCGCGCCCATGACCGCGATCTGGGCCGTCGGCCAGCCGAACACCTTGGTCGCGCCCAGCGAGCGGGAGTTCATCGCGATGTAGGCGCCGCCGTAGGCCTTCCTGGTCACCAGGGTGATCCGCGGCACGGATGCCTCGGCGAAGGCGTGCAGGAGCTTGGCACCGCGGCGGACCACGCCGTCGTGCTCCTGCCCGACGCCGGGCAGATAGCCAGGAACATCCACCAGGACGATCAGCGGCACCCCGAAGGCATCACACATCCGGACGAACCGGGCCGCCTTCTCCGCGGAGGCGGAGTCGAGGCAGCCGGCCAGGCGCATCGGATTGTTGGCCACCACGCCCACGGTCCGGCCCCCGAGGCGGCCCAGGGTGGTGACGATGTTGGGTGCCCACTTGGCGTGCAGTTCCACGCCGGGCTCATCCAGCAGGCCCGTGACGAGCGGCTTCACGTCGTAGGCGCGGCGCACGTTGTCGGGCAGCAGGCCGGAGAAGTCGACCTCCTCGACCCCGGTGCGCACCCGGCCCTGGTGGCCGAGCAGCACCGCCAGGCGGCGGGCCCGCAGGTAGGCGTCGGTCTCGGTCTTGGTGACCACGTGGACGACGCCGCTGCGCTTGCTGTGCGGCTCGGGGCCGCCGAGGGCGGCCATGTCGATCTGCTCGCCGGTGACGCTGCGGACCACGTCGGGACCGGTGACGAAGATGCGGCCCTCGTCGGCCAGGATCACGATGTCGGTCAGCGCCGGGCCGTACGCGGCGCCGCCCGCCGCGGGACCGACGACCACGGACAGCTGCGGGACCACGCCGGAGGCGCGGGTCATCGCGGCGAAGACGCGGCCGACCGCGTGCAGCGACTCCACGCCCTCGGCGAGGCGGGCGCCGCCGGAATGCCAGACGCCGATGACGGGAACCCGCTCGCGGACCGCGACGTCGTATGCGTGCACGATGTGCTCGCACCCCTCGCTGCCCATCGCGCCGCCCTGGACGCGGGCGTCACTGACGAACGCGACGACCGGCACACCCTCCACGCGGCCCGTCGCGGCGAGCACGCCGCTGCGGTCGACCGGCGAGATCAGCCGGATCGAGCCCTCGTCGAGCAGAGCGGAGAGACGCACCTGGGGGTCACGGGGATCGAGAGGCTCCCGTGCTGAATCCTCGCTGTCCTCGCTCACCAGCCCTTTGTCGAGCACAGTCATCGCGAGCCCCTGTCAGACGCTGGTGAAGGCCACGGCGACGTCGTGCCCGCCGAACCCGAAGGAGTTGTTGATCGCGGCGATCTGACCGTCCGGCAGGGCGCGCGGCTCTCCGCGCACGATGTCGACCTCGATGCCGTCGTCGAGGTCGTCCACGTTGATGGTTCCGGGCGCGCGCCGCTCGTGCAGCGCGAGGACGGTGAAAACGGACTCGATACCGCCGGCGCCGCCGAGCAGGTGACCGGTCATCGACTTGGTGCCGCTGACCAGCGGGTGCTCGCCGATGACCTCCTTGATGGCCATCGTCTCCACCACGTCACCCGCGGGGGTGGAGGTGGCGTGCGCGTTCACGTGCTTGATGTCGGCGCCGGTGAGACCGGCGTCCTCCAGGACGCGGCGCATGGCCAGCATGACCCCGGCGCCGGTCGGCTCCGGCTGCGCGATGTGGTGGGCGTCGGCCGAGTAGCCGACACCGGCGGCCACGGCGTAGATCGTGGCGCCGCGGGCGAGGGCGTGCTCCTCGGACTCCAGGACGAGAATGCCGGCGCCCTCGCCGAGGACGAAGCCGTCGCGGCCCTTGTCCCACGGCCTGGAGGCGCGCTGCGGCTCGTCGTTGCGGGTGGACATGGCGCGCATGGCCGCGAAGGACCCGATGTTCAGCGGGTGGATGGCGGCCTCGGTGCCGCCGGCCACGACCACGTCGGCCCGGCCGGAGCGGATCATCTCGATGGCGTACCCGATCGACTCGGCGCCGGTGGCGCAGGCGCTCACCGTGGCGTGGACGCCGGCGCGCGCGCCGACCTCGATGCCGATCCAGCCCGCCGAGCCGTTCGGCATCAGCATGGGAACGGTGAACGGTGAGAGCCGCTTCCAGCCCTTCTCCTTGAAGGTGTCGTAGGCGGCGAGGATCGTGGTGATGCCCCCGATGCCGCTGCCCACGACGACGCCGAGCCGCTCGGGGTCGACCTTGTCGATCGCGGCGTGCGCCCACGCCTCGCGGGCCGCGACGAGCGCGAACTGCTCGGCCCGGTCCAGCCGCCTCGACTCCGGCCGGGGCAGAACCTCGGTCGGGTCGACGGCGGAGAAGGCGGCGAACTTCACCGGGACGGAGTCCACCCAGTCGGCGGTGATATCACTGACCCCCGACTGACCGGCGAGGAGCGCCGACCAGGTCGAGGCGACGTCTCCACCGAGGGGCGTGGTCGCGCCGAGCCCGGTGACGACGACACGTACCTGGTCTGTACTCACTGCTGCGCTCCTTGTGAATCGCTGGTCAATCTGGGCTGGGGGATAAGCGGGAACGTCTCAGTTCTGGATGAAGTTGATGACGTCCTTGACGGTCTTGAGGTGCTTGAGCTGGTCGTCCGGGATCTCGACGCCGAACTCGTCCTGAGCGGCGACGGCGATCTCGACCATGGACAGCGAGTCGATGTCGAGGTCGTCGACGAAGCTCTTCTCCGGGGTGACCTCGGCGGCCGGGATCCCGGTGATCTCGTTGATGATCTTGCCGATGCCGGCGAGGATCTCCTGCTCGGTCAGAGCCATGTCGCGTGTTCTCCTTGGAATCGTGGTTCTTCTGGTTTCCCGTGCGGCGGGGCCGCGCGGAAGCTCTAGGGGATCTCGATGATCTGGCCCGCGTAGGTCAGGCCCGCGCCGAAGCCGAGCAGCAGGGCGAGCCCGCCCGCCTGGACCTCGCCGCGCTCGATCATCCGGGACAGGGCGAGCGGGATCGAGGCGGCGGAGGTGTTGCCCGCCAGAACGATGTCCTTGGCGATGACGGCGTTGTCCGCGCCGAGCTTGCGGGCGATCGCCTCGATGATGCGGAGGTTGGCCTGATGGGGTACGAAGGCCGCGAGGTCGGCCGGGTCCACCCCGGAACGCTCGCAGATCTCCTTGGCGACGGGGTGAAGTGCGGTGGTCGCCCAGCGGAACACGGTCTGGCCCTCCTGGTGCAGGAAGGAGTCGCGGTCCTTGATGATGATCGCGTCGAACTTGTCGCCGGCGCTGCCCCACACCACGGGGCCGATGCCCGGGGTGTCGGAGGGGCCGACGACCGCGGCGCCCGCGCCGTCGGCGAAGATCACCGCGGTGGCCCGGTCGGTCCAGTCGATCCACTGGGAGAGCTTCTCGGTGCCGACGACGAGCACGTGGGTCGCCGAGCCCGCGCGGATCGCGTCGTTGGCGACCGCGAGCGCGTAGCAGAAGCCCGAGCAGGCGGTGTTGACGTCAAAGGCGCCGGGGGCGTCGATGCCCAGCCGGGTGGCCACCCGGCCGGCGGCGTTGGGGATCTGCGTCTCCAGCGTGCAGGTGGCGACGATCACCAGGTCGATGTCGGAGGCCGCCAGGCCGCTCGCGGCGAGGGCCTTGCCGCCCGCCTGCACGGCCAGGTCGATCTCGGACTCGTTGTCCGGGGCGATCCGGCGCTCCTTGATGCCGACGCGGCTCTGGATCCAGGCGTCGTTGGTCTCCATGGTCGCCGACAGGTCGTCGTTGGTCACCACGTTGGAAGGCTGGTAGTGGCCAAAGGCGAGGATCTTCGCGCCGGGCGCGCCCTGTGAGGTCTTCATTCCTCGGTCACCGCTCCTTGTTCGACTCAAGGGCGGCTCGCGCGGCCTCCAGGTCGTCGGGGGTCTTCAGGGCGACGGTCGTCACCCCGCGCAGAGCACGCTTGGCCAGGCCGGTGAGCGTGCCGCCGGGGACGAGCTCGATCATCGTGGTGACGCCGAGCTCGGCCATCGTGGCCATGCAGGCGTCCCAGCGCACCGGGTTGGCGACCTGGGTGACCAGGCGCTCCATGAACTCGGCGCCGCTCGTGACCGCCGACCCGTCGCTGTTGGACAGCAGCGTGACGGCGGGATCGGCCGGTGTGACGTCCGCGGCGGCCTCGCGCAGGCGGCCGACCGCGGAGGCCATGTGGACGGTGTGGAACGCTCCGGCGACCGAGAGTTCCCTCACTCTCGCCCGCGCGGGCGGCTCCGCCTTGAATGCCGCCAGCTGCTCCAGCGTGCCGCCGATCACGATCTGCCCGGCGCCGTTGATGTTGGCGGGGGTGAGTCCCTTGTCGGCGATGGCGGCGAGGACCTCCTCCTCGACGCCGCCGAGGACGGCGGACATGCCGGTCTCGGTGATCGTCGCGGCCTTCGCCATGGCCTGGCCGCGCTCACGGACGAGGCCGACGGCCTGCTCGGGGGTGATCACCCCGGCCAGTGCGGCGGCGGTGAACTCTCCCACGCTGTGCCCGGCGACGATGTCGGGGGAGGCCCCCAGCACCTCGGCGACGGCGAGCCCGGCGGCTACGAGGAGTGGTTGCGCGACGGCGGTGTCACGGATCTCGTCCGCGTCCGCGGTGGTCCCGTAGGCGATCAAATCGAGGCCGGCCAGCTCCGACCAAGCGGTCAGCCGATCGGCCACGCCCGGTAGTTCGAGCCATGGACCGAGAAAGCCTGGAGTCTGGGCACCCTGGCCCGGAGCGACGATGACGAGCACAAAATCCAGCCTGCCCTGTAGAGGTTCAATACATGGATGGAGATCCAGACGAACTTTGTCCCCACTTCTTTGTAGGGAACCTACAGCGGGAGTTTCGCGGAGGTTAAGTAAAGGATGTTAGGTTACCGGCGTTTCCGACAGGCGCCCGAGAATCAGCCCCACCTGGAGGGTGAAGGCGGATCGCCCCTCGGTCGGCTGATAGCCGGTCAATTCCGTGATCTTACGCAGACGGTAGCGCACCGTGTTCGGATGGACGAAAAGCAGGCGGGCCGTCGCTTCCAGGGACGTGCCCTGTTCCAGGTAGGTCGCGAGGGTGTCGAGGAGCGGTGTGCCGATCAACGGCAGATAGACGTTCTCGATCAGCTGTGCCCTGGCGTCGCCGTCGCCGTCGATGGCCCGTTCGGCCAGCAGGTCCTCGGCGTGAACCGGCCTGGGCGCGTCCGGCCATCCCGCGGCGGCTCGCAGCCCGGCCATCGCCGCCCGTGCCGAGCTCGCGGCCGAGTGCAGGTCGGCCACCTCGGGCCCGATCACGATCGGACCGGCGCCGAAGCGCGGCACCACGTGCCTGGCCGCCGCGGCGACGCTGTCCGCCCCGCCCACGATCACGATCAACCGGTCGCCCTGCACCCCGGCCAGCATGTCCAGGCCCGACCTGCGGCCCCGGTCGCGCAGCGCGTCGATGACCGCCTGCGGGTCGTCGTCGGGGGTCTGCCCGGCCAGCACCACGACGGGGGCGGAGGTCCAGCCGAGCGCGGCGGCCCACGAGTGCAGGCCGTCGTCGACCTCGCCCCTGACCAGGGCGTCCACGATCAGCGCCTCCAGCCGTGCGTCCCAGGCCCCGCGAGCCTCGGCCTCGCGCGCGTACACCTGCGCGGCGGCGAAGGCGACGTCGCGGGTGTAGCGGAGCATCGCCTGCTGGAGCTGGTGCTCCCCACCGGGCGCCGCCAGATCCCCGGTCTGCGCCTCGACCACCTCGACCACGACCCGCACGATGTCGACGGTCTGCTGCAGCGAGATGGACCGCTTCAGCTCCCTGGGCGCGGTGCCGAAGAACTCGATGCTGGGCGTCGGGCGGCCCTCCCCGGCGTGCTGGAACCACTCCACGAACGCGGCGATCCCGGCCTGGGCCACCAGCCCGACCCAGGACCTGTCCTCAGCCGACAGGGCACGAAACCACATCAGCCGGTCGTCCATGCGGGACATGGCGGCCGTGCCCAGCGTGCCCATGGCCCGCTCCAGCCGACGCGTGGTGTCCTCCCGGATCCGGTCGGAGTCGGGATCCCTCCCGTCCTCCCCGATCACGACGTCGCTGTGCCTGAACGTTCGCTCGCTCCGCTCCCTCACGCCACTAAGAGTGCCAGGTCGCGGGAGATGCGCCAGCCGCGGCTCCGGACAGCGTACGCTCCCCGATCTTGTACGTCCCGCACGACCAGGGCGCGCGCGTACGCCGCGATCCCGTTCCGGGGCCCATGTCCCGTACGTCCACCGGGATGTGAACGTACGGAGGGTGGGGCGTGTCGGGCGAGGGCTCAGACGACCGCGACGGCGGTGATCAGGCCGATGGCGAGGTGGGTGACCGCGAGCAGCCGGGCGCCCGGCTGAAGCTCCGGCTCGGTGACCAGCTCGCGCACCGAGATGCCCGCCACCTTGTCGAACGCGAGCATCGCCACGGTCTGTACGGCGATGCCGACCAGGCCGAAGACCAGCGTCGCGAGCAGGCCCTCCTGCAGGGCGCCGCCCGAGGACCAGATGGAGGCCGCCACGATCAGCCCGACGGCCGCCAGCCCCGAGCCGGCGAGCAGGGTGGCATTGGGGTTGCGCCCCTCCTTGATGAGCTTGCCGAGCCTGCCGGGGGTGACCATGTCGATCACGTAGAAACCGACGATGAGCAGGATCACGCCGAGCGCGGCGTACGAGACGATCGCGAGCGCGCCGAGCCCGAGGACCTCGGCGAGCGAGAGCGCCTCGGCACCGGGCACGACTGGGACGGGCGGCACGGGGGTGAAACTCATGTGTTGTTTCTCTTTCCGGGACTCAGAGTTCGATGCGGTGCGGGACGAATGACGATGTGTCGTCGGTGATGAACCCCGAGGTCTCGCGGATGCCGGCACCCGCCGCCTCGTCGTGGACGACCCAGGCGCCGAGGACGGGACGCCAGCCCTCGAAGACGGGCAGCGCCTGGAACTCCTGGTAGACGTATCCCTCGGCGCCGTAGCCGCCGAGGGTCTCGACGTGCTCGCAGGGGGTGACGATCCGCATGTTGGCGCCCTCGCGGCCGAGCAGCGGCTTGACGATGTAGGAGGACATGCCGCGGGGGCCGTCGAGGTAGGCGGGCAGCAGGTTCGGGTGCCCCGGGTACAGCTCCCAGAGCACCGCGAGCAGCGCCTTGTTGGACAGCAGCATCTTCCACAGCGGCTCGATCCAGGTCGTCGAGACCTGCTGGCGCACCGCCCGCGTCCCGAACGGGTCGGCGACGGCCCACTCCCACGGGTACAGCTTGCAGAGCGAGCGGATCACCCTGCGCTCCATGTCGACGAAGCGGAGGTTGAGGTCGTCCCAGCCGATGTCCTCCATCGCGACCGCGACGGTCTTGAGCCCGGCCTGGTCGGCGGTCTCCTGCAGGTAGGCGAGCGTCATCACCTCCTCGCCGGAGGTGTCCATGTTGGTCCAGGCGAAGTGTGTGGGCCCGGTGGGCAGGCCGGTCGAGATCTGCTGCCACCTGGCGATCAGCCGCTCGTGGATGGAGTTCCACTGGTCGTCGTTCGGGTAGCGGTCGCGCAGCCAGAACCACTGCACCACCGAACTCTCCAGGAGGCTGGTGGGGGTGTCGGCGTTGTACTCCAGCAGCTTGGCGGGGCCGGTCCCGTCGTAGCGCAGGTCGAAGCGGCCGAACAGGTGCGGGTCGTTACGCTCCCAGGAGGCGGCGATCTCGGAGGCCACCCACGGCGGGATCGCGAAGTCGGCGTAGCGGCCCTTGGCGATGACGTGCTCCACGGCGTTCAGGCACATCCGGTGCAGTTCCTCGACCTGGTTCTCCAGGTCGAGGACCTCGTCCATGGAGAAGACGTACTGGACGGTCTCGTCCCAGTACGGGCGGTCAAGGCCCTCGGGATGGGCCGAGCGGTGGTAGGCCAGGCCGTGGCCCTCGATGACGCTCTCCCAGTCGTCGCGAGGGAGTGAGGTCTCGCGTCTCATCTCCTGCTCACCTGTCGCTCACCTGTGGTCCGTCGGCTTGCTCATCGGCGCCGGATCAGCTCCCGCCACCCGATCCGCTTCGGCCGCCGAAGCCACCCCGCTGGATCACCGTGCCCTTGCGGCTGGTGATCTGGACGTCCGAGGGACGCACGGTGGTGCCCTGCCGGATGTGGGAGCCGGACCTGACGCCTCCGTAGTACCAGCCGTAGGCGCCCCGCGATCCGTGGTAGCGACTGTCGTCGTCGCAGAGGTCCTCGTCCACGATCGCGTAGCTGCCGTCCGGCTGGCGGTTGTTGAGGTCGACGCACTCGGCGCCCACCTCCTCGTAGTCCGGCGTGGAGCAGGAGGAGACGAGAAGCATCGAGACGACACCGATTCCGGTGATGGCGATCGCTCTGGAAGCCTTGAAGCCCGGGGGCTTGGAAGGCGTCTTGCCATGGGGACCTGGCGGTGTGGCCCGTGGGTGTTGTGGTCGCGCGGCCATCGAGCTCCAATGAGATACGTCGCCACAGGGTATCGATGCGCTTTTGTCTGTTCAACCGATCTCTGGATCTTTCGGGAGAATCGCCGACGCCCGCGCGGGGGCGAGGTGAACCGCACCGGCCCTGAGAAGACAGCCGATCATCACCCGTCCGGGTGTGTAATGTTCTGGCAAAGCGCAGTGAGCGAGGGGTGCGCGGTGCCGGAGATCAGACCGTTGCGGCCGGGGGATCCGCCGCGACTGGGCAAGTACGAGCTCAAGGGCAGACTGGGGGAGGGCGGGCAGGGGGTCGTCTATCTCGGCGAGTCCGAGGACGGTGAGCGGGTGGCCGTCAAGCTGTTGCACGTGCGCTTCACCGAGGAGGCCCACGCGCGCTCCCGTTTCGCCCGAGAGCTGGCGGCGGCCGGCCGGGTGGCCGCCTTCTGTACCGCCCAGGTGCTCGCCGCCGACCTCGACGGTGAGACGCCCTACATCGCGAGCGAGCTGATCGAGGGGCCCTCGCTGCGCCAGGTGGTCGAACGCGAGGGACCGCTGACCGGGGAGGCCCTCGAACGCCTCGCGATCGGCACCGCCACCGCGCTGACCGCGATCCACCACGCGGGCATCGCGCACCGCGATTTCAAGCCCGACAACGTCATGCTCGCCACCGACGGCCCCAGGGTCGTCGACTTCGGCATCGCGAAGATCATCGACGAGAGCGGGACGATCACCACCCGCGCGGTCGGCACCCCCGCCTACATGGCTCCCGAGCAGATCGCCGGTGAGCGGGTGGGTTTTCCCGCCGACGTGTTCGCCTGGGGCTCGACCATCGTCTTCACCGCCACCGGAAAGGCTCCCTTCGGGAGCGACACGATCGTGGCGACGCTCAACCGGGTCATCAACCACGAGGCCGACCTGAACGGCCTGCCCGACAGGCTGCGTGACGTCGTCGCGGCCTGCCTGAACAAGGACCAGAGGCTCAGGCCCACCTCGGACGTGCTGCTGAAGCGCCTGCTCGGCCACCCGGTGGACGAGGCGGAGACCCCGGAGGCATCGGAGGAGGAGCTGGCCGAGGGCGCGCAGGCCGCCACCGGGGACCTGACGCGGCCGGAAGAGCCCGCCGCGCCCACGCGGCGCCGCCCCGCGGTCCTCGCCGCGATCGCCGCCGGGGTCGTCCTCGGCGTGGTGGGCGCCCTGCTGGGCCTCCCGTTCGGGAGCACGCCGCGCGGCCAGGCCGAACCCTCCCGCCCACCGACGTCCGGCCCTGCGACGGCGACCCCGCGGGTCTCCACCGGCTCGCCCCTGCTCGACCGGATCGGGGAGACCGGCAGGCTCCGCGTGGGGTTCAGGGAGGGCCTGCCGGGCATCTCGCTGGGCAGGCCGCCCCGGGGATTCGAGGCCGACGTGGCCGCCCACATCGCGAAAGAGCTGAAGGTGCCCGACGGCGGACTCAGGTTCGTGTCCGTGGTGGGGTACGACGGTCGCGAGGAGGCGGTGGAGAAGGGCAGGGCCGACCTCGTGATCGCCAACTTCTCGATCGACACCGCCGATCGCCGCCGCGTCGCCTTCGCGGGGCCGTACTACCTCGCCCACCGCGACGCGCTGGTGCGTACCGGCGCGAGGATCGACAGTCTCAAGGACCTGCGCGGCAGGAGGATCTGTCTGTCACCTGGCCAGACCACGGGCACGATGATCCGCGACAGGGGCGTCGACTTCGTCGACGTACGGGCGGAGGACCTCTCGCAGTGCGCGTCCCAGGTGGCCGACGGCCGCGCCGACGCCATGGTCGGGGACGACCTGCTGATCGCCGGCTTCGGTGCCCGCCTGCGCGACGTCAAGGTCGAGATCGCCGGGATCAGGCTCACCTCGGAGAGGTACGGCGTCGCGCTCAGGCGCGGAGACCCGGTGGCCTGCCGGAAGATCAACGAAGTGATCGCGTCGATGTACGAGGACGGGACGATGAAGCGCCTGCTCGAAAAGCACCTGGGCCGGGTCGGTTTTCGCTTCGAGACCGCGCGGCCCCGCCCGGAGACCTGCTGAGCCGTCCGCCTTCGACCGCGGTCTTCTCCGCGCTGTGCCCGTCCGCCTCCGGCCGCGCTCCTCACCGCCGCCCTGTCTCCCGCGGGGGCGAGCGACGTCTCCCGCGAGGGCGAGCGACGCGCGGGAAGGCGTGACCGCGCGGACCCACCCGCGGGCCCGCCGCGTCACGAGCCGTCGCAGACGGTCCCCCTGGCAGGGACCTTCCCGTCGATGAGGTAGGCGTCGGTCAGCTTCTTGACGCAGGTGTCACCGGACAGGTAGGCGCCGTGCCCCTCGCCCCTGTAGGTCACCAGCACCCCCGTCCGAAGCTCCCCCGTCAGCTTCGGAGCCCACTCGTACGGTGTGGCGGGGTCGCCGGTGCCGCCGATCACCAGGATCGGCGCCGAGCCCGTGGCGTTGATCCGCCTCGCCTCGTCGTTGCCGGGAACCGGCCACATCGAGCAGATCAGGCCCATCCCCGCGCCGCCGAACAGCGGGGAAACCTTCATCGTCTCGTCCTCCAGCGCGTTCAGCTGCTCGGGGGTGGGACGTTCGGCGGTGTCCACGCAGCTGATCGCGGGGAAGCTGCTCATGAGCGTTGTGTAGCTCCCGTCGGGCTGACGGCCGTTGTAGCTGTCGGCCAGGGCCAGCAGGATCCGCCCGTCACCCTTCATCGCCTGGCCCAGCGCCTGGTCCAGCAGCGGCCAGGTCAGCTTCGAGTACAGCGCGGCGGCGATGCCGACGCCCGCCAGCCCCTGGGTCAGGAGACGTTTGCCGACCTTGAGCGGTTTGTCGTTCAGCTCGTCCATGAGCTTCATCACGTTCTTGTTCGCGATGGTCGCGTCGCTGCCGATCTCACACTCGCGGGGCTGCTTCACACAGTCCTTCAGGAAGGCGTCATAGGCGTGCTGGAACCCCTTCGCCTGGACCATCGTGCGCGTCGCCATGGAGACGCTCGGATCCAGCGGGGCGTCCAGCACGAACCGGCCCACGTTCTGCGGGAACTTCGTCGCGTAGACCGCGCCGAGTTGCGTGCCGTACGAGATGCCGAAGTAGTCCAGCCGCTTCTCGCCCAGGGACGCGCGGAGGCGGTCCATGTCCGCGGCGGCGTTCACCGTGCCGATGTAGGGCAGCAGCCTGCCAGAGGTCTGCTGACAGGCCGTCACGAACTCCTTGGTGATCTCCCTGCTCCTGGCGCGCTCGTCCTCGTTGGCGGGCAGGGTGTCCATCGAGGTGAACCTGTCCATCACCGCGCTGTCACCGCACCGGACACCCGAGCTTTCGCCGACCCCGCGCGGGTCGAAGCTGACCAGGTCGAAGCGGCTGTTCAGGGTGGTGAACGCCTTGGCGGCCTGGGCCATTGTCTCGACGCCCGAGGCGCCGGGGCCGCCGAAGTTGAAGACCAGCGAGCCGATCCGCCTGCCGGGGTCGGTGGCCTTGACGCGGATGACGGCCATCTCGATGGAGTCGCCGTCCGGGTTGGCGTAGTCGAGCGGGACCCTGAGCTTCCCGCACTGCTGCGCGGAGTTGGGCTGGGGGGTCTCACCGCCGGGCCGCCTGACCTCGGTACACGGACCCCAGGTGATCGCCTCCGCAGGGACGGTGGAGGTGGCGGTCGGAGCGGTCGTGCCCGAGACGACGTCGCCTCCGACGAGCCCGCCCGGGAGGGAACCGTCCCCGCCGGGTCCGCCACCGCAGGCGGAGAGCACGGTTGACAGGGCCGTGACCGTCGCGGCGGCCCTAAGGATTGTTGCCATGAAACGCTCTCCCCTGGAATCGTTCGCCGGGGGGGAGCGACTAACACTAACCGGGCGGGCCCTCCATGGAAAAGGAGAACCCGCCCGGGAACGATCAGACTCCCATGGACTGGGTGTCGTTGCTCTCGGCGCCCGCGGCCTCGGTCACGCCGTTCTTCAGGTGATACATGGAGATGGCGTCGCCCAGCACCTCCTGGTCGAGCTCACCCCTGTTGACCAGCTGGGTGAGCACGGCCAGGGTGATCGAGGCCGCGTCCACGTGGAAGTGGCGGCGCAGCGCCGACCGGGTGTCCGACAGGCCGAAGCCGTCGGTGCCGAGCGAGCTCCAGTCACCGGGAACCCACTGGGCGATCTGGTCCTGGACCGCCCGCATGTAGTCGCTCACGCCCACGAACGGCCCCTGCGCCGACGACAGCGCCTGCGTGACGTACGGCACGCGCTTGTCGGAGTCGGGGTTGAGCAGGTTGTGCTCCTCGGCGGCGAGCGCGTCGCGGCGCAGCTCCGCCCAGGAGGTGGCCGACCAGACCTCGGCCGCCACGCCCCAGTCCTCGGCCAGCATCCGCTGGGCCTCCATCGCCCACGGCCCGGCCACGCCGGACGCGAGGATGTTGGCCTTCGGCCCGGACACGGCCGGAGCCGGGGCGAACCTGTACAGACCCTTGAGCAGGCCCGTCACGTCCAGGTCCGAGGGCTCGGCGGGCTGGGGGTAGGGCTCGTTGTAGACGGTGAGGTAGTAGAAGACGTTCTCCGGTTCCTCGCCGTACATCCTCCGAAGGCCGTCCTGGACGATGTGGGCCACCTCGAATCCCCACGAAGGGTCGTACGAGACCGCGGCCGGGTTCGTCGAGGCGATCAGCGGGGTGTGGCCGTCCTCGTGCTGCAGGCCCTCGCCGTTCAGCGTGGTGCGGCCGGCGGTGGCGCCGAGCAGGAAGCCCCGGCCCATCTGGTCGGCGAGCTGCCACATCTGGTCGGCGGTGCGCTGCCAGCCGAACATCGAGTAGAAGATGTAGATCGGGATCATGTGCTCGCCGTGCGTGGCGTACGACGAGCCGACCGCGATCGTGGAGGCCATCGAGCCCGACTCGCTGATGCCCTCGTGCAGGATCTGACCCTCGGTCGACTCCTTGTAGGACAGCAGCAGATCGCGGTCGACCGCCTCGTACGTCTGGCCGTGCGGTGAGTAGATCTTCGCCGTCGGGAAGATCGCGTCAAGACCGAAGGTGCGCGCCTCGTCCGGGATGATCGGCACGAACCTGTTGCCGATCTCCTTGTCGCGCATCAGGTCCTTGAGCAGGCGGACGAACGCCATGGTGGTGGCGACGTTCTGCTTGCCGGAGCCCTTCTTCAGCTGCGCGTACGCGGCGTCGCCGGGAAGCGTGACCGGCTTGGCACGCACCACGCGCTTGGGCAGGAAACCGCCCAGGGCCGCGCGGCGCTCCTTCATGTACTGGATCTCGGGGTCGTTCTCGCCCGGGTGGAAGTACGGCGGGAGGTCGCCCTCAAGAGCGGAGTCGGGGATCGGCAGGTAGAGCCGGTCGCGGAACTCCTTCAGGTCGCTCTTGGACATCTTCTTCATCTGGTGCGTCGCGTTGCGCGCCTCGAAGTCCTTGCCGAGAGTCCAGCCCTTGATGGTCTGGGCGAGGATGACCGTCGGCTGGCCGACGTGCTCACGAGCCGCCTTGTAGGCCGCGTACACCTTGCGGTAGTCGTGGCCGCCGCGCGACAGCTTACGGATGTCCTCGTCCGACAGGTGCTCGACCATCTTGCGCAGGCGCGGGTCGTCGCCGAAGAAGTTTTCCCTGATGTATCCGCCGGTCTCGACGGAGTATGTCTGGAACTGGCCGTCGGGGACGGTGTTCATCTTGTTGACCAGCACACCGTCGACGTCGGCCGCGAGCAGCGGGTCCCAGTCGCGACCCCAGACGACCTTGATGACGTTCCAGCCGGCGCCCCTGAAGTAGGACTCCAGCTCCTGGATGATCTTGCCGTTGCCGCGCACCGGGCCGTCGAGGCGCTGCAGGTTGCAGTTGATGACGAAGGTGAGGTTGTCGAGCTCCTCACGGGCCGCCACGCCGATCGCGCCGAGCGACTCGGGCTCGTCCATCTCGCCGTCGCCGAGGTAACACCAGACGTGACTCCGGCTGGTGTCCTTGATCTTCCGGTTCAGCAGGTAGCGGTTGAACCGGGCCTGGTAGATCGCCCCGATCGGGCCGAGACCCATGGAGACCGTGGGGAACTCCCAGAAGTCGGGCATCAGGCGGGGGTGAGGATAGGAGGGCAGACCCCTGAACCCGTGCGAGAGCTCCTGACGGAAGGCGTCGAGCTGTGCCTCGTTGAGGCGGCCCTCCAGGAAGGCGCGGGCGTAGATGCCCGGCGCGGCGTGGCCCTGGAAGAAGACCTGGTCTCCGGACTCGCCGTGGTCCTTGCCGCGGAAGAAGTGGTTGAAGCCCACCTCGTAGAGCGACGCGGCGGAGGCGTAGGTGGCGATGTGCCCGCCGACGTTGGTGCGGGCGTTGGCCCGGGTCACCATCACGGCCGCGTTCCAGCGCGTGTAGGCGCGGATCCGGCGCTCGACGTACTCGTCGCCGGGGAACCAGGGCTCGCGCTCCGGCGGGATGGTGTTGATGTAGTCGGTGCTACGCAGGCCGGGCACCCCGACCTGGTGTTCACGGGCGCGCTCCAAGAGCCGGAGCATCAGATAGCGGGCCCGAGTGCGACCTTCCGTCTTGATGACGTTGTCGAGCGACTCGAGCCACTCCTGGGTCTCGCTGGGGTCGACATCAGGAAGCTGGCTGGGTAGGCCGTCGCTGATGATCGAGAAACGCTGGCGTCCGGAAGCCACTGGGTCTCGCCTTCCGAGGATGGACTTTTGTCTGGAGTAGGTCGTCTTCCATCCTGGTCGCTTACCCCGGAAAGTGCATCTCTACTTCCCGGTAACCAGGAGATCCCTGCTGGCAGTGATACGAAAGTGGCCTAGACCACCGATGGTAGGACGAATTGCCACCAAAGGTTACATCGGGGTTGCCCCTTTTTTACAGGTTCCCTCCCTGGGAATCTGGGACCCGCTGTCTGGCCTGCCTTCGCGCCCCCTGCCGGAGCCTTCCGAGCCCCTTTCGCCGGGGCCCTTCGACCGTCTTCGGGGGACCGTCGAAGACCCCCGAGGGTCTTCGAGGGACCCCGGAAGGGGAGGGTGCCCTCCCCGCCGCCGCGCGATGTGCCCGGGCGTCGTGATCGGGACCCTCACCGTATACAACGCATGATCCCCCCTGAAGGTGCCCTAACGGACGCCTCGCGTATCGTCTTTCGCTCTTTTTCCCACCATCTTTCGCATCGGCTCCGCTGCGGAGGCCTGTCATGCGCCCCTCTCGCGTGGGAGAACAGGACGCGGCCCGTGAGGCTCCGTGCCGAAGTGGTAACGATTCGCGCGCCAACCGTGAGCGGCGCTACGGCCGCCGTCACTGCCCGGAAACGCCGCATCCGGCAGGCGTATCCCAAGGCTCCGCTCTTGTTCCGCCCCCCGCCCTGCCCGGCTCCTCCCGGTAGGGAACGGTCCAGACGAGGACATTCCCGGAACCGGACACACCACCCCCCGTCCCTGCCCCGACGAAGATCGGGCGGCGGCGAGGGCCACCCGGGGTCTTCCGGACCGGGTGCGGTCGTCATCGCAGCTCACGATGGATCGTAGGATCGGTATGTGAGATCTCAGACGATCGAGGTGATAACGGGTTCCCGAGAGCGGGTGCACGACATCACCTCCGAGTGCGAGAGCTTCGTCCGGTCATGTGGGGGCGACGGCCTGTTGCACGTCTTCGTGCCCCACGCGACCGCGGGGGTCGCGCTGCTGGAGCTGGGCTCGGGCAGTGACGACGATCTGCTCGCGGCCCTGGAGAATCTGCTTCCGGCCGATGACAGATGGAGGCATGCGCACGGATCACGAGGGCATGGACGGTCGCATGTCATGCCTGCCCTCATTCCGCCGTACGCCACCGTCCCGGTTCTCGCGGGACGGCTCGCGCTGGGAACCTGGCAGTCCATCGCCATCGTGGATCTCAACGTCGACAATCTGGAACGCCAGGTCCGTTTGTCATTTTTGTCGGACTAATTCATACGTAGCCCAGTCGTTGCCGTGGCGACCGTTGACGACTGAGGGTCACAGCGTGTGGACTGTGCCGAAGCACTCTGAGCACCGTGTGATTGCGGGGCCATTCAAGCAGGAGGGACAAACGTGAGCGCGACCGCGGGTCAGGCGCAAGGCGAACGCGGCCTGGCCGAACGGCTCGGCCTCAAGCCGGGTCAGGTGGTGCAGGAGGTCGGATGGGATGAGGACACCGACGACGATCTGCGCGACTCCATCGAGGAGCTGACCGGTAACGAGCTGGTCGATGAAGACTTCGAGGACGTCGTCGACGTCGTGCTGCTGTGGTGGCGTGACGGCGACGGTGATCTGTTCGACGCCCTGAGCAGCGTGGTGACCAACCTCACCGACGGTGGCCAGATCTGGCTGCTCACTCCCAAAGCCGGCCGGGACGGGCACGTGGAGCCGAGCGACATCGGGGAAGACGCCACCACTGCGGGTCTCTCGCAGACCAGCAGCATCAGTGCCGCTCCCGACTGGTCGGGGACGCGTCTGGCGACGCCCAAGGCGCGCCGCTAAGGGTCCGCCCTGCCGTACGGCTCGCGCGGGCCGTACGGCAGGATGATGACGCCTGCCGTCAGCCGAGGAAAGGAACCCCGATCATGACGATCGAGGTGGGTGACCAGGCTCCCGACTTCGAGTTGAGGGACCAGCACGGCACCCCGGTCAAGCTTTCCGGACACCGGGGCAAAAAGATCGTGCTGATCTTCTACCCTCTGGCGTTCACCGGTGTCTGCGGCAACGAACTCGACGCCATCCGCGACGAGCTCATCGCCGACATGCCCGAGGACGTTAAAATTCTCACCGTCTCGGTTGACTCGACCTTCGCCCACCGCGCGTGGGCGGATCAGAAGGGCTACACCTTCTCGCTGCTCTCCGACTTTTGGCCACATGGGCAGGTCGCGCGGGCGTACGGTGTATTCGACAACGAGAAGGGCTGCGCGGAGCGCGGGACCTTCATCATCGACGGCGAGGGCGTGGTTCGCTGGCGCGTCGTGAACCCGATCTCGCGGGCCCGCGACATCGCCGAGTACCGCAAGGCGCTCGCCGACCTTCCTTAAGCGGCGATCCGGCGGTCACCCGCTCACAAGGTGCCCCGCCGGTCCGACCTCTCGGAGGCGATCATGCCCTGCTTCTCCTGCGGGGCCAGGCAGACCGACCCGATCCGTGGCTCCAGCCCGTGGACGCGCGGAGTGCGCCACGAGACGCAGGTGCTGATCTGCCCGGACTGCCGGCGCACCCACGAAGTCGACCTCGACACGTGCCTCTCGTGCGGCTCCGTCGCGCTCATCTGCCGGTTGGGCGAGGTGGAGTGCCGATCCTGCGGCGCGGTACGGCTCGCGCGGGGCGATAACAGGCCGACCGCCTCCCACGCCTGCGCGCCCGGCCTGGCCGACGAGGTGGAGGCCGCCCTGGCCAGGGTCCTGCGCCGGGTCCCCTGAGAACACCCCGGCCATTCCAGGGGCCATGGGACCGGGCGTTTCCCGATCACACAGGGATGTTTCTCCGAGCAACGCGCCCGGCCGTATGGGAGAGATCCCTCCATTCCGGCGCGCCCGGCGTGCGCTAAGGTCGGGCTCGGTCCCGCCCCTTCGACCCGCTGGATGGGTGCATGAGCTCCTTCGTTGTTGCCCTTGACGTCGGTGGAACGTCGATGAAGGGCGGCCTCGTCACCCGTTCCGGCGAGATCATCCGTACCGACCGCCGCGCCACCCCGCGCGACAGGGGCCCGGCGGCGGTCATCGCGACGATCCGGTCCTTCATCGACGACCTCGCCGCCGCGGGGGGTGGCACCCCCGAGGGGGTCGGACTCGCCGTACCGGGCCTGGTCACCGCCGAGGCGGCCCTGTACTCCGCCAACATCGGCTGGCGCGACGTCCCGGCGAGGGACCTCGTCCCGCTGGACATCCCCGTCATGCTCGGGCACGACGTCCGCACGGGCGGTCTGGCCGAGAGCGTGCTCGGAGCCGGCCGTGAGCTCTCCGACTTCCTGTTCCTGCCCATCGGCACCGGCATCGCGGGCGCCACGATCCTGAGTGGCGAGCCGTACGGCGGAAGCGGTGGCTGGGCCGGCGAGATCGGCCACACACCGGTCCACCCCGAGGGGGAACCGTGCGCCTGCGGTCAGATCGGCTGCCTGGAGACCTACGCCTCCGCCTCCGCCGTGGCCCGCCGCTACTCCACCCGCGCCGCCGCACCCCCGCCTTCCGCCCCCACCTCTCCCTCCTCCTCCACTTCCGCCCTGGAGCCTTCCTCCGCCCCTGCCTCGTCCCTTCCTCCCTCCTCTCCGCCGTCCACCTCATCCGCCACCGTCGTCCCGCCCGTCTCGGTCAGCGCCGAGCGAGTCGCCGCCCTGGTCGCCTCCGGTGACCCTCTCGCCGTGGAGATCTGGGACGACGCGGTCGAGGCACTCTCTCTAGCCCTGGCCACCTACACGCTTCTCCTCGACCCCTCCGCCATCGTCCTCGGCGGAGGTCTCGCGGAAGCGGGCCCCCTCCTCTCCGACCCCCTGGCCGAACGGCTCGGCAAACGCCTCGCCTTCCGCGATGCCCCGCCCCTGCGTCATGCCGCCCTGGGCATGTCCGCCGGCATGCTCGGCGCGGCCCTCCTCGGCTGGCGCGCCGCCGGCTTCACCGACGCGGGAACCACGTGGTCTCTCGATGTGCTGAAGTCCCCCCACGTGGCGTAAAGTGTTGTCCCGTCTGTCCGACGGGATTTCCCGGGCGCTTAGCTCAGCGGTAGAGCGCTCGCCTTACAAGCGAGATGTCACTGGTTCGAACCCAGTAGTGCCCACCAGCCAAAACGCCCCGTTCCTGATCTTCGGAACGGGGCGTGAGTGACTAACTGGGTGACTAACTCCCGAAGATGTCGTCCATAGCCTCCGCGCCCTGCATGAGCACCGGCCGGATCTGCTTCCTATATACGGTCTCCGTGACCACCGTGTTCCGATGGCCGACGAGCCTGGAGATGTCCTCGATTGGGACGCCGGAGTCCGAGAGCAGTGAGACGAAGCTGTGCCGCATCTCGCGAGGAGTCCAGTCGGTGCCACGGAGCCCCGCCTTCTCAATGATCTTCCGCACGTCGCGGCGCACGTTGCCCGCGCTCATGGCCGTGCCCTTCGATGTGGAGAAGACAAGATCCGCTTCTGTCCCCGCCTTCTCCTGCTCTTCCCGGAGCGTCCGCAGCGCGTCCACGCACCGCCGAGGGAGCTTGAGGGAACGACGTGACTTGACGGTCTTGGTGTCTCCCTTCTGCCGCACGGACCGCCACACGTAGATCGCGAACTGCTCGTGCTCCCAGCCGGTCTCGGTGACAGGTGCCCACAGGTTGCGGCTTTCGTCGAAGGTGACCACATGCGACCAGAGAAGCGCACGCAACTCCTCCGTACGGGCACCGATCAGCAGCGAGAGCACCACGTACGCCCGCATGCGCGGGTTGGCCTGCTCCGCCAGGGCGATGATGGAACTGGCTTGCGCGAGCGTGAGCGCCTTGGAGGTACGGCCCTCGCGTCCCTCCGGGATCTCGCAGAGATCGACCACGTTCCGCTTCACCTTGTCGCGGCGCATGGCGCCCTTCACCGACCGGTTGAGAATGCCGTGGATCAGCTTGAGAGAACGGGTGCTCAGCTCACTCGTCTTGCTCGCAAGCCACCGGTCGACGTCCTCCACCGACAGGTCACGTAGCTTGCGCGCTCCCACCGCGGGGATCACGTGCTTGTCGGCGTAGGTGGTGTACATCTTCACCGTGGTCGCGGATCGCCCGCCCAGGCCGTGCTGCAACCAGTACTTCACGGCGTCGGCCACCGTGTAGTTCGCCGGAGCGATGGCCAGGCCGTCGTCATAGTCGCGGATGATCTCTTTGAGCTTGTCCTTGGCCTCCGTCTTGCTCCTGCCGCTGGCCTTCTTGACGATGCGCTTCCCGGCGGGGGTGTAGCCGACCGTCACCGAGGCGATCCAGCGCTCTCGCTGCTCGTCCCAGTGCAGGCCGCCGTCTCCCCGGCTGCGTCGTGCGGTCATGATGCCCTCGCTTCCCGTTCGAGTAGAGCGATGTAGTCGGAGATGGCCGAAGCCGGGATGAGCCGGGTACGACCCTGGGTGACGGAGCGCAGTCGGCCCGCCCTGATCTGCTCGTAGATCACGCTGCGACTCATGCTGAGCAGGTGCATGGCGTCGCATATGCGGTAGAGCCGCCGTTCGCCGGGCGGTCCGGGTGCTGTCACCCGCTCTCCCGTTCGGTGGCGACCTTCTGGCGGATGTGCTCGGCCATGATCGCCTCACCGGGGGAGTAGCCCGATCCGGCGAACCGCCAGTGACCAAGAACGAGAGTCGTCGCGTCACCAAGGGCCGGGAGCCCGTGCCGTTCGCGTGCTTCGGTGGCCCTGTGCGTGGTGCGTACCTGCCGGAGATCGCCGAGGGTGGTGGAGTAGCGGCGCGACTTGGTGGAGAAGTGGCCCCGGAAGCCCAGCATGTGCGCCCAAGGCCGCAGCCGGAGAGCCTTGTATTCAGGACGTGCACCCAGCTCCCAGCAGGTGCGGATCATCCGCCGGGCATGCTCGCTGACCGGGAGCGTGTCCAGGTGCAGCCCCGGCTTCAGACCCGTCCCATGGCAGCGACCGCAGGACGCCATCAGGCTCAACCGCCCTCGACCGCCGCAGGCCGGACACGACAGCCGGTGGTCGACGGTGCCGGAAGCTTCGGCGCCCTTGGTGGCGTACTTGGCGATGTAGCCGGCCACCGCTCGCTCACTGAGCCCGTCCGCTGCCTGGTCGAGCAGGATGGGCCGGATGTCGAGCTGATCACCCCAGACCAGATCCCATCGGCCGAGATCACTCGGGGGAGAGGCGACCGTGACCCGCTGGACCGCCGGAGGGATCGCCCGGCTGAGCAGGCCGTGATCAGCCCAGTCCGGAGGGACCTCGCTCCCGCCGCCAGGACCGTCGAGCCTGACGATGGCGTGGAAGTGCACCAGGCCGCGCCGCTGGTACTCGGCGACCTTGGCGAACGACACCCGGACCCGCTTGGCGAACTCACGACGGCTCAGCCCCGCCTCGCTGGCGAGGGTGCGCCGCACTTCCAGGGTGAAGCGATGCCAGAGAGCGCCCGCGTGCGCCTGCCAGAGCACCGCGCCCACGTAGTCGTAACACCGGCCGCAGATGGGTTGCCCGAGCCGTTCGTCTCCCGGCTCGTGGCGAGCATGGCAGCCGACCGGATGCCCGTGCTCACATACCTTGTCGCGCTTACGGGGACGGCAGGCCCGTACCGTCCCGTTCTTCTCCCGCCGGGTGTGCACCGGCCCGAATGAGGGAGCGGTGAGCGTGACGAACGCCCGAGGATGCCCACTCACCTCCTGCGGGACACCCTTGCCGCCGGACAGGCCCGCCCGGATCAACTGGAAGGTGTCGGTCCGGTAGACCTCCGAGCAGGCCGGACACACCGAGGCCCGCCGGTTTCCGCAGGCCACCAGTAGATGCCCGGAAGGCTCGTCCGTCGTGCGGTAGCTGTGCAGCACCTCACCGCTGGTCGCGTTGACGATCAACGACTCGCCCGCCAGGTGCACCGGGTGGGCACACCCTCCGGTCGCGGCGACCATCGAGCGCCACCGGTCGTAGCCCGGATCGTTGATCACCCGTGCGAGATCGACCAACCATTCCGGCTGCTGGTCGGCGGTGCTGTGCTGTGGCTCCCCCTTGCTGTTCATGACGTCCTCCTTCGCTCGCTCCCGACAGGTACTCCAACACGTGCTACCTCTTGGCCCATGTGGACATGGTAAACAACACGTGCTACCTCTTGTAAAGAGCAAACGTGAAAGAAGGAGAACTCGGCATGACCGATGACAAGGGCGCCGCCCGGTGGCGAATCATCGCCGACCTCCTGCGCTCAGATGTGGTGCAAGACCACTACCAGCCAGGACAGGCACTTCCCGGCGAAGCGTTCCTCGCCAACGAGTACGCCACCTCACGCCCGACGATCCGCAAGGCCATCGCCCAGCTCGTCGGCGAAGGACTACTCACCGTCGCCCACGGCCGGGGCACCTTTGTTCGCCCCACCCCTGACCGCCGCCTCATCCTCATGGGCGGCTCAGAGCGCGAAGACCTGCTCAGCCCCACGTACGACCCCGCCAAGCAGGGATGGGAACACGTCACCGTCGCCAGCGAGGCCGAACGCACCGCGGGCGGTGTCACTCCCAACTCGGCACTGTTCATGACCATCGAGGGCAGCAAAGCGGACGTCTTGGGGGTGCGCCGAGGCCGCATGGGCGTCTACCGCTACGCCTACTGGCAGCACACCAAGACCCGCGCCCGCATCCACCTGTGCTCCTACCTCCTGGCCGACCAGGTCGCTGTGATTACCGGCGA
The DNA here is from genome assembly GCF_044459525.1 of Streptosporangium sp. NPDC050284. NCBI lineage: Bacteria > Bacillati > Actinomycetota > Actinomycetes > Streptosporangiales > Streptosporangiaceae > Streptosporangium > Streptosporangium sp. NPDC050284. The sequence goes on from NZ_JBITIZ010000020.1 coordinate 120,583, forward strand.
GGGTGGAGGTATGGAGATCAACTCTGAGATCGAGCCCGAGGACTACTACGCCCACCTGGAGCGCACCCACGGGCCACTGCGCTGGATCACCTCGGTCCACACCCAGATGCCCTACGGCGAGACCTACGAAGACCTCAACATGGAGCCCATCGGCACACCCCTGTTGTTAGTCCGCCGGCTGATGCTCAGCAAGGACGGCCGCCCCCTGGAGTTCACCGAGATCGAAGCCCCCGGCGACCGCTTCGAAGCCGCAGCAGCCAGTGAGCATGACCAGGCCGGATCAGACGGACAGGTCTCACTCAGGGTGTAGTGGGCTCAGACTTTCTTTACTGGTTTAAAGGCGATCCGCCTGCGGCGTCTCGCCGCGCGTCGGGCGGTCGCTGGCCGCGCTGCGGCTCTCCGGCCGGTCGCGGCCAGCGCCGCCCACGCGCAGTTAGCTCTCTTGGGAAACTTCCTGATGCGGCTGGATTCTGGGGACTAGGTTATTGGCCAAAGGAGAACTCGATGAAGGGCAGAGATGCGCGCACAAGCTCTGGAAGCTAGGGTCCTAGCGCTGGTTGAAAAGGTCCTTGGCGGCTCTTCTGTAGAGGACTCTCTTGTCGAGTGCAAAGCTGACTGGCCGGGAGAGGAGAAAGCTCGTCAGCTAGCCGGACATGCGAACAGTTCCCAAGGTGAACCAATAATATGGATCATTGGGCTTGATGAAAAGGCGCATCGGGTGTCTAGTCGAGACCCTGGTATTGACCTTGCGATTTGGTGGGACAAAATTCGTGCACGATTCGATGAAGGTATTGCTCCAAACATGGTGCAGTCTCTTGTTGTTCCGGTAGGAGAAGGTACGTCTGTATTGGCTCTCGCTTTTGAGACTGACCGTGCGCCATACGTGGTTAAAGCATTAACTGGTAACGTCGAGCGAGACGTACCAGTTAGAAAAGGTACCGCAACGCGCTCCGCTAATCGCAGTGATCTTATCAGGATGCTTACGCCGGTCATGCGGTTACCTGAAGTAAGTGTCGTCCATGCATCCGGGAATGTTCGGCGGTTTGAGGGGGGAGCCACTGCGCACGAAAGGTTAGAGATAGGATTTGCAATTTCGCTTTTCTTGTACAGTCCGGGTGATGGGGCGACTGTCTTCCCTAAGCATTTGATGCGTGGAGAGATTGAGCTTTCAGATAAGAGCAGTGCAGTGCGTATCATAGAAGTCGCTCCCTACTATCACGGGATGTCGAAAGAAGAGCGAAGTAACCAGCCTCGCTATGGGGTCCTCTACTATAATGACGCTGCATTTCTAGTTGGCGCAGGAGAGTTGCAGTTAAGGGTGCAAGCGAAACTTGACCCTCTCGAAGATTTTGGCATCGAGGATTACGGCAAGGCGAATCTGACGCTCAGCCTGCCGGTTGCTGGTTCGAGTAGGCCGCTTCGTGTGTCCGTAGAGCTACACAAATCGATGTCCCGATTCCCGACAGTTATGGGAATTGAGGAAATTATATCGTGGTCCTTTTAATGCGAAGCTGAGTATTGGGCAGCTTGTGTTGTCGATGTTTGCTCCAATGTACGCCGACAGTTAAATTTCCCCCAAAGGGCGAAGCTCGACATGGTGTCGAGTGAGCTTAAGTGGTCGCCTTGCGTAAGGTCGTAACGATCGTTGACTTCGGTGCTCGCTCAGGGATTAGGATGATTGGCTGCCGCAGCCCTCCTTCGTCAGGCTTTGCCACCGGATGGCCATGGTTGAGGTCGCGCGAGAGTTGACGACAATGGTGCTCTCCATGAAGTACATAACGGGAGCCGGGCACTGCCGTTGACCTCGCCCCTGCCCATTAGCGCTGAGGTGGCCGGTCCGCCTGAAAAGTGGATAGTTATAACGATTTTCGATTTCCCTTTTGAATATTTCGGCTTTGACTTTTCTGGCCGCTTTGCCGCTTTCGTGAGGCGTGGGGGGGGGGGGGGGGGCGCCCGCCCCCCCCCCCCCCCCCCCCCCACCCCCCCCGCCACCCCCCCCCCCCCCCCCCACCAGCCCCGCCAGACAGAGGT
>NZ_JBITIZ010000021.1:0-120719 GCF_044459525.1 Streptosporangium sp. NPDC050284
GGCTCCTCGGTCGAGATCCACGCCAAGCGGGCCGCCACCTTGAACGCGGCCTTCCTGGCCCACCCAGAACGGTTCCACGGCCGTCGCCCCTGCCCGCCGCCGCTGCCCACTCGGGTATGGATCAACAAACCATCCACGCCCCTCCAGATCGAGACCTCAGCACAAACGCCACAAGTAGCCTGATGTCTCAGCAGGTTTGACAGGTTCCGGGATGGACCGGCACGTGCCCCAGCTGCCACCGCGACATAACTGCCACAGAACGGCCAGAACACCACCCACCCGAACCAACCTAACGAAGTACTACCTAGGACTCGTCCTGGCAGGGAATCGTCGCCGCCGTTGGCGCGGCAGGCGCGTTCTCAAGGAAGGCCTGGGTTGAGACGGCATAGGCGGAACACAGAAGCTGGCCAAGGCGCGTCGCCCTGCCGTCACCGAAACGCCGGGTGGGAACACCCATGACATGCAGGCGCCGTTCCAGGGCCACGCCTGAGACCGCGACCACCGTGTCACCGTACCGATCAACCCAGCGAAACGCGTCCCGGAGCAGCGCAAGGGCAAGCGTGCCGAAACCCGCTGCCGTAGTGCGGGGCCAGGCCCGGCCAGTGGCCAGGCGGCTGAGCTCCCAGATGCTCGGATCACGAGGAGCAGGGGCGCCGCGCAGCGTCTCGGAGAAGACGTCGGGGATCATATAAGGACCGTCGGTGGGCAGGAGCCGACAGCACCCTGTGACCTCCCGGCAGACCTCCCCATGGCTGATCACATAGACCGGATCGCAGTCGTCGTAGGAATCTCGCTCCATTCCGTGGAAGCTGTCGACGTCCCAGCGGAGGCGTTCGTAGAACACCTCGTAGCGGAGGCGGAACATGCCGGTGAGTAACCACGCCGGGAGATCATCCGTGCGGCCGACGACAATCCGTTGTACGCACCCCATAGGGCTGGTCAATGAATGGTTACCGGCGTCGATGTCGTATCTCTCCAGTGATCGGGTCCCGCGCCACCCACTGGCTGGCGTTTGGCATGCGCTGCACCTTGTCGCGCCACTCGTTGACGAGCAGTCCGGCTACACCCCCAGCGTGACCACCTCACCGGCGAACCGGTAAGAAACCTTCCTGATCGGACCATACGCCCTGGGCGGGACGGGTCAAGCACTTTCTGTGCCCTCGCCAGGACAGGAGCACCCCGTGATTCTGTTGCGTGGTGTTTGTTGCCTGCCGTTTTTTAGTGGTCTGCCATGTGATGTGACTACTACCAGCATTAACCGCGAGTAACTGACCGTGTCCGCATCGTCGCGAAGTGACGATGCCTTGAACCGTAGGGACCTCCCTCTTCGGCCGCATAGCGGCCCGCTGGTGTTCGTACTCCACCGGGCAGCACATCCCGTTGGCCGAGTGCAGCCGCATCGTGTCGAAGTCATCGACCCAGACCGCGACCGCGCGGCGGGCTTGCTCACGAGTGACGAACGGGCCCAGGATACGAAACAGCTCAAATTCCAGGCTGGAGAACAGCGATTCGGCGGCGTCGTCGAGGGAGGAGCCGACCAGGCCCATTGACTGGGCAACGCCCGTCCGCTCACACGCCGCCCGGAAGTGCTTGACGGTGTACTTCTCGGGTTCAAGCTGTCGTCGCCGTTTCCCCCTTAAGGCGATGTCTCTACGTTACGAGGGAAAGCCCATTACTACCGGAACCCCCTGTAAGGGTCTTCGAGTACAGCCCGGAAGAGAGACCGCTGACCTGCATATCCGTTGTTTTCTGTGCCGCTACCATCAGGCCCCCTCCGTGGCGCGGACGCTGGGGAAGACCTCGCTGCAGCTCAAAGGGCCAAGCGTCGTGGGTGGCGTGATCACCATGCCGACGAGCTCGGCAGCCGTACTGCCCCGGGACCACCTACCCCACCTGGTACAGCCAGTACGACACGCTCTGCGGAGCACCCGGCGGCCGGTAGGCCTCCACCGTCGCGCCTTCGTATCCGTAGGTCGTCGAGACCGTGCTCGTGGCCCCCGTCTCGTAGTCCTCGTACTTCTCTTCGTAGTCCTTCGTGATGAACATCTGGCTGGTGTCGTAGACGCTTTCCACGATCACCCGCCCGGGTCCGAACACGCCGATGAGGTCCTGCCGGAACAGCTTCAGGCGGGCCTTGCATCCGGTGCACGGCCCGATGTTGCCGACCACTACGACCCGGATGTGGGCGTCATGAGGGAACGAGGAATGAAGCGCCTCGATCCAGTCCCAGGCTTCCTGCAGGACGGCGACCTCGCTGTCCTGTTTGGACATGCGCGCCTGCGCCTTGTCGACGCGTCCCTGGTAGCTGCGGCTGGCGTCTTTGGTATCTGTCAGGGAGTAGCGCGTCGTCCCCCCGGAACGCGCTCCCGCGACCGGGGTCTTGTAGCTGTGCGCCTCGTCGAAGGAGAGGTCTCCGTTGGCCATCACCAGCGCCCGGGAGAACAGGCCCGTGCCCTTGGCGCGGATCTCTGCCAGCGACTGTGCGATCTGCGGTGCCGCGGGGTCTGAGGTGAGAGCTTCGGGGGGCGTCGCGGTCATCGTGGTCCTCCTTGACCAGAAAGAAGAACCTCAGCCTTTCATCCGGAAGGGTGCTGTCAAGGCACGTCAGCGTCCGGCTCAGGCCAGCCTGCTCCGCGCAAGTAAGAAGGTCGACGCGGAACCTGTCAATTTGATCAAGGCAGCTGAACTGGTCTAATTCCGTGTCAGCTTTTCTTGTTCGCTCTTCTGGTCCAGGTCGTTGGGTTTGTTGATCCATGCCGGTCCGGGCAGATCGGGCAGGGTGGGTGTGCCACCGGAGGCGAAACGCTCGGGACAGGCGGCCTGGGCGGTGGCCAGGACGTGGACACGCCGATCGCGGACCATGCCGGCCTTGCCGTAGTGCACGTCGGCGGGATGGTGATAGCCGATCCCGGAGTGGTAGTGATCGTGGTTGTACCAGGCGTAGGACTCCTGGCGGAAGACGCGAGCGTCTTCGATCGAGCCGAACCGGCCGGGGAAGGCCGGGCAGTACTTCAGCTTCCCCGATCTTCTTGGGGTCCCCGTAGCAAACAGCGGAAATCCAACGGATATGGCTCTGATCTGCGGTTAGTGAGTTCGGTGTGGTGGGGCGAGGATGCCGGTGATCTCAGCGACGGCCTCGCTGCCTGGGCGGGCGTAGCGCATGGCGGTGCGGGGGTTCTTGTGCCGGGTCTTGCCCATGATGAGCTGCAGCGGTACTTCGGCTTCGCCGAGGTGGGTGGCGGCGCTGTGGCGCAGTTGGTGCAGATCGAGCCCGGCGTACTTCTCCAGCAGGACGCGGGCGCGGTCGTAGCCGAGGCGGGCGCGGCCGGTGTGCGGGCAGATGTCGGGGTGCCGTTAACCAGCGTGTCATGGGCCGCCAAACCTGGAGATCGAAGGTCGATCGCCAAGGCGAGAGCGAACAGGCAAAGGGGGCAACGGGACGTTTCGGCGGATACTGGGGCGCTCGGCGACCCGGTGCGAGGCCGGGCTCGTGGGGCGTAGCAGCGGCATGAAGCAGTCCGTTCGCCGAAACGGCTTCTGGATTCGCCGTCATCAAGCCGCCTCGTCCGTGGAGTCGGGAGCGGGAGCCAATCGCACGCTGCCGGACTGAGGGCTTCTCGTCGGGGAAGACCCACTTCCTGAGCGCCCAGAAGCGGAAGATCATGGCGATCAGCGTGCCGACGATCTGTGCGCTTATGAAGTCGGCGATCTCCTGGGTCACCACGCTCACGTCCGGGGTCTCCAGCTCAAGTACGTACCGGGAGATCCAGAGCGGCGCAGAGCTGAGCACCAGGCCGACGCCACTGACCAGGAAGAACAGCGCCGCCTCGTGACGTCGCTCGCGGCCGCCCCTGGTCCGGAACGACCCAGGGCCCCGACCAGGCCAGAGTTTCGCCCGGGCGTTCCTCAAGGGGCAGCCGCACAAGGCGGCCATCGCGACCACCCTGGTTAAGGACCGCATTCAGAAACTCGGCGACTAGCCCTTCACGGGGATGGCGCAACATGCGAATATACGTTCGAAGAACGAAGATCGTCTTTCAGAACGGAGTGCATGTGCGTCCTTCAGCCTCTGAACGCATCAGCCGATTAGTCGCCTCGGCCGGGTCTCTGCTCCTGGCGGCGAGCCTGCTCGCCGTCCCAGCCCCCGCCGCGGCCGCCGATCTCGTCGCCGACCTCGGGGTCGCGGGCATGGGCGGGGACCTGGTGGCCGGCCACGGCAAGGTCTTTGTCGCCGCTGACGACCGGATCGTGGTCACGCACCTCGACGGCGAGGCCGTCACCACGATCGGCGGCCTGTCCGGAGTCACCGCCCTGTCCGCGCCGGACGGCGCCAGGAAGGTGTACGCGACGCTGAGCGGCACGCATGAGGTGATCGAGATCGACACCGCCACGGTCGCCGTCACCCGGCGCATCGATCTGTCCGCCTATCCGTGCCCGTCCACGCTGGCGCAGGCCCACAACCGGCTGTGGATCGGGTACGGTTGCGGCGGGGCGGGTGAGGGAGGGGTCGTCGCGCTCGAGGTGCGGGCCACCCCCATCCTCGCCAAGGTCGGGCCGGCCACGACCAGGCCTCCGCTGGTCGCAGTCGCCGGCGCCTTCCTCGCCGTGTCAGAACCGGGAGTCAGCCCCGCCACCGTCAGGCTGTACGACGTCAACCGCGACCCGGGCAACCCGCTCGGCGAGATTCTCGGCGACGCAAACGGGCTGCCGCCCCTGGAGGACCTGGCCCTCGCCTACCAAGGGTCGGCGGTTCTGCCGGTGCCGTCCGGCACCCACCGCTTCGACGCCTGGGACACCACGACCTTCGACCGGGCCCAGGCCTACGACGAGAAGGGGCCGGCCGGGCACGACCTGGCCGCCACCGTCGCGGCCAGCGAGAACGGCTACTACGTCGTGGGCGGCTGGAACTCCGCCTTGGGTGACGCGGCGGAGCTCGTGGTCTACGACGCGACCACGAGAGAGGTGATTTACACGGCCGGCCACCAGGGAAAGGCGCTGGTGCCGGGCAGCATCGGCTTTTACGGCATCTACACCTTCGCGGTACTGAAGGAGCCCGGCACCGGGCGTATGCACCTATGGCGGCTGCCGTCCGCGCCCTACCACTCCTCGGCCCTGACCCTGACGGCGCCCGCCGAGGCGAACGCGCTCAAGCTGCTGACCATCAGCGGACGGCTCACGCTCAGCACCGGGGCGACCCCCGGCGTGCAGACGCTGGAACTGTACAGCTGGCTCCCCGACGGCACCGACCGGCCCTTCCGGGAGGTCATCACAGCGGCGGACGGGACCTACGAGTTCACCGACATCCCACCAGGCATCGGGGCGTTCAGGTATCGCCTGTCCTGGCCGGGCAACTCCTGGTACTACGGGGCCTACGCGACGGCGACCGTCACGGTGGCCAGGTACGAACCGGCGCTCACCGTGACCGGGCCCGCGACGGGCGCAGTCGGCGAGCTGCTTGAGTTCAGCGGTTCCTTCGCCGCCGAGGGCGTCGTCTACCCGCGCACGACGGTCACCGTCAGCCGCAGGGCCGTCGCGCCAGACGGCACCGTCACCACCAAGGGTCAGAAGCTGGCCGCCACCACCGACGGGACGTTCGCCTTCACCGACACGCCGGCCACGGCCGGGAAGCACACCTACACGGTCACGCTGGTCGGGAGCTCGACCGTCAAGGGAACGAGCACCAATCACGTGGTCACCGTCGTCGAGCCAGCGGGATAGCGTCCCAGGGAGCCGGGGCCTACCTCTCTCGTAGGCCCCGGCGATGCCGGCCGCGCGGCGGCGCGCAGGGGCTCCACCAGGCGGAGCAGCTCGCGGGCGCGCCACACGGACAGTACGATGCCCAGCGCAGCGACGGGCCGCCCGACCGTGACGGCCCGGAACTCCTATAGCTCCGGCGAGCCGCCACTCAGTTGATCAGTGGGTACGGCGGCGGGGCGCCAGGACCTCGGTGACGGCGGCGATGGCTTCGGCATTGGGTTTGACGTAGCGCATGGCGGTGCGGGGGTTCTTGTGCCGGGTCTTGCCCATGATGAGCTGCAGCGGTACTTCGGCTTCGCCGAGGTGGGTGGCGGCGCTGTGGCGCAGTTGGTGCAGATCGAGCCCGGCGTACTTCTCCAGCAGGACACGGGCGCGGTCGTAGCCGAGGCGGGCGCGGCCGGTGTGGGGGCAGATGTCGGCAGCCGCCGGACGGCGGGCGGGGACCGGGCGGCGTTCGGACAGGAACAGCGGACCGTGCGTGCGCGTGCTGCCGTCCGGGAGCCGGAGGAGCCGGGGCAGCAGGTGGGCGGTGCCACGGTCCCAGTACACCCACTCGATGGCGCCGCCTTTAGAGCGGACGGGGGCGCGCCGGTGCTCCAGGTCAAGGCCCTCGACGTTCAGCGCCAGGATCTCGGCGCGGGCGGCGGTCTCGTACAGCATCCGCCAGAGCGCCTTCTCCCGCAACGGGATGTCGCGGCGCGACAGCAGTCGGTCGATGGTGGTCTTGGCGACGGCGCGGGTCTCGTCGGCGCTCTCCTTGCGGCGTTCGGCGTCGGCCGGGACCGACGGCGCTGCCCAATGTTTCTTGGTCTGACACCAGAGCAGCCAGGAGGTGACGGCGGCGCGGTTCCAGGTCGCCGGCGCGCATCGGCCCCACAATTCGGTGAGCGCGGCGCCGATCTCGGCGTCGGCGACGTCGGCGAGCGGCCGGTCGCGGCCGAGCAGTGCGGTGACGCGGTCGATGGCCGAGGCGTAGGAGCGGTGGGTGTTGGGGTTGGCGGTGCGCGGGGTGGCCAGGAAAGCGTCGGCGGCCGCGGCGAGGCTGACGCCTCCACCGCGAAGGGCGGTGACCTTCGGCGCGGCGCTCATGCTGGCCGCCGGGCGGCGGTCGCTGCACAGGCCTGGGCAATGTACCGGATAACGTGCCGGAGTCGTGCACCGTCCCGGCGAAGGGTTCTCCTGATCGCCGCTCCGCCATGATCGCTTATGTACGGGATAATAGTGGGCCCCCGCGCCGTAATGGTTTTGACTGCGCTTTTGGTTCCGTCGGCGCGGACCCAGCGGTAGCGGACAACACCCTTCCTGCCGAGGTGGACAACGGCAGAGAATCCCACGCTTGCCGGGCAGTCGGTCGTCTGCCGGGCGGGTGAGGCCGTCACCTTCGTAACCGACGCCCATGTCACCGACGCTTCGGCCGGAACCGCCACCAGACCAGCCGACAATGCCAGTCCGGCGACCAACGATGACCACTTCGACCACACCGGATTTCCCTTTCCTCGGCAGTGTCGCAGCCATCTTCGGCCACTCAGCCCTCCGAAAGCCGGAGACCTCACCTTCTGACCGCTTTCGTTACCATCCTGATGCGAATTCGATCTTGTCGCCATTCAAGGATCCCGTTTCGGGCAACCATAATCACGAAATTCCGTGCGCTCAGCAGTCCAGCTGAGGGTGCAGATAACAAACGTTGGCAACTGTCATCTTTGCCCGCGCCAGACAGCCTGTCTGGCGCGCTTCACTGCAATGGTCGCAGCCCCGGTGAACCGCGCCGGGTTTCGTGGAGTGATTGGTGTGCCCCTGGTCTTGTGGAGTCGGGTTCTTGGATTCATGCCACTCGTTGAGAGGAGAGTGGCGTGGGACGGCATGGCTACCCATCGAAGTTCCGGCGCAAGGTATTAATCTCGTTAAAATGGGACGCTACAGCCCGGCCTTGCCCATGGGGTTGTCCTTCCAGCGGTCGACGGCGCGAACGTAGCCGTGCACGGTGGGGGAGGTGGGCTTCCAGCGGCCCTGTTCGGCGATTTTGCCGGTGGGCACGTTCGCGTCGGCCAGGGTGGTGGCGCCACCGGCGCGCAGTCCGTGCGCGCTGTAGCGTTCGGCGTGGGCCAGGCCCGCGCGCAGAGCGGCGTCCTTGACGATGGTGTTCAGTGTGACGCCCGATAGGCGCAGGCCGCCGCGGCCGGCCCAGCCGGGGGTGCCGCCGATGCGGCTGAAGCGGTCGATGGGTCGCAGCAGCGCCCCGGTGGTGATGCCGTGCTCAGCCAGCACGGCCAGCCATGCCTGCACCGAGCGGACCGGGCAGGTGGCAAGGTGTGAGCCGTAGGGGACCGCGACGGTCTGCCCGGCGGCGTCCTGGTCGGTTTTGCTGACGGGTATGAACACCTCCAGTCCCTGGCGTGGGAAGGTGAGGTGTTCGCAGTCGAGGGCGGCGAGCTCGCTGCGCCGGCCCATCAGCGCGAAGCCGAGCACCAGCGCGGCCCGGTCCCGGATCCCGGTGGGGGTGTCGTCGGGGGTGTGGGCGATGAGGCTGCGCAGGATGTCGATGGTGATCGGCGGGGCTTTGCGCACCGTGTTGCCGGGTTGGGTGCTCCAGGTGCGGCGGTAGGCGCGCAACGCGTCGCGGGCGGCGGTGGTGTGCGGCTTGGGCAGTCCGGCCTTGCCGTGCGCGGACGACACGCAGGCCAGCGCCTGGTCGATGCTGGCCGGGGCCAGGCCACGTCCGGTGAGTTCGGCGACGAAACTGGCCAGGGTGGCAGCGGTGGCCGGCAGTGGAGTGCGGCCGGTGGCGGTGCACCAGGACAGGTAGTCGGCCCAGATACGGGCGTAGGCGCGGGTGGTGTTGGCCGCCGGAGCCGCCGCGATCAGCCGCGCCGCCTCCTCGGTCACGTACTCGTCGGCCGAGCGCCGATTGCCGATGACCGTCACCCCGTCCAAGACGACCGGATCGTCCATCCGTGCCGCGCTATCGACCGGAGCGCGCCAGGCGAGCGCGGTCCCGGGCGAACTCGGCTCCTCGGGAGAGGCATCCACTTCGGCACCGTCACCGGCACCAAGGTCTGACATCGCGTCATCGTTGTTGGGGCGCTTCAGATGCATGCAGCCACTCCCTGCTAATTCGTAGGATCATCGGATCTATTTCGATGCTCTTAGGCTTGCGATAAGCAAAGTTATCGCAAGCCTGCCCGAGGGCACTCGATCTCCAAGATTTAGTTTCGTGACGTACGTAAATATGATCGTTCGCGAACGGTACGATGCTATTCTTTGCCGGTGAGTGAAGATCCTTCCCGCGTGTTCGACCCTTTTGCACCTCTGGAGACGGGCCCGGATGATCCCGATACGGGGCGGATGTGTGCCCGCTCGGGCTGCGTCAACCGACTGGAGCCCACCGGTCGGCGCAGCGGCCGCCCGGCCCTGTACTGCGGGGACGCCTGCCGCGCCGCCGCGCATCGCGCCCGCACGGCCACCCACACCCCGGCGGTCACCGAGGCGCTCCGCCGCACCGGCGCGCTGAGCGGAGATCTGCTGGCCGCAGGTGAGCAGTGGAGCGCCCAGCTTGCCGCCTTCACCGAGGCGCTACAGGCCGCGACTACCGGCGCGCTCACCCAGATCGATGCCGCCGAGCAGGCCGCCGAAGAGGCCCGCGCCGCCGCTGCGGCCGCCGAGCAGCGTGCCGCCGACCGCATCGCCACCGCCGACCGGCGCGCCACCGCCGCTCAGGACAAGGCCGAGGCCGCGATCACCGCCAGCGAAAAGGCGATGGAAAAAGCCGCCGCGGCGCAGCAGCGCGCCGAGGAGTCCGAACGCGTGGCCTGGCGCACCGCCGGCGAGCACGAATCAGCCCGCGCCCGCGCCCAGCAAAACGCCACCACCAGCGTCGAGCGCGTCACCGTCGCCGAACGCGAGACCCGGCGCATTACCTCCGAACGCGACGCTCTGCAGGGTGTCCTGGACGCCGAACGTCGCCAGGCCCGCGTCGCGGCCAACGAACACGACCGGCAGATCGCCATTCTGAAAACCGCCCTGGCTGACCGCACCACCGCTCTCAATCAGGCACATACCGATCTGAAAGCCGCTGCCGACCGAGCCGAGCGCGCCGAGACCGCCCGGGAAAAGGCGCACCAGGAAGCCGCGGCGGCCCGCGCCGAGACCATCCAGGTGCGCGAGGAACTCACTACTGAACGTGAGCAACTGCGGCGAACCGGCGTCCAGCGCGATGAGGCACGCACCGCAATCGCGGTGGCCGAGGCCCGGCTAGAGGTGCTGCACAAGGCGCTGGAAGGGGCCGAACTCCGTGCTCAGGCCGCCGAGCAGCGCGAAGAGGTCGCCCAGCAGACGATCAGCCGTCTGCTCACTCTTCAACCGCCTCCGGAAGCCGTATCGGCTGAGGGGGCAGGCGGTGCCGCACATCGCGAGGACTTCCCTGAGCGTCCCTGAGACGCTCGCCCTCTTCCGCCACAGCGGCCGTCGACGGAGGAAAACGCCTCTCTCAACACCGTGCTCCACCCCGACGTAGAGGTGCAGGAATCGAGTCTGACCAGGCGAAAAACCAACTACCGGGCCCGAGGCTGCCCATCGTCGACAGAGGCGCCACTGACATCCTGATGACGATTTCCACTGACAGCAGGTGACGAACCCCCAGTTCAGAGCGCCTTCTCCTCGTCGCGCCGCCCCGGAAACGTCATGTGATGTCAGTGAGCCCGGGGGCCTGTCTGCGGCTGGCGCCGCCGCCCTGCGGGCAGCGAAGAACTTCTGTGCCCGGCATGGCAGCGAGCCTCACCGCATTCTCAAGGCAAGCCATCTGGGCCCACATGGTTCGCTACGCCGGCGCTCATCAGCGCGACCACACATCCGGCGCAACGCTGCGGCCTGTAGCCCGTCGACGCCTCCGGCGGCGTGATGTGGCCTCGGAGAAGATCCCTGCAGATGATCACCAGTAGCTAAAAAGTACCTCTGCCCTGCTTGCTGACACCTCGTGCAGATTTCTACTGACATCCCAGTGCAGATTTGCAGCACTCGCCCTCGGACCCGTTCGGCGCACTAACTTGCGGGAATTTACATTCCCGGTAGTTACTTGGACCTGGGGGAGACACAACAGATCTCATTTATTTATTTTTAATTTCTGGAAAATCAAAGATGCTAGGCTACTGCGCATGCGGGAGCCGGGTGCGATGACGCCGTGTAAACACTGTGGGACGCCGATCGAGCAGAGGCCTGGGAGAGGACGGCCGAGGGCCTACTGCGCGCAGGGAGACTGCCAGGCGGTGGCCAAGCGCGAACGCGAGATGCGGCGGGCGACACCGGGGCTTGAGGGGGCGCTGGCCAGAGCCGAGGAGTTCTACGAGCGCATGGAGAAGGGGATGACCGCGGCGATCGCGCCGCTGGCGCAGGTGCTGGCGCAGGAGCTGAGCCCTGCGGGGGTGGAGGCCAAGGTGAGCGCGGTGCAGGCCGAGGCGCACACCCGGGTGGCGATCGCGCGCACCGAGCGGGAACAGGCCTTCGAGCAGGTACGCCTGGCGCGGGAGGCTTCCGAGCACGCCCGGCGCGAGCGGGACGCGATGACGCGCCGCGTGGAGGAGGCCAACGCCGAACGTGACAACGCCCTGGCCGACGCGGAGACCGCCAGGGAGCAGGCACTGGCCGCGCTGCACGAGGCGGCCAGCACCGAACGCCGGGCCAAGCAGGCCGAGCAGGAGGCCACCCGCAGGGCCCAGCGGGCCGAAGCGGCCAGAGACGCGGCGCTGCGGGAGATGGCCGAGCGCGTGGAGGCCGCGGAGGCCGAGACGCGCCGTGCCGAGGCCCGGGCCGTTCACGACCAGGAGCAGGCCGAGCGGGCACGAGCCGAACGCGACCAGGCGTTGCGGGAGGCCGCGAGCGCGCAGGAGGCCAGGGGACAGGCCGAGCGTTCTGCTTCGGCCGCTTCGGCGCGTGCCGAGGCGGCCGAAGCAGAACGGGACCGGGCGCTGGCGCGCGCCGACGTCGCGGCGACCGCCCATGCCGAAGCCCTGGCCGAGGCGGCCGAGGCGCGCACACGGGCCGACCGAGCGGACAAGCAGGCGGCCGAGGCGGAGAAGCGGACGGCACGCCGGGTGGCCAAAGCCGAGGAACGGGCCGCCGAGAAGATCGCCGAGGCGGAGGAGCGCGCGGCGGCCAGGGCCGCCGAGGCACTCGCCGAACGTGACGAGATGCGCATGCGATTGGCCATGGAACAGATGCGCCTGTCGGATCTACGCGACCAGATGGAGGCACTGCGCGCCGAGTCCGCCCAGCTCAGGGAACGCGCAGTCGCCGCGGAACTGCGGGCTGAGCCAACCGGAGCCGGGGGCTGACGAGCGCCTGGGCGCAGGGCCTGCCGCATGACCACGACAGATTGGGGATCACCAGGGAATGACGCCGTCGTCCTCGAAGAACGAACCGGTCGGGCCCCCGTCGGGCAGGGTGGCGAGCCGGATCGCTGTGGCCGCGCCCTGCTCAGGGGTGCGGGGCCCTTGGAAGCCGGTGAAGTCGGTCGCGACCAGGCCCGGGCAGGCGGCGTTGATCAGGATGTTCGTACCGGCGAACTGCCGGGCGTACTGCACGGTGACGGCGTTGAGGAAGGACTTCGACGGCGCATAGGCAGCCATAACGGGACCGATCTCGATGTCCGGGTCCGCCTGCCGGGTCAGGGAGGCGACGCTACTGGAGACGTTGACGATGCGTGGCGACGCCGAGCGTCGCAGCAGCGGCAGCATCGCGTTGGTCACCCGGATGACACCGATCACGTTGGTCTCCACAACCGTGCGGACCACGTCGAGATCGAGCGAGGTCGGGTCCTGCACCCACCCCGGACCCACCGGTCCTGAGATACCGGCGTTGTTGACCAGGACGTCCAGGCACCCAGCCTGCCGTTCGACCAGTTTCGCGGCCTCGGTGACGCTCTGGTCGCCGGTCACGTCCAGCGGCACCCCGAACGCCTCCACCCCGGCGGCGCGCAGCTTCTCGACGGCGGTTTTGAGCCGAATCTCGTCGCGAGCTCCCACGCCCACGCGGTATCCGAGGGCGCCCAGCCCGGCCGCGATCTCGTACCCGATTCCCTTGTTCGCGCCGGTCACCAGCGCGGTCTTCGTTTCGCTCATGCCCTTGATGGTCGCGGATGGACAAGCGGTGCATCCAACACCGATACGGCATCCTGTCATACCTGATAGGTATCACCGGGGTATGTTGTGGTGGTGGACACCCTAGAGACCCGCGAGTTGAGGTACTTCGTGGCCGTCGCCGAGGAACTGCACTTCGGCCGGGCCGCCGAACGCCTCGGCATGGCCCAGCCACCGCTGTCCCGGGCGATCCAGCAGCTCGAGCGGCGCCTCGGCGTCTCCCTGCTGAAACGTAACCGCCGCGGCGTCTCCCTGACCGGCGCCGGCGAGGTGTTGCTGCACGAGGGCCGCGCGGCCCTCGACGCGACCACCGCCGCCGCTCGCCGCACCCGTCGCGCCGGTGGCGCCGACGGTCCGGACGGCCCCCGCAATCGCCTGGTGCTGGCGGTGAAGGCCGCCGGCTCCCACGAGCTGCTGCGAAAGCTTCTCGACGCCTACGCGGCCGAACCCGACGCCGCCGAGATCGAGGTGCTGCCGTGCGGCCTCTGCGAGCAGGAAGGGCTGTTGCGCGACGGCCGCGCCGATGTGGCGCTCATGCACGCACCGTTCAACTCCCTCGCCGGGTTCGACAGCGAGGAGCTGCTGACCGAGGGGCAGGTCGCCATCCTGCCCGCCGGACACCCCCTCGCCGCGCGCAAGGCCCTGTCCCTGGCCGACGTCAGCGATGTCCCCGACCTTCCTCTCGCCCGCTGGCCCCGCCACGGCGTCTACCCGCCAGGGCCAGGCCCCGAGATCCGCGACCAGACACAGCTGGCCCAGCTGATCGCCCTCGGACGCACCGTGGCCGTCCTCCCCGACTCCGCCCGTTCCTGGCTGTGGGCCGAGCACACCGCCGTCCCCCTGACCGACGCGCCCTCCGTCGTCACCCACATCGCCTGGCCCGCGCACAGCCGCTCCCTCACCCTCGCCGGCCTGATCCGCACGGCCACACGGCTATGACGCTCTCCTGCCCTTCGTGCTGGAACGCGTCTCTCGGCCGAGGAGGTGAGCACGAGAAACACTTCGAGACGGCTGCCAAGGTAAGACTTCTCCATGGAGTTTTTCTGTTATCACCGCGACCGACCTGACTCAGCGGCCCTGCGCAACGAACTGGTGGAAGAGCACTGGTCCTACATGGACCGGTACGCGGCAAAGATGATCGCCCGTGGCCCGACCTTCGGCCGCGGCGGCGAGACGGCTACCGGCAGTGTGCATATCGTCGATCTGCCCGATCTCGCCACGGCGCGTGCTTTCGCCTTCGAAGAGCCCAACTACCAGGCCGGTGTGTACCGGGACGTGATGCTACGCCGATGGCGCAACGTGCTGGGGCGCACCATGTGGGATTTTCCTGGCGACCGAGACGGCGGCGACCGGTATCTGGTGGTGGGCCTCGGCTCCGGGCAGGCTGCCGACCTCGTCCCGCCGCCCGGCCGGGACGGCCTGATCGCCTATGGGCCGTTGCTGTCGGACGACGGCACCATCTGGCTGGGTACGGCGCTGCTGGTCCAGGTACCGGGACCGGACGCGGCGCGCGCCGTCCTGACTCCGGGCCGGTACGCCGATATCGAGGTCCACGACTGGAGGTTCGGCGGGCGGCGATGATGAGTGCTTGGCCGGCGCCGGGGGGGGGGGGGGGGGGGGGGGGGCGGGGCCCCCCCCCCCCCCCCCCCCCCCCCCCCCCGGCTTTACGTTGCAGCGTCATATTTCCATCTGGCAATATGAGCGCATGAGCGCCTACGCAGCCCTGGCCGAGCCGCACCGCAGACAGATTCTCGACCTGTTGCGTGACGGCGAGCGGCCCGCCGGGGAGCTGGTGAAACGCCTCGATCTCAGCCAACCCGGCGTGTCGAAGCACCTCAAGGTATTGCGCGAGGCCGGACTCGTCGTGGTGCGCACGAACGGCAAGCAGCGCATGTACGCGTTGCGCCCAGATCCCCTCGCCGAGGTCGACCAGTGGCTGGAGCCCTATCGCGTGTTCTGGTCGAGGCACCTCGACACCCTGGAACGACACCTGGAGGAGAACCCATGATTGACGGAACCCTGGAAACCATCGATGGCCGCCCGGCGCTGCGCTTCGAGCGCACGCTCGCCTACCCGGTCGAGCGCGTGTGGCGAGCCGTCAGCGTGCCCGCAGAGCTCGAGCGCTGGTTTCCCGCGGCCGCGGACTGGACACCGGCGACGGGAGAGATCTTCGAAGTCGCCGGCGTGACCGGCGAGGTGACAGAGGTCGATCCACCCCATCGCCTGGCCTGGACCTATGCCGGCCAGTCATACAGCTTCGATCTGGCCACTCATGGAGACGGCTGCCGCCTGGTCTTCACCCACGTCTTCGATGACCGCGACATCTCAGCGCAGACCGCCACCGGCTGGGACGCCTACCTTTCGCGGCTTGAGCCTCATCTCGCCGGCAAGGACCTCTCAGAAGAGGACGCGCACGAAGGGTGGGAGGAGAATCACGAACGCTACGCCGAGCGCTTCGGGGTCGACCCGGCACCGGGTCGGCGCTTCGCGGCGGCTCTGCGCGGAGACAACGGCGCCACCTGAGCCATCGCACCACGGCGGCCATCCCGGCCAATTCGGTGACGCCCTCGCACATCAATTCCATTCGCGTTCTGTGACGGGGCGTGGCTCGCACGGCCGGGGTTGGCATGGTTTCGGGAATGGCGCCGCAGCAGGTCGGAGGCCTACCGCGGCGCCATTCCCGCTAGTCCTGGGCCATCACGGTAAAAGTGAATCCGGTGCTCGTCGTACGGCGCAGCGGAATGTCGCACTTGATCCGGCGCAGCACCTCGTTCCTGCTGAGGCCTAGCCCCTGGGCGAGGAGCCGTTCCGGACGCACCGGCACCGGATCCTCGAAAACGACCTCCACCTGCACCGGCCACGCCTCGTCGGACCATGCCGACCGGGTGTCCAGCCGCCAGGCCCCTGTCCAGTCCAGGACGAAGCGGTTGCGCCTGGCGAGCAGCGGATCCAGCAGCCTGGACGCCACCAGTTCCGGATCGTTGGCGTGGTAGCCGCGGAGTTCGGTCGGATCGAAGGATCTGACCGGCGCTCGCTCGTGCACGGTGAGCTTGCCCGTCCGATCGCAGGACACGCAGCGCACCAGCAGCCACACGTCCAGCAGCTTGCCGTTGGCGTTGACGCGGAACCTGCCCTCGCCGGGGGTGGCCGACTCCGACCGGCAGTCCACGCACCGCAGCGACAGCAGAGGAAGCCTGGTCCGGTGAACGACCCAGGGCAGCACGATATGAGGTTGTGAAGACATGATCTCTCTAGACCTGACACGAGGCCGATTGCGCGCGGCCTCAAACGCTGTAGGACCGGGCGCACACGGGCAGCCCGGCAGGACCGACGGGAACGTCGGCTACAGGTGAGCGAAAGAAGGTGTCAGGTCTAAAAAGCGGGCGGGGTCACGTGGTTTCGTCCTCTGTCCTCACTGCGACGGGGCTGGGAGGCAACCTATGGGAATGCGGAAGGAAGGCTCAAACGGTTTTCCGGCCGAGCCTTCGTCGGCGCTACCGGCCCTTCGCTGACGAAGGCCGTCTGGGGGACCGGTAGCCGTCGCCGGTGTCCACGGCTTCGCGTCAGCCCGGGGTGAGGACGCAGAACTCGTTGCCCGCCGGGTCGGTGAGGACGATCCACGAGACGTCGCCCTGGCCCACGTCCGCAGGCGTCGCACCCAATTCCCGCAGGCGCGCGACCAACTCCGCCTGATGGGCCGCGGAGGTGGTGGCGAGATCGAGGTGCACGCGGTACCTCACCGTTTCCGGGTCCGGAACGGTGACGACATCGACGCAGACGGCGGTGGGGTCCGGCCAGGTGAAGCCCACGGGTCCGACGTTGGTCACCCCGGGGCCCTCGCTGGAGACGCCCCAGCCGAGGGCCTCGGCCCAGAACCGGCCGAGGGCCGAGTCGTCCCGAGCCTTGAAATTCACCCGAACGAGTCGCAGCGCCATCCCGCCAACCCTATGCCCGGGTGGATGACTGTTATGGGCGAGTCGCCATGCGTGGCCACAGAACGCCGGCTGTACGGCCGCGCCTCGCTCCGGGCGATCCACGTCGGCCCGAGCCCTGGCGGACGTCACGATCGTGTCGACGTCAGACGGCTCGGCGGGAGCGGGCCAGGGCCAGCCCGCCGAGTGCCATGGCCATCAGCCCTACCGCCAGGGCTATGAAGCCCCCGACTATTCCGTAACCGGTGCCGGGACCACCGTCTGCGGCGGCCACGACCAGCCCGCCGATGACCGCGCCGACCGCCCCCGCCACCAGAGCCACGACGGCCCCCCTTCTCCCGGAGCCGGAGCCGATACGCCCTGCGGAGCGTGCCAGGGCGAGCCCGCCGATGACCACGCCTGCCACCCCCAGCAGCGCGGCGATCAGGGACCACAGACGCCCGGCGGTCATGGTGTAGGCGCCGACGGGGTCCAGTTGGGCCGAGGCGTGCGCGGCCGTCGGTGCGGCGAGTGCGAGTACTCCGATCGGGGCGGCCGCGGCGGCGAGCAGGTGACGGACGGACATGGGACGCTCCTTTTATGTGTTTTCTCCCGTGAACCGGATGTCGTCTGATCATGTCCGCCGGGCCCGTCGCCGGTCGTCCCGCGCGGGCGGGCACTTCGCGCTGCCGCCGACGCGTACCCGGTTGCCGCGAACGCCGCAGGAGCCGCGAAAGATACCGCGGGTGCGGTAGCCGGAGACTGGTCCGCGCGCAGGAGTCGCCCGTGGGAACATCCGGCTAAGGTGCGCCCATGGGGACAGGACGGTCCGGCGTGCGGGCGGGTACCACGGACTGGGTGATCGCCGTCGGCGTGGCGGCGACGCTGCTGGTCACCGGGCTGTCCGGGCGGCACTCCGCCACCTACCTGGGGCTGCTCGGCTACGCGCTGCTGGCGGCCGGTGGCCTGGTGCTGGTCGCGCGCCGTCGTGCTCCACTCGCCGTCCTGGCCGTCACCGGGCTGTGCGCGGCGGGTTACCAGGCGGCCGGTTTCGACGTGCCCGCCGTCGCGTACCTGTTCGCGGTGTACGCGGCCGTGCGGGCGGGGCACCGCGTCTTCACGGTGGCGGCGAGCGTGATCATGCTGGTCCTTCTTCCGCTCGCGGCCCTGGCCGCGGGGTCGCACGACACGGGTGAGGCGTTCGCGCAGGCCCGAGGCGCCCTTGAGCTGGCCTGGCTGATCGCGGCCGGCGCCGCGGGGGAGGCGCTGCGGCAGGCCGAGCGGCGGGCGGACGAGGCCGAGCGCACCCGGGAGGAGACCGCGCGGCGCCGCGCAGACGAGGAGCGGCTGCACATCGCGCGGGAGTTGCACGATTCGCTCACCCACCAGATCTCGATCATCAAGGTGCAGGCCGAGGTCGCCGTCCACGTGGCCCGCAAGCGTGGTGAGCAGGTGCCGGAGGCCCTGCTGGCGATCCGGGAGGCCGGTCGTGAGGCGACCCGGGAACTGCGGGCGACCCTGGAGGCGCTGCGCGAGGAGGATCCGCCCCCGCCGCGCGGCCTCGACCATGTCGCGGAGCTGGTGGAACGGGCCCGGACGGGCGGTTTGCAGGCGACGCTGACGATCGAGGGGCGGCGACACGACGTACCGGCCGCGGTGGAGCGGACCGTCTACCGGATCGTCCAGGAGTCACTGACCAACATCACCCGTCACGCCGCCGCCGCGACGGCGTCGGTCCGGATCGACTACCGTCCCGACACCCTCGCGATACGCGTCGACGACGATGGAAAGGCCAGGTCGGACGCGGCCCCGGTGCCCGGTGTCGGTCTGCTCGGGATGCGTGAACGGGTCACCGCCCTCGGCGGGCACCTGCGGGCGGCACCGCGCGAGGAGGGCGGGTTCACCGTCCAGGCCGAACTTCCCGTGGAGCGGACGCCGTGATCCGGGTCCTGCTCGTCGACGACCAGCCGCTCATTCGCGGCGGATTTCGCGCGCTCCTCGACCTCGAAGACGACATCGAGGTGGTGGCCGAGGCCGCCGACGGGAGGCAAGGGCTCGCCCTGGCCAGGGAGCACCTGCCCGACGTCGCTCTCGTCGACATCCAGATGCCGGTCGTCGACGGCATCGAGGCGACCCGGCTCATCGCCGCGGACCCGGCCCTGGCCGGGGTGCACGTCGTCATCCTGACCAACTACGGCCTGGACGAACACGTCTTCAACGCGCTGCGCGCCGGCGCGGCCGGATTCCTCGTCAAGGACATCGTGCCCGAGGACTTCCTGCACGCCGTGCGCGTCGCCGCCCGCGGCGACGCGCTGCTCGCCCCCTCGATCACCCGCAAGCTCATCAACCGGTACATCACCCAGCCGCTCCACACCGGCACCGGCACGGGGCTGAAAGAGCTCACCAACCGCGAACGCGAGGCCGTCGCCCTGGTCGCGCGGGGTCTGTCCAACGATGAGATCGCCGACCGCATGGTGATCAGCTCGTTGACCGCGAAAACCCACATCAACCGGGCCATGACCAAGCTTCATGCCCGCGACCGCGCCCAACTCGTGGTCCTCGCCTACGAATCGGGCCTGGTGACCCCACGCGACTCCTGACCTTCACGATCACTCGTTGCGCGCGTGCCGTCGCCGGTGCGCGGGCCGTACCGGTGCAGCGCCTCGACCTGCTCGTAGGAGGGCACCTCGCCGGTGACCGGTTCGCCCCGGGCCACCGCCAGCGCCGTGGTGACGGCCGCGCCCAAAGCCGCCCGAAACAGCAGCGACCCGTAGCTGACGCGGGCCACCCCCAGTTCGGCGAGCCGTCGCATCGGCACGCCGGGGGAGACGAGCACGTTCAGCGGTACCCCGGCCCCGGCCACCAGCGCCTCGATGTCCCGCTCGGCACTCGCGCCCGGTACGAAGACCCCGTCGGCCCCCGCCTCGGCGTAGGCGCGGGTCCTTTCCAGCGCCGGAGTCAGGGCGTCGGGCAGGTCCAGCCAGAACGCGTCGGTACGGGCGTTGAGGAACACCTCGGGAACCCGTCTTTTGACCACCGCGACCAGCTCGGCCTGTGCCCGGAGGTCGGCCAGGCGGTCACCGCGCCCGTCTTCGAGGTTGATTCCCGCCACTCCCAGTCCGGCCAGCTCCGCCACCAGGTCGGCGACCCGCTCGGGCTCCTCGGCGAACCCCGCCTCGATGTCCACCGTCACCGGGACGCCCAGCCTCGTCATCGTCTGTGCCAACCGCAGTGTCTCCTCCCGCGTCGCCCGCCCGGCGTCAGGCTTGCCCGCCGCGGCGGCCACCCCCAGGCTCGTCGTCCCGATCGCGGCGAACCCCGCCTGCACCAGGGCCGCCGCGGAGGCGTGGTCCCACGCGCAGGGAAGCAGCAGTGGCTCGTCCGCGTGGTGCAGCGCCCTGAAGCGCGCGAACGTCATCGGGTCGCCGCCTCGATCGTCCCGGCCGCCAGGGCCAGCGCGACCCGCCTGCCCGGGCAGGCACGCGGCCCCGCACCGAACGTCAGATACTCCGTTTCCCCTCCTACACACGCGAGGTCCCGGCCGGCCGCCGTGACGTCGAGTATCACGAGCCTTCCGTCACCGGGCGCCCGGCGGCGCAGCGTCCGGACCGGAGGATCGTGGCGCAGCGTCTCATCCAGCAGTTCCTCCACCGTCCACGCCTCGGCCGGGTGCGGCCCCACAGGCCCGGCCCCCGCTCCCGCCGGAAACCGTGCCGCTGCGGCGGCCAGGGCGCTGCGGACCAGAGCGACCGTGGGAGCGCAGGCTTGGGCGAGCAGTCCCGCCAGCACGGCCAGCCGTTCAGGAGGCGGGTCACCCAGCAGGCGTGAGAGCTCCACCAGCCCTTTGTCGGCCACGTCCCCGCCCTCCTCCTCGCCAGGCCCGGCCCCGACGCCGGGCAGGTAGGCCGGGGCGATCGCCGCGACGGCCCGCACGGCACTCGGTCCGTCCTCGGCGCGTACGCCCAACGCGATGGCGAGGACCAGCACCGGAACCTGTTCCAGAGGGCAGGGGAGAGGGGCGATGTCCCGCGAGGCGAGCCGGAACGCCTCGGCGCGCAACGCGCCCGGATCCAGTCCTGCCAGTACCGCCACCCCCGCGGCCCGGCGCTCGGCGTGCATGGTCCCCTCGGCGAAGCGGCCGACCGCTCCGCGCAGCCACGCCACGGTCGGCGCGAACGGCGGGCGCGGTACGGGGGCGACGGTGAAACGGGAGTCGGACAGCACGGCCCGTATCTCGGCGGGATGGCTCACGACCAGCGGATCGGACGTCATCGGTTCTCCTTGAGGTGCGGCCTCCCCTCCCGGGTGGTGGACGAAGGAGGGGGGTGGAATCACGATCTCCGCCGGGAACCGCACGGTACGGGCCCTGCGACCCGGCGATCTTCAGAAGGTTAGACGCCGGACGTTTCGGCGCTCACCGAAGCGTCCGGGGGCAGGCGACGGTTCTTGAGCTGAGGGTGCCGGCCTCTCCTCGATCCGCACGCCTTCTGCTGCGAACCGTGTCTTCTTCCGTTCGCCGGATCGAGCACCGCGCACCGGACGGCTGTGGAGGCCGGCAACCACTTCGCGGATCTGGGGACGAACCTGCATTCGTTCTCTCTCGCGGTGCTGGCCGGCATGGTGATCACGTTGATGACCCGGATGCAGCACGCCACCGACGATCTCGGGGTCCGGTTGGTGCCCGCCGTGTTGTTCGGCGCTCTGCTGGCCGGTGGTCAGCTGTTCCACAGCGTGCTGGACTCGATCCTGATGTTCACCGCCCTGATCACCGGCCGGGCTCCGTTCGGTTACCTGGACTGGTTGGCGGCGTTGGGCTGGGCCGTCATGGGCAACCTCATGGGCGGTGTCGGTCTGGTGACCTTCCTGCGGCTGGCGCGGGTGCCGCACCGCCTCGCCGAGGAACGCGGCCACCGCAGCTGACAGCGTGACACGGCCGTTCTGGCCCTCGCAGCGGCCGGCGCCGCGAAGCCGTCGTCTCGCAGCGCATGACGCGGTCGGCGACAACGACGACCCGCTCGGCAACCCCTTCGACTCCCAGCCGATCGCGGAAAAACGCCCCCGCAAGCCGTTCTGGCCCGGTGCCTGGCCGTCGCCTGGCACCGGGCGAAAGCCCGGTGCGCCGAGGCCTCGTCGCCGCTCAGCCGCGCCAGCCGCCCTCGTCCACCCCGCCGGGCACCTCCGCCTGCGGGTCGTAGGGGGTACGGGTGAAGACGAAGGTGTTGAGGTCCAGGTGGCTGAGGGAACCGTCGGCCCTGCGGACCACGCGCAGAATCTCGCCCGCGTAGTAGCCGTCCAGCCCCAGCCAGGTCCCGTCGCCTTGGGCGGTGAACCGCGAGGCCCGGCCCGCGCCGCCGATCGGGGTGAGGGAGAGGCCGCCCTCGGGCAACAGCCGCAGCGCGTACGCGCTGGGCCCCCAGTACCACGGGCCGGTGAGCTCCAGCAGGCCCGCGGTGTCGGCGACGGGCTCCCACTCCTTGGGCAGGCGCGGTTCGTGCTGGTCGAGGATGGCCAGCAGGTCGGTCAGCAGGTTGCGGCTGACGCCCGCGGTGGAGTTGGCGGTGAACAGCACGCCGACCTTGTCGGCAGGGTCGGCCCACACCGTGGCCAGGAAGCCCGGCATGGAGCCGGTGTGACCGGCCAGGCGGCGGCCGCCCGCGCGCGTCAGCTGCAGGCCCAGGCCGTATCCGCCCGTCCAGGCGTCGCCGTCGTCGACGATCGCCGGCTCGCGCATCTCCGCCACGGTGTCCGGAGCGAGCACGTCCCCGGTGTCTCCGGCGACGAACGCCGCCCATCGGGCGAGGTCGGCGGGGGTGGACCACAGCTGCCCGGCCGGGGCCATGGCGACCGCGTCGTGCTCGGGTTCCGGCAGCAGTACGTCCGCCCAGGGGTGCACGGCGTAGCCGGTGGCGTGGGGCGCGCGCGGCCGGGGCGTGGTGTCACGCATGCCCAGGGGCAGCAGGATCTCCTCGTGCACGGCCTGTGCCCAGTTCACGCCGCGGTGGCGGGCCACCAGCTCACCCAGCAGGGCGAAGCCCACGTTGGAGTAGTGGTAGCGGCGTCCCGGCCGGTGCCTGGCCGCCTCGGGCCCGAGCGCGGCGACGAGTTCGGCGGCCGGCACGCCTGCGGTCCGCTCCCACCACTGGCCGGGGGACTCGGCGCTCAGCCCCGAGGTGTGCGACAACAGTTGGGCGACGGTCATCTCGCCGACCCGCAGGTCGGGAAGGTGCTTGGTGACCGGGTCGAGCAGGCCGACCTTCCCCTCGTCGCGCAGGCGCATCACCACGACGGCGACCAGGCTCTTGGTGATCGAGCCGATGCGGTACTGGGTGCCAGGGGTGGGGGCGGCCCCTTCAACCCGGCCCCGCGCGCCGAACCAGGCGAGCTCCCCGTCACGCACCACCGCGGCGGTCAGCGAAGGCAGACGTGCCTGGGACTGCTCGACCGCGATCCTGCGCAGCAGCGCGCGAGCCGTACTCTCCAGAACCGGCGACATCAGATGGCTCCTCACCCGACACGAAACCCAACGCGAAAAAGTGCCCCCAGGTTAGTGCCGCCCGATCCGGGAGGGCATCGCCGTCGGCTCGGCGCGATGGGCGACGGTCAGTGACTCTTCCGGTTCCTTGAAACGAGCGGCTACCAGTGGCCCGTCTCCGAACGTCGACCGGGTATCACGACCGGGTGACCGGCTCCCTCCAGGTCTGGTTTTCTCGGCAAGATCGTGTGACGGCACACCGGTTTGGGCCGCTTGCGCGGCATGGAACCGTGGGCGGGGTCGAGCGTGGGGATGCTCATGTGGGTGTTCGCCCTTCCTGAAGCACTTGGTCGGCGTTTTCGGGGTGGGGCGTGTGGTCGTGCCGGAGGAGGAGTGAGGTCGTCAGGAGGAGGAGTCCGGCGATCGCGATCGCGGTGCGGGGGCCGGTGAGGCCGGCCAGCAGGCCCCACGCGCCGGTCATGGCCGCGATGGTGGCCTTACTCGTGATCGACCAGGCGGACAGGGTGCGGGCGACCCGGTCCGGCGGGAGTTGCTGGAGCCGGTAGGTGGCGAATACCGGGTTGAACACGCCCATGCAGGTGATCAGGCCGAGTTCGACGGTGATGACGAGGAGGAGCCCGGTGGGGCCGGGGTGGATGAATGCCAGTCCCAGTGGCCAGCACGCGCGCAGCGTCCCGGCGGTGAGCATGACCTTGTGGTGTCCGAACCGTGCGAGGAGCGGGCGGGCCAGTCGCGAGCCGATGAGGCCGCCGATGCAGGGGAGGCCGAAGGCGACGCCGTACTGCCAGGGGGCGAAGGCGAGGTCGCCGAGCATGAGGACGGCGAGCAACGGTGAGACCGCCATGATCAGGCCGTTGACCAGGACGGTGTTGAAGAACAACGGGCGCAGCGCCGGGCTGGCGAGGATGTGGCGCCATCCTTCCAGCAGGTCACCGGCTCCAGGGCGGGAGGAGGTGGCGGTCCGCGCGGGGCGTGGCTCCCGCCCGCCGATGGCGCGGATCCCGGCGGCCGACAGCAGGAAGCTGACCGCGTTGGCCGCGACACTCGTCACCGGGCCCACCAGCCCGATCGCGGCGGTACCGAGGGGTGGTCCGAGCGCGGTGGCGGTCCAGGCCGTGGCCTCCAGCCGACCGTTCGCGACGAGCAGGTCCTCGGGGCGGACGAGCGCCTTCAGACACGCTCCGCTCGCGGCGGTGAAGGCGATGTCGGCCGCACCGACGACGACCGCCACGACCAGGAGTTGAGCGAGGCTCAGCCGGTCGAGCACGTAGGCGGCGGGAACGCTCATCAGCGCCGCGAACCGGATCAGGTCCATCGCGATCATCACCGGCCGTTTGCGCCGGAACTCCACCCACGGCCCGAGCGGCACCGCGACCATCGTCCCGACCGCGAGTCCCGCCGCGGCCAGCGCCGACACCTCGGTGGGCCCCGCGTCCAGAGCGAGAATCGCGATCAGGGCGAACGCGTCGAACGCGAGCCACGTGCCGAACGTGCTTGCCGCGTACGCGGCCCAGAACCATCCGAACCGCCGACCCGGCGACCTTCCCACCGCACGCCCTCGCTATCTCCACGAGACAAACAACCGTTGTTCGAGAGATCAAAACGTGCAGACGAAAGGCGGGTCAAACAACCAAACGATCGAATCCATACAACTGTGAGTTGTGTCCTAAAGTCAGGTGGCGTGGATCTCGATGCTGTGCGCACATTCGTCGCCGTCGTGGACGCGGGCCGGTTCCAGGACGCAGCCGCGGATCTGTCGATCACCCAGCAGGCCGTCTCCAAGCGCGTCGCCGGACTGGAGAAGGACCTCGCGGTGCGGCTGTTCACCCGCACCGCGCGCGGGGCCCGGCTCACCATCGACGGGCAGGCGTTCCTGCCCCACGCCCGGGAACTGCTGCGCGTCGCCGAGCGCGCGGCCGCCTCCGTGCTGCCCGGCAGCCGTCGGCTGCGCGTCGACGTGATCGCCTCGCGCACCGCGACGTCGGGCCTGATGCGCGACTTCCACCGCGCGCATCCCGAGATCGAACTCGACGTGGTGATGCTGCTCGACGCCGAGACGGCCGTCGCCGCCATTCGGTCGGGAGCGATCGACGCGTCCTTCCGTGCCGTCGCGGTGCCCGGCCGGCCCCTTCCCGAGGACATGGAGTCCGTCCGGGTGCTCGACGAGTCGCTCCAGTTCCTCACCGGACCCGCCCACGCGCTGGCCGACGCCCGGTCGGTGACCGTCGCTCAGCTCGCCGGGCACCGGATCTGGATGCCCGGCATCGTCCCCGGGACCGAGTGGGCCGCCTACTACGACGACCTCGTCGCCGAGTTCGGCCTCACCATCGAGGCGACCGGCCCCAACTTCGGCTCCGACGCGCTCCTCGACACCGTCGCCGACACCCCGGCCCTGGCCACCTTCATCGGCGAACACACCCGCCTGGTCTGGCCCGCCGGCCACGGCCTGCGCCGCATCCCGGTGACCGACCCGACGCCCGTCTACCCGCACTCCCTCCTGTGGCACCGCGACAACCCCCACCCGGGGCTGGTCACCCTCCGCGCCCACTTCGCCGCCACAGCGGCCGGCCGCGACGCCGCCGGGACCTGGACGCCGGCCTGGGTGATTCCGCGGCCGGCTTCTCAGCCCTGAGGAGCTGAGCTCGCAGCTCCCCGCCCTGGAACACCGCCGCGTCTGTGATCAGACTGGCCGGGCCGGCGGACGGTGCCTCGGGGGGCACGGTGACGACGTACGCGACGCGGCGCTTCGCGAGGGTCTCGTCCGTCCACGGCGGACGATGGGGAAAGGGGAGTATCCACACCTTTCCACTCTTAACGTATAGCGCACCGGGGGGCTTGCCACAAGACCCGGGTCATGCCGCAGAATCGTCGGCCGAAGCCGGAACCTGCGGAAACGGGGGATGCGAAGTGAGTGTGTTGCCGCCGACGTATGAGGGGGCCGGGAAGGCCCCTCGTCCACCTCGGATCGGAGACGATGACGTGAACCCGCTGACCACCAGCGCGTTCGACCTTCCCGCTCACCTCGCTCCCAAGGCCGACCCGGCGCTGATCGCCGGTGACGAACGGCACTTCGTGGCCATCGCACAAAGCCTTGAGCACACGATCGCCGACCTGTCCGGCCGCCTCGACGCCGAGCGCAGGGCGCCCGGCGGCAAAGGCCGGCAGGCGCTGGACCGGGACCTGGAGATCCATCGGCTGTCGGCTCGTCTGCGTACGCTGCGTCGCTTCGGTCTGGACCTGTGTCTTGGACACATGGTCGGCGCGGACGATTCCGAACCCGTGTACATCGGACGGCTCGGCCTCACCGACAGCGCGGGCCGCCGTCTGCTGCTCGACTGGCGATCTCCCGCGGCCGAGCCGTTCTTCGGAGCGACCCACGCCAACCCGATGGGGCTCGCGAGCCGCCGCAGGTACCGCTGGAGCCGCGGCCGGATCAGCGACTACTGGGACGAGGTGTTCACCCCGGAGGGATTCGCAGGACACCACGCGGCCCTTGACGACCAGTCCGCCTTCATCGCCAGCCTGGGCGGTGACCGATCGGCCCGGATGCGAGACGTGCTCGGCACCATCCAGGCCGACCAGGACGCCATC
The DNA here is from genome assembly GCF_044459525.1 of Streptosporangium sp. NPDC050284. Classification (NCBI taxonomy): domain Bacteria; kingdom Bacillati; phylum Actinomycetota; class Actinomycetes; order Streptosporangiales; family Streptosporangiaceae; genus Streptosporangium; species Streptosporangium sp. NPDC050284. Next base: position 26,880 of record NZ_JBITIZ010000021.1, read on the forward strand.
ATCCGCGCGGGATCTCGCGGGGCTCTCGTCGTCGACGGCGGTCCGGGGACGGGCAAGACCGTCGTCGCCCTGCACCGCTCGGCCTACCTGCTCTACTCCGATCCCCGCCTCGGTCACCACCGGGGCGGCGTGTTGTTCGTCGGCCCGCACCAGCCCTATCTGGCCTATGTCGCCGACGTCCTGCCCAGTCTCGGAGAGGAGGGCGTGCGAACCTGCACCCTGCGAGACCTCGTCGCCGAGGGAGCCGCCGCGACGGTCGAGACCGATCCGCGGGTGGCCCGTCTGAAGTCGTCCGCGGACCTGCTGAAGGCGATCGAGCCGGCCGTCAGGTTCTACGAGAACCCGCCCGCCAAGGGGATGACGGTCACGACCCACTGGTCCGACATCTGGCTGGGCCCCGACGATTGGGCCGAGGCGTTCGGGGCGGCCGAACCCGGTACCTCGCACAACGAGGCACGCGACCAGATCTGGGAGGAGCTGCTCAGGATCCTGATCGACAAGCACGACGGCGAGGTCTCGGCCGACCTGCTGCGCAGATCGCTGCTGCGAGACGAGGAACTGCTCACGACCTTCAATCGCGCGTGGCCACTGCTGGATGCGGCCGACCTCGTCGGAGACCTGTGGTCGGTGCCGGCCTACCTGCGGATGTGCGCTCCCTGGCTCGGCCTTGAGGACGTCCGGCGACTGCAGCGCGCCGACGCCCAGGCCTGGACGGTGTCGGACCTGCCGTTCCTGGACGCTGCGCGCCAACGCCTCGGCGACCCGGAGACGTCACGACGCAGGCGCCGGCAGGAAGCCGCTCTCGCCGCCCAGCGCGAGCGCATGGCCCAGGTCGTCGACAACCTGATCGAGGCCGACGACGACGGTGAAGGGCTCGTGACGCAGCTGCGCCGCGCGGACCTTCAGCGAAATCTGGTCGACGAGTCCGAGTTGCCCACCTTCGAACCGGACCTGCTCGCCGGCCCGTTCGCGCACATCGTGGTGGACGAGGCCCAGGAACTCACCGACGCGCAGTGGCAGATGTTGCTGCTGCGCTGCCCCTCGCGAAGCTTCACCATCGTCGGGGACCGTGCCCAGGCCAGGGGCGGGTTCACCGAGTCGTGGAGCGAACGGCTTGAGCGTGTCGGGCTCGACCGGATCAACCTGGCCTCCCTGACCATCAACTACCGGACGCCGAAGGAGATCATGGCGGAGGCCGAGCCGGTCATCCGGGCCGTGCTCCCGGACGCCAACGTGCCGACCTCCATCCGCGGCGGCGCTGTCCCCGTCGTCCACGGATCCGTCTCGGAGCTGGACTCGGTCCTTGAGGCCTGGCTCGCCGAGCATGCCGAGGGGATCGCCTGCGTCATCGGTGACCCCACGTTCCGGGCGACCTCTCGCGTCCGGTCGCTGACCCCGGAGTTGTCGAAGGGGCTGGAGTTCGACCTGGTCGTCCTCGTCGACCCGGAGGCGTTCGGCACGGGTGTCGAAGGAGCGGTCGACCGCTATGTCGCGATGACCCGGGCGACCCAGCGGCTCGTCATCCTCTCAACACCCTGATCAGCGCCCTGTCCGGCCGGGGCGCGGGGGATCTCCCGCGCCCCGGCCGGACCCTCCGCCGTGTCCGGCGCGGGGCCGGCGGAGGTCAGGCGTCGGGCTCGGGCACGGCGAGGTCGATCCGGCGAAGGCGGTCCGGCTCCGCGATCACGTCGATCTCGGTGATCCCGTCCTCGGTGATCGTGAAGCCGATTACCAGGCGCAGATGGCCGTACGGGGCCATCGCGAGCCCGATCGCCCCGTCGACCAGGGCGGGTCCGGTGAACCAGGCCCGTTCCATCGCGGCCATCGCTCCCTCGGCCACGGAACGGGACCCGCGGACCACGAAGGGCTCGGGGGTGGGGATGACCGCTCTGTCGGCCCGGAGCACCACGTCGGGATGGAGCAGGGCGACCAGCGCCTCGAAATCCCCTCCGCGCGTGGCGGCCAGGAAGGCGTCGACGACCCGGCGCCGACGGGTCAGGTCGGCGTCGGGGGCCGCAGGTGCCCCTTTGACCCGGCGGCGGGCGCGGCTCGCGAGCTGTCTGGTCGCTGCCGGCGACCGCTCGAGCATCGGGGCGATCTCCTCGAACGGCACGGCGAACATGTCGTGCAGCACGAAGGCGAGACGTTCGGCCGGTGTCAGCGTGTCGAGCACCACCAGCAGCGCCACCCCGACCGAGTCGGCCATCAACACCTCCCGCTCGGGGTCGGCCCCGGCCTGCCGGCCGATGAGCGTGCCGGCCACCTGTGCGTCGATGGGTTCCTCACGCCGATGCTCGCGCGCGCGCAGCATGTTCAGGCACACCCGCGCCACCACCGTGGTCAGCCACCCGCCGAGGTTCTCCACGTCGCCGGCTCCTGCGCGGCTGACGCGCAGCCAGGCTTCCTGCACGGCGTCGTCGGCCTCGCTGAGCGAGCCGAGCATCCGGTAGCCCACCGACCGCAGATGGGGCCGATGCTCCTCGAAGCGCCCTGCCAGCCATTCGCTTTCGTCCACCGTGTCACATTCCTTCGCCGCCGGGGGTCAAAGCAGTAAATCCGAAAAACACCAGCCGAAAGTACCGGGAGGTCGACTCCCGGCCGAACGAACACTGGAGAAGTCATGACGGCACCCATCCTGGTCACCGGCGGCACAGGCACGCTCGGCGGCCACGTCGTCCCCCTGCTGCGGGAGGTCGGCCGCGAGGTACGGACCCTGAGCCGCCGTGATCACGGCCCCGGCAACGGCGTCGAGCACTTCTCCGCCGACCTGCTCAAGGGCGAGGGGGTCGAGCCCGCGGTGAAGGGCGTCGAGACCGTCCTGCACCTGGCGGGCGGCAGCAAGGGGGACGACAAGGCGACGTGGAACCTGATGGGCGCCGCTTCGAAGGCCGGCGTGCGGCACGTCGTGTACATCTCGGTGATCGGGGCGAACACGATGCCGCTGGGCTGGTTCAAGACCCAGCTGGAGGCGGAGCGGGCGGTGATGGACTCCGGCATTCCGTGGACGATGCTGCGCGCGGCCCAGTTCCACGACCTCGTCCTGAAGATCGCGGAGAAGATGGGCAAGATGCCGGTGGTCCCGGTCCCTGGCGGGCTGCGCTTCCAGCCGGTCGACTCGCGCGAGGTGGCGGCCCGGCTGGTGCAGCTGACGCTGGGGCGGCCGGCCGGCCTGGTCCCCGACCTCGCGGGACCCACGGTGTACGGGATGGGGGAGCTGGTCGGCGGCTACCTGCGGGCGCGCGGCAAGCGCCGGATGATGATGCCGATGCGGATGCCGGGGAAGGCCGGCAGGGCCTATCGGGCCGGGGAGAACCTGTCGCTGGACGGCGCCGATGTGGGCAGGCGGACCTGGGAGGAGTTCCTGGCGGAGCGGGTGCGCTAGCGCGTCGGCGTCTTCGTCCGTGACACGCGCGGCTTTCGGGATGTCCGGCTCCCTGCCACCCGCGCTGCCGGTCGTCCTGCTGGTCGGCCGGGACGCCGGCCGCCTCGGGGCGGCCCGCGTGCACGGAGCGACTGCGGTGACCGGGTCGCTAGGAGTGGGGGATGGAGCCGGTGAGGGGGTCCTCCGTCCGGCGGCGGTGGCGTGCCGCCGGGGGCGGCCGGTGCTCGGGGGCGGCCCGCCGGGCGCTGGCCAGCGCGGCCAGGGCCGTGGTGATCGGGACGGCCGCGATGAGCCCCAGGGTGCCCACCACGCTGCGGACGATCTCGGTGGCGATGACCGGGTTGGTCACCACCTCGCCGATGGGCTGGTCTCCGACGCTGACCAGCAGGAGCAGCGGCAGGGAGGCACCGGCGTAGGCGAGGATGATCGTGTTGATCACCGAGGCGATGTGGGCGCGGCCGACCCGGGCGGCGGCCCGGTACAGCTGGGCGAAGGTGTAGCCGGGGTTGGCGTGCGAGAGTTCGGTGACGGTGGCGGCCTGGGTGACGGTGACGTCGTCCAGCACACCGAGCGAGCCGATGATGATGCTGGCCAGCAGCAGGCCCTCGGTGTTGATCCGGTAGCTGACGTCCAGGTAGAACGAGCTCTCGTCGGTGATCCCGTTGAGCTGGGCGAGGCCGATGGCCGCGTACGACAGCACGCCGGTCAGGCTGAGGCTGACCAGGGTGCCGACCACGGCCATCGAGGTGGGGACGGTGAAGCCGTGGGTGAGATAGAGCACCGCGAGCATGATCGCCGCGGCGCCGACGATGGCGACCAGCAGCGGCTGCTGCCCGGTCAGGATCGCCGGGATGACGAACAGCAGGAGCAGCACGAAGGTGACGGCCAGTCCGATCAGCGCCATCACCCCGCGCCAGCGGCCAAAAGCGATCACCGCCGCGGCGAACGCGACACCGGCCAGCCACAGCGGCGAGGAGCGGTCGTGGTCGGAGATCTGGTACGGCGGCACCTCCAGCTCACCGTCACCGCCGGGGGTGTGGACCAGGATCACGTCGTCGCCCGCGGCGAACCTCTGCGAGCCGGGCCCGCTGGGAAGGCCGCTGGTGACGAAGTGGCCGGCCTCGGGCCCGCTGGTCAGCTCGACCTTGGCGTCGCCGCAGGTGGCGGGGTCGACCGGCCGCTGCTCGCCAGAGGGTTGCCCGTCGGCGGGCGGCTCCTGCGGACACGGGGTGAGGGTGATGGCGGTGATCGTCCCGGTCACCCGTTGCAGGCCGGCCGGTTGCTGCCCGCTGGAGGTGAGCTCTGCGGGCCACATCCAGATCAGGGCGATCAGCGTGGCCAGCGCCAGGGGGACGATGACGGCCAGCGTCGCCCACACCGTGCCACGGGAGCTGGGGGCGGCCGGGCCGTGCGAGTGGTTGGCACCCATGGTCGAAAAAGCTCTCCTCAGGGACGGTAAAGGCGAAAGTACCGCACCTGGGAGGTGACCGTGGCGCCGTGGCGGCTCAACAGAACCGGTGAGGGCCGCGAACGTGAGTGTCCTGCGCGTTTATCCTGATGGACGGCGCTTTCTGGTCATCGCGGAAGGCCGAAGTGGTGGGTGAGCGCAGCGCGCAGCGTGCCGGTGTCCCCGGCGGACCAGGCGACGAAGCAGTCGGGGCGCACGAGCAACGCGGTCGCGGTCGTGCCCTGCAGTGGGCCGGTGACCACGTCGACCCGGTCCCGCCATGGCGCGGTGACCCCGGCGTAGGCGCCCGTGGAGTCCAGCAGCAGCGGCCGGGCGGCACGGGTCAGTTCGGCGAGGCGTTTCGGGCCGTGCTCACCGTGCACGACCACGTCGGGGGCGCAGCGGCCGGCCAACGGGTCGGCGGGGTCGGCGGGGTAGTGGGTGTCCGCGCCGGACATCAGCGCCGCGATGTGCCCGGTCACCTCCGGCTTGCGCAGCAGTTCGGCGAAGAGTTCCCGCAGGCCGGTGATCTCGTCGCCGGGGCCGATGAGCGCCGCCTGTGCCTGGGTGGACATGACGACCCGTTCGGCGACGGGGCGGCGCTCGGTCTCGTAGGTGTCGAGCAGGCCCTGCGGTGCCCAGCCGCGCACCGTGGCCGCGAGCTTCCACCCCAGGTTGACGGCGTCCTGCAGGCCCAGGTTGAGGCCGGGGCCGCCCATCGCGGGGTGCACGTGCGCGGCGTCACCGACCAGCAGCACCCGGCCGGCGCGGTAGCGGGCGGCGATGCGGGTGTTGCCGCCGGTCAGCCGCCGCAGCAGACCGGGACCGTCGGGCGCACCGATGGGGATGTCGGCGCCGAGCACCCGGGCGACGCTGGCGCGTAGCTCCGCCAGGTTCATCGGGGTCTCCTCGCTCGCCGGCGCGTCGGGCCACTCATGCGTGCTCAGGATCGCCGGGCGGCCGGGGAACGGGGCCCAGGCGATGAGGCCGCGCGCGGTGCGGGTGTGCTGGAACGGCGGGACGACACCGTAGCCGGGGACCCGCAGGCCGCCGGTCTCGGGGTCGAGGAAGGAGTCCGGGACGGTCACGGTGGCGGTGCGGGAGATCGACCGGTCGTTGGTGAGGCCGGGGAAGTCGATGCCGGCCAGGCGGCGCACCGTGCTGCGGCCGCCGTCGGCGCCGACGAGGAAACGGGAGGTGAGCCGCCTGCCGTCGGCAAGGCGAACCTCGACCGTGTCGGGGTGTTGGCACAGGTCGACGACCTCGTGACCGCGGCGCAGGTCGACTCCGAGCTCGGCGGCCCGGGCGGCGAGGGCGGCCTCGAGCTGGGCTTGCGGCACGCCGAGCACGTAGTGCGGGTTCTGCGCGAGCATCGTGAGATCGAGCGGGAACGCGCCGAAGGTGAAGGCCGGCTGGGGTAACGGCGGAGTGCTCTCGCCGCTGAGCCGCGCGTAGAGGCCGCGCCGGTCGAGCAGGCGGACGACCTGCCCGACGAGGCCGTTGGCGCGGGACTCGCCGGTGGGCGCGGCGTGGCGTTCGAGGACGACGGGGTGGACGCCGGCGAGGGCCAGTTCGCAGGCGAGCATGAGGCCGTTGGGGCCGGCTCCGGCGATGAGGACATCGATCATGATCGTGTTCCTTTCTGGGCGTGCGTCATCGCCACGGCAGGCGCGGCACGCGGCCGGCCCGCCGCGGGGGTGTGACGCGGCTGGGGAGGTGGGTGAGGAGTGTGGGCTTTAGCGGAGCGGCGCCGGGAGGCCGGCGGCGACCTGGGTGAAGGCGTCGGTGATGAGGCGCTCGATCGGGGTGGGCGGGTCGGCGCTGTCGAGATAGTGCCGCATGGCGACGGCGATGGCGGCGCTGGCCGCGGCCGCGACGAGCCTCGGATACATGTCGGTGGCGAGGTCGGTGCCGGTGCGCTCGGCGACCGCGGCGGCCAGCTCGGCCTCGGCGATCGCGACCGCGCGCAGTCGCTCGCCCTGCAGCGCGGGCTCGGCGAGCATGGTGCGTACGCCGGTCACCCACTGGGTGTGTGCGGGGGAGGGCATCGCCTCGACCTCGGGGCCGCGCGTGAACTGCTCCAGCGCGGCCCCGGTGAGCGCAGCCCACAGCGGCTCATCGGCGGGGCGTTCGCGCAACGCGGCGGCGGTGCGCAGGCTGCGGTCGAGGTGGCGGGAGGCGATCGCCTCGGCCTTGCTGGAGAAGTAGTTGTTGAAGGTGCGCGGGGAGACACCGGCCGCCTCGGCGATGTCCTCGACGCGGACGTTGTCGTAGCCACGCTCCACGGTGAGGTGGATCGCGGCCCAGCCGAGCGCCGCCCGCGTCTCGGCCTTCTTGCGCTCTCGCAGCCCCGTCATACCGCCACACTAGCACTAGTTGCGCGTCACGCAAATATGCGTGACACGCAAAAAAGTTGCCACCGGGTGGCGCGGTGCCGGGGTCCCCGTAGTACTCGCCGAAAATCGGGCGGATATGGTGCTGACCAGCGATGATCCGACCGTCCAGGCGGCACGATCACCGGGCGGTCATGCGGTTTGCGAGTTCGTCGGCGCCGGGTGTCCAGGTACCGCGCCGGGCCTCGATGCCGTCTAGTCGGCGCTGGGTGCCTTTGCCGCCCCTAAATAGCGGGCGCCGAAAAACAACGCTTAGCCGTGCTGGCCCCACCTCGACATCGAGGGTGTACTCGACCCGGAGCACGTTTCCTGGATCGACCCCGACCCATCCGCCTGGCGAACGGCCCGATGTCAGCGGCTTCACCGATCAGAAATCCTCCGCCACGTCGTCAGTTCTGTAAGCCCTCGCACCGGTGGAAGGATTGATGACCATGACCGACGCCAGACGGCTGGGCGCCGACGAGGCCACGTTCATCGCGGCGGTCCGCGCGGAGGATACCGCGCGGTTCGCGCTCCTGACCGAGCGCCACCGGCGTGAGCTGCAGGTGCACTGCTACCGGATGCTCGCGAACTACGAGGATGCCCAGGACATGACGCAGGAGACGTTCCTGCGAGCGTGGAACAAGCGGGAGTCGTTCAAGGGCCACGCGGCCCTGCGGACCTGGCTGTACCGGATCGCGACGAACGCCTGCCTCGACTTCCTGGACAAGCGCAACGACCGCACACCCGTGCCTGCCGAGCTGCCGGGCGCGGACTCGGAAGTGCGCTACCTGCAGCCCTACCCGGACCGGATGCTTCCGGAGGACCCGCAGGAATCGGTAGTGGCGCGGGAGACGATCGAGCTGGCGTTCATCGTCGCCGTCCAGCACCTGCCGCCGCGGCAGCGGGCGGTGTTCATCCTGCGCGACGTCCTCGGCTGGCCGGCGTCGAAAGCCGCCGACGCCCTCGAGCTGACCGTCGCATCGGTGACCAGCGCACTGCAGCGGGCCCGTGTGACGATGCGCGAGCAGCTGCCCGACCGCCGCCTCGACTGGCGGAGCCCCACCCAAGAGCTGTCGAATGACGAGCGCGGCGTGGTGAAGTCGTATATCGACGCCCATGAGCGCAACGACCTCGACGGGCTGGTGTCCCTGCTGCGCTACGACCTGCGCTTCGCGATGCCGCCCGAGCCGGGCATCTTGATCATGACGGCCAAGGACGCGGTGGACGGCTGGGTCTCCAATGGGCTCTTCCAGCGCGGCTACGACGACTGGCGCTGTATCACCACGACGGTCAACCGCATGCCTGCCGCCGCGCTGTACCTCCGCACCCCCGACGACCCGGAGTACCGGCTGTTCACCATCGCGGTCCTGCACATCGTCGACGGGAAGATCGCCGAGCTCACCGGATTCGACGCCACCGACAAACCATGGCTGGGCCTGCCCCCGACACTGTAATCAGACGAGTCCCCATCGTCGACGAGTCCAGCGCACGGGCCGCCGTCACCGAAGTCACCGCGAAATGAGCACCCCGACCAGCTGAACACCAACGCGACAACGCGAACACCACCGCCCCGCCGGCGTTGTCGGCGGGGCATCTTCATTCCCGAAAGAACATCGTCACGATCAACGACGCCGTCGTCCTCATCTCCAGCAAGTCGGTCAACAGCTCACTCGCAACGCAAGGGAAGGGCCCGGGGAAGGTTCCCTCGTGGCCGAGGGTCACGGTGAGCACGCCAGGAAGGATTTCGACCTGGCCTCACGAGCCGAGCATCTGGCCCGCGCTCATCGCCTCGTCTCGTATCGGGTCAGCACCACGCCGCCGGGAAACGTCCGCCTCTCCATCAGGTTCAGGTTCACCCAGCTGTCCAGGGCCGTAAAGAACGGCGTGCCGCCGCCCACCAGGACCGGGTGGGTAACCAGCACGTACTCGTCGATCAGCCCGGCCCGCATGGCCGCTGCGGCAAGTGTGGCGCCGCAGATGTCCATCGGGCCGCCGTCTTCGGCCTTGAGCCGGGTGATCTCGGCGACCGCGTCGCCGGTGACCAGGCGGGTGTTCCAGTCGACCTTGTCGATCGTCGAGGAGAACACCGCCTTCGGCATGTCCCGCCAGCGGCGGGCGAACTCGATCTCCGCCGGGGTGGCGCCAGGCCGCTGGTCGGCGGTCGGCCAATGGGAGCTCATCGTCTCCCACAGCTTGCGCCCGTACAGCGCCAGGCCGGTCGCCCCCACCCGGTCGGACCACCGCTGGAACAGCTCGTCGCTCGGTACGCTCCAGCCGAGGTCGTCGCCGGGCGCGGCGATGTAGCCGTCCAGGCTCAGGTTCATGCCGAAGATCAGTTTCCGCATCGTGCCAGCCTCTCGTGAGTCGATCTCACACGTACAGACGGGCACGGCGCGGAAACCTAATCGGTGCGCGATCTGCGTCCGCAGGTAGTCCTCGTGTTCCGGACTCGGCACGGCGTACTCGGCTGGGCTCGAGCACTACCCGCCGGATCTCGACTTCACCCTCGTACGGGCAGCGGCGCACCCAAGCAACCACGGTTGACTATTCTCAGGATAGTCAACTAAGGTTGCTTGCATGCCGGCAGAAGACGTACCCGTACCCCAGGATCCCGCCGACGCGCTCGCGGCGGTCGCAGCGCTGCGGCGCCTGGCCGACCAGCTCGAGGACGCCGCCGTGGAGCAGGCCATGCGCGCCGGGTGGGGCTGGCCGGAGGTCGCCGAGGCGCTCGGCGTCACCCGCCAGGCGGTCCACAAGAAGCACGCCAAGCGGCTCATCGCCGCCGGCGTGACGCTGAGGAGACGACAGTGAGCACGATCGACCACTACATCAATGACATCATCGTGCGGGGAGCGGCCGAGGCGCGGGAGGAAAACTCCGCCACCACCGAGGCCCACCACCTCCTGCTGGCCATCGCCGCCGTCGAGGGCACCGCCGCGCACCGCGTGCTGACGGCGGCGGGGCTCGGGCGGCAGGCCATCAGGGACGCGCTGGACCGGGAGTTCGAGCACAGCCTCAACGCGGTCGGGGTGTCCCTCGCCTCCTACGACCTTCCGAAACCCTTCCGCGACCCCAAGGATCATCCGAAGCCCGGCGCCTCCGCCCGGCTCGCGCTCGAACGCGGCTTCGCCGCCGCCAAGGGCAAGAAGGACCTGCGTCCTGCCCATCTGCTGCTCGGCGTCCTGAGCGCCGACGTCGGTACCGTGCCGCGCGCGCTCGCCCTGGCCGGCCTCGACCGGGCCGGCCTGATGGATCTCCTCCAGGAGACGCTCGCGCGCGAAAACTGGTAACCAGCACCCCTGTCCCCACGCTCCGGCCCGGTTCGGGCCGCGATGCGCCATGCCCTCGTGCCGGGCTTGCGCCGGCATGTGCTCCGCCACGAGGGCATCCGATCACGAAGAGAGGTCATCTCATGACGAAGAGCAACGACGTCGTGCTCAACGTCGACGGGCTGCGCATGCGCTACGGTTCGCTCGACGTCCTGCACGACGTCACGTTCCAGGCCCGCCACGGCGAGGTTCTGGCCTTGCTGGGGCCGAACGGCGCGGGCAAGACCACCACGATCGAGATACTGGAGGGCTTCCGCGTCCGGTCGCAGGGCCGGGTCTCGGTGCTCAGCGCCGATCCCGCGCACGGCGACGAGCAGTGGCGGGCCAGGCTCGGGATCGTGCTGCAGTCCTGGCGCGACCACGGCAAATGGCGGGTACGCGAGTTCCTCGCCCACCTCGGCACCTACTACGCCCCCTACGCCGTCCCCGGGATCTCGCGGCCCTGGGACCCCGACGAGCTGATCGAGAAAGTCGGCCTGACCGAGCACGCCGGCAAGAAGCTCAAGACACTGTCGGGCGGCCAGCGGCGCAGGCTCGACGTGGCGATCGGCCTCGTGGGGCGCCCCGAGGTGCTGTTCCTCGACGAGCCGACCACCGGCTTCGACCCGCAGGCCAGGTCCGACTTCCATGCTCTCGTGCGCGACCTGGCCGATGCCCGCGAGACCACCGTCCTGCTCACCACCCACGACCTGGACGAGGCCGAGAAGCTGGCCGACCGCATCCTCGTACTGAACGGCGGCCGGATCGTCGCCGACGGCACCGCCGCCGAGCTGGCACGGCGGATCGCCGGCGAGGACGAGGTGCGCTGGGTGCGCGATGGGCGGCGGTACGTCGAGCGGCCGCCCGACTCGACCGCGTTCGCCCGCGAGCTGTTCGCCCGCTACAGCGACGACGTCCAGGAGCTGGAGGTTCACCGGGCCTCGCTGGAGCAGACGTACCTGGCACTGGTGCGCGAGGCCGAGGAGGTGGCCCGATGAACGCGACCGTACTGCGCGCGGGCTGGTCCCGGGGCCTGATCGAGCTGCGGCAGTCGTTCACCAACGGCGCCGAGCTGTTCTCCCACTTCCTGTGGCCCGCCCTGATGGTGGCCACGCTGTTCTTCATCCGGGACCTGCCGGTCGGCGCTCTCCTGCTCGGCGCCGTGGCCTTACCCGGCATCCTCGGCATGAACGCCGCGACCGGCATGATCGGCATGAGCCAGCAGCTCACCGCCGACCGCGAGGACGGCACGCTGCTGCGTGCCAAGGCGACCCCGCACGGGATGCCCGCCTACCTGATCGGCAAGGTGATCTCGGTGTCCGGCGGCCTGCTCGCCGACCTGGTGATCTTCCTCGTGCCCGCCGTGCTCCTCGTCGAGGGCCTGCGGATCGGCCCGGAATCCTGGCCCGGTCTGGCCTGGGTACTGGCGCTCGGCCTGCTCGCGACCCTGCCCATCGGCGCGGTCCTGGGCTCGATGTTCACCACCGCCCGCGCCCAAGGGCTGGTCCAGCTGCCATTCCTCGCCGTGATCGGCATCTCCGGCATCTTCTACCCGATCACCGCACTGCCCGAGTGGCTGCAGTGGATCGCTCAGATCTTCCCCATCTACTGGATGGGGCTCGGCATGCGCTCAGCCCTGCTGCCGGACGCGGCAGTCGCCGTCGAGATCGGCGCGTCCTGGCGACACCTGGAGACCGCCGGAGTGCTGGGCGCCTGGGCGCTGCTCGGCCTGTTCATGGCGCCGGTCGTGCTGCGGCGGATGGCACGCGGGGAATCCGGCTCGACGGTGGCGGCACGCCGTGAGCGTGCCCTGCAGCGGATCGGGTGAAGGCCATGACCGTCGATCCCTGGCGCCGGACCTGGCCCGGGACGTGATGTTGCCGGCGATCGCGGGACGCCCCACGTCCGTCCCCCGGTCCCCGGCTCGTCCCCCGAGGGCCTGTCCGGCCGGCGCTCGGCCGACTGTCCAGTCCGCCGACCGAGCGTCAGCCAGGGCGCGGACTTGACCGGTGGCAAGCGTCGGCCATACTCGGTCTGTCGGTAAGAGTGCTGCAATGAAGTACATTCCGACGCCGTCGTCCCAGGTCCCGCAGGGTTTGTGCGTCGAGCGACCAGAGCTCGGTTTCGGCTGGGGCAGCGAGGCGGGGTCTGTGGCCGCATTGGCGTACACGCTGTCATCAGGACTTTGACCTGCGACGATCACGGCAGGGAACCGGACAGAGTTTGGGTTCTGATCGATCAGAACTGTCGCGTGTACCAGATAACAAGATCCTTACTGACAGGCCGTATCAGGCGCCGCCGGGTCAGCGCTTCCATTCCCTGTCGTCCGGCGTGACGGTCTGTTTGAGGAAGACGACGCCGTCGATTCTGCCGAGCCGGGCAGGGTCCAGCGGGAAATAGGCGAAATCGGGGGAGACGCGCGGGACGGGCTTCGTGAGGGTCTCGGCCAGGCTGCGGGCGTCGATGAGAGAGTGGTCCCACGGGAGCTCGGACAAGATGCCCTCGACGGTGTCCGGGGGCGGGGTGTCGTCGCCGAACGCGCCGAAGGCCGAGGCCAGGAAGGCGTACCGGTCGCCCAGGTGCGCCTCGGTGATCGCCCCCGCGCTCCACCACTCCAGCTGCTGGTCGCCGAGCGACATGAGGCTCTTGTCGCGCTGCAGGTGAAGGTTGTGGGCGAAGACCAGGGCCGGGCCACTCTCGGCGACGGCGCGCAGGTTGGCGGCCATCATCGCATCCCGCAGACCCGACAGCCTGGCTATCCGGGCCGGGGAGGTGTCGGCCATCCAGTGGTGGTAGCGCAGCAGGCCGACGGCGGTGCGCCCGTACAGCGCCGCCCGTTCCCTGTCGTGCCGGCTCAGCCCGGGTGCCTGGATGTCGAGCAGCGCCACCAGGTCGTCGGCGAGCAGCCGCAGCCGCCGGGCGTCGGCGGACTGGCCGATCGACTGGGACGGGTCCATCACCGTGGCCTCGTTCGTCCACCGCTCGTCCGGGCCCAGCAGCGCCTCCAGGGTTTCCACGCTGCAGGGGAGCGGGCCCTCCAGGAGGGCGTACAGGGCGCTGAGCGCCTGGCACGGGCTCTCGGCCCAGTACTCCAGCGGGCCGTCGAAGCCGAAGAACCGAAGCTTTTCCTCGTGCTGCTCGTTGTGGGCGCGCATCCAGCGCACGAGTTCGCGGTTGGCCGCGAAGGCGCCGAAGTTGTGGCTGAAGCCGCGTTCCATGACGTCGTCGAGCATGCCCGCGCCCGTGGTGACGTAGTCGTCCACCACAAGGCCCTTAAGGCAGTCGCTCTCGATGGCGAACGACCGATATCCCTCGTGCTCGGCCAGATGCCGGAAGATCTCGTTGCGCAGCTCGCCCAGCTCCCCCACGAAGTGCCTGGCCTCGCCCAGGCCGAGCAGCAGGGGCTGGGCGGCGAGCGAGCGCAGGAACGCCGAGACGCCCGCGCCGTCGAGCGGCCGGGCCGTGTCCTTGATATCCATACCTTAAACGGTATCGTTGAACACTCGGTGTAAACTTTTGCGGGAATTACCCGCTGTTGTCGCGATGGACCTTCAAACGATGGTGTATTCATGAGGCCGGTGGACCTGGCGCGAGAGCACGGTCTGTCCACCCAGGCGATCAGAAACTACGAGGAGGCCGGCATCCTGCCCGCCGCCGGACGCAGCGTCCACGGCTATCGCACCTACACGCCGTTGCACGCCCAAGCCCTGCGCGCGTTCCTCGCCCTGGTGCGCGGGCACGGCCACCAGCGGGCCACGTCGATCATGCGGGCGGTCAACCGGGGTGCCACCGAGGAGGCGCTGCGGGTCATCGACGACAGCCACGGCCAGCTCCTGGAGGACCGCCGCACCCTGCAGGCCGTCGAGGCGGCCCTGGGTGACCTGGCGCCTGTGCCGCCGGAGCACGGCGACACCTTCATCGGCCCCCTGGCCAGGAGGCTCGGCATCCGCCCCGCCACCTTGCGCAAATGGGAGAACGCCGGCCTGGTCAAGCCGCGCCGTGACGCGCGGACGGGCTACCGGGTCTACAGCCCGGCCGACGTGCGCGACGTCCGGCTGGTCCACCAGCTGCGGCGGGGCGGCTACCTGCTGGAGCAGATCGCCCCGCTGATCGCCCAGGTCCGCTCCGCCGGAGGCGTCGCCCCGCTGGAGTCGACTCTGCGCGACTGGCGCGCCCGCCTGTCGGCCCGGGGCCGCGCCATGCTCAAGGGCGCCGCCGGCCTGGACGCCTATCTGCAGGCCCTCGACGCCTGAGGGCGGCTTGGGGGGGTCAGCTCGTGTCACGGAGGATCAGCTGCAGCCGCAGCGCCATCTCGCGGGCGGCGCCGGGCTGGTCGAGGCGTTGGATGAGAAGTTCCATCGCGGCACGGCCGGACTCCTCCAAGGGCTGACGCACGGTGGTGAGTTCCAGGGCCTCGGCCAGGTCGCTGTCGTCGAAGCCGACCACCGCCAGGTCCTCGGGGACGGTGAGACCGAGGTCGCGGGCGGCCCTCAGCGTTCCCGCCGCGAGGGTGTCGTCGGCGGCGAAGACGGCCGAAGGGCGATCCGGCGCCGACAACAGCTCCTTGGCGGCGGCACGGGCCGGTGCGACGCCGTGTCCGGCCAGCCGCACGTCGCCGTCGAGGAGAAGGTGGCCCGCTTCGGCCAGGGCCGAGCGGTAGCCGGCAAGGCGCTGCTGTGACGGCGAGAGGTACAGGCTGGATCTCTGCGTCTCGCCGAGGAAGCCGAACCGTCGGTGACCACGGCTGATCAGGTGTTCGGCCACCAGCCGGCCGCCGGTGCTGTCGTCGGTGTGCACGGAGTCGAAGCGGGGGTGGCGGACGTCTATCAGCACCGTCGGCAGCCGCATACCGCTCAGGCGGTCGGCCACCGCTTCGTCCAGGGTGAGACTGACGACGATGAGCCCGTCCAGACGTCCGGTGATGGGCAGGCTGGCGAGCAGGGGGGAGGAGCTCTGCGCGGCCGACTCCTGGTCGAACAGGACGGTTTCCAGGGGCCGGTGGCCCACGGCCCGCAGGATGCCGTTCAGGCGCCGGGCGACCGACGGATAGGAGGTGAACGGCGCGATGACGCCGATGCGCCCCACGCCGCGCCGCGCCTTGGCGATCGCGTCCTGCTTGGGCACGAAGCCGAGCGCGTCCGCGGCCTGGAGGACCTTGCGCCTGGTCTCCTGGCTGACCCGCGCCGGGGAGTTGAGGGCGAGTGAGACGGTGGAGATGCTGACGCCCGCCGCGGTGGCGACGTCGTAGATGGTCGTTCTGGCCGCCACGAGTCGCTCCTTCCGTAAGACGCGCTCTCACCGTCGGCAGGAATCGTATCAAGCATCCGAAGGCGTCGAAGTGCTTCGATAGAAGCATTTGACATTTTCGCCGACGACCCCGTCTCATGTGAGGAAACGGATGCGCGGCCGGTGCCCGGGCGGCGCAGGACAGGTCCGCGTGATGTTGAGGGTCTTGGCGAGCAAGCGCATCGACGACAAAGGAGAGGGCATGAGCCGTTCGTACGTGGTGACGGGAGGGGGCCGCGGCATCGGCAGGGCCGTCGTCGAGCGCCTGCTCGGCGAGGGCGCCACCGTGGTCGCCGTCGAGCGCGATCCGGCGGCCCTGACCTGGCTGGAGGGCCATTTCGCCGGCGCACGCCTGGTGGGTGTGGTCGGTGACGCGGCCGACGAGACCGTGGCGCGGCGAGCCGCCGACGCCGCGCAGGCCGCGGGCACCCTCGCCGGTTGGGTCAACAACGCCGCCGTGTTCGGGGACGCCTCCCTGCACTCGGCCACGACCGCACAGGTGCTGGAGCTCATCGCGGCCAACCTCGACACCGCCGTCGTCGGCTGCGCCACCGCGATCCGCCGCTTTCTCGCGGCCCGCACGCCGGGGGCGATCGTCAACCTCTCCTCACACCAGGCGCGCCGGGCGGTCCCCGGCTGCCTGCCGTACGTGACGGCCAAGGCGGCCGTCGAGGGGATGACCCGTGCGCTCGCGGTCGAGTACGGGCCGCTCGGCATCCGCGTCAACGTCGTGGCGCCGGGTTCGGTGGACACCGAACGCTACGCGCGCTTCCTCGCCTCCCGGGGATCCGCGGCGGCCGCCCGCATCCAGCGGGAGATGGCGCTGTTGCACCCGCTGGGCAGGGTGGCGCGCTCCGCGGAGGTCGCGGCCGCGATCGTCTACCTGCTCTCGGCCGACGCCGGCTTCATCACCGGCGCGACCGTGCCCGTCGACGGCGGCCGGTCGGTGCTCGCACACGATCCCGAGTCATGATTTTCGGCGAACGGCGGCCGTCGCGCGGGCCCACGCCGGCCACCGGTGATGAAGGGCTCCTCGTCGCCCGACCGCTGGGCGCTCAGCGACCACCGCCCCGATGCGGTGATCCGGTTTCGTGGACGACGTCGATCACGCCGAGGCAGAACAGGCCCTTTCACCAGGAATGATATGAACGCTTCCGGCAAGGTAGGGCCGGGGTCATGGACGGGGAACGGCAGGATGGCGCTGCCTGGCGCGCCGAGGTGGAAAGAGGATTCGTCGCCGAGGTGGAGTCGGGACGGCTGGAGCTTCCGCTGCCCGGTGCCGGTGGAGGGGTATGTGAGAAGGCCCGGTTTCCACCAGGGAGGCGCGGGCGTCGCCGCGTGCTGATACGGAGGGGCCAAAGGCGTGGCCGAGACGTTGCTGGCCGCCGCGGCCGAGCGGGAGGTCGGCCCGCACGCCCTGGCCCACCTGGGCGCGGTCGACGTGGCGCTGCGGACCGCGAAGGCCGCCCTGGAGGAGGCGGCCGACGAGATCGACGCCGACCCCCGCGACCTCAAGAACGCGGGCAGGACGCGCTCCCTGCGCCTCAAGACGCTGGTGGAGGCCGTGGCCACCGACGTCATGGGACGGGTGGGCAGAGCGCTGGGCGCCGGGCCGCTCGGCCACGACGCCGCGCACGGGCGCCGGGTCGCCGACCTCACGGTCTACCTGCGCCAGCATCACGCCGAACGCGACCTCGCCGCGCTGGGAGCGATCGTCGCCGAGCAGGGAGCCGGATGGTGAGCGCCGAACGAACCGACGGCGCCGAGCGGGATGTTCGGGGCGATCTTTCCCCCGATCCCATCGACGCCCCGGGCACCTCCGAGTCCGAGTGGCGCGCCTGGCCGGGACTCGGCGCGCTCCCGGCGATCGCCTACGACAACTGGCGCAGCGCGGTGGTGGTCGCCGCCCACCCCGACGACGAGGTGCTGGGCCTGGGCGGGCTGCTGTCACTGCTGGCGGCCTCGGGCGTGCGGCTGGGCATGCCGGACACCGGCCTCGCGGCCCGCGAGGCCGAACTCACCCAGGCGCTGAAGGAGGCCTCGGCCGGCTTCCAGGTGTGCCTGGCCCCGTGGGAGGCGGACGCGCACTCCGACCACGAGGCAGCCGGCAGGGCCGCGGCCGCGGCGGGGCTGCGCCCCTACTTCCACCCGATCTGGGCCTGGCACTGGGCCAGGCCCGGTGACGTGCACCGCGCCCTGGATCCGGCCACCGTCTGGGTCGCCACCACCGACGCCGACACCCTGGTCCCGCCCTGCTGGCTCAGCCGCCAGCTCAGGCACGCCGCCCAGGGCTGGGAGGCCGTCGTCGGCACCGTGACGGTCACCGACTGGTCCGGCTACCCGCCGCCCTTCCACCTCGCCTACGCCCAAAGGTACGCCGCGACGCAGACGAGCCTGACGCGCGAGAGCACGACACCGACGAGCGGCAAGAACGCCGCCGGCGCGAAGAGGGGCGACGGCGCGCGGTGGCATCCGCACGTGCACGGCGCCAACCTCGGCGTCACCGCCGCCGCCTACCTGGCCGTCGGCGGGTTCGGCCCGGTGGCGACCGGTGAGGACCAGGCCCTGGTCGGTGCCCTGGAGGCGGCCGGTCGGCGGGTCCTGCGCACCACCGGGGTGAGTGTGGTGACCTCGGCGCGCCGCGACCCGCGGGCGCCGGGCGGCTTCGGCCACTTCCTCGCCCGGCTCGAAGCCGACACCGTCTCACAGCAGTAGGCGTACCGCGGCCAGCAGCGTGAGCCCCAGCGTGATCCACTCGAAGAGGGTGCGGTCGATGCGGCTGATGACCGCGCGCCCGGCCGCGGCCCCGGCCAGGACCGCCGGGGTGCCCAGCGCGGCGAAGACGAGGCCGGAGGGGGTGATGAGGCCCAGCGCGACGCTGAAGGGCATCTTGAAGGCGTTGATCGTCAGGAAGAACCAGGCGCTGGTGCCCAAGAAGCCCAGCATCGGCAGGCCCGCCGCCAGAAGGTAGACGGCCATGATGGGGCCGGCCGCGTTCGCCGTCATGGTGGCGAAACCCGCGAAGACGCCCGTCAGGGCGGCCACCGGGCGGCGGTGGGCGAGTGAGTCCTGCGGCGCCCGGCGCCGGTTCCACAGGTGCACCGCGATGATCACCAGCAGGATCGCCCCGATGAGCCGTCTCATCTGCGTGTCGTCGACCCAGTGCACCACCACCGCCCCGGCGACCACGCCCAGGGCGACCCATGGGAACAGCCTGATCAGCCTCGGCCAGTCGGCGTGACGCCGGTAGGAGGCCACCGCGACCAGGTCTCCGACGAGCAGAAGCGGCAACAGTGTGCCCGTGGACTGCTTGGTCGGCAGCACGAGCGCGAACAGGGCGATCGCCACCATCCCGGTACCGGAGACACCGGTCTTGGAGAAGCCCACCAGGAACAGGGCGGCCAGCAGGACCACCCACTGGACGACGTCGAGGGAGGGCATCAGCCTCGCCGACGGGAGGAAAGGGGATATGAAGTCACAGATGACCGTACAACGGGCGGCAACCGAGGGCGGCAGAAGGGGGCGCTGAGCGAGATATCCAATGGTCACAGCGGCGCGGACGGCTCCGGTGATCGAACTGCCCGCTCGCAGTGCCGGACACCCCCGAGGCCGGGCCGGCCGCGGTCACGGCCGTCTTCGCGTCCGGCCCCCCGCCTTTCGCGTACGCCGTGGCGAACCCTTCCCCGCCCAGCGCGCTCCGACCGCGGCGAATGAGCTCGCGGACCTGCGGATCGGTGTGCTCGGACGTTCCCCGCAACCCAGACCGTAGCGCTCGCCGGGCCCGAGCGGGCCGTCGGACGAGCGCCTCTCAGCGCCTCTCAGCGCGTCTGTCAGCCACGGTCGGGCCGGATGGCGATGTCGAACACCTGCCGGTCGGCGGGAAAGAGGCCGTAGTTGTAGTTGACGGCGCCGGTGAGCAGGTTGATGCCGTAGAACCCGTAGCGCCCGCCGACCCTCAGCGCGGCGAAGGCGCTGTTGGAGACGGTGACGCCGTTGCGCAGGGAGCTGTGGACGTCCAAGCCCGCCGCGCCGGTCGCGGCCACCCGCAGGTTGCCGATGGCCACCAGCACGCCCGTGTTGGCGGGGGACTGCAGCAACACCCGGGCGGCCGTGGTGTCCACGACGAAGAGCGTCGCGGCGGTGGCCGGGCTGAGGTCGTTGTTGGTGTATCCGGCGCCCGAGACGCCGGTCGCGGCCACTGCGGCGACGGCCGGCGGCAGGGACGGACCGCTGGGGGAACCGGCCTGCGAGGCGGTGAGCGCGCCGGCCCCGGGCCCGGGCCGCGGGCGGGTCAGCGGATCGTCGGCCACGGTCTGCCCCGCCGCCGGAACGCCCCGCGGATCGTCGAGGTTGTGGCGCAGATTCTGCCCGGTATCGCTGATCACCCGCAGCCGGTCGGTGGCGGGGTCGAAGTCGACGCCGAAGTCGGCGCCGCTCAGCGGCACGCTCAGCTGCGAGACCTTGACCGCCCTGGCCCGCCCGCTGAGCGTGTAGACGCCGCCCTGGTCACCCACGCCGTACAGCCTGCCGTCGCGCACCCGGTAGTCGACGCCGACCAGAGCGGTGTCGCCGACGAGCCCGCGGACCCTGCCAAGGTCGCGGGTACGGCCGGGGGAGCGGATCTCGAACCCCACCAGACGCCGGTCGGCGGTCAGCCCGATGACGTCGAGGCCGCGCCTGGCCGTCCCCGACGCAGCGCCGGTCACAGCGCCGGTCACAGCGCCCGTCACAGCGCCCGTCACAGTGTCTGGCGCACGGCCTGCGGCAGGGCCTGTCGCAGCTCCTGTTGCACCTCCTGTCGCAGGGCCCGCCACCGTGCTCAGCGCCACCACGGCGGCGACGAGTGTCCTTCGCATGTGCCTCTCCTTCGCGGCCTGCTGCCAGGGCGCAGGCCTGTTCGGCGACCAGGTCGTCACAGATCGCGAAGACTTCATCACACGTCGCGACGGCGCGCACGCGAAAGGCGCGGCCCGCCACCGGCGTGTCGGGGATCGGCGGGCAAACCACCCCGCCCGCCCCCGGACGAGCCTGCCGAAACCCGCGAAACCCCGCCCCCGTGCTTCACCGGCCTCTCCCGTGGATCCGGCGGCCCCCGACCGCTTCCTCCCGGCCGGCCTCGCGCGGCCCTGTCAGGACGGGGAAACAGGCCGCGAAGGCTGCCCTACACTTGCGCGAGCGGATCCAGCCGATCCAGCGCGAAGGAGGTGGCGTGCAGCCGGAGCAACGGGCAGTCGCGGGCGTATCGATCTCGGCCGTGCTCGAGCGCATCACCTACGCCAACGAGGAGACGGGCTACACCATCGCCCGGGTGGCCACCGACCGCTCCGGTGCCGATCTGCTGACCGTGGTCGGGCCGCTGCTGGGCGCCCAGCCGGGCGAGTCGCTGCGGCTGACCGGGCGCTGGGCCTCCCACCCCAAGTACGGCAAGCAGTTCGAGGTGTGGTCCTACGCCACCGTGCTGCCCGCCACCATCCAGGGCATCCGCCGCTATCTGGGCTCCGGGCTGATCAAGGGCATCGGGCCGAAGATGGCCGAGCGGATCGTCGACCACTTCGGCGTCGACACCCTGGAGGTCATCGAGACCACCCCCGAGCGGCTGGTGGAGGTTCCCGGGCTCGGCCCCAAGCGGACCAAGATGATCGGCGTCGCCTGGGAGGAACAGAAGATCATCAAAGAGGTGATGATCTTTCTGCAGGGGGTCGGCGTGTCCACCTCCATCGCGGTCCGCATCTTCAAGCAGTACGGCGACAAGTCCATCACCGTCGTCAAAAGCGAGCCCTACCGGCTGGCCGACGACGTGTGGGGCATCGGTTTCAAGACCGCCGACACCATCGCCCAGGCCGTGGGCATCCCGCACGACAGCCCCGAGCGCGTCAAGGCGGGTCTGCGCTACACCCTGTCGCAGGCCGCCGACGACGGCCACTGCTACCTGCCGGCGCCCAACCTCATCGGCGACGCGGTGAAGATCTTGGAGGTTCCCGCCGAACTCACCGCCCGCTGCCTGGAGGAGCTGGTCGCCGAGGAGGGCGTGGTCCGCGAGGAGGTCCCGGTCGGTGACACCGGCGTCCCCGCGGTCTACCTGGTGCCCTTCCACCGCGCCGAGCTGTCCCTGGCCGGCGCGCTGCGTTCCCTGCTGGCCTGCGAGCACGATCGGCTGGGCGCCTTCGCCGGCGTCGACTGGGACGCGGCGCTGAGGTGGCTGCGTACCAAGACCGGCGCCGATCTCGCCGAGGAGCAGGCCCAGTCGGTACGGCTGGCGCTGACCGAGAAGGTCGCGGTGCTGACCGGTGGCCCCGGCTGCGGCAAGAGCTTCACCGTGCGCTCCATCGTCACCCTGGCCCGCGCCAAGAAGGCCAAGGTGATCTTGGCCGCGCCCACCGGCAGGGCGGCCAAGCGCCTGGCGGAGCTGACCGGCCACGAGGCCACCACCGTGCACCGGCTGCTGCAGCTGCGTCCCGGCGGGGAGGCCACCTTCGACCGCGACAATCCCCTGGACGCCGACCTGGTCGTGGTCGACGAGGCCTCGATGCTGGACCTGCTGCTGGCCAACAAGCTGGTCAAGGCCGTGGCGCCGGGCACGCACCTGCTCTTCGTCGGAGACGTCGACCAGCTGCCCTCGGTCGGCGCCGGCGAGGTGCTGCGCGACCTGCTCGCCGCCGAGCAGGAGATCCCCCGGGTGCGGCTGACCCACATCTTCCGCCAGGCCCAGGAGTCGGGGGTGGTCGTCAACGCCCACCGCATCAACACCGGCCTGCCCCCGGCGCTGGAGGGTATGAAGGACTTCTTCCTGTTTCCCTGCGAGGAGCCCGAGGAGATCGCGGCGCTGACCGTGGACGTGGTCGCCAACCGCATCCCGCGCCGGTTCGGCCTCAACCCGCGCCGCGACGTACAGGTCCTGTCACCGATGCACCGGGGCCCGGCCGGGGCCGGCAACCTCAACAACGCGCTGCAGGAGGCGCTCACCCCCGTTCGGGAGGGCATGCCCGAGCGCCGCTACGGAGGGCGGGTCTTCCGGGTCGGCGACAAGGTCACCCAGCTGCGCAACAACTATGAGAAAGGCGCGGCGGGGGTGTTCAACGGCACCGTGGGCACGGTGGTCGACATCAGGCCCGACGAGCACAAGCTGACCGTGCTGACCGACGAGGACGAGAACGTCGAGTACGCCTTCGACGAGCTGGACGAGCTGACCCACGCCTACGCGGTGTCGATCCACCGCTCCCAGGGCAGCGAGTACCCGGCGGTGGTCATCCCGCTGTCGACCAGCGCGTGGATGATGCTGCAGCGTAACCTCCTCTACACCGCGATCACCCGGGCCAAGAAGCTCGTCGTCATCGTCGGCTCGCGCCGCGCGCTCGCCCAGGCGGTACGCACCCGGGGCGCCGGGCGGCGCCACACCAGCCTCACCCACCGCC
The DNA here is from genome assembly GCF_044459525.1 of Streptosporangium sp. NPDC050284. Lineage (NCBI taxonomy): Bacteria > Bacillati > Actinomycetota > Actinomycetes > Streptosporangiales > Streptosporangiaceae > Streptosporangium > Streptosporangium sp. NPDC050284. The sequence goes on from NZ_JBITIZ010000021.1 coordinate 50,090, forward strand.
TGCGCGCTCGCTGAGTATCTCCTGCGGCCGCGGCGCCGCGGCGCCCGCCCAGGCGGTGAGGCCCAGCAGGCGTTCCAGGGCCTCGCCCCCGGCGCGAGTGACGGCCACGGCGCGCCCGGAGCCGATGCGGGTGACCCAGCCGCGCTCCAGCATGGTCGCACACAGCACGGCCCCGGCGCTGCCGGCCAGGTGGGGGCGGCGTTCGGTCCAGTCCAGGCAGGGCCGGGCCGGTGGGCGGCGCCCGCCGCCGGGTAGCGGTGCCCCCAGCTCGACGGCGAACCACGACAATCCCTCGTCGCTGAGCGCGAACCCGGCGTCCTGGTGCAGCAGGCCGCGCGCGGTGAGCGCGTCGGTGATCGTCACGCCGAGCCGCCCGGCCAGGTGGTCGTAGCAGGTGCGGGCCGCGGCCAGTGCGCGGGCCGCGCTCACGGCGCGCAGCGTCGCGGGCCGGGCGGCGCCCCCGGGGCCGGTGTGGGCCGCGTGGGAGGCCAGATCCTCGATGAGCTGGGCCACCCGCGGCCCGGCCAGGCGCACGTAGCGCCGGCGTCCCCGGCGCTGTTCGGCCAGCAGCCCACCGGCGACGAGCCGCGACAGGTGCTCGCTGGCGGTGGAGGCGGCGACCCCGGCGTGAGCGGCCAGCTCCCCGGCGCTCCAGTCGCGCCCGTCCAGCAGGGCCAGGCAGAACGTGGCGCGGGTGGCGTCGGCGAGCAGGGCGGCCAGCGCGGCCAGCGGCACCGGGCCGCCCGGCGTCATGGTGGGCGTCATGCCTCCATCATCGGCCGGCACCACTTCGGCGCCGGCCGAAGCCGGCCGAAGCCGGCCGAAGTCTTCGCGAAAGCCTTCGGCGCTCTAGTGGCGGCCGCCGGCGCTCACTCCTGCTCCTGGGGAAGCCGAAAGACCCGGTCCAGGGCGGTCACCCGCAGCAGATGGCGCAGGTAGGGGGTGAGGGCGACGATGCGCATGGTGATGTCGTGCTCGCCCGCGGAGTTGTAGACGTTGATCAGCGCCGCCACCCCCGAGGAGTCGATGAACTCCAGACCCGACAGGTCCAGATCGAGGTTGCGCACCTGTCCCGACAGCAGCTCTCGCGCGAAACCGAAGAGCTCAGGGGCCGTGTCGTAGTCGAGGTCACCGCTGAGGACGAGCAGGGTGGTGTCCGGAGCGGTGGTGCGCACCTCGGTACGGAACGGAGTCTTGTCGAACATCAAACGTCAGGTCTCCTGATCGGGGCCGGGGACAGGTGCCGCCTCGGCTGCCTGGACCAGCATGTGACGGGCACGGGGGAAGTCTCGCAGCTCGTCGTGGAAAACGCGCAATCCCACCGTCACGGCCTCGGCGGGGACGCCGCGTGCCGCGAGCACGGAACCGGTCCAGCCGATGAAGCCGGTGAACAGCTGCGCGTCGTCGATGTACAGGGCCGCGGCCAGGAAGTCGAGCAGATGGCCCAGGTCGGCGGCGGTGGCGTCGACCTGGTGCAGGTCGTAGGCCGCCATCGGCGGGTAGGCGCGGGCCAGGGCCTGCAGGGCGCGGGTGAGCAGCTCGGCGCGCCGGCGCGTCAGGTGGGTGTACTCCTCGTCGGCCAGATGGGCCGGCACGGCGGCCTGGCGGGGCGGGCCGGTCAGGTCGCCGCGCTCCAGCAGGTCGGCCGCGGCGTCGGCGCTGGGCGCCCAGGCGTCGGCGCCCAGCAGGCGGGCGTAGCGGCCGTCGGCGCCGAAGCCGGCTCCGCCGGCCATGACCGGCACGCCGACGGCCTGGCAGGCGGTGAGCGTGGCGTGCGCCCGGGGCAGCCGGGTGGCCAGCGCGCAGCCCAGCGCGACCGCGTCGGGCCCGCTCTGGTGCAGGTGGGTGATCAGGTGCGGGCCCGGCACGCTGGCGCCCAGGAAGTCGACCCGCCAGCCGCGCAGGCGCAAGACCTCGGCCAGCAGGCGGGTGGGCAGCGCGTGGTACTCGCCGTCGGCGCAGGCGACGGTGAGGCGCCCGCGGGTGGGCTCGGGCCGGACGCGGGCGGCGATCGCGGCCACGGCGCGCTCGCTGACGGCGGTGGCGCCGTGCTCGCGGGCGATGGACCACTCGTTGGCCGCCCACAGCTCGCCGACGCGCCGCTGGGCGGGAGCGATGAGATCGAGCAGCAGCCGCTCGGCGTCCACGCCCTGCTCCAGCAGGTCGAGCACCAGGTCGATGGCGGCGAACTCGTCGGCGCGCCCGATGTGCTGCAGGTATCGATCGAGGGCCTCGTGCGGGCCCGCCCCCCGCGGCGCGGCCGCGCCCGGGGTATCCGTCGTGCTCAGGGTGCTCATCGAGCCGGCCTCGCCTGCACCGCCAGCAGCGCCCGGTCGTCTTGGACGTCGCCGCCCAGCCAGTCGGTGCTGATCTGCTCCAGCCGCTCGACCAGTGCCGCGACCGGCATGCCCGCGCAGCCGGCCAGGGCGGCCTTCAGCCGCTGGGCGCCGTACATCTCCCTGCCGGTGGGGCCGCCGAAGGCCTCGGTGATGCCGTCGCTGTAGAACAGGCACACCTCGCCGGGGGCCAGGTCGACACCGGCCGGGGCCAAGGCGGCCTCGGCGAACGCGCCGAGCATGGGTCCGTGGGCCGCGCACTCCTGCACGGTGCCGTCCAGGCGCAGGATCAGCGGCGCCGGGTGCCCGGCGACCGCCAGGTTCACGTGAACGTGCCCGCCCGGGGCGGCGCTGAGCGCGCCCAGCACGAGGGTGGCGTAGGAGTTGGGTATGGGCGAGCCCCGCAGGGAGCGGTTGAGCAGGGCGACCAGATGCTCGGGGCGCTCTTCCAGCAGTAGCAGTGTGCGCAGGCAGTGGCGGATGTGCCCGGCCAGGACGGCGGCGCGGGCGCCCTTGCCGCAGACGTCGCCCAGCACCACCAGCGGATCGCCGGACTCGCCGGGCTCGGGCAGGTAGACGTCGTAGAAGTCGCCGCCGATGAGCCCGGCCTGGCGGGCGGCGCGCAGCGATCCGGCCAGCTCCGCCCCGGCCAGCGCCGGCAGCGGCGGGGGCAGCAGGTCGCTGCTGAGGATCGCGTTGGTGGCGCTTTGCTCCTGGTAGAGGGCGGCGGCGGAGATGGCCGCCCCGGCCCGGGCGGCGAAGATCCGCACCAGGGTCTCGGCGTCCTCGTCGAAGGGCGGCCCGTCTTCGTGACGGGCGAGCACGAGCGCTCCGGCGGGTACCCCGTTGCCGGGCAGCGGGGTGACCAGCAGGTGCCCGGCCGCCCCGAACCTGTCGGGCAGCAGCCAGCCGGGCACCTGCCCCGGATCCAGCCAGCGGCTGGGCACGGGCGGGAAACCCGCCAGTGCCTCGGCCAGGCCGGGCACCTGCGCGGTGTCGGCGACGGCGACGTTGCCCTCCTGCAGGAACCGGTCGGTGCTGGTCAGGCGGAGCCAGCCGGCGTGGCGGCGCCCCGAGGGCGGCAGCACGACCATGGCGGCATCGGCCAGGAAGGGGGTGGCCAGCTCGATCGCGGTGCGGGCGCAGCGGCGCATGTTGAGCGAGGCCGACAGCCTGCGGCCCGCCTCGATGAGGAAGTCGGTGCGCCGGCGCTCGGCCAGCAGCGCGTCGGTCCTGGCGGCCTCGGCGGTGATGTCGCGCAGGTACCAGGCCCGGTGGCTGAGGCCGAAGACCTCGCGACGTACCCGGATCCGGCGCCGCCCGTGATCGCTCTCGCGGCTCTCACCGTCGGGGTGCTCACCCTCGAACAGGGGCGCGGCCGGGCCCTGGCGCAGAAGGCGGCCCACGGCGATCTCCGGTGCCATCTCGGCCGCGGCGGCGTTCAGCATCACCACGACACCGTCGGCGCCGCACAACACGACCCCCTCGCCGCTGGCCTCCACGATGGCGCGCAGCACCTCTTCACCCGGTGGACGCGAAAGATCGCGCTCACCGGTGTCGGTGTCGCGGTCGAGGTCGGCCGCGGCGGTGAGTGCGTGGACGGGGTCGCGCAACGGGGGAGGTCTTGTCATCACCCTGGGCTTCCGTGTGGAGAGGGATCGATCAGACTATCTTCCCGCCGCGCCGTCGGGACGGGGCGGGGAACCGGTGCGTGAGGCCGGAAGGTCCTTTGCTGCCCATGCCCCCCACAGGGCCGTTGATGCGGCCGGCGCGTGAGGGTTTACGACTGGAAACCGCACCCGCGGCCGACCACCCCGCCGGAGCAGCGCTTTCACGTCAGGGCCGGTGACGTGGGCACTTTGCCGTCACCTGACTCTCAGTTGGCATTTTTCTGACCTTACGAAGAGTCCGAAACGTTACCAAACCCATCGCAACCATGCCGAGTCACCATGCATCTCCTATTAGTGTTTTTAAGAGCAGTTTGCTGTAGTGGGGGAGAGACATTGTGCTGACCATGGGACACCGACGCCTCAGGACGCCAGTGGCCGCTCTGGCTTTGGCGACCACGACGGTGCTGGTCACCGCCTGTTCCACGGGGTCGAGCCCGAAGGATCCCGCCGGTCCCGGCGCCGGATCGGGCGCCGTGGCCGCCACCGCTCCGGCCGCGACCGAGATAAAGATCAGCCCCGCCCAGGGCAGCAAGACCGTACGCCCCGACAAGAAGGTCGTCGTCGCCGCCTCCAGCGGCGCGCTGGAGGAGGTCACTGTGCAAAGCGGCGACCGGGTGCTGGAAGGCGACTTCAACGCCGAACGCACCAGGTGGGTCTCCAGCACGCCCATGGAACCGGCCAGCGACTACACCGTGTCGGCGCGGGCGGTCGACGGCACCACCGCCGCCAGCTCCTTCAGGACGCTCAAGCCCAAGCATGAGCTCGAGGTGGCGGACGTGACCCCGGCGATCAAGGGGGAGAAGGTCGGCGTGGGGGCGCCGATCATCGTCACCTTCAACCAGCAGATCGCCAACAAGGCCGGGGTGGAGAAGGCCCTGAAGGTCACCTCACAAAAGCCGGCCCAGGGCGCATGGCGGTGGATCAACGACACGACCGTGATCTACCGGACCGCGAAGTTCTGGCAACCCCACCAGAAGGTGACCTTCACCGCCCGCCTCAAAGGCGTACAGGGCGGCAAGGACATGTACGGCGTCAAGGACATGACCAAGGTCATCCAGATCGGCGCGGCCCAGATCTCCACCATCGACACCCGCAAGCACAAGATGATCGTCAAACGGGACGGCAAGGTCGTGCAGACCATGCTGATCAGCGCCGGCAACGCCAGCACCCGCGAGTACACCACCACCAGCGGCGTCCACCTGACGATGGGCAAGGCCAACCCCGAACGCATGATCTCCCCGGGCCGCAAGAAGGGCGACCCCGGCTACTACGACCTGATGATCAACCACGCGGTGCGGTTCTCCAACAGCGGCGAGTACGTGCACGCGCTGAACAACGTCTGGGCCCAGGGGCGCCAGAACGTCAGCCACGGATGCATCAACGCCCGCCCCGACCAGGCCAAATGGTTCTACAACCAGGTCCAACGCGGCGACGTGATCACCATCAAGGGCACCAACCGCGAGATGGAGTGGAACAACGGCTGGGGCTTTTGGCAGCTGTCGTTCAAGGAATGGCGCAGCGGCAGCGCCCTGGCCTGAGCCCTCAACCTTCGAAGCCCTCCCGAGCCCCCGGGGAGGGCTTCGGGGGTGTGATGGCCGCATGAGCTCACGGGCTCCCCGGCGCGGCGGAAAACAGGACGCGCCGGGCCCGGCGGGCGCGGTAGCGTGTGCGCCGGACACGGTGAAGGCACGATGAAGGCGGCCAAGACCGCCGATGACGACGTTCTCGGGGGAGGACCGGGTGAGACTCCAGGGGCAGGTGCTCATCTTCGACGCCGACGACACGCTGTGGGAGAACAACGTGCTGTTCGAGCGAGTCGTGGAGGACTTCCTCGACTGGCTGGCGCACCCGACCCTGGAGCGCGCGCAGATCCGCGCCGTCCTCGACGACATCCAGGCGGCCAACGCCGTCACCCACGGCTATGGCAGCACGATGTTCCTGCGCAGCCTCGGCGAGTGCTTCGAGCGGCTGCGCGAACGCCCGGCGACCGCGGCCGAGCGCCGCCACATCGACGAGCTGGCCCTGGCCCTCCTGCAGCGCCGCCTGGAGCTGGTCGCGGGCGTCACCGAGACGCTCACCGCGCTCGGCGAGCGCCACGAACTGCTCCTGCTCACCAAGGGCGACCTGCAAGAGCAGCGGCGAAAACTGGAGGCCTCACAGCTGGCCCACCACTTTCGCGACGTGCACATCGTGGCCGAAAAAGACGTCACCACCTATCGGTGGCTGGCCCGCGAGCACGCCCTGGCGCCCGCGACGACCTGGATGATCGGCAACTCCCCGAAGTCGGACATCCTTCCCGCCCGGCAGGCGGGCCTGAACGCCGTCTTCATCCCCAACGACCACACCTGGGCGCTGGAGCACAGCGAGCTGGACCCCGGCGACGAGCGGGTGCTGCGGCTGGACAGGTTCTCCGAACTGCTGGACCACTTCTGAGACCCCCGGGGGCCGCCAGGAGAGGCCGCCGGCCTACAGCAGGGTGAGCTGGGCCTGCCGGGGCAACGCCAGCGGCAGAGGCTGCTCGGGCCGGGTCGGCCCCATCCCGTAGCGGGCGGCCAGCTGCAGGATCTGGCCGGTCAGGCGGCGCACATAGCCGGGTTCGGCGTCGGCGCCGCGGCCGTACAGCTCGGCGTAACGGGGCTCAAGCGCCGGATGGTGCTCTCGAAGCCAGGTCAGATACCACTCGCGCGCCCCGGAGGGCAGGCGCAGCACCTGAGGGACACAGCTGACGGCCCCGGCGTCGGCGATACGGCGCACGGTGGCCGACAGCTGGTCGGGGGAGTCGGTCAGCAGCGGCAGGATCGGCGCCATCGCCACCCCGCACGCCACCCCGCGCTCGTTCAGCTCCGCCACCAGCTCCAGGCGTTTTTGCGCGCCGACAGCACCGGGCTCCACCGTGCGGCGGATCCGGTCGTCGACGAACGCGATCGAGACCACCACCCCGGCCCCCGGTGTGGCGGCCAGCAGGTCGGCGTCGCGCAGGATCAACCGGCTCTTGGTGTGGACGGTGAACGGCGCCCCGGCCTCACGCAACGCGGTGACCAGGCCCGGCATCAGCCGGTAGACCTCCTCCACCTGCTGGTAGCAGTCGCCTCCCATCCCCACGGTGATGTGCTCGCCGTCCCAGCGTGACCTCAGCTCCGCGCGCAACCGCCGCACGATGTTGGTGCGCACCACGATCCGCGCGTCGAAGTCACCTTCGGCGTCCAGCCCCAGGTAGCGGTGTCCCCGGCGCGCCGAGCAGTAACGGCACGCCTGGGCGCACCCCCGATACGGACTGACCGCCCAGCCCTCGGGCGTAACGTCCAGCGCGGTGCGCGCCTGCACCTCGTAACAGGTCAGGGCCCCGTGGACCCTGGTCAGCGCGGAGCGCTCGATCCGCGGCCTGGCGTCGGGCGGCGCGGCGAGCAGGGGAGGCGCGTCCCATCGCATACGGCTCAGTGGAACACGCTTTCGATGCCGCTCGCAAGCCGGGCAGGTCGTGGCGCCGGACGGTCCCGCCCCGGGAGACCACCCATCTGTGATCAGCGAAAAATGGTATGTTTGGCCCGATTTACGGGGGAGTGGTGACAATGGCGTGGTTAATCCTGGCCGGGGCGATCATCGCCGAGATCGTGGCGACCACCGCCCTCAAACTGAGCGACGGATTCACCCACAAAGGCTGGTCGGTCCTCGTCGTCGCCGGCTACGCCGCCGCCTTCATCCTGCTGGCCCAGGCACTCAAGCTCCAGATGGAGGTCGGCACCGCCTACGCCGTCTGGGCCGGAGCCGGCACCGCCGCCATCGCCGCCATCGGCGTCCTCTTCCTCGGCGAGACGATCAACCTCGCCAAGATCGCCGGAATCGCCCTGATCATCGGCGGCGTCGTGGTCCTCAACCTGGCCGGAGGCACCCACTGACCCCCGCACGCCCCGCCCCCCAATATCCCCTCGCCCCCCACCCGGCCACTGTCCTAACCTGACCGGATGCTGAAGCCCGTCCTGCCCATCCGGACCGACCGCCTGACCCTGCGCGCCTACACCCCCGCCGACCTCGACGCCCTGCACGCCATCCACCGCCTGCCCCAGGTCGCCCGCTACCTGTACTGGGAGCCACGCGACCTCGAACAGACCCGCCAGGCACTGGAAAAGAAGATCAGCGAGACGGCGCTGCTGGAAGAAGGACAATCCCTCACCCTGGCGGTGGAACTGACCGCCACCGGCGAACTCCTCGGCGACGCCCTGCTCATCTGGCACAGCCGCTCACAACGCGCCGGCGAGATCGGCTACGTCCTGCACCCCGACCACCACGGCAAGGGCTACGCCACCGAGGCCGCCCGGGTCATGCTCGAACTCGGCTTCGAACACCTGAACCTGCACCGCATCGTCGGACGCCTCGACGCCCGCAACGAGGCCTCGGCCCGGGTGCTGGAGAAACTCGGCATGCGCCGCGAGGCCCACTTCCTCGACAACGAGATCGTCAAAGGCGTATGGACCAGCGAGATCGTCTACGCCATCCTGCACCGCGAGTGGCGCCCCCACCACTGACACCGCCCGCCCCCGGTTGAACGACGGCGACGCACACGGCACGATGTCTGCGATGACCATCCTGCATCTCGCCCTGGCCTCCGACTGGGAGGCCGCCCGCCAGGCGGGGGAGTACCGCGTCTCCACCCTCGGCCGCACCCTCGACGACGTCGGCTTCATCCACGCCTGCGCCGGCCACGAACAGCTACGCGGCGTCGCAGAACGCTTCTACCGCGACGTCACCGACCCCCTCGTGCTGCTCAGCGTCGACCCCACCGGACTCGACGTCCGCATGGAGGTCCCCGACGACACCCCCGAGGCCTTCCCCCACATCTACGGGCCCCTCCCTCTCAGCGCGGTGACCTCCGTCCTGCCCTTCACCCCGCCCGGTCCCGGCCCCGCCAGTAGGGTCCCTGCATGACCGACGTATCCGGACCGACGATCCGCACCCTCGACTCCATGGTCGTCTACACCAACCCGTGGATCAGCGTGCGCGAGGACCGTATCGAACGCCCCGACGGCTCCCACGGCATCTACGGCGTCGTGGACATCCCCGACTTCGCCATCATCATCCCCATGGAGAACGACGGCTTCCACCTCGTGGAGGAATACCGCTACCCGGTCAGACGGCGCACCTGGAACTTCCCCCAGGGCGGGGTCAAGGACAGTCCCTCGCCCCTGTTCACCGCCCACACCGAACTCACCCAGGAGACCGGTCTGCGAGCCACCTCGATGACCCATCTGGGACGCCTGGACAACGCCCACGGCACCTCAGGCCAAAATTACGACATCTTCCTCGCCACGGGCCTGACCGCCGGCGCCCACGAGCGCGAGCACACCGAACAGGACATGCGCCAGACCTGGGTCCCCCACGCCGAACTGGAACGGATGATCTTGTGCGGCGCCATCACCGACAGCAACTCGATCGCCGCCTACGCCATGCTCCTGCTGCGCGGCGTGACCCGGCAGACCTGACAGGGCGGCCCCGCGCCTTCGGCGCTCTCAAGCCGCATCACCGTCAAATCCGGTGATCTCACCCCACACACGCGGACCTCACGGCGGTACGCTCACCCCATGTCGAACCTGATCGTCATCCTCCTCCTGACGGCGGTCATCGTGGCGGCGCTCATCGCCCTGATCGTCTTCGCGGTGCGAGCGGCACAGCGCCCCAGAAACGCCCTGGTCGGTGGGGGAGTAGGCCCCGAGTTCATCGAACGGCTCCTGGAACTCAAGGCGGCCGGCCAGTTCGACCAGGCCGTCTTCCTGGTACGCGGCGAAACCGGCATGAGCCACCGCACCGCCGCCCGCTTCGTCAGAAGACTCAAGCCGGCACCTCCGCCCTGACCCCACCGCCTGCCCCGGCACAGGAGGCCGCCCACACGGCCGACAGCGCACGCCCCGCGAGGGCCCTCACCCGACGCTTCCGGCCGCCCAGTTCCGTACGGCCGGAACGTACCCGGCCGGCTTGTCGCCGACCTTGACACCGGGACTGACCAGCCGGCCCTGATAGCCGGGCATGAACATCTGGTAGACCGACGAGGGCGGCACGCGACTCGCCTCGTCGAGCCGGGCGCGCAGTTCGGCCGGCAGCTCGAAATCCAGTGCGGTCACGGTGACGTCGAGCTGGTCGGCGCCACTCGCCCCGACGATCGCGGAGGCGCCCCCGGGCTGGGTGGCGACCCAGTTGACCGCGACCTGAGCCATCGTCACCTCCAACGTGGCGGCGACCTCCTCCAGGCCGGCCAGGAGGTGAGGTCACCGAGCTGGGGCCGCTGGTCCTCCAGCACGCGATCGGCTTCGAAACGGGCCACGGCCAGCAGCAACTCCTCCCGCCCACCCGGAAAACAGTGAAACAGCTGGCTCTTGCTCGTCGCCGTCCTGGCCAGGATGTCGTCAAGGGTCGTGCCCACCACGCCGTACTCGCCGATGTCGGCGGCCGCGCCCTCGAGAGTGCGCTGCCGCGTCGCGGCCCCCTTGCGGGTCAGCGAACGCATGGCACCCCCCAGATCAGACTTTCCAGTCACTGTAGTGCGGACGCTCCGGCGACATACGAGGAGCGCGACCCCAAGGACCCGGCGGGCATGGTCGGCGCGGGCCGCTTGGGCGGCGAGATCCTGACCTCAGACCAGGCCCTGACCCGACGGCGCCAGGTCGCCTCCAAGGCCATCCGCCGCGCCCCTCGCCGTCGACGAAGGTCTTTCACACATCACCAAATAAAACCAATAAACGACCCAATTTATTATAGATCAATATAAATTTGGATAAACCAGGGAGATCTATGCGCCGATATCAAGAAGATATGTGCCAATATCGAGACGGGTCGAAAAACACAGAAGGAAGAGATGGTCAATGGTGGCCACCGAAGACAACGCCGCCACTGCCGGCGAGTGCTTCACGGCCGCCGTCGGCGGCACCGGACAACGCCTGCTCCAACAGCACCCAAACCAGGCGTTCCCCCAACCCCTTTCCGGCGCGAAACCTCCCGCCCACGACACGGAAGCCCCCGTGACCGACAGATGGCTGCTCGCCGTGAGCGAACCAGGCATCGGCCGACTCGCCCTGCAGGCACGCGAACGACTCAACCTGCTGTGCGACGCCGGCTCCCACATCGGCACCTCACTGAGCGTGACCCGAACCGCCGAAGAACTGACCGAAGTCGCCGTCCCCCGCTTCGCCGACTACGTCGGCGTCGACCTGTACGACCGCGTGCCACGCGGACAGGAACCCACCGGCATCAACGACGGACTACGCCGAGTCGCCTTCCTGGGCGTACGCAAACACTCCTGCCTGCACCCGGTCAACGCACTCATCCAACTGCTCGCCTCCACACCACAGGCCCGCAGCGTGGCCGCCGGACAACCGGTACTCGAACCGGCGCTACCCACCAACCTCGGCTGGATAGCACAAGATCCCGAACGCTGCCGGAAAGCCTGCGAACACGGCATCCACTCCCTCGTCGCGGTACCGATGCGGGCCCGCGGCATCACCCTGGGGGTGGTGAGCTTCTACCGTTGCAGGACCAGGAAGACATTCGAGGAAGACGACCTCTCGCTGGCCGAGGACCTGGTCAACCGCACGGCGCTGTGCGTGGACAACGCCCGCCTCTACACCCGCGAGCGCATGATCTCCACAGAGTTGGAGCAGACCACCGTGTCACTGCGAGACGCGCTCGAGCGCCAACGGCGCTTCACCGCCGACGCCTCCCACGAACTACGCACCCCCCTCGCAGGACTACGGGTCCAACTGGAGGAAGCCCGGCTCCACCCCGGCGAGACCGACCTCACCGACCTACTCGGCCACGCGCTGAACGACGTGGACCGACTGCAGGCCATCATCACCGACCTGCTCTCACTGGCCCGGACCGGAACGGCCCCGCTCACCGCCCTGGAGCCCGTCGACCTCGCCGAACTCGTCGAAGCCGAAGTCACACGCCGGATCGGCGACCATCACCCGACACGGCTCGACCTCGCCCCCAAAGTGCTGGCCAGCGCCGTCCCCATACAAATCTGCCGGGTGCTGAACAACCTGCTCGACAACGCCCAACGGCACGCCGCCCACCACATCACCGTAGAGGTACGCCGCACCGGCGACACCGGCGACACCGGCGACACCGCCGAACTCAGCGTCACCGACGACGGCCCCGGAGTCCCCCCGGCCGAACGTGAACACGTCTTCCAGCCCTTCACCCGGCTGGACAGCGCTCGCAGCCGCGACCGCGGCGGCACCGGACTCGGCCTGGCCATCGCCCGCGCCATCGCCCGCGACCACCACGGCACCCTCCACGTCGAGGACGCCTTTCCGAACGGGGCACGCTTCACCCTCCACCTCCCAGCCACCACCTCGTGAAACGACCGACTCGCCAACGCACCCATCGAGCACACAGAAAAGTCAGCCACAAAGAACCGGCAGCAATTCACCGGCCCGACAAGAAAACCCGCGCACAAAGGATTTGTTCATTGTGAGGACGTTGTGGGCGTGAGCCGAACGGCGAATGTCTTGAACACCACGGGACAACACGCCGGCGAGATCATGGAGCGCCTCCTGGACGGGACGCTCACGGAGGACGAGATGCGCACTCCGATCTTGAATTCGTGGCGACGCTGTCAAGCCGCCGGACTGCCCCCCGGCGGCTTCCGAACACGCCTGCTCGACGACCTCGACTACGACAACATCCTGATACGCGCGGCCCGGCCCGTACTCGACCGACTGCAAACGACCATCGCCGGCACCTCCTCAGGGGTGTTCCTGAGCGACTCCTCCGGAGTGCTGTTCCTACGCGCCCTGGGCGACACCTCAATGCGGGCGGCAGCCGACGCCACCGGCGTCATTCCGGGCTTCAGCTACGCCGAGTCCGACATAGGCACCAACGCCGTCGGCTCCACGCTGCTGGAACGGCGAACCTACCAGGTCTCAGGCAACGAGCACCTGTGGGAAAAACTCCACAAGTTCGCCGCCGTGGGAACACCCGTGCTCAACCCCCTCAGCGGACGCGTGGAAGGAGTCATGTGCATCGCCTCCCTCGACGAGCGGGCGAACACGCAGATGACGGCCATGGCCCAGCGATCAGCCCACGACATCGAGCAAAGACTGCTCGAATTCAGCGCCGAACGCGAACGGGCCCTGCTGAAAAGATTCCTCGGCGCGGCACGGGAAAGCGGAAACACACACGCCTCGCCGGGGTCCATGCCCTCAGACCTGTGCCATCGCGACCGGACCGCCCTGGAAGACGCCGCTGTCAGCCTGGTAGCGCAAGGCCGGGAAGCCACGGCGAAGATAGCCCTCTCCGACGGCCGGACCGCCACGGTCACCGCACACCTGGTGACCGACTCCACCGACCTGACCGGCATCGCCGTACAAGCGCGACTCTCAGAGGAAACCCCGCGAAATCGGCGATAGCGGCCGCCATCCCCTCGGGCCGCAGCCGACGCGGCAGCGGGGGAGCGGCGACGCCGAGCCGATGAAGACGACCCGCCCAAAACGGCTGATCACCCAGGAACGGGCGGACAACCTGCGGGACACCCGCGCGCAGCGCCGCCAGGCCCGTACGGCCCCGCGACGCGGGCCTCGACCGCCGACAAGGCGCGCCAGGTCACCCGATTGAACACCGCAGGCACCCGTGCAGGCAGGCTGGGGGAGGGGAAGGCGGCCCTGCCACACCCCCGAACCGGGGGAGTCGCCCGATCCAGGACGGGTTGCCGGCCGTGAGCATCTTCACAACAGCGCCGAGCTACCCACATTCGTCCACCGAAGCGGGTAACTGCTCTGACGACCCAGGGGAGAGCCATCCGGGCGCCGATTTCGTGGACGACCGCCACCGCCGTCAAACAGCCAAAGAAAGACATCCAACAGAACAGAACAAATAAGACAAATCGACCATGGGGCAGAGCGCTCGAGATAACCATGATCACAAAGCGGGTCGACCTGGACGCGACCCCCGGTCACATCCACCGGGCGGCTACCGGGCAGAACGGCTGCGACGGAACCGGTCCCGGGCGGCACGCATCGACGAAACCGCGCCATTTCTTGATCGCTTTAGGCGACCCGGAAGATCGTGGATCTTGCTCAACGGAACGATCAAGCGGGGGTGATCATGCACAGAAGGAGACTCCGGCGCCATGACGCACCCGTGAGGGAGTCGCCCCGTTCTTCGCGCTCCCGCGCGACGGGGAGCATCCGACGGTAACAACCTTCACGCCGCACCAAATAGGTCCTATCAGCACAAAGCATCGTATACCAGACAGAAGCTCAATTCTGTCTGGTATAAAATATAGCCGTTTAGACCCCTATGGATGCCTAACAGGCTGGCGATGATCCGGCTCCGCGGTAGCGACACCTCGGTTCTCGCCGCAGGTGTCCCTCCGGGCGCGTGTTCGCGCTCGACCGCCCGCACGTGCTGACCGGCGGCCTGAGCGCGCTGCCGGTCACCTGGTGACGCGATGCCCAGCCCTGGTCGGTGCGGCAGGCGCTCGCCCTGGCCGATCGTCTGCGTGCGGTCCTGGCCCCAGGCGGTGAGGGGGTGATCTTTCAGAAGGTCTGCCCGGTGGCGGGGTTCACAGGTGCATGACGCTGCTGTGGTGGTCGATGTGGTCGGCGGTGTCGTCGTCGAACCACAGGCCGCCGGTGGCGAGGTAGCGGAAGCGGTGGATTCCGGGGGGCAGGATGATCGAGATGGTGCGGGTGCCGTTGCGGCGGCGGCGCATCTCGTGGCGGCCGGGTTGCCAGTCGTTGAAGTCGCCGACGACGCTGACGACGCCGAGGGGGTGGTCGGCGGGCAGGGCGAAGGTGACGCGGGTCTTGCGGCCGAACAGTTGGGTGCGTTTGAGCATGTGCGTCCTTTCCGGGGCTTTCCGGGGCTTTCCGGGGGTGGGGGTGAGGTCAGCTTCCCGGTTGGCGTGGTGATTCGGTAGAGGGGTGTGCAGGCCGTAACACACTGTTCACGCTGGTTTCGTGTTGTTCGCCACCTGGGTGATTCGCGGAGATCGGCTACGTGTGACCTGCTGAAGGACGCGGGGTCTCACCGGCGGGTGCTGGCCGGGGTCTCCCCTGCCATGACTCCGCGCGGTGTGAGCGGGCCGGAGGCGAGGCGGTAAAGCCATTCCGTCAACGCAGATCAGTCGAATCCGGTAAAAACATCTTCGGGACTTCCGTGAGGCCGGGCGGCGGGGCTTTTCTCGGCGGCCCTGCGGCGGGCGGGCGTTCGTCTACCGTGGGGGAATGAACATGATCGGCGAGGTGGCCGGTGGGCCACTCCCCCGCAGCCGCGACCGGCTGTGGCGTCGGTAGCCGGTGGCGGCATGTGGGAGGCGGGGTGTTTCGGCGGGCGGGGATGTGGCACTGGTGGCGGGTGAGCGGCCGTTGACGACGGCCAGGATGCGAAAGGGGTGTCGCCGGGATCATGCGGCCTGCTGATCTGAATCGTCTCAGCGTGGGCGAGTCGGCCGATCGTTATGTGGAGTTGGTGCGGGCCAAGACCCTGACCGGCGCGTTGTCGGCGTCGACGGCGGAGGTGTACGCGCGTGATGTGGCCACTTTCGTGGATCTGGCGGGTGAGGAGACGGTCCTGGACGATCTGACCGGTGAGGATGTCGACGCCGTCCTGCTGGCGTTCGCCCGTAAGCCCGACGGGCGAAGGCGTTCGCGGCCCGAGGAGGCGGCGGGCTCCACCTCTCAGCCGGTCTCCTCCGCCTCGCAGTCGGCCTCCTCTCAGGCGCGGTTTCGGCGGTCGATCTCGGCGTTGTTCAAGCACGCGGTGCTGGCGGGGTGGGTGCAGGTCAATCCGATGGCGACGGCGACGGTGACGGCCAAGGAGCGCGGCGGGCTGCGGCCGCAGCGGCGGGCGCTCACCCGCGAGCAGGCGCGAGGGCTGATCGGCGCGGCGCGTGAGCTGGGAGACGGGGCCGAGGCCGCAGCACCGCAGGAGGTGCCTGCGGCGAGGGCGGGGCGGGTGCGCCGGCGTGACCAGCACACCGAGTTGCGTGACGGGCTGATCGTGTTGATGCTCTCGACGATGGGGCCGCGGGTGTCGGAGCTGGTCCGGGCCAACGTGGAGGATTTCTACACCAACGACGGGGTGCGTTACTGGCGGATCTTCGGCAAGGGCGGCAAGACGAGGGATGTGCCGCTGCCGGGCGACGTCGCGCTGGTGCTGGAGGCCTATCTGTTGCACGGGCGGATGGCTTCCGCCGACAAGGCGTTGCTGCTGTCGTGGCGGGGGCGGCGGCTGGCGCGGGGGGATGTGCAGGCGGTGATCGACCGGGTGCAGCGCAGGGTGGATCCCGATCGCCGTCGTTCGGTGACCCCGCACGGGTTGCGTCACACCACGGCCACCCATCTGCTGGCCGACGCGGTGGACATGGACGCGGTGCGGCGGGTTCTGGGCCACAGTGATCTGGCGACGCTGGGGCGTTACCGCGATGAGCTGCCCGGGGAGTTGGAGGTGGCGATGCGCTCGCATCCGTTGCTGCGCGGTCCCTCGTCGAGCTGAGCGGCAGGCGGCCCGCCTCGGTCTCTGCGTCGTGTGAGGGGGGCAGGCGGCGCGGTGTTCGACGGCGCGCGGTCAAAGGCGCGAAGGTTCGATCGGGTACGGTGCGGCCGGGCGCCTGCCGAAGGTTCTTACCCGAGCAGGCGATGGTCCCGGCCGCTGTTGTTCAGGCCAGCAACTCCCCTACCAGCTGCCGCATGGAGCGGGCGAACCTGCCGGGGTCGGTGTGGGGGGTGAGGCGGCGCACCATGTCGGCGTCGAACATGCCCAGCAGGGTGTGGGCCACGAAGTCGGCGTCCAGGTCGGGGCGAGTCTGGGTGATCAGGGTTTCCAGGTGGGTGTGCCAGCGCACGTAGGTGGGGTCGGCGTGGCGGTCGGGGGCGCAGGAGCGTTCGTGGGCGGCCAGCAGGGCGAGGTTGTCGGCGGCCAGCCGGCACAGGGCATCCAGGAAGGCGACGATGCGCTCGAAGGAAGGCGCGCCCGGTCCCAGGGGTGGCGGTCCCGACTCCAGTGCCTCGCGCAGTTGCGCGGCCCGTTCCTGCAGCAGGGCCTGCATCAGCCCGGTGCGATTGCCGAAGCGTCGAAAGACGGTGCCCTTGCCGACTTGGGCGTGCGCGGCGACCTGGTCCAAGGAGATGTGGGCGCTGTCGCGGGTGTCGTGGGCGGCCAGTAGTTCTTCCGTGGCGCGCAGGATGGCGCGGCGGTTGCGGGCGGCGTCGGCGCGCTCGCTCACCGTTTCTCCCCTCGGTTTTTCTTTGCACAATCGGACTGTCGGTCCGTATATTAGCCCACAGCTAACCGGACCAGCGGTCCGATTGGTTCGGTGCGCCGAGACCTCCCGCACACCGCCCTCTCCCCACAGGAGCCTTTCTCGTGCACGCTCTCCTCGTCGACCCCTCCGCCCCGTGCGGGCTGCGCCTGGGGGAGGCCGCCGACCCCGAACCCGACCCCGGCCAGGTGCTCGTGCAGGTGTACCACGCCTCCCTCAACCCCGGAGAGCTGGGCATGCTCGCCCAACTGCCCACCGGCCACGTGGGAGGCTACGACGCCGCCGGGGTCGTCGTGCGCCCCGCCGCCGACGGCACCGGCCCCGCGGCGGGCACCCGTGTGCTGGCCTTCGGGCCCGGCGCCTGGGCCGAGTTGCTGGCGGTCCGTGTCGCCGACGTCGCTCCCCTGCCCGACGCGGCCGCCCTGGCCGAAGCCGCGGCGCTGCCCATGGCGGGCATGACGGCCCTGCGAACCCTGCGCGCCGCCGGTTCCCTCCTGGGCCGGCGGGTGCTGATCACCGGCGCCACCGGTGCCGTGGGCCGCTACGGGGTGCAACTGGCCTTTCTGTCCGGCGCCCACGTCGTCGCCTCGGTTCGCGACGGCGCCCAGGCCCCCGCTCTCGCCGCGCTCGGCGCCCACGAGGTCGTCGTCGGCCTCACCGGCCTGCGGCAGGTGAGCGAGCCGTTCGACGTGGTGCTGGAGACGGTCGGCGGGCCGCACCTGGTGGCCGCGTGGGCGCTGCTCGCCCCCGGCGCCATCTTGCACAGCATCGGGTGGGCAGGCGCCGAGCCGGCCGTCTTCCCTGCCGGTTCCACCTTCTTTCCCGGTCAGGCCCGCACCTTGAGCTCCTTCGGCGACGCCGCCGCGGTCGGGGCCGACCTAGGCCTGCTCGCCGGCCTGCTCGCCTCGGGCGCGCTGTCGGCGCAGGTCGGCTGGCGTGGGTCCTGGGAGCGGGCCGAGGAGGCCATAGGGGTGGTCCGCGAGCGGAAGGTCGCCGGCAAGGTCGTCGTCGACATCACCGGGGCCCACGCCGACGAACCTGGCGCGGGCCCCGGTGCGACCCCGGCACGAGCGTGAGGACGCAAAATCTTCATGAAGGAGCGGTGAAGGCGGGCGCGCCGGGGCGCGCCCGTTGACCCGGCCACCTCCCCCGCGTTTTCGTGCCCTCATACCGGCGGCGCGAAGGGCCCGCATGCTCAGCGGGTGGCCGCGGTGGTGGCCTGCCGGTCGAACTGGGTGCGATACAGCTGCGCGTAGCGGCCTCCGGCGGCCAGCAGGCCGGCGTGCGTGCCGCGCTCGACGATCCGCCCATCCTCGACCACCAAGATCAGGTCAGCGGTGCGGATCGTCGACAGCCGGTGGGCGATGACCAGCGCGGTCCGTCCGGCCAGCGCCTCGGTCAGCGCTTCGGCGACCGCGGCCTCACTGGTGGAGTCCAGGTGGGCGGTGGCCTCGTCCAGCACCACCACCCGGGGGCGGGCCAGCAGCAGCCGGGCGATGGTCAGCCGCTGGCGCTCCCCGCCCGAGAGCCGGTAGCCGCGCTCGCCGACCACGGTGTCCAGCCCATCGGGCAGCGCCGAGACCAGATCGGCCAGCCGGGCGCGCCGCAGCACCTGCCACAGCTCCTCGGTCGTGGCCTCGGGGCGGGCCAGCAGCAGGTTGGCGCGGATGGAGTCGTGAAACAGGTGCCCGTCCTGGGTCACAACGCCCAAGGTCTGACGGATCGAGGCTGCCGACAAGTCGCGTACATCCACCCCCGACAACCGCACCGCGCCGCTGTCGACGTCGTACAGGCGGGCCAGCAGCTGCGCGATCGTCGACTTGCCCGCTCCCGAGGAGCCCACCAGCGCGACCATCTGCCCGGCCTCGGCGCGAAAGGACACCTCCTGCAGCACCGTCGCACCGCCGCGCGCATCCAAGGTGGCGACCTCCTCCAGGGAGGCCAGCGACACCTTCTCGGCCGAAGGGTAGGCGAAGCCGACGTGGTCGAACTCCACCGTCACCGGCCCTTCCGGCACCGCCCGGGCGTCGGGCCTGTCGGTGATCAGTGGCCGCAGGTCCAAGATCTCGAAGACCCGCTCGAAGCTGACCAGGGCGCTCATCACCTCCACCCGCGCCCCGGCCAGCGCCGTCAGCGGCGCGTACAGGCGGGTCAGCAGCAACGCCAGCGCCACCAGCGCGCCCGGCTCCAGGTCACCGCGCAACGCGTAGAAGCCTCCCGCTCCGTACACCAGGGCGAGCGCCAGCGCCGAGACCAGGGTGAGGGCGGTGACGAACACCGACTGCACCATCGCGGTGCGCACCCCGATGTCACGTACCCGCCGCGCCCGCGCCAGGAACTCGGCCGACTCCTGGGCGGGGCGGCCGAACAGCTTGACGAGGGTGGCGCCGGGGGCGGAGAAACGCTCGGTCATCTGGGTGCTCATCGCCGCATTGTGGTCGGCGGCCTCGCGTTCCATCCGGGCCAGCCGGCTGCCCACGCGCCGGGCCGGCACAACGAACACCGGCAGCAGCACCAGTGCCAGCGCGGTCAGCTGCCAGGAGATGCCGGCCATCACCACCAGGGTCAAGGTGAGCGTCACCAGGTTGCCCGCCACGCCCGACAGGGTGTCGCTGAAGGCGCGCTGGGCGCCGATGACGTCGTTGTTCAACCGGCTGACCAGCGCGCCGGTACGGGTGCGGGTGAAGAAGGCCACAGGCATACGCTGCACGTGGTCGAAGACGGCGCCGCGCAACCGCAGGATCAGTCCTTCACCGATGCTCGCCGACATCCACCGCGTCAGCAGGCCCAGCGCCGCCTCGGCCAGCGCGATCACCGCGATCACCGCGGCCAGCCGGACCACGACGCCCGCCGCGGCACCGCCGACGATCGCGTCGACGACCCGGCCGGCCAGCACCGGCGTGGCCACCGCCAGCACCGCCGACACCACACTCAGCAGCAGGAACCACGCCAGCAGAAAACGGTGCGGGCGGGCGAAGGCCGCGATACGCCGCAGCGTGGCCACCGAGAAGGGCCGCCGGTCCTGCTGGGCGTGCATCGTGGCGTACAGCGAATGCCAGGCCGCCATCTCCATGCTCATGGTGCGTCACCGTGCTTTCCGTGCTCGTCGGGTGAAAGACGGGCGGCCTCGCCGCCGCCCGGCGGCGGGGGGCGAAAAGCCCGGCGGGCGCCGCCTCTGCGAGGCTAGAAGCTGAAGTTAACTTCAGGTCAAGGGTGGGGTGTCCCGGCCAGGGCCCTCCCCCTCCCCCGCCCCCGGGCACTGCGCCTGCCCTTCGCGCACCCGTGGCCGTGCCCCGGCGGGGCGGGCGCCACCTCGCCCCCATAGGCTGAAGGCCGTATTCCCCTGTCCGGACGCCCCCTCGTCTCGACGTCTTCCCCTTCTGAGAGGTGTACGCGCCGTGCCGACCGCACTCCGCCTGTTCCGTTACGTGGCGATCGCCGAAGCGTGCTCGTGGGCCGGCCTGCTCATCGGCATGTACTTCAAGTACGTCGCCGCCACCGGAGGCCTCGGTGTGAAGATCTTCGGCCCGGTGCACGGCGCCTTGTTCGTCCTGTACCTGGCCGCGGTGTTGTACGCGGCCCGCCAGGACGGCTGGAGCCGGGGCACGGTCATCGTCGGCCTGGTGTGCTCGGTGCCGCCGCTGGCCACCTTGTGGTTCGAGCGGCGTGTGCTGGCCCGCCGCGGCGAACCGCTCGCCGCCTGACCAGCGCCCTGCGGCTTCACAGGTCCAACACGGCGCGGGTGGCCGCCCGGCAGCGCCGCGGATCGGTCAGCAGGTCGGCGCAGTCGCCGAACTGGTCGATCGAGCCCACCGCGGGCAGCGCCCGCACGCGGGCGTCGGTGATGGCCGCGCTCAGAGCGTCGGCGAACCGGCCGGCGCCGATCACCTGGAAGGGCCGCCGGTGATAGGGGCGCAGGCTCCCCTCCAGCGCCGCGGCGCCCCCCATCCGGTTGTGCCAGGCGGCCACCCGCCGATACACCGCCCCCAGGTGCTCTTCTCGTTCACGCCAGGCGGTGGCCGCCACCGCCGCCGACAATGCCTCCCCCAGCTCTGCCGTCCCCGGCAGGCGGGCGAACGCGCTGCCCAGCCACTTGGCGTACGGCGGGTAGCGCCGCCGCATCAGCACGACCAGCCGCATCAGGTCGCGCGCCAGGTCCGCGCTGACCAGCGCCGAGCCCAGGTCGTCGCCGACCTCCCCGCACCGCCCGGGGAAGGCCTCCTGCTGGGCCAGGCGCCTCCACTGCCCGGCCAGCACGTAGCGTTCCAGATCGGGCGGATACCAGCGCAGCGCGGCGCGGGAGCGCCCCATGACCTCCAGGCCGTCGTGGAAGACCTCCCCGCTGGTGACCTCCGCCAGCCGCTGCCAGGGAGTCGACAGCCAGTCCAGCACGCTCACCCCGCCCAGCGGGTCGAATCCCAGCCGGTCGGTGAACCAGGTCCGCGGATCGCTCACCTGCACCCCGTGACGCTCACCGCCCACGGCGGTGCGATAGCCGCCGAAGTCCGCGGGCAGGCCCTCGCCGACGGCGCGCCGCACCTCCTCGGCGCGGTGGGCGGCCACGAACACCACCACCCTGGGCCCCCAGTCATGGTCGGTGGAGCGTTCGGTGTCGAACGCCAAAACCTCCGACCCGGCGCCGATCAGCGCGGCACTGTGCGGCACGTCGGCCACGATCGGTCCCACGACCTGGGCGTAGAAAGCACGCGAAAGCTCCAGGCCAGGTATGAAACTGGACATCATTTCGTCCACTCTGCCTGGCGTGACCGCGCCCCGCACCAGGTTTTCCTCCCTGGGCGCCCGCCCCGAGACCACACGGGACCGCGCGAGGGCCCCACCTTCGTCACCTGCTCGCGCAACTCCTTGTCCGGGACGGAAAACTCAGGCGTCCTGAAGGGCAGCGGCCGCCAGCGGGCGCCCGCGCAACCCCAGCCGCTCGTACAGGGCGATGGCGGCGTGGTTGCCGGTGTCGACCATCAACGCGACCCGCTCGTGCGCGGCCGCCAGCTCCCCCAGCACGAACCGGCACACCCTGCCGCCATGGCCGTGGCCGCGCACGGCCGGCGCGGTGGCGACCCCGGCGACGAAACCCACCTGCGCGCACGACCAGGCGTCGGCGGCCACCGCCACCAGATGGCCGTCCTGGCCGCGCACCCCCGCCCAGCGCCGCACCCCCGCCACGCCCGGCGCCGCCCAGGAGCCGGGAGCCGCCCGCGCCAGCAGGGCGGCGACCTGCCCCTCCTCGGCCTCCCCCAGCCACCCCACCCGCCCCGCTTCCGCCTCCGGCCGGGGCCAGGTGAGCGCGGACGCGGCCGCCTCCATCCACTCGAACACCCCCAGCGGGCGCAGCCGCGCCGATCGGGCGACCAGCCGCTCCATCAGTTTTCGCTCCCCCACCACCCGGTAGGAGGGGCCGACCTCGGCCGCCAGCGGCTCCAGCAGGGCGGCGACCGCATCGGCCTGCCCGTACACCGTGAGGCGATCACGGCGGTTGAGGTCGGGGCAGGCCACCGCCACCGCCTCCCCCAGCGCCCACGCCCGCACCCCCGGCCCCATCGCCTGCGCCCCCCACAACACGAGCGCATCCCCCGAGCAGGCCTGCGCCAACTGTGCGACGTCGCGCAACCGCACCGGCACGCCGCTCAGAGGATCGCCCCCGGCCGGTAGGCGGCCGCCTGCGGGTAGCGGGCCACGACCCGCTCCACCCGCTCCACGACCGCCTCCACCTGGGCCGAGGCCGCCCCGGTGAAGGAGATCGGCTCGCCCAGCAACGCCTCCAGCTGTGCCCGCTCCAGCGGGAAACGCTCGTCTGCTCCCAGCCGGGCGATCAGCTCGTTGCCGCCGGAGCCCTCGCGCATCGCCAGTGCCGACGCCACCGCGTGTTCCTTGATCAGCTCATGGGCGCTTTCGCGGCCCATCCCGGCCCGTACCGCGGCCATCAGCATCTTCGTCGTCGCCAGGAACGGCAGGTAGCGATCCAGCTCGGCGGCGATCACCGCGGGGAAGGCGCCGAACTCCTCCAGCACCGTCAGCATGGTCTCCACCAGCCCGTCGAACGCGAAGAAGGCGTCCGGCAGCGCCACCCGGCGCACCACCGAACACGACACATCCCCCTCGTTCCACTGGTCACCGGCCAGTTCCCCGGCCATCGACGCATACCCCCGCACAACGACCGCCAGTCCGTTGACCCGCTCACACGAGCGGGTGTTCATCTTGTGCGGCATCGCCGAGGAGCCGACCTGCCCCTCGGCGAACCCCTCGGTGACCAGCTCGTGCCCGGCCATCAGCCGGATCGTCTTGGCCAGCGAGGAGGGGGCCGCCGCCAGCTGCACCAGCGCGCTGAGCACCTCGTAGTCCAGCGACCGCGGATACACCTGCCCCACGCTGGTCAGCCGGTGGGCGAACCCCAGGTGGGCGGCCACCTCCTCCTCCAGCGCCGCCAGCTTGGCCGCATCCCCGCCCAGCAGGTCCAGCATGTCCTGGGCGGTGCCGACCGGCCCCTTGACGCCGCGCAGCGGATAGCGGCCGATCAGCTCCTCCAGCCGGGCGAACGCCACCAGCAGCTCGTCGGCGGCCGAGGCGAACCGCTTGCCCAGCGTCGTCGACTGCGCGGCCACGTTGTGCGAACGCCCGGCCATCACCAGCTGCGAGTGCCGCGTCGCCAGGCCCGCCAGCGCGGCCAGCATCGCCACGCACCGGTCCCGCACCAGCACCAGGCTGTCGCGGATCTGCAGCTGCTCGACGTTCTCGGTCAGATCCCGCGACGTCATGCCCTTGTGCACCTGCTCGTGGCCGGCCAGCGCGTTGAACTCCTCGATGCGGGCCTTGACGTCGTGGCGGGTGACGCGCTCACGGGCGGCGATCGACTCCAGGTCGACCTGCTCGACCACCTTCTCGTAATCCCGCAACACCGCGGGGGAAACCTCCACCCCCAGCCGCGCCTGCGCGGCCAGCACGGCCAGCCACAGGCGCCGCTCGGCCACCACCTTGTACTCGGAAGACCACAGGCCGGCCAGCTGCGCGGAGGCATAGCGGGCGGCAAGAACATTGGGGATACGCGGCTTGGCAGTCACGTTGGGTCAGTATATTCCGCCGCCCGCACCCACCCGGCCCCCGGGCGCCACACCTGCGCAGACCAAGGTGAAACCGGGTGAAAGGGGGGCAGGCCGGTGGGTCCCGCGCGGGACCCACCGGCCTGCCCCCCTTCGAAACGGGCTACTGCCGGGCCGTCGGCGCCAGCTCGTCCTTGTCGTAGACCTTCAGCCGCGAGTGCTCACCCCTGGGCTTACGCCGCAGCCGCTCCTTGAGCCGTTCCACCGTCACATACAGGGTCGGCACCAGCACCAGCGTCAGCAGCGTCGACGACAGCAGCCCGCCGATCACCACGATCGCCAGCGGCTGGGAGATGAACCCGCCGGAACCGGTCAGCCCCAGCGCCATCGGGATCAACGCGCAGATCGTCGCCACCGCGGTCATCAGGATCGGCCGCAGCCTGCGCCGGCCGCCCTCGATCACCGCCTCCACGATGCCCATGCCCTGCTCGCGGTACTGGTTGATCAGGTCGATCAGCACGATCGCGTTGGTCACCACGACGCCGATCAGCATCAGCATGCCGATCAGGGCGGGAACCCCCATCGGCGTGCCCGTCGCCAGCAGCAGACCGACCGCGCCGGTCGCCGCGAACGGCACCGACACCAGCAAGATCAGCGGCTGTACGAAACTCCGGAACGTCGCCACCATGATCATGAAGACGATCGCGATCGCCGCCAGCATCGCCAGCCCCAGCTGCCCGAACGCCTCGTCCTGGTCCGCGCTGACCCCTCCCATGGTGAAGCTCGCCCCCGCCGGCAACGCCAGAGCGTCCAGCTTCGACGTCAGCTCCGTCGTCACGCTGCCCAGGTCACTGGCCGTCGCCGTACCCGACACCGTCGCGCTGCGCTCACCGTCGATCCGCGTCACCTGCGTGGGACCGTCCACTACTGCCACCTGCGCCACCTGCGACAACCTCACCACCCCCGTGGCCGTCGGCAACCTCAGCGCCTCCACCGCCTTGACATCCTCGGGCGCGTCCGCGGTCCGCAACACCACCGCACCCACGCGGCCGTCCAGCGTCAGCTCACCCAGCGGCGCCCCCCGGAACTGCTGCGCCACCAACTGGCCGATCTGCGTCTCGGTCAGCCCCCTGGCCGCCGCCTTCTCCCGGTCGACCCGCACCTCGACCCGCTCGGCACCGTCCTCCAGGTTGGAGGTCACATCCCGCAACCCGCCCAGATCCGCCATCGCCGTGCGAACCGTCTCGGTCGCGGTGCGCAGCGTCTCCACATCCGGCGCCTGGACGATCACCTGCAACTGGTCGGTCGACCCGCCGCCGGGGCCACCCTGGCCGCCACCCACCGTGACCGTGCCGATCTCCGAGGAGTCCAGCCGCGCCAACCGCTCGCGCAGCTCCTCCTCCAGCACCGAGCTGTCGGCCTGCTCGGCGACCGTCACCGAGTACGACGCCCGATCACCCCCGCCGCCGCCACCGCCCAGGAAACCGCCGCCACCGCCCACGTTCACCTGGTAGTCGCGCACCCCCTCCAGCGACGACAAAACCTCCTCGACCTTCTTGGCCGCCGCGTCCGTCGCCGCCAGGTCGGTGCCCGCCGGCATCCGCTGGCTGATCGAGACCGTGTCCTGCCCGGAGGAGTCGATGAAGTTGGTCTCCAACCGGCCCGCCAGCCCCATCGTCGCGGCGAACACCACCACCCCCACGATCACCGTCACCAGCCGCCGCCGCGTCGCGAACCGCAGCACCGGCAGATACGCCCGCTGCAGCGGGCTGCGCAACTCCTTGGCCTCTGCCTTCTCACGCACCACCCGCGCCTGCTCCGGCGACAACACCGGCGCCTTCAAGAACCAGTACGCCAGCACCGGCACCACCGTCAACGACACCAGCAACGACGCCAGCAACGCCACCGTCACCGTGATCGCGAACGGCGCGAACAGCTGCCCCACCATGCCGCCCACCACCGCGATCGGCAAGAACACCGCCACCGTCGTCAGCGTCGAGGCCGTCACCGCGCCACTGACCTCGCGCACCCCCGCCAGCACCGCCTTGCGCTTGGCCTCCCCATAGCTCAGATGACGCTTGATGTTCTCCAAGACCACGATGGAGTCGTCGACCACCCGGCCCACCGCGATCGTCAGCGCCCCCAGCGTCAGCAGGTTCAGCGAGTAGTCGCCCACCCACAACGCGATCAACGCGATGATCACCGACAGCGGGATCGACGCCGCCGTCACCAGCGTCGAGCGCACCGACAACAAGAAGACCAAGATGACCAAAACCGCGAACGCCAGTCCCAGCAACCCCTCGGTCGTCAGGTCCTCGATCGACCGCTCCACATACGGCGCCTGATCGAAGATCACCGTGATCTCCGAGGAGTCCCCGATCGCCCGCACCATCTCCGGGAGCTTCTCGCGCACCGCGTGCGAGATCGCCACCGCGTTGCCGTCCGCCGCCATCGTCACCGACAGGCCCAGGCTCGGCTGCCCGTTGGTCCGCGTCAGCGACGTCGCCTCGGCCGGCGTCCGCTCCACCGTCGCCACCTCACCCAGCCGCACCGGCCTGGGAGCCGCCTGCACACGCGTCTGCCCCTGCGGTGCCTGCGCGGCCGCTCCGCCCCCCGGCGCCTGCCGGGCCTGCGGCGGTGCCTGCGGTGCCTGCGGCGCCGCCGCGGGCATCAGATACAGCTCCTTCAGCTCCTCCAGCGTCTCGACCCGCGCCCCCACCTGAACCGTGAGCGACACCTTGTCCTCGGTCACGCTGCCCGCCGGAACCGGCTGCCCGTTGGCCCGCAGCACGTCTCCCACCGCGGCCGGCGACAACCCCAGCGCCGCCAGCTTCCCGACATCCGGAGTGATCGTCACGACCTCGTCACGGGCGCCCGTCACCGTCGCCTCGCGCACCCCCTCCACAGCCCGCAACTCCGGCACCACCAGCCGCTCAAGCCGCTCGGCCATGGCCCGCTGATCACCGCCGTCGCCCACCGCCAGCTGCATCACCGGGATGTCGTCGGTCCCGCCCGACAGGACCTGCGGATCGACCGCCTCCGGCAGCTGCGTCCTGATCCGCGAGATCGCCTGCTGCATCTGCGCGACCGCCGCGTCGATGTCGGTGCCGTACTCGAACGCCACCTGGACCTGCGCCATCCCCTCCCGGGAGGTCGAGGTCACCTCCGAGACCCCCTCCAGACCCTGGAAACTGTTCTCGATCGGCTTGGTCACCTGCTCCTCGACGATCTCAGGGGAGGCGCCCGGATACGGGGCCGCCACGAACGCTCCCGGGAACGACAGCGAGGGCAGCAGCTGTTGTTTCAATGAGGGGATCGCGAAAAGGCCGAACGCGCTCAACACCAGCGTGATCATTATCACGAGGCTGCGGTTGGCGAGGCTCAACCTGGCCAGGGACGTCATGGAGGCAGGCTCCTCAGGGAGGGACATCACAACAAGATTCGCCCCAGACTAACACTTCGCCTCAGGCGAATATTTAACGATGCTTACCAATCCTGATAACCTTCTCAGGAAGCGAGAGGTGAGCGTGAACAACGACGACCGCGAACAACTGATCGACCACATCGGCGCCGTCCAGCGCGCCCTGGGCCGGCTCCTCGCCCAGCAAGGCCCCCCAACGCCGCTGTTCGACTCCAACCTCACCATGCGCCAGCTCAAAGTCGTCCTGATCCTCTCCGGCCAGGACCTCGCCTCCGGCCAGGACCTCGCCACCCACCTGGGCGTCGGCCTCGGCACCGTCACCGGCATCGTCGACCGCCTCGTCGCCCGCGGCCTCGTCGCCCGCCGCGAAGACCCCCACGACCGCCGCATCCGCCGCGTCGAACTCACCCCCGCCGGGCGCGCCCTCACCGAGGAGATCACCGACGCCGGCCTCAACGAGTTCCGCCGCCTCCTGCAACACCTCGACACCCCCACCCTGCGCGACCTCGCCGCGATCATGAACAAGATCCAACACGCCGCGCTCACCCGCTGAAAACACCACTCACCAGCCAAAAACCACTCCCGCACCAAAAGGTAGGATGATAGGTTCTGTCGCTGTGACAGAACCCACAAACACCCTCTTCTCCCTCACCGGCCGCACCGCCCTCATCACCGGCGGCAGCTCCGGCATCGGACACACCATCGCCCACGCCCTCGGCCACGCCGGCGCCAACATCGTCATCGCCGCCCGCCGCACCACCCACCTCACCCAAACCCTCACCGAACTCCACCACCACAACATCAACGCCGCCGCCATCACCACCGACCTCGCCAACCCCGACGACATCACCCACCTCTGCCACCAAGCCCCCACCTTCTTCGGCGACATCGACATCCTCGTCAACAACGCCGCCAACAACATCCGCCCCCCCATGACAGAACTCACCACCGACGACTACCAACAGACAATGGCCGTCAACATCACCGCCCCCTACCTCCTCGGCCAACACTTCGGCCCCCTCATGGCCCAACGCCGCTGGGGCCGCATCATCAACATCGGCTCCCAGCAATCCATCAGAGCCTTCGGCAACAGCGGCGCCTACGGCATCTCCAAAGCCGCCATCACCGGCCTCACCCGCTCCCAAGCAGAAGCCTGGTCCCCCCACGGCGTCTGCGCCAACACCATCATCCCCGGCTTCGTCCTCACCCCCCTCACCCAATCCGTCCAAGACACCCCCGGCCGCCTCGAAGCACTCGCCGCCCGCACCCTCACCCGCCGCAACGGCCACCCCTCCGACTACGCCGGCATCGCCGTCCTCCTCGCCGGCGACGCCAGCGCCTACATCACCGGCCAAACCATCTGCGTCGACGGCGGCTTCTCCGTCCACTGACCACCCAGCACCCCGCCACCACAAAACCCACATGATTGAATACGCCCCGGATCCAACACACCGGCCGGGAAACACCCATGACCACCACCCAGCGCCCCACCAACGCCCGCAAAGCCCTCTCCTACTTCTTCATCCTCCTCGGCATCACCTCCGGAGCCTGGGCCGCCCGCATCCCCGCCGTCAAACACACCCTCGACCTCAGCGACGGCCAACTCAGCTACGGCCTCCTCGCCACCGCCCTCGGACTCGTCACCGGCATGCGCTTCGCCGGACACCTCACCGACCGCCTCGGCAGCGCCCGCCTCATCACCCCCGCCGCCATCGCCACCGCACTATCCGTCATCCCACCCGGCTACGCCACCACCCTGCCCACCCTCATCGCCGCCCTATTCCTCTTCGGCCTCACCAACGCCTTCCTCGACGTCTCCATGAACGCCCACGGCGTCGAAGTCGAACGCGCCTACCACCGCCCCCTCCTGTCCTCCTTCCACGGCATGTTCAGCATCGGCGGCCTCATCGGCGCCGGCATCGGCGCCACCTTCGCCTACCTCCACCTCAGCGCCGCCGCCACCCTCACCGCCGTCGGCATCCCCCTCGCCCTCATCTCCCTGTACGCCCGCCGCCACCTCCTGCCCACCCCGCCGCCTCCCACAACCCCCACCCACCACCGCGCCCCCGCCCGCGCCCCATGGACCGGCTGGATCATCCTCATGGGAATCGTCGCCTTCGCAGGCCTCGTCGGAGAAGGCGCCGCCAACGACTGGACCGCCGTCTACCTCTTCCAGAACCTCGGCGCCCCCCAGGCCCTCGCCGCCGCCGGATTCGCCGTCTTCTCCACCACCATGACCATCGGCCGCTTCGCCGGAGACCACCTCGCCCAACGCTTCGGACCGGTACGCCTGGTGCGCTACTGCGGCCTCATCGCCGCCCTCGGCCTCGGTACAGCACTGCTCGCCGGCCAGATCCCCATCGCCTTCATCGGATTCGCCCTGTTCGGCTTTGGCCTGTCCACCATCGTTCCCCAAATCTTCTCCGCCGCGGGCAACCACGCCCCCGCCCGCGCCGGCCGAGCCATCGCCCAGGTCGCCACCGTCGGCTACGCCGGCCTTCTCGCGGGCCCCGCCATCATCGGCGGCGCCGCAGAGCTCATCGGCCTGCCCGCGGCCCTGGGCATCCCCGCCCTGCTCGCCGCCTTCATGGCCGCCTCCGCCGGAGCACTGCGCCCCCGTACGACATCATGACCGGCCAACGGCGCGGCCCTGCTTTTGGTGGGATGGTCTTTAGTCCGCTGTAAATGATCTTGAGCCTCGCCGGACGCCTTTACAATGTAGATTAATAGATGTTGATGCCGCACACCACAGGCAGGCGAAATCCGGATGAGCCCAGGGCGCCCGGGTTGTTAGAGTGACCGTCATGGCACGAGGTATCTGGTCGCAGAAGATCCGCTCCGCCCGCTGACGGCGGCGCCTTCTTCCTGCTGAATCCGCGCTCGCCGTCCCGGTTCCCGCCGGGCGGCCTCTTACCGCTGCCCGGCTCCACTGCGAGCTGCGGAGCACCGTTGAACCTCACCCCGACCCCCGAAACCATCTCCCTGCCCATCGAGGCAGGCGACAGCGCACACGTCCGCGCCACGAACGTCACCGTCACCCTTGGATCCCGGCGTGTCCTGAACGACGTCTCGGTCACCGTCTCCGCCCGATCGAAAGTCGCCGTCGTCGGCGAGAACGGCCGCGGCAAGACGACACTGCTGCACGTCCTCGCCGGACTGATCACGCCGGACGAGGGCACCGTGCACCGGGCCGGCACGATCGGCCTGGCCCGTCAGGAACTGTTCGCACGAGACGGTGAGACCGTCGCCACCTTGATCTCCCAGGCACTGGCCGCCTCCCTCGCGGCTCTCGGCGCGCTGCAAGAGGCGACCCTCGCCATGGCCGAGGGCGATCCCAGCGCCGACGACCGCTACGCCGCCGCGCTCGACGCCGCCACCCGGCTCGACGCATGGGACGCCGAACGCCGCCTCGACGTCGCCCTCGAATCCCTCGGCGCCTGCACCGACCGAGACCGTCCCCTGGCGAGGCTGTCGGTCGGGCAGCGCTACCGGGTGCGGCTGGCGTGCCTGCTCGGCGCACGGTACGACGTTCTACTGCTCGACGAGCCGACCAACCACCTTGACGCCGGCGGGCTGGACTTCCTGACCGGCAGACTGCGCGAGCACGACGGTGCCCTCGCCGTCGTCAGCCACGACCGGGCACTGCTGCGCGACGTCGCGGACCGCTTCCTCGACCTCGACCCGGCCCGCGACGGCAAACCGCATCTGTACGCCGGCGGTTATGACGCCTGGCAGGACGCCCGGCGTCGCGAACGTGAGCGCTGGGAGCAGGACCACGAGCAGCAGCAGGCCGAGCGCCGGCGACTGCAGGAGGCGGTCTCGAAGGCCCGCGACCGGCTCTCCACCGGCTGGCGGCCGGACAAGGGAACCGGCAAGCACCAGCGCCAGTCCCGCGCGCCGGGCGTGGTACAGGCCCTGAACCGGCAGCAGGACGCCCTGCGGGCGCACCGTATCGACGTGCCGCAGCCGCCGTCGGCACTGCGGTGGCCGGACCTGGGCGTCCGGCAGGGTGCGCCGCAGTTGCGCGCGCACGGCGTCGCCGTCGACGGGCGGCTGGCCGGCCCGGTCGACCTCACTCTCGACGGGGGCGACCGGCTGCTCGTCACCGGGCCGAACGGCGCCGGGAAGTCCACATTGCTCGCGGTGCTGGCCGGCTCGCTCCAACCCACCGACGGGCATCTCTGGACGGCGAAGGGTGCGCGAATCGCCTGGGTCACCCAGGAGACCGCCGAGCAGGTCCCCGGACTCACCGCCCTCGAGGCGCACGCCCGCCAGGTGGGACGACTGGTGGCCTGCGGGGCGCTGCGCGACGCCGACGCCGTCCCGCTCGGAGCGCTCGGGCTTTTGGACTCCGCCGCGATGCGCGTCCCGGTCGAGCGGATGTCGCAGGGACAACAGCGGCGCCTCGGCCTGGCGCTGGCGCTGGCCGGGCGGCCCGGTCTGATCCTGCTCGACGAACCGACCAATCACCTGTCGTCGACGCTGGTCGAGGAGTTGACCGACGCGATCCGCGACACGAGCGCCGCCGTCGTCGTGGCCACACACGACCGGCAACTGCTGCGCGACCTCGCCGACTGGCCGCGCCTGGAGATAGGCGGGTCAGCACCGCGATCCGGCTGATGTGACGCTCGGTCGCATAGGCTCGCAGAACCCGATGACTCCTCGACGTGCTCGGCCGGTGAGTCCTGGCCGTTCGGCCCGTTCACCGTCGTGACGCCGGTGATGAGAGCATCGGCTGCCGAAGGAGACGAGAAGAAGGCGGTGTCGATGTCCGACCCGGTGTCGTGGCCGTCCAGGCTGCCGGTCATGCAGGCCCCCATGGCCGGTGGGGCGTCCACCCCCGAACTGGCCGCGGCCGTGTCCGAAGCCGGCGGCCTGGGGTTTCTCGCGGCCGGCTACAAGACGGCCGCGCAGATGCGTCAGGAGATCGAGCGGACACGTGAGCTCACCTCCCGCCCGTTCGGGGTGAACGTGTTCATGCCCACGGCCGACGACGTCGACCAGGCCGAGATCGACGACTACGCGCGGGCCATCGAGAAAGAGGCACGGCGGCTGAGCACCACTTTGGGAGTCCCGCTCGGGGGCGACGACGACTTCCCCGCCAAGGTCGCCGACCTGCTGGCGGATCCTCCGGCGATGGTGGGGTTCACCTTCGGATGCCCGCGAGACGAGCTGATCCAGGCGTTCCGCCACAGGGGTACCACCGTGGTGGTCACTGTGACGTCGGCGGCCGAGGCGCGGCTGGCCTCGGCCGCCGACATGCTGTGCGTCCAAGGTGAGGAGGCCGGCGGCCACCGCGGGTCGTTCACCAACGCGGACGCCGGGGCGATACCCCTGGAGCGCCTGCTGTCTCAGGTACGGGAGGTCTCACGGCTCCCCCTCGTCGCGGGCGGCGCCATCGCCACGGCCGCCGACGTCTCCTGGGTCCTGTCCGCGGGAGCGACCGCGGCCGCGGCGGGTACCGCCTTCCTGCTCTGTCCCGAGAGCGGCACCGGCGTGACCCACCGCGCGGCGCTGACCGATCCTCACTTCACCCGCACCGCCGTTACCAGAGCCTTCACCGGGCGTCCGGCACGCGGCCTGGTCAACCGGTTCATGACGGAGTACTCCGGCCGGGCCCCGGCGGCCTACCCGCAGATCCACCATCTGACGGCGCCGCTGCGCCGCGCCGCGGCGGCCGCCGGGGACGCGCAGACGCTGCACCTGTGGGCCGGGACCTCCTGGAGGCAGGCACGCGAGGCGCCCGCGGCGGAGGTCACCGCCGACCTGGCCGCGATCTGAAAAACGGCTCCCAGCCCACACACCACCTGAAAAAATCCGGACTCGAACCAGGCTCCGGCCTGGAAACCATCTCCGCGAGGGGCCACGGACAGCACGGACAGCACGGACAGCCACGTGTCCGGCACGCGCCGCGATGCGAGAAAGACCGCCGACTCGTCCCCCTCCCCCACCGAACACAGCTTCGGCGGTCTCACCTGGGGAGGGAGCGTTCCCACCAAAAATGGATGATTGAGCAGGTCAGGATGGGTAGTGACCTTGCACAACTTTCACAGCGACCGTTCTGGTTCTGGCGGATACGTCGGTAGCGCCCCCGGTGAAAGCCACAGACGGCACTCACGTAAAGGGGACGGGCATGCACACCGACCAGCGTGGCCACTGGCCGATCAGCACTGACCTGATCGGCCTGCGCCGGCATCTGCACCGCTACATGAGTCAGGTCGGCCTGGCCGGAACCCGGCGCGACGACCTGCTGCTGGCGGCCAACGAGGCGGTCATCAACGTGCTGGAGCACGGCGACGCGGCCGGAAGCGTGAGCGTCTGGCACGACGAGGCGGACCTCGTCATCGACGTCGTCGACGACGCCGGACGCCTCACCCCCGAGCAGGCCGACCGCCCCCGGCCCGCCCCGGGCTCGGTGCGCGGGTTCGGGCTGTGGCTGATGGGCCGGCTTTGTGATGAGTTCAGCATCCGCCAGAGCGATGGCCGATCCCTCGTCCGGCTGCGGATGCACCTGAACGCCGTCTCCGGCGCCGCCGGATAACCCGCCGGACTCTTTTGGCCGGGTCGACGTCGTGACGTGACCGGTGTCGCAGGAGAACCGCCGCGAGAGGCGACATCACGGCCGGCGCCGTAAGAGGGCCGGGCTGCGGTTGCGGTCGCCACACGCCGGCCCGCGGCCTGCGACGAGACCGCGTTCCGCACGCACGGCAGGCCGCCGGGCTCAGCCGGTGCGCGTGTCCGGCTCCTGCGAGCGGGCGGCCGTGAACATCAGCGGGGTGCCGACCCCGTACCGGGCACCGGCGTCGGCGAGGAGGGCGGCCAGCCATCCCAGAGCGTCCAACGACCACTCGGCCAGGGTGCCGCGCAGGGCGACTCGGTGACGGGCGGGACCGCGCCACAGCTCGTCGATGACGGCGGGCTCCAGGATCACGTCGTCCGTCACGGTGAGCGAGTCGCACGAGAAGACGTCCTGGTCGAGTTCCCGTATCCACCTGAGCATCTCGGGCGCCGCCGAGCGGATGGACGGATCCTGCCCGCCGTCCAGCGTCACCCGCACCCGTGTTCGCAGGTGCGGGTCAACGTCGGCGAACCAGCCCGCGTCCTGGAGCAGGGTCATCACCGCGCTCCCCTGCGACGAGGTGTCCGTCGGCGCGTCAAGACCCTGCACGGGCAGCAGGACCTGAACCGCCGCCAGACGTAAAGCGCCGATACGGGCCACGACGTCGTCCGCGCACGACAGGAACGCCTGCACCGGCAACGGCCGACCGGCCGGGACCGGCGTGGTCAACGACACCTGAAACCACGCGACGCGCGCCGGTCGCGATGACTCCGGAAGCGGATCCTGCCCGGCGTCGTTCATACCCCACAGGCCGCCGGACGCGTTCCGTGTGGCCTCGGTGAGCCATCCCATCGCGGAGGCTCTCGCGACGAACAGGCTGTAGGCGTCGGAGGAGGCGACGAGAGGATCTCGCCACGGGTGCGGCGTCAGCTCGCCGTGCAAAGCCGCGAGCATGGTGCTGCCGGGTCTGATACTCACGTCGCCCCCTCGGGTCACCGCCTGCAGTAGATGTTCTGGCCCGGGGTGACGAGCTTGCCCGGGTCGTCGGCCAGGCCGACCAGGTCCACGTCGATGACGCTACGCCACCCGGTCAGGCTGCTGCTGTTGCAGCCCGCGCGCCCGGTCGCGCGGTTGCCGGCCCCGCCGCCGGACCTCACCGTCGCGCTGCCCACCGTGCCGGCGTTTCTCCAGCTGCCGTCAGCGTAATACTGCTGCAGCTGCACCGTGACGATCGCGAGCGTGGCGTTGCAGTTGCCGTTGATCCACCAGCCGTGCCCGGACGCCTCGAAGGCGGAGCTGGAGACGTGGACGTAGTCGCCCCTGGTCTCGAAGAAACACACCGCGGAAAGCGATCGGCCGTTCTCCGGGGAACTCGTGTTTCTCGAGGTCGCCTCGCCACCCGCGGGGGCGGGTGCCGGAACGGGAGCGGGCGCGGGCGGCGGGGCGGGCGCGGGTCGCGCCGGGACCGCGCTCGCCGAGGTCGGCGACATCCCGAGCAGCAACGCGCCCATGATGCCGACCATCGTGGAGATCGTACGAAAAGAGTGACGCATGACCGCACCTCCGAGCTGAGTCGAGCAGGATCGAGGGCTGTCGCGCACCCCCGTCCGGCGGTTGAAAGCACGCGCGGCGCCGACCTGGATCGGCGCACGGCAAAAACAAACGTGTCATTGGCGTTCTATTGTGTCAAGAAAATTAAAATCGCTAAGCGATGCTTCGCCGCCATATGATTTACAATTTCGCATACATCCCGAAATTTGACTCTTAATTATTTTGACGGCGGTTTAGGGGAAATGCCCAATAATCCCGAGATTGGGAATTAAATATGCATCCTGTCGAGGATGTGAGCCGGAGATCCCGAGCGTCACGCCGACGGGCGGGCGAGCTTGGCGGCCACGGCGTCGAGGACCCACTCCAGGCCGGTCGTGAAGGACGTCTCGGCGTCCACCTCCGTGCCGTCGTGTACGGCCTTGGCGAGCGCCGGGAAGCGGCCCGTGGCCAGCATCCTGCTCACGTACGGGCCGGAGGCGCGCTGCCAGTCGCGCTTGGACAGGCCCGTGGCGCGCTCGGCCCGCAGGTCCGCGACCTCGCGCCTGATCGCGCCGGTGAAGTAGGCGCCGACGGTCTCCACGGCGCGCAGGACGGTGTCGAGGTCGGCGAGACCGTCGAGGGCGGCCAGCGTGGTCTCATTCACGGCGAGGGCGTTCGGCCCCAGGGCCGGCCTGCCGCCGAGCAGGTCGGCCAGCCATTCGTGACGGAGGGCGGCCCGCCTGGTGCGGTGGGCGCGGACACGCAGCACCTCCCGCCAGTCACCGGACCGCTCCTCGGGGAGGATCTCGGCGTGAACCTCGTCCACCATGAGGTCGAACAACTCCTCCTTGGTGGAGATGTATCCGTACAACCGCATCGGACCGACGTCCAGCCGGGCGGCGACCTTGCGCAACGACACCGCCTCCAGTCCGCCCTCGTCGGCCAGCGCGATGGCGGCGGCGACGATTCGCTCCCTGTCGAGCGGCACGGGGCGAGCCGGCGGCTCCGGTCGATCCCACACAGTCATGGGTTGCATCGTACTGTTGCGATACATCGTAGCGATTAAATACAGTGTATCGACATGAGACATCGTATCGCCGTGATCGGCGGCGGCCCCGCCGGCCTCACCTTCGCCCGCGTCCTGCACCGCCACGGTCACCACGCCACCGTTCTCGAACGCGATCCCGCACCCGACGCCCGTCCCCCGGGCGGCACACTGGACCTGCACGAGAAGATGGGCCAGCTCGCGCTGGACAAGGCAGGACTGCTGGCGCGTTTCCAGACGCTGTCTCGCCCCGAGGGACAGGCCATGCGCATCCTGGACACGGACGGGACCGTCCTGCGCGACTGGCGACCGCGCCCGGGTGACCGCGCCAATCCCGAGATCGACCGGGGGCAACTTCGTGACCTGCTGCTCGGCCCGCTCGACGCCCAATGGGGGCGGGGCGTGACGCAGGTGGTGCCGAAAACCGAGGATGGCGTGCTGATCCGTTTCGCGGACGGACGACAGGAGACGTTCGATCTCGTGATCGGCGCGGACGGCGCCTGGTCCCGGGTCCGCCCGGCGGTCTCGTCCGCGACACCGCACTACACCGGCGTCACCCTGGTCGAGACCTCCCTGGACGACGTCGACACCCGCCACCCCGACCTCGCCCGGCTGATCGGCGACGGTTCCGTCGCCGTCTACGGCGTGAACCGCGCCCTCGTCGCCCAGCGCAACAGCGGAGGCCACGTCAAGGTGTACGCCCAGTTCCGCGCGCCGCTGGACCGGCACACGAACCTGGACCGGCGCACGGACCCGGACGCAGGTTTGAACCCGGCCGACGTCGAGGCCGTGCGATCAAGCCTGCTGGCCCTGTTCGACGGCTGGGCCGCCCCCGTCCTCAACCTCCTCCGCCACGGCACCGCCTTCTTCCACCGCCCCCTCCATGTCCTGCCCGTGTCCCACACCTGGACCCACGTCCCCGGTGTGACGCTACTGGGCGACGCCGCCCACCTGATGCCCCCGTTGGGGGTGGGCGCGAACCTCGCGATGCTGGAAGGCGCAGAACTCGCCGAGGCCGTCGCCGCCGCCCCCGGCCCAGAAGAACTGGACGAGGCCGTGCGCGCCTTCGAGGAACGGATGTGGGCACGGGCCGGCAGGTGGGCGAAATTCACGACGGCCGGTCTGGAACGCCTCGTGAGCCCGGACCCCGCCGAAGCCCTCGCCCTCTTCGACGAGGTCCAGGCCTCCTGACCGCCAGGCGCGAGAGCACCGACGCCCAACCGTCTCCCTGCGGTGTCCCTGTGGTCACCGTAGACGGACGCGCCCCTTGGCAGCGGATGCGGCGACCGCGTTTCTCCACATGGCCGGAGCGCACCGGCGCGCCCCCGTCTCCGCGTTCACCGCGTCGGCCCCTGACCGAGATCGTGGGCCGTGATCCGGTACCCCACTCCGGGAGTGGTGGTGATGGCCGAGGGCTCGCCAAGCTTACGGCGCAGGCGGCCGATGGTGACCGTGACGGTGTTGGTCAGGGGGTTGGCGTGCTCGTCCCACACCTGTTCGAGCAGGTCCTCGGCACCGAGAAACGCGGGAGCGGCGTGGAGAAGAGCTTCGAGCAGGGCGAACTCCTTGACCGACAGGTCCAGGTGGCGGCCGTCGCGAGTGGCGGTGCGGCGCAGCGGGTCGAGCTCGATGCCGGCCGCGCGCAGCGTGCGAGGCCGGGCCGTGGGCCGGCGACGGGCCAGGGAGCGGATGCGCAACACCAGCTCGGGGAAGTGGAAGGGCTTGGCCAGGTAGTCGTCGGCCCCCAAGGTCAGGCCGGTGACCCGGTCGGCGGGCGAGTCGGCGGCGGTCAGCATCAAGACCATGACGCGCTCGTCGCGTTCGGCGATCATCTGGCAGAGGGTGTCGCCGTGGATGCCCGGCAGGTCGCGGTCGAGGACGACCACGTCGTAGGCGTTGAGATCGAGCTTGGCGGCGGCCTCCAGGCCGTCGTGGGCCACGTCCACGGCCATACCCTGATCGCTCAGGCCTTCGACGAGTACGGCGGCGAGAGAGCGGGCGTCTTCGACCACGAGCACTCTCACGCCGGAACCTCCGCCGGCACGGCCACCAGAGGCAGCGAGATGGCGACGCGGAGACCACCTTCTGGCCGGGCCCGCAGGTCGAGGGTACCGCCGTGCGCGGCGACGATGGCCGCGACGATCGAAAGGCCGAGCCCTGAGCCGTTGCCGGAGTGCGTACGGTCGGCGCCAAGACGCTGGAAGGGCTCCACCAGTCGGTCGACCTGCTCCTGCTCGAAGACGCGTCCGCCGGTCTCGACGACGAGCCGGGCCATGGTGTCGTCGGTGGTGACGAGACGGATCCAGCCCTCTTCACGGTTGTGGGTGATGGCGTTGTCGATGACGTTGTCGATCATCCGGGTGAGGAGCGTGCTGTTCCCCCGCGTCCACGCGCCGTCGTCGACACAGCCCGCCGAGTCGACGACGAGGCGATGGGCGGTGATGTCGGCGGCCCGGGCGTGCAGGGCGGTGCTCGCCAGTTCGCCCAGCGAGAGCGTCGTGCGGTCGGCCAGGGCACCGCGCTGGGTGCGGGCGAGCGTGAGGAAACCTTCCAGCAGCCGATCGACCTGATCGAGTTCGGTGCGCAGCCGGTCGGCCAGCGCCACCGTCTGCACCGGCACGGGCTCCGGCTTGGCCAAGGCCACGTCCAGGGACGCGCGCATGGTGGCCAGCGGAGTGCGGAGCTCGTGGGAGGCGTTGGCGACGAACCGGCGTTGCGCGGCGAACGAGCTCTCCAGCCGTTCCAGCAGCTCGTCGATGGTGTCGGCGAGATCTTTGACCTCGTCGGCCGGGCCTCGCAGGGCCAGCCGCTCGTGCAGGTTGTCGGCCGAGATCCGCCGGGTGGACGCGGTGATGATCCGCAGCGGGCGCAGCACCCTGCCCGCGACGATCCGGCCCAGGACGACCGACACCACGGCCATGACCGCGAGTGCCAGCGCCGAGCCGACCAGGAGCCGGCGTGACTGATCCGCATGGATGTCGGAAAGCCGGGCCTGGAGCCAGGCGATGCGATCCATGGCGTCGGCGAGCGTGGCCGGCTCGACCGGCGAGGTCCCAGGGGGTGCGACCTGGCTGACCTTCGTCCCTCCGAGCCCCACCAGGTTGTTGATGGCCAGCAGCCCGACGGCGGACAGCAGGAACATGGCACCGTACAGAACGGTGAAGCGCAATCGTACGGTGCGTGCAGGTCGTCGCCACTTTCGCATGGCATCCAGGATGCCGTGCCTGACCTAACAACGATGTGACAGCGCCTGTTCGACCCGTGTTAGGGCCGAGTCCGTACAACCGATCGCATGCGAGCGAACATCGAAGTCAGCGGGCTGCGTAAACGATTCGGCCCGACCCTGGCGCTGGACGGCATGTCGTTCACCGTCGCGCCCGGTCAGGTCACCGGGTTCGTCGGCCCCAACGGGGCGGGCAAGTCCACCACGATGCGGGTGATCCTCGGCCTGGACGCGGCCGACGAGGGTCACGCGCTGATCGGCGGACGGCCCTACACCGGCCTGCCCAACCCGCTCACCCACGTCGGCGCGCTGCTCGACGCCGGCGCGCTTCAACCGAGCCGCACGGCACGCAACCACCTGCTGTGGCTGGCCCACTCCCAGGGCCTGGACGGCAGGCGGGTCGACGAGGTGCTCCACCAGGTCGGGATGCAGACCGTCGCCCGGCGCAAGGCGGGCGGCTTCTCGCTGGGCATGCGCCAGCGGCTCGGTATCGCGGCCGCGCTGCTTGGAGACCCGCCGGTGCTCATGCTGGACGAGCCGGTCAACGGCCTGGATCCCGAGGGCATCGTGTGGATGCGCGGTTTCCTGCGGTCGCTGGCCCGTGAAGGGCGCACCGTGCTGGTGTCCAGCCATCTGATGAGCGAACTGGAGGACACCGCCGACCATCTCGTGGCGGTGGGCAAGGGCCGCGTCATCGCCGACACCAGTGTGGCCGATCTCATCACGACCGCCTCCCGCGGCCGGGTCACCCTGCGTACCGCCGCGCGCTCGGAGGCCCTGTCCGCACTGGGTCACGCCGGCGCCACGACGGCCGTGACCGACCGCGACACGATCGTCGTCTCAGGGCTGCCGTCGGAGCACATCGTCGCGGTGCTCAACGCCAACGGGGTGCCGTTCTCCGAGGTGGCGGCGCACCGAGTGACGCTGGAACAGGCCTACATGGACCTCACCGCCGATGCGGTCGAATACCGGGGAGCGGCACGATGAGCACCCACCCCTCACGCTCCGCCGGGCGCGAGGGCTTTCGGCGGCTGCTGCGCGCCGAGTGGACCAAGTTCAGGACGGTACGCGGCTGGGGGGTCACCATGAGCCTGGCCACGCTGGTCACCGTGCTGATCGGGCTGCTGTCGGCCTCCGGCAGCCACGCCTCCTGCAGCTCCGGCCCGGTCGAGGTCGCCTGCCCGCCGCCACTGACAGGTCCGGGCGGCGAAGCGGTGGACGACAAGTTCTATTTCGTGCACCGGCCGCTGTCCGGAGACGGCGGCATCACCGTCCGCCTCACCTCCATGACCGGGCAGATCCGTAAACCCGATGTCACGCCGGGGCGGCGTAACGTGGTTCCCGGCCTCGTGCCGTGGGCGAAGGCCGGAGTCATGATCAAGGAGAGCGTCAGGCAGGGCTCCGCCTACGCGGCGGTGATGATGACCGGCGAGCACGGGGTGCGGATGCAG
The DNA here is from genome assembly GCF_044459525.1 of Streptosporangium sp. NPDC050284. NCBI lineage: Bacteria > Bacillati > Actinomycetota > Actinomycetes > Streptosporangiales > Streptosporangiaceae > Streptosporangium > Streptosporangium sp. NPDC050284. The sequence goes on from NZ_JBITIZ010000021.1 coordinate 91,629, forward strand.
TACGACTTCACTCACGACGTGGCCGGCCGGCCGGGTGGCGTCTCCCGGCAATCGCCGCGCTGGCTCCGGCTGACCCGCTCCGGCGACACCCTCACCGGGTACGAATCCGCCGACGGTACGAACTGGACCCAGACCGGCATCGCACCCCTGGCCGGGCTGCCACAGACCGTCCAGATCGGCATGTTCGCCACATCGCCTGGAGATCTGACCATCACACAGGGGGATCTCGGCGGGTCCGTCGCGGCGGCCCGCTTCACCGAAGCCACCGGCGAGTTCGACCAGGTCAAGCTCGAGGGCAACGTCTCCGGCCCGTGGCGAGACGACGACATCGGCGTCACCATCGCACCCGACGGGACGAAGCACCACCCGGGCCGCGCCGGCCGGTCCGACGGCACCTTCTCCATAACCGGCGTCGGTGACGTCGCGCCGGCCATCGAGGGCCCGACCCCCGAACACCCCCTCAGCGGCGCGCTGATCGGCCTGATCCTCGTGATCGTGGTGGCGGTCATGTTCATCACCGCCGAATACCGGCACGGCCTCATCCGGACGACCCTGCTGGCCTGCCCGCCCCGCGACCGGATGCTGGCGGCCAAGGCACTGGTGCTCGGCTCGATCACCTTCGCCGCCGCCCTGCCCGCCACCACGATCACGTTCACGGTCGGCGGGCGAATTCTGCGTGACAACGGCAATGCCGTCCTCCCGGTGTCCCCGCTCACCCAGGTGCGCATCATCGTCGGCGTGGCGGCGTTGTTCGCGCTGGCCGCCGTGCTCTCCCTCGCCCTCGGCGCGCTGCTGCGGCGCGGCGTCGCGGCGGTCGTCACCGCCGTCACGGTGATCGTGGTCCCGCACGTCCTCGCAGTCACCTCGATCCTGCCCGACAGCGCCGCACAGTGGCTACTGCGCGTCACACCGGCGGCCGGCTTCGCCGCGCAGCAGAGCATCCCGCAGTACGCGCACGTGCTCGGCCACTACGCGCCCATCGCCGGGTTCTACCCGCTGCCGCCGTGGGCCGGTCTGACCGTGCTGGCCGGTTATACAGCGCTCGCTTTCTGCCTGGCCGCCCTCCGGCTCAGCCGGAGGGACGCATGAGACACCCCCACCGGCGCCCTTCCCGGCGACGCGGGAGGAGCGCATGAGCAGAAACCTGCATGCGGAGTGGACGAAACTTCGCAGCCTGGCCGATACCGGCTGGCTGCTGCTCGCGATCGTGGTGCTGACCGTCGCCGTCGGCGTCGCGGCCTCCGCCGTCGTGTCGTGTTCCCCGGCTGCCTGCGACCACGACCCTGCCAAGATCATCTTTTTCGGGGTCCAGGTGAGCCAGGCGGTCGTCGCCATCCTGGCCGTCCTGGCGATCACCGGCGAATACGACACCGGCATGATCCACCTCACCCTGGCCGCCATGCCGCGCCGGACCGGTGTCCTGGCCGCCAAGGCGATCATTCTGGCCGCCTTGACCCTGGTCGCCGGGAGCGTCGCCGTGCTCGCCTCCGCGCTGTCCGCACCGCACATCCTGCTCGGCAACGGCTTTCCCGCCGAAACGCTCGTCCTCACCAGCGCTCCCATGCTGCGTGCCGCCGTCGGCTCGGTCCTCTATCTGGCACTGATCGCCCTGTTCGGCCTGGGGGTCGCCACCGTCGTCCGAGACTCCGCCACCGCCGTCGGGGTCGTACTCGGCCTGCTCTACCTCTTCCCCGCCCTCATCCTCATGGTCGCCGACGCCGACTGGCAGCGGCTTCTCTGGCGGATCTCCCCGATGAACGCCGGGCTCGCCGTACAGGCCACCACCGGCCTCGCCACCCTCCCCCTCGGCCCATGGAGCGGCCTGAGCGTACCGGCGGCATGGGCCGCCGCCGCGCTTCTGGGTGGTGGGTTGTCTTTGAGGATGCGTGATGTATGACCAGCCGAACAGCTTTACAATGTAGATCAAATTGAACAAGCGACCCGCGGGTCGTCAGCCGTGGAGCCGCGGCAGTACTTCGGCGCCCAACCGGCGGATGTTCTCCAGGGTGCGGGCGTGCTCACCCGCACCCTCGACCATGAGGATCAGGTGTTCGAGCCCGGTCGCCTCGCGGGTGCGCCTGATCGTCTCCACGCAGTGGTCTGCGTCACCCACCGGATGGACATCGGTGAGGAAGTCGACGTACTCCCCCACGTCTCGCCCGGGCCGCCTGCGGCCGTCCACCGGCACGTACCCCTTCAGGCCCGGCTCCAGCCAGCGGGGCATGGCGCTCCTCAGCTCGCGTACGGCCGCCGCCGTCGAGTCGGCGACGTATCCGACGACGGCGGCCACGTGCCGGACCGCGTCCGCGCCCGGTGAAAGCGACGCGAGGGCTCCCGGCGCCAGTGGAGGCGCCGCGTCGTAGCCGGCGAGCATCGCGGCCTTGCCCGCGTCGTCCATGTGCATGCCGAGCAGCATCGGCAGTCCCCGCGCGGCCGCGAGGAGCGCCGTCTCCGGCGAGGTGCACGCCACGACCGGCCGCAGCGACGCCACCGGTACCATCGCGACCTCGCGGAAACGGAAGAACTCCCCCGCGGCCGACACCGTACGCTCCCCCAGTGCCCGGCACAGCAGGTCGAGCGACTCGGCGAAACCGCGTTCGAATCTCGCCAGGCCGGTGCCGAAGACCTCAAGGTCCACCCACGGCCCGCCTCTGCCGACCCCCAGCGCGAAACGCCCGTCCGACAGGTGGTGCAACATCGCCGCCTGCTCGGCCAGCGCCACCGGGTGCTGCGTGGACAGCACGCTCACGGCCGTCCCCACCCCGATCGTCCGCGTGCCTCCGAGCGCCACCGCCGCCAGCGTGGCCGCCGACGGGCACACCCCGTACGACATGAAGTGGTGCTCGGCGATCCAGGCGTCGTCGAACCCCGCCTCCTCCGCGACCGCGATCGCCTCCACGCAGTCGCGGAGCACCTGTCCCTGCGGCCTGCCGGGGAAACCCGCCGCGACCAGGAAGATTCCGATCCGCATCCTGCCCATCGAACACCTCCGGCGTGGATCTCCTCCGTACGGTCCCGGGCCGCCTTGCCGGGCACGGTCCGCTCCGGCGCTCTCAGGCCGCGGGCCGGGTGAGGTGCTGGAGGATCAGGGAGGTGATCTCCCCGGGCCGCTCCATACTCGGCAGGTGCCCGGCCCACTCCAGGTGCACCGCCGTCACCGAGGCCAGCCTGTCGGCCAGGTGGCGGGCCGTCATCTGGAAGCAGGGCAGGTCGTGGGCGCCGCTGACCACCAGGGTGGGCATGGTCACCCGGCCCAGGTCGATCTCCCCCTCCAGCTGCGAAGGCTCGGGGTCGGCGGCGAGCTGGACCTCGAAGGCGTGGCGCTGCATGGCCATCTGCCTGGCGCGGGCCTGCCCGTCCGCCTCGGGGCCGAGCCAGGTGCGGGCGTTGAGCTCCACCGCGGCCTCGACCTCCCCCGCCTCCAGCAGCCGGTCCTCCTCCTCGCCGAACGCGACGAGGTCGGGGGTGGGTCGCAGCCCGCAGCCCGGGTTGAGCAGCACCAGCCGGGAGACCAGAGCGGGGTGTGCGGTGGCCACCTCCAGCGCGACCTGGCCTCCATAGGAGGCCCCGACCAGCGCGGCCCTCTCCACCGCGAGGGCGGCGAGGAGATCCGCCACGTCGCCGGGATCGGAGTAGGGGGTCTCGCAGGCGTACGGTGTGCGGCCGTAACCCCGCAGATCCGGCCGGATCACTCGGAAGCGGGCGGTCAGCGTCTCCCACTGCGGGTCCCACATCCGCGAGTCGGCGGCGCTGGAGTGCAGCAGCACCACGGCCTCGCCCACTCCCGCTTCGTCGTAGGCGAGTGTCATCGGGCCGCAGGGGAACGAGGATCGTCCAGGGTGAGCAAGAGCATTCGGCCATCGTCGCGGCTGTCCCCGGTCTCCGCAATCGGTTAACCGCGGGGGGACGGCCCTGTAGCGGGCGGGGCCGACCTCAGCCGGGCCCCGTGCCGTACAGCGCGGCGAGGTCGGCCACGGTGGCGGCCATCCGCTCGCGCAACTCGGGCGGCTCCAGGACCTCGATGTCGGCGCCCATGCTCAGCAGCTGCCAGTGGGCTTGCAAGATGGACTGGGTCTGCAGGCGCAGCACGACCCAGCCGTGCTCGTCGGGCGGGCCCGCCTTGGCCAGCGCGGCCTCGGCGACCTCCGCGCCCACCGTGTGGCGCAGCATCCTCTCACTGCCCGGCGCCATCCGCACCACGGCCTCGCCGGTGTGCATCCGCTCACGGAAGCCGGCGGTGTAGTCGCGCCAGAAGGCGGGCAGGTCGAAGTCGGCGGGACGCTCGAAGTGCCCCTGGGCGAACTCGGCGCTCAGGATCCGCGACACCCGGTAGGTGCGCGGTCCTCCCTCACCGACGCTCGCCACCATGTACCACGCCCCGCCCTTGAGGACCAGGCCGTACGGGTGGGCCAGGCGCTCGACGTCGCGAGGGCCCCAGCGGCGGTAGGTCATCCGCAGCGGCCGCTGCTCCCACACCGCTTCGGCGACCTCACCCAGGAAGGGGGCCGAGTCGGCGTCGCCGTACCAGCCGGGAACGTCCAGGTGGAAGCGCCGGCGCATCCGGGAGGCGTGCGAGCGCGGCTCGGGAGGAAGCGCGGCGAGCATCTTCAGCTCGGCGTTGGCCGCGACCTCGGCCAACCCCAGGTCGGCGGCGGGGCCTGGCAGTCCGGCCAAAAACAGGGAGGAGGCCTCAGCGGCGGTCAGCCCGTTGAGGCGGGTGCGGTAGCCGTCCAGCAGGCGGTATCCGCCGACGGGGCCGCGGTCGGCGTAGACCGGCACCCCGGCCGCCGACAGCGCCTCCACGTCTCGGTAGACCGTGCGGACGGAGACCTCCAGCTTCTCGGCCAGCTCGGTGGCCGTCATCCGACCGCGGCTCTGCAGGAGCAGCAGAAGTGAGAGCAGACGACTCGCGCGCATGGTGGCCATTGTCCCGCACGTTTGCCAATCGCACACAGCCTATGTTCAAATGAACACGTGGAGAGTAACAATCGCATTCGTGCGATCATGTCGGCGCTGCGCGCCAGCGACGTCGTCTCGGTCGCGGAGCTGGCGGTCGAGCACGCCGTCTCCGAGATGACCATCCGCCGCGACCTCGACGAGCTCGCCCAGCAAGGCGTGGTCAGGCGGGTGAGGGGTGGCGCGGTGAGCCTGCTGCTGCGCGGGGAGGAGCCGCCCTTCGGGGTGCGCGAGCGCGAGGCGGTGGAGGCCAAGAAACGGATCGCCGCCGAGGTCGCGGCCCTGCTCGCCGACGGGGAGGCCGTGCTGCTCGACAGCGGCACCACCTCTCTGGAGATCGCGCGCGTGATCCGCGACCGCCGCCTCACGGTGCTGCCACTCTGCCTGCAGTCGGCCACCGAGCTCAGTTCGGCCTCCCGGATCCGCCTGGTGCTCCCCGGGGGTGAGGTCCGCCCGGGCGAGCTGAGCTTCACCGGCCCGCTGACGGAGAGTGCCATCCGGTCCCTGCGCTTCGACACCGCGGTCATCGGCTGCTGCGGCCTGTCCGCCGAGCACGGCCTCACCGCCCACGACCTGTCCGATGTCGCCGTCAAGCAGGCCGCGATCGCCTCGGCCCGGCGCGTGATCGCGGCAGCCGACTCCGGCAAGTTCACCCGCACCGCGTTCGGAGCCGTCTGCCCGCTGGACCGCCTCGACATGGTCATCACCGACACCGCGCTGCCCCCCGCCGAGCACGACGCCATGATCGCCGCAGGCGTCGCCGTCCGCACGGTCTGAGCCACACGACCCGATCCGCATCACCTGCGCCGCCCCACCTGTCCCACTCGATCCGCCGCTCCTGGTCCGCGCTGTCCGAGCCATGCCATCCGCCCCACGTCGCCCGACCCCGGCGACCGGCCGGAACCGGAATCCTCACTCGGCGAACCTGCCGGAGACGCAACGGCCCACCCGTCCTCCTCCGATCCGCACCGTCCGACTGGAGCTCTCCCCCATGCACGTCACCACCTTCGACCGGAGCGCGCTGCTACGCGGCCGGGTCGCGGTCTACCTGCTCTTCCTGCTCTCGGGCATGTCCATCGGCACCTGGACGGCGCGCATCCCGTCGATCAAACAGGGGCTGGGGCTGAGCGAGGGCGAGCTCAGTCTCGGGCTGCTCGGCATCGCCGCCGGGGCGATCGCCGGCATGCAGGTGGTCGGCCGCCTGGTCGACCGCTACGGCAGCGTCAAGGTGATGCTGCCGATGGCCTTCGCGCAGGCCCTCGTGCTGATCCTGCCCGCCTTCATGCCGAACCTCGCCGGCCTCGCCCTCGCGCTGTTCGCCTTCGGCGCGGTGCACGGCACGCTGGATGTGGCGATGAACGCCAACGCCGTCGAGGTCGAGCAGGCCACGGGCCGTCCGATCATGTCGTCCTTCCACGCCGTGTTCAGCATCGGCGGCTTCCTCGGCGCCGCCGCGGGAGGGCTGCTCGCCCAGGCCGCGTTCAGTCCTGGGCAGACGTTCACCGCGGCCGCCGTCGTGATCGTCGCGCTCGCGCTCTGGGCCACCCGCTGGGCGCTGTCCCTGACCGTGCCTACCGCCCCCGCGGGGACGGGACCAGCGGCCGGCGGCGGAAGCGGAGGCGGTGGGGTGTTGCTGCTGGGTGTCCTCGCCTTCTGCTGCATGATCGGCGAAGGGGCGGCGGCCGACTGGAGCTCGGTCTATCTACGCGAGAGTCTCAACAGTTCCGACGGGTTCGCCGCGGTCGCCTACGCCGCCTTCTCGATCATGATGACCGCGGGCCGTCTCGCCGGTGACAGGCTGGCAGCCCTGCTGGGGCCGGTGAACCTGGTACGCGCGTGCGGGGCGTTGGCCGCCTCCGGGCTCGGCTTCGGCCTGCTCGCCGGGAACCAGATCGCCGCGGTGATCGGTTTCGGCTGTTTCGGGGCCGGCCTGTCCTGCATCGTCCCGCAGGTCTTCTCCGCGGCCGGCAGGCGCGACCCGGCCCGTGCCGGAAAGGCGCTGGCCAGGGTGGCGAGCCTGGGGTATGTGGGATTTCTCAGCGGACCCGTGCTGATCGGCGGCGCCGCCGAGCTGGTCGGCCTGCCTCGTGCGCTCGCCATCCCCGCCCTGCTCGCTCTTTTCGTCGCACTGGCCGCGAGAGCGCTCAGAACCCCGCCCTTTACAAAGTAGATCAAAAATTCAGAATGACCCGAGGGAGGTGCCTTCCAAGAGTCGGGAAGTGCCCTCCGAGAGGGCGGATGCCCAGGACGCGCGGCATCGGCCGACGCGACGCCGGAGAGTCGTGATCTGATCCATTCTGATCCATCCGGCACTCCTCGACACCGGTGAGCCTGATCGCAGCGGCCTTGATCACAGCGCGGGGAAGAGAGCGCACCCCGCCAGACACTCAAAGAAGTGACAGGGCCCGGGCGGCGACCCCGGCCATGCCGAGGCGTTCGGCCAGGCGCAGCGCGCGGCGGAGCAGATGGGCGGCCTCCCTGCCGGAATCCCTCTCCCCCTCCCCTGCCGAGGCCCCCGATGAGCCTGGTACGGAGCCTCCCGCAGCGTAGCCGGAGGCGCTCTCGCAGACGTTCCGCGGGGAATTCTCGCCGTCTCGCACAAGCAGAGCCCTGGCACGGTCGAGGTGGAGGTGTGCGATCAGCGGGGAGGCGGCGTCGGCGAGCAGCAACGCCTCGCCGAAGCACCGCAGCGCCTCCTCTGTGTCCCCCTCGGCCAGCGCGAGCAACCCGAGATAGCGCTCCGCCGGCCCCAGCAGGATCGCGGGCCACCCGGCGAGCGCGATCTGCCCTCGGTGGGCCGACAAACGCCTTCGCACCAGAGCGGCGTACCGCGACAGTTCGGGGTCGCCCCGCCCCGCCTCGATGAGAAGCGCGCACGACTCGGCCAGCAGGGCGAGCGTCGGGACCGACCACCCCTCGGGCGGCAGCGCGCCGAGATCGGAGGTCTCGCGGAAGAACGCCCTCAGCCGGTCCTTCGCGTCCTCGTGCCCGCCGAGCTCGCAGAGCGCCAGGATGAGTGCCGCGCGCCAGATCGGGAAGTACTCGTACTCGACCGCCTGCCTGGCGAGCCCGGAGTCGAAGATCTCCCCGAGCCGTCCCTGCTCGCGCAGCAGCCAGTAGTGCTGCGCGAGCAGGGTCTGCCGCAGGGTGTCGGCGAAGGCCGTCTCGCCCTCGCTCTCCTCGTCCAGTCGACGCCACTCGGCCTGGACCCGCTCCTCGGCCCGGCCGAACTCCCCGTGCCAGACGTCCATCAGCGTGTCCAGAGTGTTCTGCAGCCAAGCCCCGAAGACCCGGTGGTTGCGTGCGACGTGCCTGCGGTGACCGGCCACGGTGGCGGCGGCCTCCCTCAGACGGCCCAGCCGGAGCCGGTCGATCGTGAGGGCGACCATGGCCTCGCTGCGAAAGTGCGCGGACGCCGCCTCGATGCTCGCCTCCCCGAGCCGTTCGGCGATGCCCAGCAGCTCTTTCGGCGGCGCGAAGTCGTACAGGCCCCATCTGCACTCGTTGAGCACCTCGCAGCGGATGAGCGGCCCGGCCCCCGACCTCTCCAGCTCGCCCAACGTCGCGCGGGCCAACTCCACCCCGGGCCGCAGGCCCGCGTACGTGGGGTCGAGGCTGTCGCTGACCGCCATCGTCAGCTTGTGGGCGAGGTGCGCCTGCAGTTGCAGTCGCAGCGCGACCGCCTCCTCACCGGTGTCGTCGCGAAGCGCCTCCAGGCTGTTGCCCAGCACGTGCAGCAGTTGCCGGTCGGCCTGTCCTGGGGCCGACCAGCGGCGCGCCAGCCTGATGGCCGCCACCGCCGCGAGCCTCGGCAGTTTCTCGCCGTCGCGATGGGCTCGCAGGTACAGGCGTTCGGCCTCCTCCAGGTCACCGGCGTCGGTGCGCGCGTCCCCCAGCGTGATCAGCAGGCCGACCCGGGTCTCGGCGTCGCACCGCATTCCCAGCCCGGCCAGTGCCCAGGTGATCGCACCCTCGGTGGCGAAGCCGCGTTGCTGTGCCCGCGCGGCGCCGAGGCAGGCCGCGGCGACGCGTTCCTCAGACAGCCCGCTCCCCGAGGAGCGGGCGTGTTCTGCGACGCGTACCGGCAGCGCCGGGTCGATCCAGCCGTCGCCGCTCATCCGCGCCAGTCGCTCGTCCAGGATCTCGAACGCCCGCCGGTGCAGTTCCATCGCGAGTGCCGGGTGGTGCTTCAGCTCCCGCAGCAGGCTCTCCCTGATCGTGTCGTGGCCGAAGCGCAGCCCTTGGCGGTCGATGAGCGTTCCGGCCGTCACGGCCACCGCGCGCCTGCGGTTCGCCTCATCGGTGTCGATCTCCAGCATGTCCGCGACGAGATCGGGGTCGATCTCCCTGCCCAGGGCGGTGACGGCCGCCGCGGCGAACCAGCGGAACATCGGGCTGGAGGCGGTGTCGTGCCCGGGGAGGTCGCGGGGCAGGTCACCGGCCTCGGTGATCCGGCACAGGTCCAGTGGCAGCCCTCCGGTGCCGTCCATCGCCCTGCCGGTCTCCGCGCGTGTCGGCTCGCGGCCCCGGGTCGCGCCCAGCCACTCCGCCACCTCCTCGATCCCCAGCCGTGACAACGTCAGCACGTCCATCCGCCCTCGCCAGCGCGAGGGCTCTGAACGGTCGGTGAGCACGAAGCCGACGGGAGCCTCTCCGAGCTTTCCGAGGGCCTCTCGCACCTTGTGCAGCAGGTCCTCGGCGTCGGAACGGAGCAGGTGGGCGTCGTCGAAGACGACGAGCAGGCCCGCGCCGCAGGTCAGGCGCAACAGGGCGACCAGCAGGTCGACCAGTCGTCGCGGGTCGCGTTCGTGGCCGGGTCCGCCGAGCGAGACGAACAGGCCCGCCGACATCAGTCCCTCCAGCGTCTCGCGCTCCTCGGGGCCGATCGGGACGGCCGGGCCGGCCAGGTCGCGCCGCAGATCCTCCCACAGGGTCCCGACCAGTACCCGCCACGGCTGGAGGTCGCCGAGTTCCTGGCACGGGACGGTCACCATGCGCACCTTAGGGGGCAGCAGCACGGTCAGCTCCTCCACGAGCCTGGTCTTGCCGACTCCGGGCACGCCGCAGACGGCCAGGGCCACCGGCTCGCCGCGTCCGAGCCGCCCGGCCAGGGTGGACAGCCGCAGGATCTCGTCCCTGCGGCCGATCAGGACCCGCGGGGCGCCGTGACCGTAGGCGCGGGCGGCGGGGGGCGACGGCGGACGGCCGAGACCGTGACCGCGCAGGGCCAGCAGGTCCTGCGCCCGGCTCACCGCGTCGTCCCCGGGGGAGATCGCGCGGCGCCGTTCGATCATCTGCCTCGCGACGACCGCCCCCTCGTCGCGCAGCGCGATGAGGAAGCGCAACAGCCACAGCGGGCCGCTGTCCTGCTGCCCGTCGGCGACGACCTCGCCGGTGAGGAATTCCGCGTCGCCCAGCAGGTCGAGCCGGATGGCGACGCGGGCGACGAGCCTGATCAGCTCACGGCGGCGCTCCCGCAGCCTGGCGTGGTAGCTCTCGCAGACCCTGGGCGGGATCCACGCGCCCGCCAGCGACACGAACGGGTCGCCGGACCACTGTCCGAGCGCCTCTCTCAGCGTTCGCAGGGACGCGGCGAGGTCGCCCTGTTCCAGCAGCGTCCGTCCGTCGCGCAGGTACGCCTCGAAGCGCCGCGTGTCGACGGTGGCGGCGAGGCGGCCGGGCGCGTCCTCGACCAGCTCGTAGACGTGTGAGCGTCTGGCCCCGGGGATGTCCAGCCCACTGCCGCGCAGCAGTGCGCGCAGCCGCGAGACCGGCGGCGCCACCTCCACGTGCCTGTCCGAGGCCGGTTCGGACAGCCCGGAGGCCAGGGCTGCCGGGGAGATCGGGCCGCGGGCGGAGACGAGCATGGCCAGCGTCTTCGCCAGCTGCGGGTTGATCTCCTGTGGTACTCCGTCGATCACGATGTCCACGGTGCCGAACAGCCTGATCTCGAAGCTCGCCACATCCACCGCCCAAAAGGATCGATTCGTGTTTTTCCGGCGACGGCTCCGGCTGCAAGGTCATCGCAAGGTTGTTCGCCGCATCGTGGAGATGAGCGCGGAAAACAGCTCGAAGCGCTCGACAACGATGTCACAGGAGACGCCCTCATGGCCAAGATCGAGGACTTTTCCATCGGCCCGCTGGGCGACGACCAGATGAAAAAGGCCAGAGAGAATATCCGGCGCGAGAGAAGCGCAGGGTTAGATAAACCACTAAGTGTGGCGATAATGGGGCAAACAGGAGTAGGTAAGTCATCCCTCCTGAACAGCCTTTTCGGCACCGATCTCGCCGTCGGCCACGTCCGGCCGGTCACCCGAAGACCGGAACCGGTCTCGGTGCCCGGCACCTCAGGTCACATGCTCACCTTCTGGGACATGCCAGGCATCGGGGAGTCCGACGCCGCCGACGAGACTCACCTGGCCATGTATCTGGAGAGACTGATCCACTGCGATATCGCCATCTGGGCCTGCCACGCCGACAGCCCATCCACCGCCTATGACGAGCAGTGCCTGCGCAGGCTGCTCGACACCGTCGCGATCGAGACGCGACGGCTCATCATGAGCAAGCTCACCTTCGTCCTCACCAAGGCGGACGTGCTCACCCCTCCCCCGTGGATCTTCGACATGCGCGGGGATCGGGGCACCTTCGGCCCCGGCGGGGCTCTCCTGCGTCGCCTGGAGGAGAAGGCCGCCTACCACGAGAGCGTCTTCCTCGAACCCCGCGCGGACCTGCTCCTGGCGAGCACCTACGGCACCGGGGAGTTCACCGTCTCCGACGAAAGGCTCGGCTTCGACCGTCGAGGGGTTCACTACCGCGGTTATTTCTCCCAGCAGGTGTGCGACACCTACTCGGAGCGCTATCCGGCGCACAGGGAGGTTTTCTCCCGCCTACGCGACAACCATCGGGTGCTGCCCTGTTCGGCGCTGTTCAGGTTCAACCTCACGAGGCTGATGACCGGTGTCGTGAACAGGCTCGGTCCCACCGCCGTCTTCCGCTTCCGGCGCCTTCTCCAGGAGGTGGAGGAGCTCACCGAGGTGCCGGTGTCCACGGCGCGCACGTACGGCAATCTGATGATCTGGGACGGTGAACACGGCACCAAGGCGTTCGACCTCGCCGAGATCCCCCTCTGAGCGGAAGACGGGGATCCCGGCGGCGACCGACCGGAGCGAAAGGTCAGGCCGTTCGGAGCCAGACGGCGGTGTCGGAAGGAAGGAGGTTCTCCTCCAGCGGGCCGCTGGCGAGCAGGACCGACTCGTGGGCGGGCAGGGCCACCGGCTCCGCGCCGAGGTTGACCACGCAGACCAATCCCGACTCCCGGCGGAAGGCCAGCACCCCCTCCTGTGCCTCCAGCCACGTCAGCGTGCCGTCGCCGAGCAACTCGCGGCGCAGGTGCAGCCCGGCGCGGTAGAGGGTGAACATGGAGGTGGGGTTGGCGGCCTGGGCCTCGGCCGTCAGCGCCTTCCACTCCAGCGGCTGCGGCAGCCACGCAGGCCCGGCACCGAACCCGAACGGCGGCTCGTCACCCGACCACGGCAGCGGCACCCGGCAGCCGTCGCGACCCGGGTCGCTGCGGCCCGAACGCACCCAGATCGGGTCCTGGCGCAGCCCGTCGGGGATGTCCTCGACCTCCGGCAGTCCCAGCTCCTCACCCTGGTAGACGTAGAGCCCGCCGGGGAGCGCCATCGCCAGCAGCGCCGCCGCCCGGGCCCTGCGCTCACCCAGCACCGGGTCGGCGGGCATGCCGTGCTTGCGGTCGGCGTGGCTGAAGGAGGTGTCGGCCCTGCCGTACCTGGTCACCGGGCGGGTCACGTCGTGGTTGGACAGCACCCAGGTGGGGGGTGCTCCCAGCGGGACGTGCGTGGCCAGGGTGAGGTCGATCGACCCGCGCAGCGCGGCCGCGTCCCAGGCGCACGCCAGGAAGTCGAAGTTGAACGCGGTGTGCATCTCGTCCGGGCGCAGATACTGGGCGAACCGCTCCTGGTCGGGCAGCCACACCTCGCCGATCAGGATCCGGTCGTCGTACTCCTCGGCCACCCGGCGCCAGCCGCGGTAGATCTCGTGGACGCCGTCGAGGTCGGTGTAGGCCTCCTCTCCGCCCAGGCTGTCCATGTCCTTGACCAGCAGGGCGGCCGAGTCGATCCTGATGCCGTCCACGCCCCGGTCGAACCAGAACCGCAGCACGTCGTGGAACTCCTCGACGACTTCTGGGTTGTCCCAGTTGAAGTCGGGTTGTTCCGGCGCGAACAGGTGCAGGTACCACTCGCCGTCGGCGATCCGGGTCCACGCGGGGCCACCGAAGATCGACTGCCAGTCGTTGGGCGGTGACTCGCCGCTCTCGCCCCGTCCCCGGCGGAAGTGGAAGCGTTCGCGCTCGGGTGAGCCCGGCCCGGCCTGCAGCGCCCGCAGGAACCACCGCTGCCGGTCGGATCCGTGGTTGGGGACGATGTCGGTGATCGTCTTGATCCCCAGGGCATGCGCTTCGGCGATGAACTCCTCCGCCTCGGCGAGCGTGCCGAACGACGGCTCGATGTCACGGTAGTCGGCCACGTCGTACCCACCGTCGGCCATCGGCGACGGGTACCAGGGGTTGAGCCAGATCGCGCCGACGCCCAGGTCGGAGAGGTACGGCAGGCGCGCGCGCAGTCCCGCGAGGTCGCCGATGCCGTCGCCGTTGCCGTCGGCGAAGCTCCGGAGATAGACCTGGTAGATCGCGGCTCCCCGCCACCACGTTTCGGACATGCTGGAACAACTCCTTAGTAAGTCGTAGGTGGGTGACGAGGTCAGCCCTTGAGGCTGCCGGCGGTGAGGCCGGCCATGATGCTGCGCTGGAAGACGAAAAAGACGATCATCGTCGGGATGCTCGCGATCACCAGCGAGGCGATCAGCACGTTCTGCGGCATCTGCGCCGAGAGTGAGGCGATGCCCACGCTGATCGTCATCTTCTCCCCGTCCGGCAGCACCAGCAGAGGCCAGACGAAGTCCTTCCAGACGTTGACCACCGAGAGGATGGACACCACCCCGAGGATCGGCCGGGAGACGGGGAGCACGATCGACCACAGGATGCGCACCGGAGAGGCGCCGTCGATCTGGGCGGCCTCCAGTAGTTCCCTGGGAATCGAGTCGAAGAAGCGCTTGAGCAGGAAGATGAAGAACCCGTTGGCCGCGGCGGGAAGCCAGATCACCCAGGGGGTGTTCAGCAGGTCCCAGCCGAAGATCGGCATGTCCTTCACCGTCAGATAGGCGGGCAGCAGGATGACCATCGGCGGGATCATGAGCGTGGCGAGCATCATGCCCAGGACCACGTTGCCCAGCACCGGCCGCAGCTTCGACAGCGCGTAGGCGGCCGAGACGTCGACGGCGAGCGTGAACAGCCAGGCGCCGCCGGCGTAGACGACGGTGTTGGTGAGGAACACTCCCAGGTCCAGCTGGTCCCACGCCTCGGCGTACACCCCGAAGTCGAAGGAGGTCGGGAAGAAGCTCGGCGGGATCTGGGCGAGCTCCTCCGGGGTCTTGAGCGCGCCGGTGACCATCCAGTAGAGCGGGAAGACGAACACGGCGGTGAACACGAGCACCACCGCGGTCAGCACGAGGCGGTAGATCAGCCGCCCGTGCGGGGTGGTGAGGGTGTGCGGGGAGACCAGGCTGCGCACCTCCCTCGCCGCTGCCCTGGGCCTGCGCCGCCCGGCCCTCTTTCCCCCGTGAGGGTCCGGTGACCGGACCGGAGCCGGGCGACTGGGTTGAACGGTGAGGTTCGACATCGGCGCTGCCTCCTTAGCTCTGGTTGTCCCGCGACAGGCGCAGGTAGAAGGCGGAGAACACCATCAGCACGACCATGAGCATCAGCCCGAGCGCGCCTCCGGCGCCGAAGTCACCGAAGTTGAAGGCGTACTGGTACATGAGGTAGGCGACGGTGAGCGTCGCGTTCTCCGGGCCGCCGCCGGTGAGCAGGTACGGCTCGATGAAGACCTGCATGGTCGCCACGATCTGCAGCAGCAGCATCACCAGCAGGATGAGCCTGGTCTGCGGGATCGTCACGTGCCAGACCCGCCGAATGAGCCCCGCGCCGTCCAGCTCCGCGGCCTCGTACAGCTCGCCGGGGATGCTCTGCAGCGCGGCGAGGTAGATCAGCGTGCCGGTTCCCAAATTCATCCAGGTGGAGACGATGACGAGGGAGATGAGCGCGGTGTCGGTGGAGTCGAGCCAGCTCAGTGCCGGCAGGCGTGCCAGGTCCAGGATCTGGTTGAACAGGCCCGCTCCCGGGTCGTAGAACCACTTGAACAGCAGCACCCCGACGGCGGGCGGCAGCATCACCGGCAGGTAGACGACGAACCTCAGGTAGGCCCGCGCGTGACGCAGCTCGTTCAACACGATCGCCGCCACGAACGGGACGAGGTAGCCGAACACGAGCGCCAGGCCGGTGAAGGCGAGGGTGTTGAGCCACGCCTGGGCGAACGCCGAGTCCTCCGTCACGGTACGGAAGTTCTCCAGGCCGACCCAGGTGGGCTCGTCGACGAAGTTCGTCTGCTGGAAGCTGAGCAGGACCTCCCTCACCATGGGGTACCAGGAGAAGAAGGCGAAACAGATCAGCGCCGCGCACAGGAACCCGTAGGCGGTCAGATTGCGCCGCAGTCCTTGCCGCAACGCTCCCGGCTTTCGCCTTCGTGGACCTTTCACGGTCATTGTGGTCATCGGTTGACTCCCGATATCGACATGAGTGCCGGGGTGCCGGCCCACGGGCCGGCACCCCGGGCATCAGCGGGTCAGCTCGACTTCGCCAGCACCTTGTTCGCCTTGGCCTCGGCGTCGGCCAACAGCTTGTCGATGTCGGCGTCCTGCCTGGTCAGCACCGCCGACATGGGCACGTCGAGGATCGCGTAGAGCTCCTGGGACTTCGGCGGCTCAAGCTTGTTCTGGATGGCCGCGGAACCGTCCACGAAGGGGGTGAAGTTCTCCACGGGCACGGTGGCGTTCGCCTTGCGCAGCTCGGTGATCTCCTTGCCGGGCGCGGTGTCGCCGTACAGGTCGGGGATCGGCAGGCCGACGGGGCGGCCCTGCTGCTTGCTGCGCGCGTAGTCGAACTGGCCCTGGCCGGGGGTGAGCTCGTGGAACTCCAGCCACAGCAGGGCTGCCTTGATCTTCTCGGGGGTGGCCTTGGGGTGGATCATGTAGCCGTCGCCGCCGTTGAGCGAGGCCTTGGCCTCGGGCAGCGCGGTGACCCCGTAGTCCTCGAACTTGCCCTTGAAGTCGTTGTTGACCGCCTGGACGACGTCGGGGGCGCCGATCATCATGCCGAGCTTGCCGCCGCCCATCATCCGCATCAGGTCCTCCCACTGCAGGAGCTGCTTGGCGCCCATGCTGTTGTCGGTCCAGCGCATGGTCTTGAGGTTCTCCAGGACGGCCTTGCCCTCGGGGCTGTTGAAGGCCGCGGCCCTGCCGTCGGGGGTGACCATCTCGCCACCGCGCCCGTAGAGGGAGGCCGCGAAGTGCCAGCCGCCGGTGTTGCCGGCGCTGTACTCACCGAAACCGACGTATCCGGGGCCGAGGTCGCTGATCTTCTTGGCGGCGTCGCGCACCTCGGCCCAGGTCTTGGGCGGCGCGTCGGGGTCGAGGCCGGCCTGGGTGAAGAGTTTGCGGTTGTAGACCAGGCCCATCGAGTAGTTGTTCCTGGGCAGGCCGTAGAGCTTCTCGCCCTCCTTGAAGATGCCGAGGACGTCGGGGCGCAGGTCGTTCAACTTGGTGACGCCGCCGGCGTACGGGGTGATGTCGGCGGCCTGGCCCGCACTGATGATCTTCTTGACATCGGTGTAGTAGACGTAGAAGACGTCCTCCATGGACCCGCCGGCCAGCTTCGCCTGGAAGGTGTCCGGGTTGATGCAGGGGAAGGCGTCCTTGCTCTCGATCGTGATGTTCGGGTGCAACTTCTTGAACGCCGCCACGTCCTCGTCCCAGGCGGTCCGCTCCAGCGGGTTGCTCTTCGGCGGCTGACAGCCGACGGAAATCGTGACCGGAGCCTCGGCCCCGGCGGCACCCGGCGTGGTGTCCGCGGCCGGGGATCCGCTGTCGTCGTTGCCGCACCCGGCGGCGGTGAGCGCGATGGCCGCGGCGAGCAGCATCGCGAGCTTGGGGGATTTCATCCGAGGCACTCCTTGGCGGGTCGGTTACGAGAAACATATAGAGGCGTGCAGAGTGCAGCAAGAGTCCGCCTATTCAGATGCAAAAAAGTGACAGTGATCGGCCCGTCATCCCCCCGTAACTTCTTCACCCCCTAGAGAGACCCCCTCCCCATCCGCGGGATCGACGGCGGCGCGAAGGAATCGGTGACACGGAACGGTCAGGACGATATGGGCTCAGACCTCCGTCGGGGAGCGACGGAGGCACAGGGCCGCCGATTCGGGACCGACCGACGGCTCGCCCTCGACAAAGCCTCGGCGTCGATCCGCGCCACACATGAAACTGCATGACATTCTTCGCAAATATTTGCATCACTTACCAGAAAGGCGGCATCCGTTCGCAGGGATGACGCGCCGTGAACGGATCCGACGCCTCCCGGCCGGCGCACCCTTCCCGCCTCCGGCGCGGCGGCCCCGCATACTCCCTTGGCCGTACACCCCGGGGCGCGGTCGCACCCTCCTACGTCACCGGGAGTACGGCCAGGCCCCGCCCTCGGGGTGACGACGCCCGAGCCCGTGGCCGACAGCCTGGACACCATCAATCCGACGGAGGTGTCCATGATTTCCCCGCCCGCCCAGCCGGACCCGCCTGGGTGGATGACCGCCTGGACCTGGCGGGGACGGCGGAGGTCCGCGGCATGTCCTCCAAACTGTGCTCACAGTGCGGGAGCGTCGCCGCCGCCCTGCCGCTGAACGGCGGCACGGAGTGAATCCTCGGCCCTCAGGCCGGGGAGCGCGTCAAAATGCTGCACTGCCACAATCTCGAACACGAGGACATGGCGATGACGGCCGACTTCGAGGTGGTCTGCGGGCTCGCCGGGGGCACACGGCGTGGCGGCGTGCGCGTTTGGGCGTGTTCCGGGGAGGAAGCCGTAGCATCGGCGGTCCACACGAGGGATGAGGCGATGACGGAACGACTGGTGGTGATCGGCGGCGACGCCGCGGGGATGAGCGCGGCCTCCCAGGCCAGGCGTCGGCGCGGGCCCGAGGACCTGCGGATCGTCGCCTTCGAGAAGGGCTCGCACGCCTCCTACTCGGCCTGCGGCATCCCCTACCTGGTGGGCGGGGAGGTCGCCGACGTGGAGTCGCTGATCAGCCGTCGTCCCGAGGTGTTCCGCGACGAGTTCGCCATCGACCTGCGGCTGCGCAGCGAGGTCGTCGAGATCGACCTGGACCGGCGCGTGGTGACCGTGCGCGACGAGGAGGGCGGCCGCGGCCTGGAGCCCTTCGACCAGCTCGTGATCGCACCCGGTGCCGTACCGGCCAGGCCCGACCTGCCCGGCGCCGGCGCCAGGGGGGTGCACGGGGTGCAGACCCTGGACGACGGCATCGCGCTGCTGGAGGCCCTGGAGCGCGGGCCGCGCAGGGCCGTGGTGGTCGGCGCGGGCTACATCGGCCTGGAGATGGCCGAGGCGATGGTGCGGCGCGGGCTGGAGGTCTCGCTCGTCGACGGCGGCGAGCAGCCGATGAGCACGCTCGACCCGGACATGGGCGCCCTCATCACCGACGCCCTGCGCGACCTGGGGGTTCAGGTGCACCTCGGCGAGCGCATCGAGTGCTTCGAGGAGTCAGGGGGGCGGGTCCGCGCGGCACGCACCGGCAGCCGGGCTTTGCCCGCGGACCTGATCGTCCTGGGTCTGGGCACCCGGCCGAACAGCGCGCTGGCCGAGGCCGCGGGCATCCCGGTCGGCGAGACCTCGGGGATCAGGACGAACCGGCGGATGCGGACCCCGGTGGAGGGCGTCTGGGCCGCCGGTGACTGCGTCGAGACCTTCCACCGGGTCTCCCGGCAGCCGGTCGCGATCGCGCTGGGCACCCACGCCAACAAGCAGGGGCGCGTCGCGGGCATCAACATCGGTGGCGGGTACGCCTCCTTCCCCGGTGTCGTGGGCACCGCGGTCTCCAAGATCTGCCAGTACGAGGTGGCGCGTACCGGCCTGACGACCGCGGAGGCCCTGGAGGCCGGGTTCGAACCGGTCGGCGAGATCGTGGAGTCCACCACGCGCGCCGGATATTTTCCCGGCGCCCACATGATGAAGATCAAGATAATCGCCGACCGGGGCACGGGCCGCCTGCTGGGAGCCCAGATCGTCGGCCAGGAGGGCGCGGCCAAGCGCATCGACGCCCTGGCCGTCGCCCTGTGGCACGAGATGACGGTGGAGGAGATGACGGGGCTCGACCTGTCGTACGCTCCCCCGTTCGCCCCGGTGTGGGACCCGGTCCTGATCGCCGCGCGCAAGACGGCCGAGCGCCTCGACCGGCATTCCTCATGATCGGCCGATCGCGGCCGTCGCGAGAAAATCCGGGGGGATGGTTGGGGCGGATGAGAGCGGGCAAGGGCGAAGAATCCAAGTCCCGATACCGACAAGGAGTAGCAATGCTCACATTGACGGACACGGCAGCCCAGGTAATCCGGGATCTCAGCTCGCAGATGACAGACTCCCCCGATACCGGGGTTCGCATCTCATCCCAGAGCGACGGCACCGGATCGCTCGTGCTCTCGATCGCGGAACACCCCGAGTCCGCCGACAGGGTGGTGGAGTCGGAAGGAGCACGGATCTTCCTCGACCCGCAGGTCGTGGACATGCTCGACGACAAGTCGCTGGACGCCGACGTCGACGAGGGGGGCGGCGTCGCGTTTCTCGTCACCGAACAGCTTCCCTGAGCCGGAACGGACCCCGGCGCACGCGGGCCCCGGCCCCCCATCGGGGGGTCGGGGCCCGTGCGTGGCATGGGGTTCCCGCCCGGACCGGTCTCCCGAAGGCCGTTTCCGAGCCGGTGAGAAGACCCCCGCCCGCCGAGACGCCGTATCTCCTCGGGACCCGTCTCCGTGGAAGCGTGCCCCCTGCGAAGTTCGGAGGGGGCATGCCTCCACGGGAGCCGTACGGGCGCGTGAAGAGGGTCAGGCGCGGGCGCTGCTCAGGGCGAGCGGGTCTCTGGGGGCTCCGGCCTTGGCCTTCTCCATCTCCTCACCGATCTCCTGGAGCCTCTTGCGTCCCATCGCCTCCCGCACCTCCGGGAACCACTCCTCTTCCTCTTCCTTGACGTGATGGCGGACGTTCTCGATCAACACCGTGACCTTGGCGTCGAATCGCTCGTCCTTGGGGTCGAGCCCGGCCAGCTCGGAGAGCATCCAGACCACCACGTGGTGCTCCTCGACGCTCTCCAGGATGTGGTCGGAGGTCTCGGGAGCACCCTCACGGGCGGCCGGATAGAAGATCTGCTCCTCGATGTGAGCGTGGACGGTGAGCTCCTCGATGATCTGGTCGACGAGCTCCCGCTTCTTCTTGTACGCCCGCTCCCCCGCGCTCTCGAACTCCTTGAACAGCTTCTCGACGGTCTTGTGGTCGTCCTTCAGCAGAACGATCGCGTCCATTCTTCTCCTTTTCCCCTTCGTGTTCTTTGTTCTTCCGGTGACGTTCTTCGTGGTGCTTCTCGCGACCTGTCCGGTGCGTCAGGGATTGAGAAGAACCTTGATCGCCCCGTCCCGCTTCTTCTGGAAGATCTCGTAGCCGTGCGGCGCCTGGTCGAGGGGGAGCCTGTGGGTGGCCAGGTCCATCACCCCGAGAGGGTCGGAGTCGTCGGTCACCAGCGGCATCAGGTCGTCGATCCAGCGTTTGACGTGGGCCTGGCCCATCCGCAGGGTGACGCCCTTGTCGAACATCCTCAGCATCGGCATCGGGTCGGCCATGCCGCCGTAGACGCCGACGACGGAGATCGTGCCGCCGCGCCGTACCGTGTCGACGGCCTGGTTGAGCGCGCGCAGCCGGTCGACGCCCGCGCTGGACATCAGCGGGGCGGCGATCGCGTCGGGCAGCAGGCCGGTGACGGTCTGGGCGAACTTGGCGACCGGGGAGCCGTGCGCCTCCATGCCGACCGCGTCGATCACCGAGTCGGTGCCGCGCCCTCCGGTGAGCTCCCTGACCGCGCCGGGAATGTCGGCGGTCGCGGAGGCGTCGAGCACCTCGGCGCCGTGCCGGCGCGCCATCGCGAGCCGCTCGGACACCCCGTCGACGCCGATGACCCGATAACCCAGGTGTTTGGCGATCCTGCAGGTCATCTGCCCGATCGGGCCGAGCCCGAAGACGGTGACGCTCCCGCCGTCGGGGATGTCGGCGTACTCCACCGCCTGCCAGGAGGTGGGCAGCACGTCGGACAGGTAGACGAACCGCTCGTCCGGCGGCCCCTCGGGAACCTTGATCGGGCCGAACTGCGCCTGCGGGACCCGCAGGTACTCGGCCTGCCCCCCGGGGACCTCGCCGTACAGCCTGGTGTAGCCGAACAGGGCCGCGCCCATGCCCTGGTCACGGACCTGGGTGGTCTCACACTGGGCGAAGAGGTTCAGGCCGCACATGTGGCAGTGGCCGCAGGAGATGTTGAACGGGATGACCACCCTGTCTCCCGGCTTGATGGAGGTGACCTCGGAGCCGACCTCCTCCACGATGCCCATCGGCTCGTGGCCCAGGATGTCGCCCTCCCCCATGAAGGGGCCCAGGACCTCGTACAGGTGCAGGTCCGATCCGCAGATCGCACTGGTGGTCACCTTGATGATCGCGTCGTTCGGCTCCTTGAGTATCGGGTCGGCAACCTCCTCGACCCGTACGTCGCGTCTGCCGTGCCAGGTGAGAGCTTTCATGTTCTCCTCCTCGGATGGATGTCAGCGCAGCCGGGGCAGGACCTCTTTGGCGTAGAAGTCGAAGAAGGCGTCCTGCTCCTTGCCGATCTGGCTGATGTAGATCTCGTCGAAGCCCGCGTCCACGTACTCCTTGATCGCCTTGACGTGCACCTCGGGATCGGGGCCGCAGGGGGCGGAGATCTCGTCCTCGGTGACCGCCTCGGCGAGATCCTCGAAGTGGCGGGGCAGCGGCAGCAGCTGCGAGGCCTCACCCTTGATGCCCTGGGTCGGCCAGATCTGGTGCGCGGTCCTGCGGCCCGTGGCCTCGTCGGCGGCGTAACAGACCTTCAGTCCGCCCTGGGAGGGCTTGCCCGCGCCACCGGCCTTGTGGAACTTCTCCACCAGCTCGGCACTCGGGGAGGTGCAGATGTAGCCGTCGGCGATGCGCCCGGCCAGCTGCACGGCCTTGTCCCCGAAGGCGGACATGTAGACGGGCGGCGGCTCGTCGGGAAGGGTGTACAGGCGGGCGGTGTCGACCCTGTAGTGGGTGCCCCGATGGGTCACCAGCTTCCCGCTCCACAACTCCCTCATGAGCTCCACCGCCTCCTCCAGCATCTCCAGCCGCTCGGAGGCCGGGGGCCAGCGCGAGTCGAGGATGTGCTCGTTGAGCGCCTCACCGGTGCCGACACCGAGCTGGAACCGGCCGCCGGACAGCGCCGCGCTGGTGGCGGCGGCCTGCGCGATGATCGCCGGGTGGGTGCGGATCAGCGGGCAGGTGACGGCGGTGGTGATGGGCAGCGAGGTCGCCTCGGCCACCGCCCCGATCACCGACCAGACGAACGGGCTCTCCCCCTGCACGTCCAGCCATGGATGAAAGTGGTCGGAAATCCACAGCCCTTCGAAGCCCGCCCGCTCGGCGAGTTTGGCCTGCCGTACGAGTTCCGCCGGACCGTGTTCCTCGCTCGACAAGAAATATCCGAACTTGGTCATTTCCCCTCCCGGATCGCCTGAGCTGCGGCGATGTCTCCCCTACCCCCTCCGTGCGAGGCAAACGGAGGGCCGCGCCATGCGAGCGCCCGGCACGGGCCTGACCTCCTCCGCGCCCTCCCGAAGTGAGACCTCCCAGGAGAGGTGGATCCCGATCGGCTCCTGGCCGCACTCGCGGCGGGGAGGGCTCAGGTCGTTCCCGCGGATGCTTCGAGCGCTCGCACGGACCCGCGGTCGCCGGCGGCGGCCGTGAACATCGTCATGAGCGGACAACCGCGACGGCACAGTGCGCGTGGTGCAGGACACCCCGGCCGACCGACCCCAGCAGCAACGAGCCCAGGGTGCCACGACCGTGGGAGCCGACAATGAGCAGGTCCCCCTCTTTGGAAGCCTCGGCGAGCGCCTCGACCGGATGCGCGCACCGAACCTCCTCGATGAGGCTCACCTCGGGATACTTCTGCCGCCAGGAGGCGAGCCGGTCGGCCATCACGGCGTACTGGGCGATGCGGACCTCGTCCATGTCGTAGGCGATCTCCGGGGCGAAGGCGTGCACGGGCAGTTGCCAGGCGTACAGGGCGCGCAGCGTGCATTCGCGATGCCTGGCCTGTTCGAAGGCGTAGGCGAGGGCGGGCTCGCAGGCGTCGGAGTCGTCGACACCGACCGTGATCTCGCCGTACGCCGGCACCTGACCGGGTTGGACCACGACGACCGGGCAGTGCGCGTGCCCGGCGACGTGCATGCTGACCGAACCGATGACGGCTCCGGCGAAGCCGCCGAGACCACGGCTTCCGACGACGATCTCCGCCGCGTCCCGTGCCAGATCGCGCAGGACCAGCGAGGGCGGGCCCTCGACCAACGTGGTGCTCACCTGCGCGGTGGGCTGCCGGGTGCGTGCCGTCGCCTCGGCCTCGTCCAGCACCTTGCGTGCGCCCCGGGTCATCGCGTCCTCCTCCCCTTCGAGGACGGCGAATCTGGAGATGTCGTTCGGCCAGCGGTGCACGGCGGTGACGATGCGCAGCGGCAGGCCCGTACGGGCGGCGTCGTCGGCGGCCCATTCGACCGCGGCGGTCGCGCCGATGGAGCCGTCGGTTCCGGCGATGATCAGAGCGGACATGGCTGTTCTCCCTTCCCTCCCATCAGAGCCGCGCCGGGCGGCCCGGTCCCAGGGCCACAGGTCCCGACTCCGGTGCGCGAGGACAGGGTCTTTTGTCCTCTCCGAGGACAAGGGCTTTTGTCCTGTCCAGGGAGCGGCTTCCCCTCGGGGACGGACCTTCGCCTCTTTCCTCGGCACCGTGTTCCGCACGATCATGGAGGGGACACCGGCCGTCGAAAGGAAAAAGCACCGTGAAAATCACGGAAATTCTCGACCAGGCGAAGGACACCGTCTCGATCAGGCGGGTCTTCGGCGAGCCCATCGTCCGGGACGGTGTGACGATCATTCCCGTGGCCAGGGTGATCGGTGGCGGTGGTGGGGGCGGCGGGAAGGAGGGGGGCGAGCAGGCCGCGGAAGGGTCGGGGGGCGGGTTCGGCTTCGACGTCACCGCCGCCGGGGTGTTCGTCGTCAAGGACTCCGAGGTCCGCTGGCAACCCGCGGTGGACGTCAACCGCATCATCCTCGGTGGTCAGATCGTCCTCGTCGCCGCCCTGCTGACGGTGCGCTCCATCGTGCGTGCGCGTGCCAGGGCGGCGAGGAGGCGGTGACGCGCAAGCCCGCGCGATCTGGCCGGGCTCCAGGTCCCGTGGCGGAGGTCGCCGACCAGGAGAGGCGGGAGAGGCTCAAACTCCCCGGAAGGAGAGTTCTCGGCTACGGCCGTGCGGGCCGCGGGATCTCACCACGGCCACCGGCCACGACGCGTGATGCAGCAGTCCTCGGCTCACCGAGCCGAGGAGCCGCGCTCTGAGGGGCCCCAGCCCGCGAGAGCCGACGACCAGCAGTGACGCCCGATGGCCGTGCGACAGCAGTGCCGCGAGCGGCGGTTCACCGGAGACGGTGGCCGTGACGATCATGCCGCGGCGGTCGTCTTCCAACGAGTTCGTCACCTCCTCCACCCATCGCCGAACGTCCTCTCCGGCCTCTGATCGCGCGAATCTCCCCATCCGGTGGGGGGTGTCCGCGCACGCGTGGATCACGTGCACCGGCAGCCTGTGGGCCCGGCCGTGGGAGAGGGCGAACCCCAGGGCCGCGAGCGAGCAGGCGGATCCGTCCACCCCCACCACGACGGGCCCCTGCCCCGAACCCGGCCGCGGTGTCACGTCTGGCCGCTGGACGGCGAGCACGGGACAGGGCGCGTACGCGGCGACATGGGCGCTCACCGAGCCGAGCAGCACACCGGAGACCCCGCCGAGTCCCCGGCGTCCGACCACGAGCATCCGCGCCGTCCGGCTGAGTGAGACCAGTTCCGGTCCGGCGGCGCCGCGCGCCAGGATCGACCGCACCCTTCGGCCTGGCAGCAGCCGTTCGGCCAGCTCCACGCCGTCGGTCAGGATGCTGCCCGCGAGCGTGCGGCGCTGTCCGGTGATGGCGGCCTCGCGTTCGGCGTGAGGGCCGTCCCAGACGTGGCAGACGGTCAGCTCCATCCACCGTGTCCGGCACTCGCGCGCCGCCCACTCGACGGCGGCGCGGCTCTGCGGCGATCCGTCGAACCCGACGACGATCTCCCTCCTCGCCGGCGACCACCCGTCCGGGTGTGACGGCGCCTCCCGGGCGGAGACGTCGAAAGAGGCGAACGATGAGAACGGCACGACGGCCCCCTCCTCAGTCGCCCCGGCGAGACCCGGGCGGCGGGATGTCGCGGGTCCGCGGCTCGCACACGCGGACGATCCTCAGGCCGCGCCACGCCTCGCCGACGGCTCTGTCTGCGCCAACGGCTCTGTCGGCGAGAGCCCTGTCGGTGAGGGCCGAGTCCGTACCCGCCACCACATACGCAACCATGTCGACCTCCTCGGGGGGTGTCTCCATCCCATCGCCACAGCGGTGTTCGCACAGCGGCCGAACGGCCCATCCGGCAGGGACTTCCGTCCCGCGCGCCGGTCTCGCCCGCGGCCGAACGTCGTCTTCCGGGCGGGTGGACGGCCCAGACGGGGGCGGGGACGCCGTCGGCGGGCCTGGCAGTCGCGGACGTGCTCAGGAACGGGGACCGTCCGGCGGAGTGGTCCTTGACCGGACGTGCCTTCCGCAAGTTTTGTGATCTTGAAATTTCATGGAACACTACCTGAAATCCATAGGCAGTGAGAGAAAATAAGCAATAGCCTCAATTTCGCCTTCTGGACGATCTTGCCATGGCAAGTCAAGAAACATGGCAGGTTACGGAAAAGACATCGGTTTCCACTGACGGTCCAGGTCCGGCAGGCGGAGACGCTCGGAGGTGATGTGAACGCTCACACAGACGCAGGCGACATAGCCCGCCAGATCGTCGGCGCCCGGCTCCGGCAGCTACGGCTCCAGTGCAACCTGACCGCCGCCGAAGCCGGCAAGGCCATCCGCGCCAGCGAGTCGAAGATCAGCCGGATGGAGACCGGGCAGCGAGGCTTCCGCCGCGCCGACCTACGTGATCTGTTCACCCTGTACGGGGTCGTCGACCCGTACCAGCAGGAGATGCTGCTGTCGGTGGCGTTCGGCGAGCGTCAACCCGGCTGGTGGGACAGCAAGGAACTCCCGCTGGACACGGCGGTGGTGATGCGCCTGGAACAGACCGCGGACCTCATCCGCACCTACCAGCCGTTCGTCATCCCACCGCTCCTGCAGACCCCGGAATACGCGGCGGCGGTCTACCGGATGAGCCGATACCCGGCCCCGGCCCCGCACGTCGAGAGGAACGTGGAACAGCTGCTGCGCCGCCAGAAGGTGCTCGCGGGCGACGACCGGCCCGTGCTGTGGGCCGTGATCGAAGAGCCCGTGCTGTGGCGGCCGATCGCGGGGATCGACGCGCACATCCGCCAGCTCATCGCGCTGACCGCCTCCGCCCAGATGAAGGGCATCAGCATCCAGGTGAATCCGATGGGCTCGCGGTTCATACCCGGGTACGGGCCTTTCACCATCTTTCGCAGTGGTCACGGCCGGCCCCAGATGATCGCCATGCACGGCCAGCGGGACGAGGTCGCCGAACGGTCCCTCCGGGAGGAGCACGCCGTCACCTTCGACCGGCTCTCGCTCGCGGCCCGCGACCGTGGCGACACGACGGCGCTCCTCATGAGGATCTGTGACCGCATTCACGTAACGGACGACCGTCCCCCCTTTGGAAAGGCATCAGGTGACCCATCCCAGTGACGCGTCGCAGGCGAGCGCGGCCCGTATGTACGATGTCATGCTCGGCGGCGAGGAGAACTTCGCGGCGGACCGGGAGGCCGTCAGGATGCTGGTGGCTCATTTCCCGACGGTCCCCGACGCCTGCCGGGCCAACCGCGGCTTCCTGCTGCGATCCGCCAGGGCGATGGCGGAAGCCGGCGTCGATCAGTTCCTGGACATCGGCTGCGGCCTGCCCACTCCCCCGAATCTCCACCAGGTCGTGCGCGGGATCCATCCGGACGCCCGCGTCGTGTACGTCGACAACGACCTGACCGTCGTCACGCACAACCAGTCGACGGTGGACCACTCCGGCGTGGTGACGATCCACGGCGACCTGCGCCGGCCGCAGGAGATCCTCGACCACCCCCGGGTGCGGGCCACGCTCGACTTCACCAGGCCGATCGGCGTGTTCACGGTCGCGGTGTGGCACTTCGTCGTCGGAGACGCCGCGCACGACCTCATGGCACAACTGCGTGACGCCCTCGCGCCGGGCAGCTACCTGGGGCTGACCCATGCCTGCTCCGACACGATGCCGGAGGACGAGGCGTCCGCCGGGCTCGCGGTGTACGGGCAGACCCGCAACCCGGTACAGCTTCGCACCATGCACGAGGTCGGCGAACTGTTCGAGGGGTTCGAACTCCTCGACCCCGGACTCGTCCTGGCCGCGGACTGGCGCCCCGCCGACGGCGATCCGTACCCCGAGCACGCCTTCGAGGTCGTCGCCGGCCTCGGCAGGATCCCACCGCGCTGAGTGACGCTGCTCCGGCCGCGCGGCCTCGTGCCGGGCCGTTCGGCCGCGAGCTCCCGCCCTTGGATCGGAGGCCACCGAACCGGCACCGACCCCTGATCTTTTAACGTAACTCGAGTTAACTCTTCTGTTTCGCGAGGTATCAGACCCAAGGACCTTGACCGAGGGCGGCGCCGACGCTCACGAAGGCGGTCACCCAGAGCCGGGCGGCGAGCACTCGCCGCCCGATGGCGGAGTCACCGTTCACCGGAACCCGGAGGTCATTCCTCGCATCAGGGAGAGAGCAATGAGACCCGCCCGCGTCCGCCTACGGCTCGGTGGGATCGCCCCTGTGGTGGCGTTCGCCGTAATCGCGGCAGCCATCACGACGTCACCGGCGACCGGCGACCGGGCGGCCACGACGGTACGCGCGCCGTCGGCGCTCATGGGTGAGCCGTTGCCCCCCTGCCGCCGATCGCCGGGCCACGCCAAGCCCACGGTCGTCCTGGTGCACGGCGCCTGGGCCGACGCCTCCAGTTGGAGCGGCGAGGTGAGCTCCCTGCAACGAGTGGGCTACACCGTGCGGGCCATCGCCAACCCGCTGCGCGGCCTCACCGGCGACGCCGCGTCCGTCGCCGGCTTCCTGAGAACGATTTCCGGCCCGATCGTGCTCGTCGGACACTCCTACGGAGGCTCGGTGATCACGAACGCCGCCGCGGACGTTCCGAACGTCAGGGCCCTGGTGTACGTCGACGCGGCGGCGCCCGACATCGGGGAGAGCACCGGCGATCTCAGCGGCCACGACTCCGCCCTGTCCGGAGATCCCGCCTCTCTCTACGAGACGGTGTCCTACCCTGCGGCGCCCCAGGGAGCGAAGGACCTGTATCTCAGGCGGGACACCTTTGTCCGCTCGTTCGCCTCGGACCTGCCCCGGGACACGGCCCTGCGCCTGTGGGCCTCTCAGCGGCCCGCCTCGACCAGCGCGTTCACGACACCGTCGCAGGCCGCGGCCTGGAAGACGATCCCCTCCTGGTACTTCATCAGCACCGGCGACCGGATCATCACCCCGTCCTCGGAACGGTTCATGGCCCACCGGGCACACTCGAAGGTCACCGAGTTTCCCGGCGGCTCTCACCTGACCCTGGTGTCGCATCCGGACGCGGTGACGGCGGTGATCGGATCCGCGATCTGCTCCGTCCACTAGGGCCTGTACGGGGTTGAGATCAGTGGGATTCGCCTGCGCGGTGGTTTGCCGTCCTGGTAGGCCATGGTCATGGCGCGTGGAGACCTCACCGATGACGAATGGTCCTTGATCGATCCTCGTCTGCCCTTGGGTGAGCGCGGTCCGATC